>CAWARN010000016.1:0-41143 GCA_963784455.1 uncultured Acidobacteriota bacterium | reverse complement strand
GGAGCCGGAAGCGCCACGACGCGGAAGACCCGAGGGCTCACGCGTTCAGTGATCGCCTTGATCGTGCCGCCCTTGCCGGCCCCGTCCCGGCCTTCGAACACGATGCACACCTTGAGGCCCTTGTGGACGACCCACCGCTGCAGCTTGACGAGTTCGACGTGCAACTGCTTGAGCGCACGGTCGTAGTCCTTCGTCTTGAGCGTCTTCGGCTCATCCTCCCTGCCGCGTCTCTTCGCGTGGTCGGCCATGGCGTTCACTCCTCCATCCCATTACTTCTTCGGCGGCGCGAACGCCTCTTGGACCTGCTTCTTGATGTCCTTGAAGTTCTTGTTCAGGAGCTTCTCCTCGTCCTTTGTCAGATCCTCAGGGGCACGCGGACGAGGCTCTTCTCGAACTTCACGTTCAGCCAGTACTGGCCATATGTGATCCCACCAGGGATCGGGAAGAAAACCTTGCCAAGGCACGCGCGCGTCGGGCTGAGCTCGACCTCGTCGTACGACCTGGCCCGCTGTGCGAGCTCGGCGAAGAACCCGATCCGGCACGCCTGGCTGGCCATCGGCGGGAAGTAGTTGATCGAGTCGTTGGTGACCTGCGACTGCCGTTCCAGGGCCGCCAGGTTCGCGCTCTGGAATTCCTCGTTCGAAGGCAGCGGGACCGTCTTGCCGTCGGGCGTTTCGAGCGACAGCGCAGCGCGGGTCAGCTTGTAGTTGGGCACGCGTTCACGAAGCGTCATGCCAACGTCGAGCAGCATCCACGGCTGGCCCACCGACGAGTTCGCGAGCCTGTAGCCGAGGATGACATAGCCTTCATTGTTGTACGCTGCCCGAACGAACGCGCCCTCGAGCGTCATGATCTGGGGCACGCCGGACTGCGGGATCTGCACTTTCGGCGGCTGCTGGCCCTGCGCCAGGCCATGAGCCGCCATCGCCGACGCCAATGCCAGAACGGCCACGACGAAAACTCGAGTGTGTCTCTTGCTCATCGCTGCTCCTTGTATGGTGCGAGGTCGGGAGGTCTCAGTCGCGATCACGTCACTGTAACTCAGTTCCGTAACCGCGGCCGGGACATCCCGACTTCGAGTGTCTACCGCCGTCCGCCGCCGCCGCCACCCATCCGGCCGCCGCCGCTCGGGCGGTAGCTGCCGGCCCGGCTGCTGCCCATGCCGCTGCTGCGGATGGAGCCCAGGTCGCTGGTGCGCTGCGTCCCCTCGGTGCGCGCCCCCCGGTCGCGGTTCAGTCTGATCGACCGTGGAACGGTCGCCACCCGTGGCCGCTGCCTGGTCGCGCGCCGTCGCGCCAGCCTGGCCCTGCGGCTTCTCTACGTTGTTCCAACTGCTGCCGTCGTACTTCTGCCAGCCGCCGCCGTCGTTCTTGTAGACGTTGCCGTCGCGCCCCGCGTAGACGTCACCGCTCCCGGTCTTCGCAACACCCCCGCCGCCGGGCCCCGGCGTGTTGCGGGTCACGGCGCCGCCACCGCCCGATCCCTGCGTGACCCTGGTCGTGTTCCCCGTCCGATCGTTGGTGACACGCGAGGTCTTCGCCCAGTCGTCGCCGCGCTGTACGGCGGTGCTGCCCCAGCTTCCGTAGACGCCGGAACCCTGCCTGGTCTGACCGTAGGTACCGGTCCGGGGATTATAGGCCTCCGCGGCTCCGCGAGCGCCGTAGGGCCCATACGCGACCGCTCCGCGGGCATACGTGCCGGTCGTCGGATTGTATCGGGCGCCCACTCCCGCACCACCGTAAGGCCCGTACGCCACCGCCGCACGGCCGTAGCCGCCGGTCCACGGGTTGTACCACGCTCCGTAGCCGTAGGTTGGGTAGCGCGGATAGTAGTAGGGGTAGCCGCCACCCCATCCCCAGTAGGGCGGATGGTAGTAGCCGGTGCCCCACCACGCGCATCCCCAGGCGATCATGACTCCGGTATAGGCCGCCACCGCCGCAAACGTGACCCACTCGTCGTTAGTGTCTTCTTCGACCACCGTCACGTAGGTCACGTTGTTCACCGGCGAACTCGCGGGGATCGCATAGATCTCCTTCGGCACCTTCGAGCAGACCTCCCACGGACCGTCCGGCTTCTTCGACATGAACCAGACCCCCTGGAAGCACAAGTAGTAGAGGTCACCGAACTTGACGATGTCCTTGTCGGTGTTCACCGCGTACTCGACCTTCGTCGTCGGCACGGGCTCGAACTTCGGTGCGCCCTGGTAGGTGACGTCCGGCGCCTTGACCTCCTTGCGGTTGACGCGGGCGGTCTGCGGCACCTGCGCCAGCAGGACGGCTTCGGCGGCCTGCTGCGTGCCCGGCACCGACGCCAGGACGCGCGACCGCGGGTGCTCGAGCGGGATCTTCTGGAAGTCGGCGGGCAGGCTGGGCGTGGCGAACTTCCAGGGCCCCGTGAACCCGGGCGCCGAGAACCACCGGCCCGCGACCAGATAGTAGACGGCGCCGGCCTTGCCCATCCGGAAGACGTCGGCCTCGGTATCGGACACCCACAACAGGTCGGTCGTGCCGTCCACCAGGAGGTATCTCGGGTCGCCCTGGATGACAATCAACTCGGCGGGCGCGAAGCTCACGAACACCCTCGGCGCCTTGCCGCGCTGAGCTTCTTGCCCGGCACCGCGGCCCTGGCGTCCTTGAAGTTGTCGTCGGCGGGCAACTTCTTGAAACTGTCGGGGAGCTTCCCCGTCGGCGCCCACGAGCTCTTGAGGTCCTTCGTCGCGAGCCAGGCGCCGTCGTCGAGCAGGTAGTACGTCTTGCTCGGCTCGTGGAAGTAGAGATCCCAGTTCGTGTTCACCGCGAACTTCAGGTCGTTCTCCTTGATCGGGCTCCAGATCGGATCGCCGTCGATGTTCACGAGCACGGCCGGCGTCTGGCTGAAGAAGATCGGCGGCGGGTCCGTGTTCAGTCCCTCGACGTTCTTCGGCGTGATCTGGCTCCTGTCCACCGAGGCCAGCACCCGGTCGAGCGCGATCACGCGGTCCTCGTCCGGGATCGCCTTGACGATCTCGGCGGCGATGTCGCGAACCTGCTCCTTCGGCAATGTCGGGAAGTTGGTCTCGGTGAGCGCCATGTCGGAGAAGCTTACGAGTCGGTCGTCCACCGCCACCTTCGTGTTGGCTTCCACCTTCAGCGAGCCGAGTGACGGCTTCTGCCCGCCGGCGGGCTCGACCGACACCGCCGCGTAGGCCACCATGCGACGCTGGTTCGTCCACTCGGCGATCTGTGGCTGGTAGATCACGAACCTCAGGCCGCCCGGCGTCTGGTAGGCTCGGGGCCAGCCGGGATCTCCCGCCGCCGCTGAAGCCGCCTTCGCCGCGGCGGCGGCGTCCGCAAGCGGCGACCCGGTCTGTGCTGGCTTGGCGGTCTGCGGCTTGGCGGCCTGCGCGGTCTGGGTCTGCGGCGTCCGGCCACCGGCGGCAAGGCCGGGCGCCAGCAACTGCACGAGCATGGCGAAGACAACGGCCGTGACGAGCTTCCTGCGAACCGGGTGATCCGTGCGCATCTCCACGAACATGGCCTCCTCGGCCATCGTAGCACACGGCCCACGGGCCTCTGAACCGGCTGACGACACTGGCTGGCGACACAGTTGACGCTCCACCGCATCAGGGGTAGTCTTCGCCTCGGACCCGGGGAGCCGGGACCGTGGTCTGTCCGGAGCGGACTGATTCTCGAATCCCACACCAGCGAGGGGGCAATGATGGAACGTGAGCGACGCGACCGAGATGAGCTGTTTCGTTCCGGCGAAGTGCCTGACGCGGCGGGCGCACCGGCGGGTGTGGACCGGAGGGCCTTCATGATGCGCAGTGCCGTCCTCGGCGCGGCCGCGGTCATCACCGGCTGCTCGGCGCCGGAGAAGAAGGAGGAGGCCGCCGCACCGGCCGCCGCGGCGGCGACGCCCGCCGAACAGCTGTCGGCCGACCTCGATGTCGTCAAGAGGTCCAAGGGGCCGGTGATGACGGTCATCGACGAGTTCTACAAGGTCGGCCCCGGGCCGTCGAGCTCGCACACGATCGGGCCGATGCGCATCACCTACGATTTCTACCAGCGCTGCACCAAGCTGCCGCCCGATCAGCTCGCGAAGGCCACCGCCCTGAAGGTCTTCCTGTTCGGCAGCCTGAGCGCCACCGGCAAGGGGCACGGGACCGAGCGCGCATCGCTGGCCGGAATCATCGGCAAGGAGCCCGCGACGGTCGACCCGCTGTTCCTCGATTCGCTCCGCGACAAGCCCGATCAGGTGTTCCCGGTGAAACTCGGCGACAAGACGTTCGACGCGTCGCTGAAGGACATCGTCTACGACGCGCCCAAGGGGACCTTCCCGCACCCCAACACGATGACGTGCAAGCTGATGGGCGGCGACGCCGTCCTGCTGGAGCAGGAGTACTACTCGGTCGGCGGCGGCTTCATCGAGTGGAAGGGCTATCAGCCGCCCAAGAAGGGGCAGCCGAAGTACCCGTATTCGACGATGAAGGAACTGCTGGCGCACGCCCAGCAGAACAAGCTGTCGATCGCGCAGCTGGCGATGGCCAACGAGGTGGCGGTCTCCGGCAAGACCGAGGCCGAGATCAACGCGTTCATCGACAAGGTCACGACGGCGATGGTCAACATCGTCAAGACCGGGCTCTCGATGCCGCCCGGCGTGCTGCCCGGGCCGATCAAGCTGAAGACGAAGGCCGGCGAAGTGTACAAGCGCGCGATGGACGACAAGTACGAGCGGCAGAAGGGCGTCGGCGCCGTGGCCGCCTTCGCGCTGGCCGGCTCGGAGGAGAACGCCCGCGGCCACCTGGTCGTGACCGCTCCGACGGGCGGATCGGCCGGCGTGATGCCGGCGCTGGTCTACTCGGTGGGTGAGGCCGGCCGCAAGCTGCCGCAGCAGAAGATCCGGGAGGGGATGCTGGCGGGAGCGGTCATCGGGTATCTCTGCAAGCACAACGCGACGCTCGCCGGAGCGGAGGGCGGGTGCCAGGCGGAGATTGGCGTGGCGTCGGCGATGGGCGCGGCGTTCCTCGCCCAGGCGCACGACTTCGAGCCGCAGGTGGTCGCCAACGCCGCCGAGTCGTCGCTCGAGCATCACCTCGGGCTGACGTGCGACCCGGTGGCGGGCTACGTTCAGCTACCGTGCATCGAGCGCTGCTCCTACGGCGCCGTCAAGGCGTGGGTGGGGTTCCTGATTGCGAGCAACGAGATCCCGACCGACCGCCGCGTGGACTTCGACACTACCGTCGAGGCGATGGCGCTCACCGCCAAGGAGATGAACTCCAAGTACAAGGAGACCTCCGAGGGCGGCCTCGCCGTGTCAGTGGTGCTTTGCTAGCTGGCAGCTGGCAGCGGAGTGGGCCTGAGGCCTGGGCCCCGAGCCTTGAGCCGGCTGTTGCCGACAGGGTGGCGTGGGAGGCAATCGTATGAGTCGCGGCGTCAGGACGGTCGTGGTCGCGTGGCTGGTCACCGCCGTGTATTACTTCTACCAATACACGCTCCGGTCGGCGCCGGCCGTCATGATGCCGCAGCTCTCGGACGCGTTCGGCCTCACGACCATGGGCGTCGCGTCCATGGTCGGCCTCTTCTACTGGGGGTACTCGCCGTTCAGCCTCGTGGCCGGCGCGGCAATGGACGGGCTCGGACCGCGCAAGGTCGTCCCGATCGGCGCGGCCATGGTCGGCATCGGGGCGCTGCTCTTCGCCACGGGCAACGGCACCGCGGCCAGCATCGGGCGGTTCGTGCAGGGCGCGGGCGGCGTGTTCGCGCTCGTCGGGGCGATCTACATCGCGTCGGCGAACTTCCCGGCGTCGAAGGCGGCCACCCTCATCGGCGCCACGCAGATGTTCGGGATGGCGGGCGGATCGGCCGGCCAGTTCGTGGTCGGGCCGATCATCGCCTCCGGCGTTCCCTGGAGCGCGTTCTGGGCCGCGATGGGCATCGGAGGCCTCGCCATCAGCGTGCTCCTCGTGTTCCTCATTCCGGCTCCCGAGCCGTCCGCCCGCCGCGACAATTGGGTCAGGGCGGCGGGCACCGGCCTCGGCGTGGTCTTCCGCAACCCGCAGTCGATCCTGTGCGGCCTGATCGCGGGGCTGCTGTTCATCCCGACGACCATCTTCGACATGATCTGGGGCGTGCGGTTCCTGCAGGACGCCCACGGGTACGAGTTCGCCAACGCGGTGATCCGATCGGCGACCGTGCCGTTCGGGTGGATCATCGGCTGCCCGCTGCTCGGGTTCATCTCCGATCGGATCGGGCGGCGCAAGCCGGTCATTGTCGCAAGCGGCCTGGTGCTGCTGGCCTGCCTCGCCTGGGTGCTCTACGGACCGGCCGGCGTGCTGCCTCCGTATCTCCTCGGCATCGTGATGGGGATCGCATCGGGCGCGGCGATGCTGCCGTACACCGTCATCAAGGAAGTGAATCCGCCCGGCGTCGGCGGGTCGGCCACCGGCGTCGTGAACTTCCTGAACTTCACCTTCAGCGCCCTGCTCGGACCGGTCTTCGGGCGGATCATGGCGACCGTCAGCGGCGGGGCGGGCTCGATGTCGCTCGAGCACTACCAGACGACGTTCGAGCCGCTGCTGTACGGCGTCGGACTGGCGGTCGCCCTGACGTTCGTGCTGAAGGAAACGGGGCCGGCCGTGCGCGGATCGCGGGTCTGAAGCCCAGAGCCTCGTCGAGCCGGCACGCGAGAGGCAGGCGCGGACCGGGGCGGCGCGAAGGGCGACTGGCGAGGTCTGCCGAGCGGAACCCGGAGCCGACGAACCGGGCCACGACTGCCGCCTCGTGGCCGGCCGACCTCGCGGGGCCGAAGCGCCGCAGCTCCGGCCTTCTATTCCACCGACACCGGCGTCACGTTCCACACCTGGCTGCAGTAGTCGCGGATGGACCGGTCGGACGAGAACTTGCCCATGCGCGCGACGTTGACGATGGACATGCGCGTCCAGGCCTCCGGATCGCCCCACAGGCGGCTCACGCGCTCCTGGCATTCGACGTACGCCTGGTAGTCGGCCAGCACCAGGAACGGGTCGTGCCAGAGCAGGTCGTCCACGATCGGCCTGAGCAGATTCGGGTTGCCGCCGGCCAGCGCGCCCGACGCGATGAAGTCCAGCACCTCGCGCAGCTCGGGCTGCTGGTCGTACACGTCCCGCGGACGGTAGCCCCGCGCCTTCAGGTCGCGCACCTCGGCGGCCGTCATCCCGAACAGGAAGAAGTTCTCGGCGCCGACTTCCTCACGGATCTCGACGTTCGCCCCGTCCAGCGTCCCGATCGTCAGCGCGCCGTTCAGCGAAAACTTCATGTTGCCGGTCCCGCTCGCCTCTTTCCCCGCCGTCGAAATCTGCTCGGACAGATCGGCGGCCGGGTAGACATGCTGCGCGTTCTTCACGTTGAAGTCGGGGAAGAACGCCACCTTCAGCCGGCCGCGCACGTCGGGATCGTCATTCACCACGCCGGCGACGGCGTTGATCAGCTTGATGATCAGCTTGGCCATCGCGTAGCCGGGTGCGGCCTTGGCGCCGAAGATGAACGAACGCGCCGGCACGTCCGCCCCGGGATCGCGTGTGAGGCGCAGGTAGAGCGTGAGGATGTGCAGGACGTTCAGATGCTGCCGCTTGTACTCGTGGAGACGTTTGGCCTGGATGTCGAAGAGCGACCCGGGGTCGAGCGTGACGCCTGTCCGCCGCGTGATGAGGCCTGCGAGGTCCCGCTTGGCCGCGAGCTTCACCTCCCGCCACTGCCGGCGGAACTCCGCGTCGTCGGCCAGCGGCTCGAGCCGGCGCAACTGGTCGAGGTCGCGCAGCCACCCGTCGCCGATGCGACCGGAGATGAGCGCGGCGAGCGGCTGGTTGCTGACCGCGACGAAGCGCCGGGGGGTGACGCCATTCGTCACGTTGCAGAACTTCTCAGGCCACAGATCGGCGAAGTCGCCCATCACCGTCTGCCTGAGCAGGTCCGAATGCAGGCGCGCGACGCCGTTGACCCGGTGGCTGCCCACCGTCGCGAGGTGGGCCATCCGGACGTAGCGCTCCCCGCGTCTCATCGATGATCGACAGGCGCGCCACTCGGGCGTCGTCGCCCGGACAGGCCGCGCGGACGTCCGCGAGGAAGCGCGCGTTGATCTCGTAGATGATCTCGAGGTGGCGCGGGAGCAATCGGCCGAGCAGGCCCACCGACCACTTCTCCAGCGCTTCGGGCAGCAGCGTGTGATTCGTATAGGCCAAGGTGTCCCGCGTGACCCGCCACGCGTGGTCCCAGTCCATCTGATGCCGGTCGACCAGCAGCCGCATCAGCTCGGCGACGGCGATCGCCGGGTGCGTGTCGTTCAGCTGCACCGCCCACTTCTCATGGAACCGGTCGAGCGGCCGCTTCAGGATCATCTGCACGCGAATCATGTCCTGCAGCGAGCAGGTGACGAAGAAGTACTGCTGCTGGAGCCGGAGCGCCTTCCCCTGCGCCACCTCGTCGTTCGGATAGAGCACCTTGGTGATGTTCTCCGAGTGCATCTTGTCTTCGACGGCGCGGTAGTAATCGCCATGGTTGAAGGCGTCGAAGTCGAACGACTCGACGGCCTCGGCCTTCCACAGTCGCAGGTTGTTGCACGTGCCGACGCGGTAGCCGAGGATCGGCGTGTCGTAGGCCACGCCCTTCACCACCGTCTCGGGAATCCACCGAACGCGGTACCGGCCCTCATGGTCGGTCCACGGCTCGGTGCGGCCGCCGAACTTCACGTCGTAGGCGATCTCGGGCCGGACGATCTCCCAGGGATTGCCGAAGCGAAGCCACTTGTCCGTGATCTCCACCTGCCAACCGTCCGTGATCGTCTGGTCGAAGATCCCGAACTCGTAGCGGATGCCGTAGCCGACCGCGGGCACCTCCAGCGAGGCGAGCGAGTCCATGTAGCACGAGGCCAGCCGGCCGAGGCCGCCGTTGCCGAGGCCCGGCTCCTCCTCCGCCTCGAGCAGATCGTCGAGGCTCAGGCCCAGGTCGGCGATCGCCTGGCGGGCCGTCTCGAGGATGCCGAGGTTGAGCAGGTTGTTGGCCAGGTGCGGGCCGGGCAGGAACTCCGCGGAGAGATACGCGACGACCCGGGCGTCGCGCTCGCGGTACCTCTCGAGCGTGCGGACGCCGTGTCGCAGCACGCGGTCGCGAACGGCCAGCGCGAGCGCGGTGTACGCGTCGTTGCGCGTCGCCGCCCCGGGCACGCGGCCGAGGCCGCAGAACAGGTGGTCGAGGAACGACTGCTTCAGATCCGCGACCGTCATGCCGCTGCACGGGCTGGCCGTCGGGGAAAGGTCACGCGAGGTGGCCCGCAGTCGTTTCGTCGTTGGCGGCATGGCGGTCGTCCTTTGCGCCCATGATACGGGAGAATCGCGGAAATCGATTCGCGTATACTTCACCCACCACCGAGGAGGCTCCTGTCATGTCGCAACCCGGAACCGGCGGCCGGCCCCAGGCCCTGCCCTCGCGGCTTCGGTCGGCCATGCCGGCGCTCGGCTGGCTGCGCCCGTACCAGAAGGCGTGGCTCCGGGCCGACGCGGTCGCCGGCATCACGCTGGCCGCCTACCTGATTCCCGCCGGGCTGGGCGACGCATCGCTCGCCAACCTGCCGCCCGAGGCGGGGCTCTACGCCTGCCTGTTCAGCGGCCTGGTCTTCTGGCTGTTCTGCAGTTCACGGCATACGACGATCACGGTCACGTCCGCCATCGCGCTGCTGATCGGCGCGTCGCTCGGCGGGATCGCGGGCGGTGACACGACGCGCTTCGGCGCGCTCGCGGCCGCGACCGCGCTGCTGGTGTCGGCTCATCGCCTTTCTCGCCTGGCTGGCAAGGCGGGCGCGATCGTCAACTTCATCTCCGAGAGCGTGATGACGGGCTTCAAGTGCGGCGTGGCGCTCTTCCTCGCCAGCACGCAGCTGCCGAAGCTCTTCGGCTTTCACGGCGAGCACGGGGACTTCTGGGAGAACAGCGGCTACTTCCTCAGGCACCTGAACGAGACCAACGCTGCCGCGCTGGGCATCGGCGCCGCCGCCCTGGCGGTGCTCGTGCTCGGGAAGATCTTCCTGAAGAACAAGCCGGTGGCGCTCTTCGTGGTTGTCGGCGCGATCGTCGCGTCGGCAGCGCTCGGGCTGGACGCGCGCGGCGTGAAGCTGCTCGGCACGGTCCCCCAGGGCCTGCCGGCGGTCGGCCTCCCCGCGATCCGGTGGGCCGACGTGAACGAACTGCTGCCGCTGGCGATCGCCTGTTTCCTGCTCGAGCGCCGTCGAAACGGCCGCCATCGGCCGGATGTTCACCGCCAAGCACGGTGGCCGCCTCGACGCCAACCAGGAGTTCCTCGCCCTCGCCGTCGTCCAATCTGGCCGCGGGACTCGGCCGGGGACTGCCCGTCAGCGGGGGCATGTCGCAGTCGGTGGTGAACGAAGGCGGAGGCGCGCGAGACGCCGCTGTCGGGCGCGATTGCGGCGGGCCTCGTGCTGGTGGTCGTCCTCTTCTTCTCGCACCTGCTTGCGCGACCTGCCGCAGCCGGTGCTCGCGGCCGTCGTGCTGGTGGCGGTCGCCGGCCTGTTCAAAGTCTCGGCGCTCCGGCAGATGTGGCGGAGCGACCGCACGGAATTCGTCGTCGCGATGGCCGCCATCCTGGGCGTGCTCGGCTCCGGCCTGCTGCGCGGCGTGATGATCGGCGCCGTCATCTCGCTGGTGCAGCTGCTTCGCCGCGCCTCCGCGTCGCACGTGGCCGTCCTCGGACGCATCCCCGGCACGCGGCGGTTCTCCGACCAGGAGCGGCACCCGGACAACGAGCTGATCCCGGGCGTGCTGATCTTCCGGCCGGAGGCGGCCGTGGTCTACTTCAACGTGGACCACGTGCTGCGACGCCATCCGCGACCGCGCGCGCAGGGCAGCCACGCGGCCCGCGGCTGGTCGTGCTCGACCTGTCGGCCGCCGCGTACGTCGACATGCAGAGCGCCCACACGCTGGCCGGCCTCGCCGACGAACTCGAGGGCGGCGGGCATCGCGGTTGCAGGCCGTCGAGGCGCGCGCCGCCGTGCGCGACCGTCTGCGCGGCGAGGGCCTGGACGACCGCCTCGGCGCGGTCGATCGGTTCACCTCCGTCGCCGACGCGGTCGAGGCGTTCTGCGAGGGGACGACCGCATGACGGCCGCGCGCCGCGGTGAGGACTCGGCGCCTGGCGTGTTCGCGCAGTTCGTGCACTCGCAGGCGTTCGGCAGCGCGCTGCTGCTCGCGGCGACCGTCGCCGCTCTCGCACTCGCCAACTCCCGCTGGTCCGAGATCTACTTCGGCTACCTACACACCGAAGGTCGGCCTCGCGTGGGGCTCGGCGACCTTCGCCCTGTCGGTCCAGCACTGGATCAACGACCTCCTGATGGTCGTGTTCTTCTTCGTCGTGGGCCTCGAGATCAAGCGCGAGCTGGTCGCGGGCCAGCTCTCGACGGTGAAGAAGGCCGTCGTGCCGGTGGCGGCCGCGCTCGGCGGCATGATTGTCGCCGGCGCTCCTCTACGCGCTGGTTCAACCCGGCCGGCGACGCCGCGGCTGGCTGGGGCATTCCGATGGCCACCGACATCGCCTTCGCCCTGGGCGTCCTCGCGCTCTTCGGCGCGCGCGTGCCTGTCGGCCTCAAGGTGTTCCTGACCGCGCTCGCCATCGGGGACGACCTGGGCGCGGTGCTCGTGATCGCGATCTTCTACACGGCCAGATCTCCTGGCCGGGGCTGATCATCGCCGCGGCGTTCCTGGGGGCGATCGCGGTCGCGAACCGGCTGCGGGTCCGCCAGCCGGTGATCTACGTGGCGCTTGCGCTCGGCGTCTGGGCGGGGGTGCTCGCCTCGGGCGTCCACGCGACGATCGCCGGCGTGCTCGTCGCGATGCTGGTCCCGGTCAGATCCCGCATCAACCCGCGCGAGTTCCTCGACCTGACCGACGACCGCCTCACGCGCCTGCGGGCGGCCGACCTGACGACCGACAGCATGATCGAGGACCGGTGGCAGCTCGACGCGATCTCGGACCTGCGTCGCGTCGCCTCAGACATGCGCCCGCCCGGACTGGCGCTCGAGGAGACGCTCCACCCGTTCGTGGCGTTCGTCATCCTCCCGCTGTTCGCGTTCTTCAACGCGGGCGTGGCCGTCAGCGGGAACATCCTGGACGCCCTGCGTCACCCCGTCGGGCTCGGCATCGTCCTGGGCCTCGTCCTCGGCAAACAGGTAGGGGTGACGGTGTTCACGTGGCTCGCGGTGAAGATCGCGCGCGGCGAGCGGCCGGAGGGCGTGAGCTGGTCGCAGATCTACGGCGGCGCCTGCCTGGCCGGCATCGGGTTCACGATGTCGATGTTCGTCGATCAGCTGGCCTTCTCCGACCCGGCCAACGTGGACCGCGCCAAGATCGGCATCCTGATAGCCTCGGTAGTGGCGGCGGCCTGGGGCGGCGCGGTGCTCGCGCTGCGCCTGCCCCGTCAGAGATCCAGCCGACCGTCACCGTCCCGCCGAAGTCGTGAGCGGGCGAGCCCCCTCCGGGCGGCTTGTTGTCGTAGGTGTCGTAGTAGCTGAACCCGACCGTGAAGTCCTTGAACAATTCCCGCTTCACGCTGATGCCGAAGTCGGTGCGGTAGCGGCCGGAGACGTTGAGGCTCGGCAAGAGCGATACCGACAGATTGACCGAGGTCTTCGGCCGGTCGTGGGTGAAGAACGCGTAGGTCGCGCCGACGTACGCCTCGATGTTGTTCGACGGCTCTCCATCAACCGGGATCTCGTGGGTCACGACCAGCCCCGCGGCGGACCCGAACTGCGACCGGTTCGTCTGCACGAAGTAGCGGCCGAACCCTCCGGTGCCGGACGCGCGAAGTTCAAGGCCGATGTCCGTGTTGCGCTCGGCCTTGGCCGTCACCGGCACGATCCACCGGTTCTTCAGCAGCCTCACGTACCCGCCCGACAGCGTGGTCCGCGAAGACACGGGCTGGTCAGGCTGCACCGTGATTGTCGTGTCGAACTTGGTCCCGAGCTCGAACGTGGGGCGGCGCGCGCTGAGGCTGAAGGCCAGCGAGCCCTGGCCGATGCCGCTCGACTTCGCGTAGCTCGCGCCGAGGTCGACTGACCCGTCCAGCCGGTCCCAGAACTGACGTTTGAGCAATCTGATCCGCACCACGTCGACGAGATTCACCGTCACCGTGCGCAGGCCGATGTCGATGACCAGCTTGCCCCGGCCGCCGGACGCCAGAGTCCCGTAGAACCTCAGTCCGTCGGTCGTCTCGACCTCGAAGTTCTCCGGCGCCGTGATCTCCGCCACGCGGTCCCACTTGATGTAGACCGTACTCATCGTGTCGGTCTTGAACTCCAGCATCCCCTGCTGCAGGTTCTTCACATCGCCCCTGATCCGGTCCCCGTTCTTCAGGACGATGGTGTCGCTGTAGGCGGCGTCGGCGGCCGCCGGAAGCAGGCCCAGGCACACCACCAGCGCGAGCGCGGACGCGGTGCACCCGCTCAACCACGCCGGACGAGTTGGGCGCGCTCGAGGCATGCGGGAAGGCTGCGGCCGCTCGGAGGGAAACCGCCGGACCCCGACCGGTCCGGCGGCAGAACACAGAACCCGACGTTACGCTAGAACCGGATGCCGATCACGAACGGGAGGAACTGGCCGTTGGCCTTTCCGGTGTAGTGCTTGCCGGCGGCGTCGGTGACGTCGTAGCTCGGACCCCAGATATAGTGATACCGCGCCTCGACGTAGAGGGCCGCCGCATCGCCCAGCGAGAACGACACGCCGCCGCCGATGTCTATCCCGAAGTCGCTGCTGCTGCGGGAGCCGATGATCTTGTCATACGACACCCAGCCGCCCGGATAGCACCAGTACCAGAACGGGTCGCAGTAGCCGGGGACGTAGCCGACCGCCGGCGTCGTCACCTCGACCGGCCGGTAGTAGTAGCCGACGCCGGCGACGATGTAGGGCAACGCCTTGCCTTCGGTCATCGGCCTCAGCACGACGTTGAAGTCCACCGACTGCATGTTCGCGTTGGCATAGAACGGCTCGTTCGTCGGGTTCGGGCAGCCCGGCGTGGAACACACCGGGATATCGAGTTTCTTCTCGCCGAGGCCGTTGTACCCGTACTCGACCTGGATGCCGAGTTTCGGGCTGAGGTTGAAGGTCAGGCCGAGCGAGACGTTGTAGCCGTCGCCGAGCTTCTTGTGAACGTCGCTGAGGGCAAAGGTGTAGCCGCCGCCGAAATTCACGTTGATCTTCTTCTCGTTCACCTGCGCCCACGCGGGAACCGCCGCGAGCAACAGCCCCAGAACAACCGCCCACCTCACTGCGCGCATGTCCTCTCCTCCTTATGATGTTGTGCTGTCGGCCACCTCGACGGCCCTGACCTCGATCGCGGGCCCAGGAGGCACGAACCCTATGAGTTCCGCTCCTCGGTATTGAGGCCCAAGCGCAGCCGCGCCCGGACCGTTTGTCACTCTAGCATGATCTGGAACGGCCGCAAACCGTGCCCGGCAGCTCGCCTCCCGATGTCGGCAGGAGCGCGTGCTATATTTGGCAGAGCCAACCCGCCCGGGCCGTTCCACGGGAGCCACTATGAGATACGCGCGCGCCCTGCTGTCCGTTTCACTGGCCGTTGCCGCCGCAAGTGCGGCAGGCTGCACCTACAAGCCTCGCACGGACCCGCCCAACACGGGCCCCGGCAGCGTGAAAGTGGCGCGGCAGTACCTCGAGGGGAGTTGGACGCTCGTTTCCTTCACGATCTACCCGCCGGGAGAGTCGCCGACCCAGGTGAAGGGGACGGGAACGCTCGTCTACGACGACTTCGGCAATCTGAAGATGGATTTGAATGTGGACGAGGCGAGCGCGGCGCTGGCGCAGAAGGCGGGCATCCCGATTGAGAAGGGCCGCTTCTCCACGTCGGGACGGACGATCGTCGACATGCAGGGCCGCAGCCTCACCTACGTCCTCGACGGGAAGCCAGCGGTCGGCGGGCCCGCCGGGCCGCTCGCGATGGGCCGCCCGCGCTACTGGGAGCGGGACGGCAACACGCTGACGCTCACCACGAAGGACGACAAGGGCCAGCCGCTGTCGGTCGGCAAGTGGCAGAAGCAGTAGGGCCCCCTGCCACTCGCCGGCGCCGCATCGGCCCCCGCTACTTCTTCTTCGCGACGGTCGGATACGACTCGAACATCGTCGCGACGAGCTTGGCGACGAAGGCATCACGCTCGGCGCCCGTCGTCGCCGTGATCGCCTGCTCGGCAGCCACGCGCCATACGACCTTGCGGCTGGCCGGCTCGCGCATGTCGATCGCGAGCGCGCCCTTCTTGACGATCTGCGCCGAGGCGCGCTCCTGGCCCGGCGCCGGCGCCTTGTTGTCGAACGTGCGGAGATCGACCTCTTCGCTCCCCACGGCGTGATACTCGACCAGGATATCGGCCTGGGCGCCCTTCTTCAGGCCCTGGGCCGCCAGCGCCTTGTCGATCCCGTCGATGATCGCCTTGTCCCATGCCGGGTCCAGTGCCTTGTGGCCCGGCGCCCACTCATAGGTCTTGAATTTCGTGAAATCCGTCGCCTTGTCCGCCATGAGGACTCTGACTGCGGCCGGCTTCTGGGCGAGCCCGACGGCGGCGACGACGAGGACCAGCAGACACGCGATCGACAGGATTCGTTTCATGATGTTCCTTCTCCGATTGATCCCGGCACACGACGACGAACGGCAGGACGAGGGCTACCGACGCATCAGTGTGCCACAATTCCGCGCCGGCTGGCATGCCAAGTCGAGAAGCCGCGTGCACCAACCCGGTCGGATTCCGGTCCGGATCGGGTATCCTCTGACCTTCCGCGCACTCAAGGCCGTCGACGCCGAGTCGTCGGGCCGACAACCCGTCGAGGATGAGAGATGGCGACACTCGTCGTTGCTCCCGGTTCACCTGCTGCCCGCGTCTACACCCTGTCCGGGGACGCCACGACCATCGGACGCAACGCCGACAACGCCGTCGTGCTCGACGACCCGGCGGCCTCCCGCTTTCATGCGAGCGTCTCACGCCGCGACGACGCCTACCTGCTCCGCGACCTGAACAGTTCGGCGGGCACCCACGTGACGGGCCGCGGGAGGGTTGAGGAGATCGAGCTCCAGCACGGCGACCGCATACGCATCGGCGACACCGAACTCCTGTTCGAGATCGAGGCGGGAGCCCTGTCCTCCCTGGCCCCGCGCCGGCCGTTGCCGACCTCTCCGGTCACGGTCTTCTCGATGCGCGCGGCCGGACCCCGGCTCGACGAAGACGCCATCGCATTCAAGGTCCCAGTACCCGACGGGACGGGAACGGGGCTATTGGCCGGACGCCGGGCGGAGATGCTCACGAAAGTCGCCGAAGCCCTCCAGTGGGTCAAGAATCTGGACGGGGTGCTCGCGACACTGCTCGACGTCGTGTTCGAACTGTTTCAACCCGATCGAGGGGTCATCCTGCTGAAGGACCAGGAATCCGGAGATCTCGTCTCCCGCGTGAGCCGCCCGCTGAATCAGGAACTGGTCATCAGTCAGACGATCGTGCAGTACGCGCTCGAACACCGGATGTCGGTCATGGTCCGGCAGACCGCCGGCGACGAGCGCTTCGGGAAGGCGCGCAGTGTGGTGGCGCAGTCGATCCGGGCCGCGGTCTGCTGCCCGCTGATCAGCCGGGGCAAAGACCTGGGCGCGCTCTACGTCGACACCCAGGTCAGCCCGCTTCGTTTCAGCGAGGAGAACCTGGCGTTGTTCAACCTGGTCGCCGCCAACGCGGCGATCGCGATCGACAACGCCCTCCTGCTGGAGGAGGCGCGCGGCGGCGCGCGGCTGTCCGGCGAGGGGCCGGGGCCGATCATCGCGAATTCGGCCGCGATGAAGGAGGTCGAGGCCCGCATCGGCGCGGTGACGTGCGGACGAGGGCCGATCCTGATTGCCGGGGAGCAGGGGACGGGGAAGCTGGGCGCGGCCATGTGGATCCATCGCCGGTGCCAGGACCCGGACGCGCCGTTCCTCGCCATCGACTGCGCCGACCTCGCGCCTGGCGAGGCCCAGGCCGTCATCTTCGGCGCCGAGGCCGCCTCGGCCAACGGCTCGCCACGGCGGCCGTGGGGCCGGCCGGATGGCCGGGGGGCGATCGATGTCGCGCGCGGCGGCACCCTCGTTCTCGAACACCTTGACGCGCTCGACGTGGCGTTCCAGGAAACGCTGCTCGGCCGCACCGCTCCGAGCGACGATACGCTTCCGCCGGGTGGCCGGGTGCAACTCGTCGCGACGGTCGATGGCCATCCCGGGGAGTTGGCGGCAGGACAGCGGCTGCACCCGGCCTTCGCGGCACTCCCGGCCGCCACCGTCATTCCGATGCCTCCGCTGCGCGCACGGCGGGAGGACGTGGTGCCTCTGGCGAACTACCTGCTGGCGAAGGTTGCACGGAAGGCCGGCACGCCTCCAAAGCGGATCAACGGCTCGGCCGAGACTGCTCTGCGCAAGCTCCAGTTTCGCCACGGCAACGTCGCCGAACTCAAGGACGCGATCGACCTGGCCGCCGTGCTGGCTGACGGCCCCGACATCGGGGCGGAGCACCTCTTCACCGGACCGAAGGTCGAGCAGCGGCGGGGGGAGTACGAGCTGGCGGACTCGCCTCTTCGCCGGGCACTGGTCAGCCGGGCGTCGAACCGTGTCATCTCGCTCGGCGTGCTCGCGGTGTTCGCCGGCATCACGGCGGCGACGCTGATCTGGAGAGACGGGCTGGCCGGACAGATTGCGAATGGCCTCGTGTGGGGCCTCTGGTGGCCCGCGCTGATCGTCCTGTTCCTTCTCGTCGGGCGCGTGTGGTGCCCGTTCTGCCCGATCTCGCTCGCGGGACGGTTCACGAGCGGCGCATACAGTCTCGGGCGAAAGCCATCCGCCTGGATGAAGAAGCACGCCGGCGTGGCCATGACCGTGCTGTTCCTCGCGATCATCTGGAGCGAGCGGGTCTTCCACATGCCCCAGACGCCGGCGGCGACCGGCGTGTTCCTGATCGTCCTGGCGTCGTTCCCCGCCGTCCTGTCCGTGATCTACGAACGCGAGGTCTGGTGCCGATATCTGTGCCCGCTCGGGGCGCTCTCGGCGGGCTACGCCGTGCCGTCACCCGTGGTCGTGCACGCGAACCAGACCGTGTGCGCAAGCCAGTGCACGACGCACGACTGCTCGAAGGGATCCGCCTGCGAGGCCGGGTGCCCGGTCTTCCTGCACCCGCTCTACGTGCGCGACGCGCACTTCTGCAAGTTGTGCTTCGCGTGCCTGCGCAACTGCCGGCACCAGTCGGCGAAGCTCTACCTCCGCCTGCCGCTTCTCGACATCTGGAGGCGCGCCGAGCTGAGCGCGACGCTGATTCCCTTCGCGACCATCACGCTCTTCGTGGCGCTGGTGATGCTGGCGTCGCAGAAGGACGCGTGGGGGACGCGCACCGCGGCCGGCTTCACGGCAGCGATGGGCGCGGCGGTTGCCGCGGGAATCGGGCTTGGCGCGCTGCTGCCGAAGCTCCTCTGCCACAGCGACGACCGGACGCCGGCCTCGCGCGCGGCGTTCGCGCTGCTCGTGGTGGCCTGGGGACCGCTGATGGCGTTCCACCTGGAGAACATCCCCGGACTCGATGCGCTGGGCATCCACGCGGCGGCGCACTCCGGCCTGAGCCGGCTCGTCCCGGCGCTGAATCTGCCGGTGCTCGGCGCGCTGCAGTTGGCCGTGATTGGTCTGGCGACGGTTCTTGCGCTCGTCTCGTTCCCGCGAATCTGGCGGCACGTTGACGATGCCGTCGGCCACCGCGACGCCTGGCGGTGGAGCGTGGTCGGTGCGCTGGCGGCCGCCTACCTCGGCACCGCTGCGGCGCTGGTGATCTGAGGGACGGGTCTGCCCGCCTTCGCGCTTCGCGCTACGGCGAGGTCGCGCCGTAGCCCGCCTAGCTTGGCGCGCGGGCGGAGGCGGAAAGACCCGCCCTACTTCTGCGGCACGTGCAACGCGAACCCGGTCCGGGCGAGCGAGCGGTCCTCGAATACCGCTACGTAGCGGCCTCGGACCGGCGTCCCGTCCGACGCCGGCGCGTCGAATCCGATGAAGACGGGCGACTTGTAGACCTCTGCCTCCGCGTAGCGCGCGAGCGGCAGGTCGCGGAGTTGCGCCATGCGCCTGATCATTCCCGCCTCGAGCTCCGCCGGGGGCCGGCCCGACTGAAGGGCATTCCGGGCCCACGCCTCGGTCTCCTTCTCCAGCCGCTGCCCTCCGCTCGGGTCGCCCGGCGACGCGCCCAGATAGGCCCGCGAGAAGTCCTCACCGGAGAGCGCGCTGCGTCCCGCGGCCTTCTGGTAGAACTGCAGCACCTTCTCGATCGGGTCGGGCGTGGAGAACGTCACTCGCCCGGCACCGACGTCGCTGGCGAACGCCAGGAACGTCGCGCCCGGATAGACCGGCATGCCGAGGCTCGATGCGTCGGGCAATACGGTCGGCTTTAGTCCCTCGGCACGGGATCGCGATCGGTCCGGCGCGTTGGTGCGCGCGCGGCGGACGAGCAGCCGGCCCGTCGGGTCGTCGATCTGATCGAGGGCGTGGGCCACCGCGTCTCGCACCGTCGGCGCCGGGTCGTTCAGCGCCTCGACGAGCATCGGCAGCTCGGTGCGGGTCGGCCCGATCATGCCGATCGCCTGGGCCGCTGCGGCTCTCAGCTCCGGCTCGCCACGCTTCAGCACGGCTCCGAGCAGCGGGAGGCTGGCGCGGTCGGCCGACGAGCCGAGTTCCATCAGGTCGGCCTCGAGGATGCCGATGGCCGTTGAGCGCGCCGACGGGTCCTTCGAGTCCACGAGCGCCTTCACGGCCTCGTCCTTGCGCAGCTCCTCGGCGCGGGCGCCCGTCGCGGTCGGGGCTTGCGTGTCGCCCGCCTCGACGACGTCGGCCGGCTCCGCTGACACAAACCGCGAGTAGGCGGCGTAGGCAGCGCCGGCGCAGACGATCGGGAGCAGGACCGCCAGCCAGAACTTCGCCATGGTGCCCCGCGGCATCGCCGCGGTCAGGGAAAGCGACGAGTCGACCGCCGCCTGCGTGGTGCCGCGGTCGCGGTCGATGGCGGCAACCGCCTCGATTGGCGCCGCGAGCGCGGGTTCGGCGTGTTTCCTGTCGTAGAGCGCCAGGCCGAGGTCTCTGAGCCGATCGATCTGGTCGCGGCCGACGGTCGCGCTTTCGCGCGTGGCCCCCGTCGATTCCTGTCGAACTCGCTTGAGGTCGGCGTCGATCGGGGCGAGCGCGTTCTTCTTCTCGGCCTCGAGCCGACTGACCTCGGCGGCGGCCTGTGAGCTCTCGACGCCGCGCTTCGCGACCTCGCCAGCCAGCACCTGCCCCGCCGCGAGATCCGCCGGCGCCTGGCCGGCTGCGGCCCCGGCTCCCTGGACCGCCTTCTCCTTCTCGGCGAGCGCCGCCCGTGCGGCTCTCAGCGCGGAGTCCGCCTCGGCCTGCTTCCCGCGGGCCGGCTGGAGGAGGCCGTCGAACCGCGCCGTCTCGGCCTGCTTGCGCGCCTCGAGGTCCGTCCTCTCCTTCTCGAGCCTGGCGGCCGTCGCGCTCAACTCGCCGGCGCGCGCGTCGAGCTTCTGAAGCTGCTCGCGCTGCGGGCCGAACGCGGTGAGGTCGATGCCCGCCTGCCACGCGGTGCGCCCGAGGACGGCGAGGGCCTCCCGGCGCTTGCGATCGTGAGCGGCCAGCTGCCGGCGCAGGCCGAAGCGGTTGCTCTTGCGGCCGATCTCACGGAACCCGTTGACGAGAAACCCTGACACGGCCCCTCCTCGGTCTCGACCGGTAATCTCGATCAGCGACGGCGCGGCCGGCTATTTGATGCCGCCGACGTAGGCCGACAGGCGACGCCAGGCACCGGCCAGACGTGTGCGCATGTCTTCCTTGTTCTCGCGGCCAGGATACGTCTCTTCCTTCACGGCCGCGGCCGGCGGATTGCACCCCGGTTCCCCCATCGCCTGGGCGAGGTTGCTGGAAAGGTAACGCGCCTCCTCGGTGTAGGCCGCCACCTCCTCACGCCAGTAGTCGGCCATCGTCATCGACGCCTTGTAGTCGCCGTATGTCCCGGTGCGCCCGCTCTGCTTGGCCGCCTGGCAACTGGCCGCGTGGACGTTTTCGTGCGTCTGCAGCGAGGCCCGGATGCACGCACTGGCCGACTCGACCCTGGTGACGCACGCCGTGTCGGTACTCCCCTTGCCCGACTTCGCTCCGGGCGTGTACGCGGCGTTCACCTCCGACTGGACGGCCGCCTCTCCCTGCTTCCACTGGCCCTCGCTGAACATCGCCGGCTGGCCGCCCGCTCCGGCGGCGGCGGTGATCGTGCTGGCCATCTGCGTGTACTTGGCGGCGGCGGCGGCGACCTCCTTGAGACGATTGCGGATGTCCGCGATGTCCGGGCAGTGGCAGGCGACTGGCGGCACCGGCACGATCGACTTGGAGTCCTTGTAGACGACGTAGGACACGCCGCCGATCACCACGATGACCGCGAAGGCGACCACGAGGATGATGAAGATCAGGGCGAGTCCCGAACGGTCTCTCCAGTCCATCGCGGCCTCCGCTGAGAGAAACGAGGTCGGGCACACGCTACCGGAGCCCCGACCGGCCCGTCAAGCCCTTCGCGTTCTGTGCTACTGTCCCCACGTCTCATGGTGCGCGTCAGGCGGCTGGCTCTCGGAGCGTTGCTGCTCGCCGCGGTTGGCGCCTACGCCAACGCGTTTGCCGGCGTGTTCCTGTTCGACGACCGGGCCGTGATCCTGGACGACACGCGGCTCGCCAGTCCCGCGGCGTTCGTGGCGCACGTCGGCCGAGACGATCCGGCCGTTCACCAAGCTCACGTTCCTGATCGACCGCCAGCTGTACGGGAACCGACCGGCCGGCTATCACCTGCTGAACCTCCTGCTGCACCTCGGCTCCGCCGTGCTCGCCTATCGCATCGTGCGGCGCCTCGGCGCGAGCCTCGGCATCGCGTGGTGGACGACGGCGCTGTTCCTGCTCCACCCGATCGCCACCGAAACGGTGACCTACATCTCGGGGCGGCCGACGGGCCTGATGACCTGCTGCTACCTCGCCGCGTTCCTGCTGTTCCTCAGGGCGAGGGAAACCGGTGTGCGCGGATGGCGGTGGGCCGTGACGACGCTCTCCGCCGCCGGGTGCCTGGCGCTCTCGCTGCTGGCGAAGGAAACGGCGGTCGTGTTCCCGGCGCTGCTCGCCCTGTACCAGATCGTCATTCGCCCGAGGACGGCGGGCGCTGCGGGTCGCGACCGCGCGGCCCGCGCGCGCGCACGTCGCGCTCCACCTCGCGCTTGGCGGGACCGTCGCGGCGTTTCTCGCGGGGGCCGCCTTCCACGCCCGTTACGCGTACCTGTTCCGCTACGGCCTCGGCCTGCGCGGGTTCGGCGAGAACGTGGCCACGCAGGTGACCGCCGTCGCGTACTCGCTGTCGCTCTTCGGGTGGCCGGCGCGCCTGAACTTCGACCATGACATCCCGGTCGCTGCGTCGCTGCTGGCGCCACGGGCGCTGGCGTCCCTTCTCCTGTTGGCTGCACTGCTCGGGTCGGCGATCGCGGCCGTCCGGCGGCTCCCGCTGTTCGCCTTCGGCATCCTGTGGTTCTTCATCCACCTCTTGCCGACCAACTCCGTCTTCCCCCGCTACGACGTGCTGAGCGAGCGGAACCTGTACCTGCCGTCGCTCGGCCTGTACCTCGCCGCGGTGGCGGCGGTGGCGGCTCTGGGGCGGAGAATGACCGCGTGGCTCGATCGGCGTCGCCCGGCGACCACCTATCACGCGCGGTGGTGGCGCTGGCTCTCCACGACACTCGCGGCCATCCTCATCGTCGGCCTCTCGGCCGCGACGGTCGCGCGTAACCGCCTCTACGCCGACCCGGTTCTGTTCTGGTCCGATGCGGTTCGCAAGTCGCCGGCCAAGGCTCGCCCGCACACGAACCTCGGCCACGCGTGGTTCGAGGCCGGGCAGGTCGGCCGCGCGCTGGACGAATTCCGCTCCGCCCTCGCGCTCGACCCGTTCGACGCGGTCGCCCAGCGCAACCTGCTGGAGGCGTGGAAGTACCAGGCGGACTTGCGGCCGGTGGGCCGGACGCCGCACAATTAGAGGTTCCGGGAGGCACACACCATCATGCCTGGTCTTCTTCTCCGCGCGCAGACACCTGTTCGTCCTCGCGGCCGCCGGGGCGTGCCTGATCGGCGCGGCGCTGCCGGCCTCGGCCCAGACGCCCGACGCCGAGCTGAAGGGCATCACAGCCGTCGGCCTCGTCGTCGAGGAGATGGGGTCTCAGGCGCTCTCGTGCGGGTTCAGCCGGGACACGTTCGAGAAGGCGGTCACGACGATTCTCACCGCCGGCGGGCTGAAGGTGCTGCGCAACTCGGACGAGGACACCTTTCTCTACGTGAAGATGAACTCCGTGGGAGTGCCCGGGGGCTTGTGCGTGACGCGTTTCGACGTGGCGCTGTTCACGCACACGACCACGAAGTTGCCCTACCAGGACCAGCCGGTGCTCGTCCAGGTGTCGCTGCTCAACGCCGGCGGCTTGTCGGGCGGCAGCGTGCCCGGCCACGCCGAGAACGTGCTGAAGAGCGTGAAGCAGTACGTCGATCAGTTCGTGTCGCGCATCCGCGCCGCGAACAAGTAGACGCCGTTCACCCGCCGGCTCTCCGGGCCGGCCTTCGAGGAGGTTCGACATGTCCAGACGTCTTCTCTTCCTGCTCGTCGCGCTGGCCTTCGCGACCGTCACCCTGTCCGCCGCGATGCCCCAGGCGAAACCGCCGGCCAGCCCGGCCTGCCGAGGCGACGGTGACCATCGCCGGCAAGGTCATCACCATCAAGTACTCGGCGCCGTCGGTCCGCGGGCGCGACGTGTTCGGCGCGCGTCATCACCAAGGACAAGACCTATCCGGTGTGGCGCACCGGCGCGAACAGCGCCACGTCGCTGGTCACCGACGCCGACCTGCAGATCAAGGGGCTGACGGTGCCGAAGGGCTCCTACACGCTGTTCACGCAGATCGACGCGGAGCCGTGGCAGTTCATCGTCAACAAGCAGACCGGCCAGTGGGGCCTCACCTACAACAAGGACCAGGACCTCGGCCGCGTGCCGATGGACATGAGCAAGCCGCCGGCCCCGGTCGAGACGATGAAGATCACGCTGACCGCCACTGGCGCGAATTCCGGCAAGCTGGAAATCGCGTGGAACGACAAGATCGCGTCGGTGCCGTTCACGGTGAAGTAGGCCGGGGTAGGAGGTTCACCAGCTGTCAGTTTCCACTTGTCAGTTGCCAGTTGTCAGTTGTCAGTCTGTCGCGTGCGATGGACTGGCAACTGGCCGCTCAGTGCAGCCTGAGCGCAGTCCTCGCATGTCGTTCCTTCGCCTGCTGCACACGTTGTTGTCGGACCGCGCGTCACCGAGCCGGCCGGGCCGTCGCCTGCCGCGCCGGGCGACGTGGACGCGGCCGGGGCCGAACTGCGAGCGGTGATGGCCGACGCTCTACGGCGGCCGATCCCTTCGCATTCGAGCCGTTGACGCCGGGTCCACCAACGCCGAGGAACTCGAACTGCTGGCGCTTGGCAACGCCTACTACGACATCGAGCGGTTCGGTCTGAGCTTCGTGGCGTCGCCGCGACACGCCGACGTCCTGATGGTGACCGGGCCGGTCGTCCGCAACCTCGAGAGCGCCCTGCGCTCCACCTACGACGCGGCGCCGCATCCGTGTCTGGTCGTCGCGGTCGGCGATGGCGCCTGCACGGGCGGCATCTGGCGCGGTTCGTACGCCGTGGTCGGCGCGGTCGATGAGGTCATTCCCGTCCACATCCGGATCCCGGGCGACCCGCCCTCTCCGGCGGAGATCCTCCAGGGGCTGGCCGACGGCCTCCGGAGGACCCGATGACGCCGGGAGGCCTGGCGTCGGCCGCTCTCCTGTCCGCGCTCCTCCTATCCGCCGCCGCCGCGCTGATCGGAGCCATCGGACGGACGCGCGCGCGCGCCGCCTTCACCATTCGGCGATGATCGCCAGCGCGCTCGCGGGCCTGGCCGGCGCTGTCGTGTTCCTCGCCTGGAGGTGCCGGCGCTGTCGCTTGGCGCTTCTCCGCTGCTTGTTCGACGCGCCGCTCGTCGTCGATTGCCTGTCGGCCTTCTTCCTGCTGCTGCTCCACGCGGTCTCGCTGATGACCTCATGGTTTGGCGCCAGGTACACGGAGGATGAGCGACACGCGCTATCCGCCCCGCGCCGTGCTGCCCCTGACGGCGGTCTTCGTCCTGAGCATGCAGGGCGTGCTGCTCGCCTCGGGCCTCGCCGGCTTCGTCCTGTTCTGGGAAGCGATGTCGCTGTCGGCTTTCCTGCTGGTGATGGCCGACCGCGAGGAGGAATCGCGCCAGGCGGCGCTGCTCTACCTGGCGATCGCGCAGTTCGGCGCAGGCGCGCTCATCGTCGGATGCGGAATCCTGGGCGGCGGGTCGCTCTTCGCGACGCTTCGACACGCTGGCGTCGAGCGCGGGCATGCTGTCGCCGGGAGCGTCGACGCTCGCGATGGCGCTGGTGCTGTTCGCCTTCACGTCGAAGGCCGGCCTGGCGCCGTTCCACGCGTGGCTGCCCGAGGCGCACCCGCGGGCGCCCAGTCACGTGTCGGCTCTCATGTCCGGTGTCATGCTGAACGTGGCGATCTACGGCCTCCTGCGGTTCACGCCCGTGTGCTGGCCGGCGATGCCGGCGGCGTGGGGCGCCGGCCTGCTGGCGCTCGGCCTTGGCGGCGCCGCCGTCGCGGTGATCTACGCGAACATCGCGCGCGAGATCAAGCGGATCCTCGCCTGGAGCAGCGTCGAGAACATCGGCCTGGCCTTCGGCATGTTCGGTTTCCAGGTCGTGCTGCGCCGCGCGGGCTCGCCGGTGATCGCCGACGCGGTCATGGCCGCGCTGTTCATGCACCTGCTCGCGCACGCGCTGTTCAAGTCGGGCCTGTTCCTCGGGGCCGGCGCGATCGTGCACGCGGCGCACACCGGGAAGATCGAGATGCTGGGCGGGCTGGCGGCGCGGATGCCGCGGCTCTCGGTCGGCCGCGCTCGCGCTCTGCCTCGCGGCGGCCGCGCTTCCGCCGTTCGGGTCGTTCGTGGCGGAGTTGATGCTCGTCCAGTCGGCGCTCGCGGCGATGGCGACCCGCGACGCCGCCGCGGCGGCGGCCGGCGTCGCGCGTACTGATCGGAGTCGCGTTCGTGGCGGGCCTCGCCGTCTTCGCGATGGTGCGGCTGTTCTCGTTCGTGTTCCTCGCCGAACCGCGGTCCGCCGCCGCGCGCGGCGCGGTCGAGCCGGCGGCATCGCTCCATCTGCCCGGTGCTGGCGCTGGCCGCCGTCGCGCTGGCGCTCGGCCTCCTGTCGCCGTGGCTGGCATTCCTCTTCCCGGTCCGCCTTCGACGTGCTCACGCCGACGGTCGCGGCGGGGGCGGCCTTCTCGGGGGGCCGGGGCTCCTTGTCGTCCCGGCGCTCGGCCTGGCCATCCTCGCCGCGCTCGGCGCGGCCTGGCTGCTCCGGCGCGCGCTCGGCCCGCCGTCGCGGATCCGCCGCTTCCACACGTGGGACTGCGGCCAGCCCATCGACGAGACGATGGAGTACACGGCCACCGGGTTCTCGGCACCCGTCCGTTTCTTCCTGCGCGACATCGTCCGCGCTGAGAAGCACCTCGTGTTCCGGCCGCTCGTGCCGTCCAATCCCTGGATCACGCCGCGGGGAGATGGAGTTCCGGAAGGTGGGCGGCCTGCTCGCCGGACTCTACTTCCCGGTCGCGCGGCTGATTGAGAACGTGGGCGCGTCGCTCAAGCGGCTGCAGAACGGCGTGATCCAGTTCTACATCGCGCTCATCCTGGCCACGCTCCTCCTCACCTTGTGGGTGGCGCTGTGAACCCGGCCGTGCTGACCATCGTCCAGACCGTGGTCGTGGTGGCGCTGGCGCCGCTGGCCGCCGGACTGGTCCGCCGGTGCAAGGCGTTCCTCCAGGGGCGGCGAGGCGCCCCCGTGCTGCTGCCCTACTGGACGATTCTGACGCTGATGCGCAAGGAGATCGTGCTGTCGTCGAGCACGTCGTGGGTGTTCCGCGCGGCGCCCTTCGCCGTGTTGTCCACGGCGATGCTGTCGGCTGCCGTGCTGCCGCTCGTCGGGCGGGGCGGGGCCGCCGCGCCGCTGTCGCACCTGGTGATCGTCGCCGGGATTCTGGATGCTCGGCGCGGTCTTCCTGGCTTCGCGGGACTCGACTCGGCGAGCGCCTTCGGCGGGATGGGCGCGAGCCGCGAGATGACGATTGCCGCCTTCCTCGAACCGGCGCTCCTGGTCACATTCGCCGCGTTCGCGCTCGCCTCGGGGTCGGCGACGGTCGACGGCATGCTGTCGGTCGCCGGCATCGGCCTCGTCGCGCGCCCGTGGCTGCTGCCGGCCGCTGGCCGCGCTCGGCCTGGTCGCGCTCGGCGAGAACGCGCGCTACCCGGTGGACAACCCGGCCACGCACCTGGAGCTCACGATGGTGCACGAGGCGATGGTGCTCGAGTACTCGGGACCGTACCTGGCGCTGATGGAACTGGCGAGCATGATCAAGCTGGCGCGTTCGCCCTGCTGCTCGCGAACGTGCTCGTGCCGGCCGGCCTCGTGACGCCGGCGAGCGGGCTTGCGGCTCTCGCGATCGCGCCGGTGGCGACGGTGGTCAAGCTCGGCGTCGTCATGGCGCTGCTCGCCGATGCTCGAGTCGAGCATCGCGAAGCTCCGGTTCTACGGCCTGCCGGAGTATTTCTTCGGCTCGCTGTTCCTCGGGCTGGCGAGCCTGGCGCTCGGGATGTTCGCGGGGTGGTCATGATTGCCGGCTTGATGTCGCTCGAAGGCATGTTGGCGGCGGCATGCTGCTGGCGGCGTTCTTCTCGATGGGACGAAGGCGGCTGCCGACGGTGCTCCGGCACTACGCGATCTCGTCGGCCTGCCTGGCCGGCCTGATTGCGTGGCACGCGGTGAGGACGAACGCACCCGGCGGAGTACGCGGGCGCGGCCGCGACGATCTTCGTGAAGGTCGTGCCTGATCCCGTTCGGGATCCTCTCCACCGCGAGGCGCCTGGGCCAGACGCTGCGCCTCAAGCCGATCACGAGGCCCGTGGCGTCCTACGCGCTGTCGGCGGCGGCGCTGGCCGGCGCGTACGTGATGTCGCGGCGGCTGCCGCTCGGCATCGGCCCGACGTCCCCGGCGGGTCACGTGATCCCGCTCTGGGGCCTCGTGTTCGTCGCGCTGGCCCTGATCTTCCTCGGGTTCCTGATGCTGATCATCCGGCGCGACCTCTTCTCGCAGATCATCGGCTTTCTCACGGTCGAGAACGGCATCTCGGCGTTCGCGGTCGTGGCGCTCGGCGGCGTCCCGTTCCTGACCGAGATGGGGATCTTCGCCGCCATCGGCAGCGGCGTGGTGCTGATGGCGGTGCTGAGCCAGCACGTCCACAGCCTGTACCGGTCGCACGACACGGCCCGGCTGAGCGACCTGATTGACTGACATGCTTTTCTACGCGGCGCTCATCGTCCCGGTGCTCGCCTCGCTCTTCGCGGCGGTGTCGCGACGACCCGCGCGCGCTGGGCCGGTCGGCGGCTGCGGCCGCCCTGGCCGCGACGGCCTGCCTCGGCGCGCTCGCTGGCCTCGTCTTCGCCCGGGGACCGGTGTGGGTGGGCGATCACTGGATGCTGGATTGTTTCGCAGCGCTGATGGTCGTCCTGATCCAGATTGTCTGGACGGGCGCAGCCTTCGCGAGCACGCGCTACATCGGCGAGGAGCATGCCGCGGGCTGCTCTCGAGAGGAAGGTTCGCATCTACTACGGCCTCCTGCCGCTGTTCGCACTGGCGATGATCGTCACCGTCACGACCGACCATCTGGGCGTGCTCTGGATCGCGCTCGAGGCGACGACGCTGACGACGACGCCGCTCGTCGCGCTCTACAAGAAGGACGGCGCCATCGAGGCGGCTGGAAGTACCTTCTGCTCTGCTCGCTCGGCATCAGCGTCAGCCTGCTCGGGCTGCTGATGCTCGCGTACGCGGGCGTCGGCGCCGGCCTGCCCGTCGGCCGCGCGCTGTCGCTCGGCGCGCTGCGCGGCAGCGGCGGCCGCGCTCGATCCCGCAGGTGGTGCGGTGGGCGTTCGTGTTCCTCTTCGTCGGGATCGGCACCAAGGTCGGCTTCGTGCCGATGCACCCGTGGCTGCCCGACGCCCACAGCCGAACGCCGTCGCCGATCTCGGCGGCGCTGTCGGGCGCGCTGCTGAACGTCGCGCATGTACGCGCTGCTGCGCTTCAAGACGCTCGTGGACCTGGCGCTCGGGCAGAGCGCCTGGACGTCGGCGTTCTTCGTGGGGTTCGGCCTGGCGTCGGTCCTGTTCGCGGCGTTCGTGCTGCTCAACCAGCAGAACTACAAGCGGCTGCTGGCGTACTCGAGCGTGGAGCACATGGGCCTGGTGGCCTTCGGCGTCGGGATGGGGCCGGCCGCCTCGGCCGGCGCCGTGATGCACATGCTCGGCCACACGCTGGCGAAGAGCAGCCTGTTCTTCTCGGCCGGCGAGGTGCTGCTCGGCCGGCACACGACGAAGATCGGCAACATCCGCTCGCTGTGGCGATCGTCGCCGCGCACGTCGCTGGCGTTTCTGCTCGGGTTCCTCGGCTTGTTCGGCATGCCCACGTCGATGATCTTCGCCTCCGAGCTGACCGTCCTCGTGGCGGCCGCGAGCCGCAACCCGGCCGCCGCCATCGCGGTCGTCGTCGCGCTGGTGATCGTCACCGTCGGCGTCCTGCACCAGGTGTTCTCGATGCTGTTCGACGCGGAGCCGACGGAGGGCGACCGCGCCGACGGCGTGCCGAGCCGTTCACGGTCACCCACGCGGTGGTGGCCGTGGAACTCGCCCTGCTGTTCGCGGGCGGAGTCTTCTTCCTGACCACTCCCGGCTACGACTGGGCGGCCAGCGTCGCCCTCGACTTCACGGTCTACCGATGAACGCCGGACACCTGCTCCAGTCGGTCGCCGCACTGAGCCACGACGCGCGGTCGTCGGCAGAGGGCCGCGTGGCGGCCTCGGTGCGGCGGGCCGACTTCCCGGCCGTGGCGGCCGCCCTGCACGCGGAGTCAGGTCTGCCCCTGGACCTCCTGTTTGCCACCGACGATCGCGGCGACGGCCGGGGATTCGGAGTCCATGCCGTGTTCGCGCTCGACCAGGCGCACCAGTGGATTGAAATTACCGCCGATCTCCCGGCCGATTCGCCGTCGGTACGACTCGCTGACGCGGCAGGTGATGGCCGCCCACTGGTACGAGCGGTACGCCCAGGACATGTTCGGCGTCTGCGCCGACGGCCACCCGGACAGCCGGCGCCTCGTGCACCACGAGAACGTCCCGGCCGGCACACATCCGCTGCGGAAGGACTTCGCGTGGGACACCCGGCTCGCACACGCGAACGAGCCCTACCCGATGGGACGGGTCGAGGGCGAAGGCATCTTCCAGATCCCGGTCGGGCCGATCCACGCGGGCATCATCGAGCCGGGCCACTTCCGGTTCAACGTCGCCGGCGAGCGGATCATCACGCTCGAAGGCAAGCTGTTCTTCACCCACAAGGGCGTCGAGAAGCTGCTCGAAGGGCGATCGGTCGCCGACGCGATGCCGTTCGTCGAGCGCGTGTCGGGCGACGCCGCCGCCTCGCACGCGCTCGCGTTCTGCCAGGCGGTCGAGACGATCGCCGGCTGCGAGGTGCCCGACGCGCCCGCATGCTGCGCGTCCTGGCGGTCGAGCTCGAGCGGTTCACCATGCACCTGCACGATGTCGCGAACATCTGCGGGATGGGCACCGGCTACACGGTGATGGCCGCAAACGGCTTCCGCGATCGTCGAGCGGCTCCGCCGCCTGTCGGCCAGGCTCTTCGGCAACCGGTTCTTCCGCGGCCTCATCGTGCCCGGAGGGGTCGCGGCGACGCTGACGCCGGAACAACTCGGCGATCTCGAGGCGACGGTGGACGCGGCGTGGACGGAGGCGTCGGCGCTCGTGAGGCTCGCGCCCGACTCCGACACGCTGCGCGACCGCCTCGAGACGACCGGGGTGCTGAAGCGGGAGGCAGCCTGGGCCTACGGGGCGAAGGGCGTGGCGGCGCGGGCTTCGGGCATCGACCGGGACGCCCGGCGAGACCACCCTCACGCGGGCTACGTCAGCTGCCGTTCGTCGGACGCACGCGGACGGAGGGCGACGTGTTCGCGCGCGTCATGCTCCGCGTCGACGAGATGTCGGACGCCCGCGACCTGATTCACGCCGCGGCCGAGGCTTGCCGCGATCGGCCGAAGCCTCGGAATGCCGCGCGGACTGCGTGTGCGGCCGACGGCGACGCGCTGGGATGGTCCGAGAGCTGGCGCGGCCAGATCCTCGACTGGGTGCGCGTGCGCGACGGCGTGATCGACCGCGCCGTCATCCGCGATCCGTCCTTCTGCAACTGGCCGCTCTTCGGCGAACTCGGCCCCGGCAACATCGTTCCCGACTTCCCGCTGTGCAACAAGTCGCTGAACCTGTCGTATTCTGGAACGGACCTGTAGCTGGCAGCTGGCAGACTGGCAGCCGGTAGCGAACAGCCGGCAGCTGGCAGCTGGCCCGCCGCGAACGGGCGAGGTGAAGGACACATGCCACTGGACCTGCTGGTGTTCGGACCGCACGCCGACGACCTGGAGATCGGCCTGGGCGGGACGATAGCCCGGCACGCCGCCGAAGGATGGCGGGTCGGGCTCTGCGATCTGACTCGGGGCGAGTTCGGCAGCAACGGCACGCCGGAGGAGCGGCTGGCCGAAGCCGACCGGGCGCGGCAGGTTCTCGGCGCCGACTGGCGCGAGAACCTCGGGTGGCCCGACCGCGGGATCATCGGCGACGAATCCCAGATGAACGACATCGTCAGCCTCGTCCGGAAGTGGCGGCCGCGCGCGGTCGCCATTCCGTACTGGGACGACCGCCATCCCGATCACGGAGCGGCGAGCCGCGTGCTGACCGAGGCGCTCTTCAACGCCAGGCTCAGGAAGTACCCCGGCGAGGGGGAGGCGTGGGCGCCCGACTGGGTGTGCGCCTACTTCATCAACGACGCCGGCCCGATCTCGTTCGCGATCGACGTGTCGGCGCACTACGAGAAGAAGCGGCAGGCGTTGGCCTGCTACCGGAGCCAGTTCCGGACGGACGGCGACGGCACGGTGGCCACGCGGCTGAACGCGCCGACCTTCTCGCAGCTCGTCGAAAGCCGCGACGCGCAGTTCGGCGCCCTGGCCGGCGTCGCGTTCGCCGAAGGGATCGTCGTCCGCGAGCCGATCCTGCGCCCGCACCTGTTCAGAGACTGGAGCGCCCGACCGTGAAGATCGCCGTCATCTGCTACGCGTCGATTGGAGGCAGCGGGATCGTCGCCACCGAGCTGGCCAAGTGCCTCGCGGCGCGCAACCACGACATCCACGTCGTGAGCCGCGAGCAGCCGTTTCGGCTGGGCGACGACCAGCCGGGAGTCGTGTTCCACCGCGTGCACACACCGGACTACCCGCTGTTCCGCGAGCCGCAGTACGTCCTGTCGCTCTCGACGAAGATCGTCGAGCTGGCGCGGGCGGTCGATCTCGACATCATCCACGCGCACTACGCCATCCCGCACGCCGCGGCCGCCTACCTCGCGCGGCAGATCCTGGCGGGAACGGGGCGGGTGAAGGTGCCGAAGCTCGTCACGACGCTGCACGGCACCGACATCACGCTGGTCGGCAGCGATCGTCCTACGCCGAGACCATCGGGTTCTGCATCGACCAGTCGGACGGCGTCACCGCCGTGTCGGAGAGCCTCAAGGCCGACACCTACAAGGGCCTGCCCGTCCATGGCGACATCCGCGTGATCCCGAACTTCCTCGACTGCTCCCTCCACCACCGCGTCGACGCGATGCAGCTGCGCGAGCGGCTGGCGCCGAAGGACCACGGGATCGTCATCCACGTGTCGAACTACCGGCCGGTGAAGCGAATCCCCGCGGTCATCGAGGTCTTCGCCCGGATTCGCCGATCGCGGCCGGCCACGCTCGTGCTGGTCGGCGACGGCCCGGAGCTGACGCACGGCCTCGAACTCGCCCGCGACCTGGGGGTGGCGGACGATGTGAAGGCGGTCGGGGAACAGGGGGACGTGCGATCGTTCCTGTCCGCGTCCGACGTGTTCCTGCTGCCGTCGGCGACGGAGAGTTTCGGCCTGGCGGCGCTCGAAGCGATGGCGTGCGAGGTGCCGGTCATCGCGTCGCGCGTGGGCGGGCTTCCCGAGGTCATCGAAAGCGGCGTCAGCGGGTATCTGCACGAACCGAACGACCTGGACGGCATGGCGGCGAGCGGGATCGCGCTGCTGTCGGACCCCGAGCTGCACCGGCGCATCGGCGCGGGCGGGCGGAACGTCGTGACCAGTCGATACTGCGCCGACCGCATCGTGCCGCAATACGAGAAGTTCTACGAAGAGATCCTGAACAGGCCGGCGGCCGGTACGAAGTAGACGGGCCCTCCGTGTGCTCCGTGGTGGTCCGGCGTGGTACGCTACAAGGCGTGCATATTCCTGACGGGTATCTGAGCCCGAGCACGTGCGCGGCGCTGTACGCCGGCGCCGCGCCGTTCTGGTGGGTGGCGCTCCGCCGCCTGAAGCGGACGTTGCACACGCGTCTCGTGCCCCGCATCTCGCTCTTCGCGGCGTTCTCGTTCGTCGTGATGATGTTCAACGTCCCGCTGCCGGGCGGGACCACCGGGCACGCGACCGGCGTGGCGCTGGCGGCGATCGTGCTCGGACCGTCGGCGGCAATCCTGGCCGTATCGACGGCGCTCGTCATCCAGGCGTTCTTCTTCGCGGACGGCGGCATCACCGCTCTCGGCGCGAACTGCTTCAACATCGCGATCGTCGGCTCGCTTGTCGCCTTCGCGGTGTACCGCGCTGTGGCCGGACGTGCGCCGATCGGCGCGCCGCGCCGCGTGGTCGCCGCCGGGCTCGCCGGGTACACGGCGATCAACACCGCAGCGCTGGTCACCGCGGTCGAGTTCGGCATCCAACCGCTCTTGTTCCGTGACGCGACGGGCGCCCCCCTCTACTGCCCATACCCGTTGTCGGTGGCCGTGCCCGCGATGATGTTCGGACACCTCACGATCGCGGGCGTGGCAGAACTGGTGCTGACGGGCGGCGTCGTGGCGTTCCTCCAGCGGACCGATATCTCGTTGCTCTCGGCCACGGCCGGACGCGCGGCCCAGAGAATGGCCGAAGGGGCTGCGCCGGCAGCGGAGCCCAGCCTCAGGCCGCTGTGGCTGACCCTCGGCCTGCTGCTGGTGCTCACCCCGCTCGGCCTGCTGGCTGGCGGCACCGCCTGGGGCGAGTGGGCGGCGTCCGACTTCGCTGACCCGGCGGCCAGACAGGCGATCGCCGGGGCGTCGCTCGGCCAGGCCCCGCCGCCATCGGCGCCAGCAGGGCTGAAGCGGCTGGCCTCCGTCTGGACCGCGCCGGTTCCCGACTACGCTCCGCCGTTTCTGCGCAGCGAAGCCGTCGGCTACGCGCTGTCGGGGATGTTCGGCACGGGGCTCGTGGTGCTGGCGGTCACCGCGGCAGGTGCGGCGCCGCGCGTCTTCCGCCGCACGCGGGCCGGGCGCCCGACGGTGAATCGATGATGTGGAGAGTGCGCCCGACGCGCGGGCTGGTTGAGCGGACCGTGGACGGCCTGCTCCACGCCATGGAGCGCGCGGTGTCGGCGGAGGCCGGCGGCAACGCCGCCGGCTGGATGCAGCGGCTCGACCCACGGGTGAAGCTGACCGGCCTCGTGACGCTCGTCGTCGCCGTCGCGCTGTCGCACCGACTCGACGTCATCGCGGCGCTGCTGGCAGCGGGCGTCGTCCTGGCCGCCACCTCGCGCGTGCCCGTGACGACGCTGCTGTCGAGCGTGTCGCTGGCAGCGGTCGGCTTCTCGCTGACGCTCGCGGCGCCGGCCGTGTTCCTCACCCCCGGTCGCACGGTGGCCATCGTTCCCATGCTCGGCTGGACCGCGACGGCACAGGGCCTCACGTCGGCCAGCTTCCTCGTGCTCCGCGCCGCGGCGGCGTCCACGTTCGGCCTCCTGCTGGTCTTCACGACGCGCTGGTCGCACGTCCTCAAGGCGATGCGCGCCTTCCGCGTGCCGGTGGTGTTCGTCGCGGTCCTGGCGATGACCTACCGCTACGTCCTGCTGCTGCTGGAGTCGGCGCATGACATGTTCGTGGCGCGCCGCAGCCGGACCGCCGGGCGCCTGACGGCCGCGGACCGGCGACGGGCCGTCACGCAGGGCGCGGGCGTCCTGCTCACAAAGAGCATGAACCTGAGCAACGAGGTGTTCCTGGCGATGCAGGCGCGCGGCTTCCGGGGCGAGGTGTATCTCGTCGACGACTTCGCGATGGCGCGGGCCGACTGGCTCGCGCTGGTGGCGGCGGCCGCTGTCTCGGCGGTCGCGATGTGGGCCGGCCGATGAACCTGTTCGAACTCGACTCGGTCTCGTATCGGTTCAACCGGGTGGTCGCGCTCGACGGCCTCTCGATGTCGATCCCCGCCGGCACGCGCGTCGGCCTGCTCGGCGCGAACGGGTCGGGAAAGTCGACGCTGCTCAGGATTCTCGGCGGCCTCTACTTCTCCGACTCCGGCACGGTCGCGTTCCAGGGCGAGGCGCTGACCGAATCGCGGTTCGCAGACGACGAGTTCGCGCATGGCTTCAGGCGGCGCGTCGGAATGGTGTTCCAGAACCCTGACGTGCAGCTGTTCAACGCGACCGTCTTCGATGAGGTCGCGTTCGGTCCGCTCCAGCTTCGCTGGCCGGCGGCGGAGGTTCGTGCCCGCGTCATGGAGACGCTCGAGCGCTTCCGCCTGGCGGAGTTGAAGGACCGGGTGCCGCAGCGACTCTCGGGCGGCGAGAAGAAGCGCGTCGCGCTCGCCAGCGTGCTGGTGATGGACCCCGAGGTGCTGCTTCTCGACGAGCCGACCGACGCGCTCGACCCGCGCAGCCAGAGCCAGGTAATCGACCTGCTCATGGGGTGGGCGGATGGCTCCAAGTCGGTCATCACCGCCACTCACCACCTCGGCATCCTCGAGGAGATCGTCGACCGCTGCTTCGTGCTCGACCATGGCCGGCTGGCGGCAGAGCGAACGCCCGCCGAGTTGCTCGCGGACGAGACACTGCTGGATCGCACCAACCTGATTCACGCGCATCGCCACCGCCACGGCGGCGCGCAGCTGCACTCCCACCCGCATCGGCACCAGCTGTAGAACGGCTCTCGGCGCAGGGCTCAAGGCTCAGGGCTCAGGCCTGCGACGGCTCTTGGCTTCCGCGCAATGCGCGCTGTCGCCGGATCCGCTGCAAGCTGGCAGCTGCCAGCTGACAGCCGACAGCCGTGAGCGTCAGTAGCACCATGTCTCCGCTGAGAAACGCCCTCGTCCGAGGGTCGGCGGGGTGATCGAGCAGTTGCGCGGTCGGCGCCGACTCGACGATCTGCCCGTCGAGCAGCAGCGCGGTGCGGTGGGCCAGACGGCGCGCCTGGAAAATCTGGTGCGTCGCGAGCACCATCGTGACGCCCTGCGACTTCCGCTCGCGGATCATGTCCTCCACCAGGCGCACGTTGCGCGGGTCGAGATTCGCCGTCGGCTCGTCGAGCAGCAGCACCTCGGGGTCGAATGCCAGCGCGCGCGCGAACGACACCCGCTGGATCTCGCCGCCCGACAGCGTGCGCGCCGGCGCCTCGGCCAGCGGCGCGAGTCCCAGCGCGTCGAGCAGCTCGATCGATCTCCCCTGGTCGCGCGGCCACGCCTCGCACGCGCAGGCCGTAGGCCAGGTTGGCACGCACCGACCGGTCCAGCACGATCGGCCGCTGGAACACCGTCGTCACGCGGCGGCGGATCTCCAGCGGCGGCTCCGACTCGATCTCCCGCCCCTCGAACCACAACCGGCCCGACGTCGGGCGCTCGAGGAACTGCAGCAGGCGCAGGAGCGTGCTCTTCCCGGACCCGCTCGGACCGATGACCGCCAGCGTCTCCCCGCGCATCACCTCGAGCGCGGTCGATGTCCAGGACGACGCGGGCGTCGTAGCGATGCCGAATCGACTCGAGGCGGTAGACGGCGTCGGCCGGCGTCATCGGTCGCGCAGCCGGCCCTGCAGCTGCAGCAGCAGCACGTTGGCGACGATGGCCAGCGCGATGAGCGTCACGCCGAGCGCCATGGCCATCGCGAACTCGCCCTGCCGGGTGTAGAGCACGATGGCCGTCGTCAGCACGCGCGTCTGCCCCTCGATGTTGCCCCCCACCAGCATCACCGCGCCGACCTCGGAGATGATCCCGCCGAACGCCGCGACGATGGCCGCCGTCACGCCGACCCGCGCCTCCCGCAGCACGGTCCAGCCCGTCTGCCAGGGCGAGGCGCCCAGCGCGACGACCTGCTGGTGCATCGCCTGGTCCACGCCGGCGACGGCGCTCATCGTCAGGCCGGCCACGAGCGGAAACGCGATGATCGCCTGCGCCACGACCATCGCCGCCGGCGTGAACAGCCACCCGAGCGTGCCCAGCGGGCCGCTGCGCGAGAGGAACAGGTAGACGAACAGGCCGACGACCACCGGCGGCAGACCCATGCCGGTGTAGAGCGCCAGCGTGACCAGCCTCTGGCCGCGAAAGCGCACGAGGCCGAGCAACGCGCCCAGCGGCACGCCGACGAGCGTCGCCAGCACGAGCGCCGGCGCCGGTCACGCGCAGCGTCAGCGCGACGATCTGCAGCAGTTCGGGGCGGCGGAATTCACGGACGCATTCGAGGCACGGGAGCGCTCTTCAACTGGGCGCAGTTGCGCCGGAGCTTCAGCCCTCGACCACTGGCCGCTACCGGCACGACTTCGACACTATTCACCCAGTGCGAGTACCGGCCGGCGAACTCGTCGGGGCCGACGACGAGCTGCATGAGCGCCCTCGCGCCCGGTGTCGGCCTGCCGTCCCGCTCGTACGCCAGCATCGCCTGCCGCCCGTCGGCGGCTGGTACGCGTCGCCCTTCGCGCGCGACGACGGATTGCCGAAGCCACGCCAGTATCGCCGCAGGTCCGCTGCGGTTCAACTGCGCTTCCGTGTACGGCTTGATCGCCGCCGTGGGGGTCCTCCCCCGTGCGCAGCAGCGCTGTTCCAGCCGCCCGACGTCCAAGGTCCGCCCGGCCGAGCGCCGGCGCCGGCCGCTTGCCGCCGGGCGCGCGTGCCCTCGGCGTTGCACGCCGTGACACTCGTTGCAGCCCTTCACGGCGTAGAGCGCGGCCCCGCGCGGCCGGTCCCGAACAGCTCGCGCCACAGCATCGTCGCGGTCCAGCCGTCGCTGCTCGTCAAGACGATGCGGCTTCCCGCGTTGCGCGCCTCGCCCGCCTCCGGATCCGACGCGCAGCAGCAGCGTCCCTGACGGAGGCCCCCGCTCCAGGTGTAGGGCCCGAGGGGCCCCACCTTGACGCCGACCGGCCTGGTGACGGCGTCAGCGTCGCCCTTCGGCATCGCCCGGAGTTCGGCCAGCGTGAACGTCCCGCTTCGCCGCCGACCGTGACGCGTCACCTCGCCGGTGGCCTTCGCCTCGTCCGAGTCGGGGTAGAAGAGCGGCTGGCCGAACGTCTTCACGCCGAAGCTCGCCGATTGCCCGCTGCGTCTCGGCGACAGGAGCCACTCGACGAACTTCGTGCGCCGCCGCGTAGTTCACGCCCGGGATGCGGGTCCGGGTTGATCGCCATCACGCCGTAGCGGTTGCGGAGGCTCGAATCGGGGTTCTCGGCGATCGTCCGCCCGCCGACCAGCACCCGGAGGCCCGGCAGCTTCTCGCGCATCGACAGCCACGTCCCGCGGTCCGACAGCGCGTAGGCCCGCTGCTCGTTGGCGACGATCAGCGTCTCCCCCATGCCCTGCCCGAGCGACCGATACCACGCCGCCCGCCGGCGTGATCTTCGCGGCCGCCCAGATCGCCAGTTCGGCGGTGTGGGTGCCCGACTTGTCTCCGCGGCTGGCAAACGGCGCCTGCGGCCGTCGCGATGGCCGCGAACGCGTCGCTCGCGCCGTCGTCAGTGCGCGCACTTCGCCGGGATCCGCGGCCGGCCCGACGATGACGAAGTCGTTGTACATGACGTCGAACCGCTCGCGCGCGTGTCGCTCGGCGACGAACTGGTCTCTCCGCCTGTACGGGCGTGGACCAGCACCACGTCCGCATCGCCGCGGCGCCCGATTTCGAGCGCCTGTCCCGTGCCCACGGCCACGACGTCGACGCGGCACGGCAGCCCTCTCGAATGCCGGCAGGATCGCCTCCAGCAGCCCCGTGTCGGCCGTGCTGGTGGTGGTCGCCAGCCGGAGGACGCCGGGCGCTGTCGCCGGTTGGGCGGCGAGAGACGGCCGCGGCGGCGGTAATGCGACGATCGAACGGCGTCATGTCAGTCGATATTGGGGTCGGAGCGGTTCTCTGCGCGCGCTCCGGGCTCACAAAAGTGTAATCGACCCGGCCCGTGCGAGTCGAATCGAATCAGGTGCAATCCCGGCCACACTTGTCGTAATGGTGGGATCGTGGGGGAGGTGGAGGCCACGATGACCGATCGAAGGCAGTTCCTCACCGGCGGCGCTCTCCTGTGCGCATCCGCGCTGGCACCGACGGCAGACGGGCAGGCGCAAGCCCCCCCGCCCCCGCGGCCGGCTCGTGGACCCAGCGCGCGGATGGCGCTGACCTACAAGCCGTTCACCGCCGCGCTCAAACACGTCTTCACCATCGCCACGTCGTCGCGAACGACGACGCCCGAGATGCTCACCGAGATTGCGTACGACGGCGTCGTCGGCTACGGCGAAGCGTCGATGCCGCCCTACCTCGGCGAAACCCAGGAGAGCTGCGCCGCGTTCCTGGCGAAGGTCGATCTGAGCAGGTACTCGAACCCGTTCGAACTCGAGACGATCCTGGCCGACATCGACAGGATCGCGCCGGGGAACCAGGCCGCGAAGGCGGCCGTCGACTCGCGCTTCACGACCTGGTCGGCAAGCTGATGAACCAGCCCTGGTACAACATCTGGGGCTTCGATGCCGCCAAGACTCCCTACACGAGCTTCACCATCGGCATCGACACGCCCGACGTCGTCCGGCAGAAGGTGCGGGAGGCGGCGGAATACAAGGTGCTGAAGGTCAAGCTCGGGCGCGAGAACGACCACGAGATGATCGAGACGATCCGGTCGGTGACCGACAAGCCGCTGACGGCGGATGCGAACCAGGGCTGGAAGGACCGGCAGAAGGCGCTCGATGAACTCGCGTGGCTGAAGGAGAAGAACGTCCTGTTCGTCGAGCAGCCGTTCCCAAGGAAGCGCCGCTCGACGATTTCGCGTGGCTGACCGAGCGGAGCCCGCTGCCGATCATGGCCGACGAGATGTGCCAGCGGCTTTCGGATGTGCGGAAGCTCTACGGCGCCGTCAGCGGCATCAACATCAAGCTGATGAAGGCGACCGGCATGCGCGAGGCGCACAAGATGCTGGTGCTGGCGCGGGCGCTCGGCATGAAGGTGATGCTCGGCTGCATGACGGAGACGTCGTGCGCGATCTCGGCGGCCTCTCACCTCTCGCCGATGGTGGACTGGGCGGACCTCGACGGCGCGCTGCTCATCAGCAACGACCCGTTCGCCGGCACGACGGTGGTCGACGGGAAGGTGACGATTTCGACGAAGCCGGGGATTGGGGTGACACTCAGGTCATGACGGCGCGTAATCTTGATGTGGGATACTAGCGATTGTTTGGTAAGGCCGGGCACCCTCCTTCGCAGATTCCTACCTCGCGAGATCGCAGATCTCAGAGCCGTGACCCGTCCGTTGGCGCGGTCCGCCAGCCGATGCTATCCTTTAGTGTTTCCCTCCGTGTGGTGGGTATAGCTCAGCGGTAGAGCGCCGGACTGTGGCTCCGGAAGTCGCGGGTTCGAACCCCGTTACCCACCCCAACCTTCGCTCACCTCCGGGTCCCTCACGCTTCTCCTCGGCGAGCTACGGTTGGCAGGCCAACAAACAGGCGAAGGTTGTCCGCCGAAGCGGCGCAGCCGCGAACGCGGACGTCCCCGCCGACCCGAGCTACGGAATGATGCCGGTGCCCGTGCCTTCGCTTTCCGCAGCCA
>CAWARN010000015.1:0-59973 GCA_963784455.1 uncultured Acidobacteriota bacterium | reverse complement strand
CCGAGCACCTGCGCCTGCTGCAGAACCACCAGGTGCCGGAAATTGCCGCGCAAGCTGGGCATGACCATCGACGACCTGAAGGAGCACATCGAGGTCATCCGCCACCTCGATCCCAAGCCGGGCAGCCGCTACAACCCGACGCCAGTCGCAGTACGTCATCCCGGACGTCTACGTCGTCAAGGTCGAGGACCAGTACGTTGCCATGCTCAACGAGGACGGCCTGCCGCAGCTGCGCATCAGCCCGGTCTACCGCCGGCTGCTCGACAAGAACACCGAGAACACGCGACGAGACGCGCGCCTACGTGAAGGACAAGTTCCGGTCGGCGCTCTGGCTGATCAAGTCGGTCGAGCAGCGGCAGAAGACGATTCACAAGGTCGCGACGAGCATCATCAATTTCCAGAACGACTTCCTCGATCACGGCATCGAGCACCTGCGGCCGCTGGTGCTGCGCGACGTCGCCAACGACATCGGCATGCACGAGTCGACCGTCAGCCGCGTCGTGACCAACAAGTACATGCACACGCCCCAGGGCGTGTTCGAGATGAAGTACTTCTTCCACAGCGGCATCAGCAGCTCGTACGGCGAGAGCGTCTCGTCGGTGACGATCAAGCAGCGGATCCGGAAGATCATCGAGGACGAGGACCCGCGCAAGCCGCTCAGCGACTCGAAGATCGTCAGCATCCTGCAGAGCGAGGGCCTGGTGCTCGCCCGCCGCACCATCGCGAAGTACCGCGAGGAACTGAAGATCCCGACCTCCAATCAGCGCAAGGTGCTGTACTGACGGCGCACTCATGCGACTTCGACTCTGACCGGCCGGCAACGTCGAGATCACTCCCGGAGCTGCGCACGGCAGGTCGAGACAGCGAGCTCGGCAAGCTCGAGCGCGCATCCTGAACGACGCGGCTGTCTCGGCGCAGGTCGTGCTGACGCGCGAGAAGTACCGGCACCGTGCCGAATGTCACCGCTGCACGCGCGCGGCGACCACGTCCTCCACGGCGTCGGCGGCGACCAACGCTGGGCGTGTCGATGACCGACGCGATCGAGAAGATCGAGCAGCAGGCCGCAGCGGATGAAGGGAAGTGGCAGGAGCGCAAGCGGCGCGCGGCGGCCGGCCGCGTCGTTCCGATCGAGCCGCGGCCGGCCGCGCCGCGCCGGCGGACGAGCCGAAGGCTGCAGGCGGATGCCGCGCGCGTGCGCCGGTACGCGGTCAAGCCGATGACCGTCGACGACGCCGCGCTGCGCGGTCGAGGCCGGCGACGACGCGTTCCTCGTCTTCCGCAACGCGGACGACGGACGCGGTCAGCGTGCTCTACCGGCGCAAGGACGGCGACCTCGGGCTGATCGAGCCGGAGGCGCTGAGCGCCGCCCGGGGCGCCTGCACGATGGCCAGCCGGCACTTCCAGCGTCACAGTCGACGCGCTGCTCCGCGCGCATCCGCCGAGGCGCGTCGGCCTCCCGCTCGAGCTGCTGGCCGGCGGCGCACGGGCTCGACCGCCGCATCACGAGCCCGCACATCCAGAAGACCGGCCTGGCGCTGGCCGGATTCGACGCCTACCTGCGGCCGGGCCGCGTGCTGATCTTCGGCGAGAGCGAGGTCCGCTTCCTCGAGCGCCTCGCCGGCCGGCGTCCCGGCGCGACGCGCTGCGGCGGACCTTCGCGCACGACATCCCTGCGTCCTGATCACCGCCGGGCTCGCCGCCGCCGCCGAATGCTCGCTGGCGGCGAACCGCGCCGGCGTGCCGCTGCTCCGCACGCCGCTATCGACGCCGATCGCCATCGCGCAAGCTGAGCGCGATCCTCGAGGACTCGCTCGCCGAGCGGACGATGCATCCACGCCGTGCTGATGGACATCCTCGGGCTCGGCGTGCTGATCGTCGGCGAGAGCGGCATCGGCAAGAGCGAGTGCGCGCTCGACCTGGTCGTCCGCGGCCATCGGCTCGTCGCCGACGACACCGTCGAGGTCCGGCGGCGCGCCGAGAGCGTGCTCATCGGCACCTGCCCGGACCTGACGCGGCACCACATGGAGCTGCGCGGGCCTCGGCGTCATCAACGTCCAGGACCTGTTCGGCGTCGCCTCGACGCGATCGTCCAAGCGGGTCGAGCTGGTCGTGCAGCTCGAGCGATGGGAGCCGGGCGCGAGTACGAGCGGCTGGGCCTGGACGACGCGTACTACGAGATCCTGGGCCTGCCGGTCCCGCTGCTGCGCATGCCGGTGGCGCCCGGGCGCAACCTCGCCATCCTCGTCGAGGTGGCGGCGCGCAACCAGATGCTGCGGGCGCGCGGCCACCACGCCGCGCGCAAGCTGGCGGCCCGTCTCGAACGCCAGCTCCTGGAGCCGGATGCCGGCGACGCCGGCCCCGAGGCCGATCGGGACGACGAGGACGGAGGGCGAAGCGTGACGCGCGGCGTGAAACGGGCCGTCGGAGCGCGGCGGGCCGGCGACGGCAGCCGCTTCGTCGTCCTGACGGGACTGTCGGGGGCCGGGAAGTCGCAGGCGATTCGGGCGCTGGAGGACCTGGGCTACTTCTGCGTGGACAACCTGCCGCTCCTGCTCGTCCCGACGCTGGCCGAGCTGTCGCTGCGAGCCGGGGCGACCTGAAGAAGGTGGCGATCGTCGTCGACGTGCGGGAGGGCGCGTTCCTGTCCCGGTTCCCGCAGGTCCTGCGGAAGCTGCGGGCGATGCGCGGCCTCGATCCCGCTGCTGATCTTCCTCGAGGCCACCGACGCGGCGCTGGTTCGCCGGTTCAGCGAGACGCGGCGGCCGCATCCCCTGGCGCAGGACCGGCCGGTGATCGACGGCATCCGGGAAGAGCGGGAGCGCCTGGGCGCCATCCGCGCGCTCGCCGACGAGATCGTCGACACGACGGACCTGACCGTGCACGAGCTGCGCGAGGTCTTCATGTCGACTCTCGCGCGGCTGGTCGCCGCGCGGTCGCATGCTCGTCGCGTTCACGAGCTTCGGCTTCAAGCACGGCGTTCCGCCCGAGGCGGACCTGGTCTTCGACGTCCGGTTCCTGCCCGAACCCGCACTTCGTGCCCGACCTGCGGCCCAGACCGGGCGCGATCGCGGCGTCGCGCGGTTCATGGAGCAGCACGCGGAGACGCGGCGCGTTCCTCGAGCGGCTCACGGACTTCCTGCGGTTCGTGATCCCGCACTACGTCGACCGAGGGCAAGAGCTACCTCACCGTGGCGATCGGGTGCACCGGCGGGCGCCACCGGTCGGTCATGATCGCGGAGGCGCTGCGCCGCGCGCTGAGCGACGTCGATGGGCGTGAGGCTCCGGCGTCCGCCACCGGGACATCGATATCGGGAACGAGTAGGACCGGCACACGGGAGTGAAGCGATGATCGGCGTCGTCGTCGTCACGCACGGGCAGCTGGCCACCGAACTGGTCAACGCCGCCGAGACGATCGTGGGCGACCTCCCGCAGTTCGCCGCCGTCTCGATCGGCTGGCACGACGACGTGGATGACGCGCGGGAGGAGATCGCGCAGGCGATCGCGCGCGTGCAGGGCCGGAGGGCGTCCTGATCCTCACCGACATGTTCGGCGGCACGCCGGCGAACCTCGGCCTGACGTTCCTCGAAGCCGACCGTGTCGAGGTGATCACCGGCGTCAACCTGCCGATGCTCATCAAGCTCGCCGGCGCGAAGAAGTCGCGGCCAGCCTGCTGGCCGTCGCGCGGGAGATGCGGGACGAGGGGCGCAACGCCATCTGGATTGCGTCGGACCTGCTGAGGTCGGAGACCAAGGGAGACGGATAGGTAGCAGTTCCCATGACATGGTGTCCCGCACCGTCGCCATCCGCAACCAGCTCGGGATGCACGCCAGGGCCGCGGCGCGCTTCGTCCACACCGCCAGCGCGTTCGACGCGCGCGTGCGCGTGAGCCGCGGCAGCCGCGTGATGGACGGCAAGAGCATCATGGGCGTCCTGCTCCTGGCCGCGGCCAAGGGATCCGACATCACGATCACGGCCGAAGGGGCCGACGAAGCCGCCGCGCTGGACGCGTTGTGCCAGCTCGTCGAGTCGGGCTTCGGCGAGGAGCCGTGCAGCGCCTGACCGGGCGACGGCCCGCAGGGGAGGCAGGAGTGGGACACGCCGATTACACGAGAGTCGAGAAGCCGTGGGGATACGAGCTGCACTGGGCCAAGACCGATCGCTACGTGGGCAAGATCCTGCACGTCGACGGCCGGGCACGCGCTGAGCCTGCAGTACCACAATCAGAAGGACGAGACGATCCTGCTCTGGGCGGGGCGGCTGCTGTTCGAGATCGAGCGCGACGGGGTGCTGACACGCATCGAGATGCAGCCGGGCGACCGGGTGCACGTGACGCCGAAGACGGTGCACCGGATGACGGCGATCGAGGACTGCGACATCTTCGAGGTGTCGACGCCGGAGCTCGACGACGTGGTGAGGCTGGAAGATCGGTACGGGCGGGAGGACGGGAAGCGGACGTAGCGGCAGAATCCAGAAGCCAGGAGCCAGAATCCAGAAATCAGAGGCGACCCGAGCCGTCGGGAACGCGGCTGCTCGCCGCCGTCGCCGCCCAGATTCTGAATTCTGGATTCTGATCTTCTGACTTCTTCTTCTAGAACGGCACCTCGTCGTCGGCGGGCATCGGCGTGCGCGTTTCGTCGCCCGAAGCCTCGTCGCGTTCGGCGGCCTCGCGCCGCGGGCCGCCGCCGAGCAGGGTCACGCGGTCGGCCGTCACCTCGACGGTCGTGCGGTCGTTGCCTTCCTTGTCCTTCCACTTCTGCGTCTTCAGGCGGCCTTCGACGTAGACCTGCTTGCCCTTGACCAGGTACTGCGCGAGCGTCTCGGCCGACTTGCCCCACAGGTTGATGCGGTGCCACTCGGTCTCTTCCTTCTTCTCGCCGTCGCGCCCCTTGTACGTCTCGGTCGTGGCGACGCTGAATTTGGCGACGGGCGTTCCCGTGCCCGTGAAGCGCAACTCAGCGTCCCTGCCCAGATTGCCCACCAGAATCACCCGGTTCACGGTGCCCATCGGTCCTTCCTTTCGGGTATCGCGGCCGGAGACCGGCGTCTCATGCGTGGTCGACAGCCTGACGCCGCGACACGCGTGTTCGACCGGCCACTGGCCGCTGACCACTAGTCACTGCCCGGTCTGCTCGTTCTCGTCGCAGTCCGGGGCCTTGCGAATCATCTGATCGAGGCGCTGGCGCGCGAGGCGCCCCGCGTCCGAATTCGGGAAGGTCTTGACCACGAATTCCCAGCTCTCGCGGGCGCGGTCGGTCTGGCCCACGGCGTTCTGCGCCATCCCGCGCTTCCAGTACATGTCGGGGACCCGCTTGCTGTTCGGATAGTCCGTGATCCCGCGGTCGAACGCCGTGGCGGCCTCGCGGAACATCCCCTGCTGATAGTAGCTCTCGCCGATGAAGTACTGCGAGTCGCCCGCCTGCTCGGACCGCGGATAGGTCCGGATGTAGTTCTCGAACCCTGAGATGGCGAGGTTGTACTGCGCGCCGACGTAGTCGCCCCACGCGAGCTCGTACATCCGCTGCGGCGACACGCCCGGGCTGAGGCGCCGTGGATGACGGGGCCTGCGGCGGTGCCGCGGGCTGGCCGCCGGGCAGCGTGGCGGGGGCGCCGCCCGAGGCGGCGGCCGCGGCCGTGCCGATCGCCTGCGGGATGGACAGACGAACGGACTCGAGCTCCTGCGAGAGCGAGCTGATGCGCACGTTGTTGTCGTCCACCTTCTCGCGAACCACCTGGATGTTGCTCGAGATGGTGTCGACCAGCAGTTTCTGGTCGGCGAAGGCCTTGCGCGACGCGTCGGACTGGGCGTCCAGCTTCGTGCCGACCTTCTGCAGCGTCTCGTTGAGTCTGTCGAGCTGGCCGCGCAGCATCGCGCCGTCTGCTCCTGCAGCATCCGGATGTCCGCCATCATCTGCTGATGCTCCTTGTTGGCGGCCGACGCGAAGCCGCACGCGGCGAGGAGCAGAGCCACCGCCAGGACCAGCCGAAACGAGCGTTCTCGAGCCATGACCATGCCCCTCGTCTGCTATTTCTGCGTGACGACGAAATGTCCCCGCCGGTTCTTCGCCCACGCCTCCTCGGTGTGCGCCGGGTCGAACGGGAACTCCTTGCCGTAGCTCACCATGCGAATCCGGTCGCCCGCGATGCCGAGCGACACGAGATAGGTCCGCGCCGCCCCGGCGCGGCGCTCACCCAGGGCGAGGTTGTACTCGGCCGTGCCGCGCTCGTCGCAGTGGCCTTCGATCGTGATCACCCAGGTCGCGTTCTTCTTGAGCACCTCGGCGTTCGCGTCGAGGATGCGCTGGGCGTCCGCCGAGATGTCCGTCTGGTCGTAGCCGAAGAAGACCGGCTTGAGCGGCGAGTTCCGGTTGATTTCGTCGAGAGTCACGGCCCCTACCTTGTCCTCGGTGATGGGCGCGGTCGGGACCATGGCCGGTTCCTTCAGCGGCTCGGCCGGCGCCGGGGGCTTGGCTGGGCGCCACGGCGGTCGTCGCCGGGGGCGGCGGCGGGATGGGGCGGGCGACGGGCGGCGTCTTCTTCGTGCAGGCGCCGGCCGACAGGACCAGCAGGGTCACCAGGATGAACAGACCTGAAAGAGCCAAACGGCTTCGCATGTGAAATCCTCCCAGTCGCTACTTCGACCAGTCCGGCGTCTTGTTGTTTCCGATCCTCGTCAAGAGCCTCACGTCCTTGCCGGTGCGTTCGATCGTGTAGAGCTGGCTCTTGCCGCCTCGCGTCGAGCTGAACGCGATGTGGCGGCCGTTCGCGGCGTAGGCCGGGCTCTCGTTGCTCCCCTCGCCGAACGTCAGCTGCCGGCGCTCCCGCGTCGCGACGTCGAGCACGATGACGTCGAAGCCGTTGCCGGTCCGCGCGGCGTAGGCGATTCATTGTACGGCGCCGGCGACCAGGTCGCCCGGTCGCAGTACGATTCGCGCGTCAGCAGCCTGAGGTTCAGGCCGTCGACGTCGACGACGTAGATCTGCGGCGAGCCGGACCGGTCCGACGTGAACGCGATCTGGTTGCCCGACGGGCTCCACGTCGGCGTGGTGTCGCTCAGCGGGTGGTTGGTGACGCGCCGGATGCCCGAGCCGTCGCGGTTCATCACGTAGATCTCCGCGTTGCCGTCGCGGTTCGACTGGAACGCGATCCGCGTGCCGTCCGGCGACCAGACCGGCAGGAAGTTCTCCTCGACGCGGCTCCGGAGCGGGTTCTCCATCGTGCCCTGGTAGATGTTCGAGATGAAGATGTCGGGGATGCCGCGGCGGTACGAGCGTGTACGCGATCGAGCGCGCGTCGGGCGACCAGGTCGGGTTGATGTTGAGCGTCTGGTTGGTCGTCAGGCGCCGCTGGTTCGCGCCGTCGTAGTCGCAGATGTAGACCTCTTTCACGACGCGCGATTCGACGGTCCCGGTCAGGCGCACACCGTCGCGGTCGGAGACGAACGCGATCTTCGTGCGGGCGACGCCGCGCAGCGCGAGCTGCGTCTGGAAGATCTCGTCGGCGATGGTGTGGGCGACGAAGCGCGGGTTCGTCACCGCCGCGGTGAACTCGCGGTTGTAGGCCGCCTGCTTCTGCTTCACGCCGAACAGCCGGACCTCGACACGGAACGCATCGCCGCGCTTCTCGACGGTGCCGATCAGCAGCGCGTCGGCGCCCGAGCTCGCGCCACCGATCGAACGGGATGCCCGCGAGCGAGCGCGCGGCCGGAATCGACGCGTAGGTGTCGCGCGGGATCATGTCGAACTCGCGCTCGAAGCTCAGGTCGTCCCAGAGCACCTGGCCGGTCGTCTTCACGGCGTCGAGCGTGTCGGCGTCGTTCGACAGCGCGATGAAGTCGGGCACGGCATAGCGGGGCAGGGCGCCCGGCTCGCCCGTGATCGTCAGCGACACGGCCGGGGGCTGCTGCTGCGGCTCGGCTCGCGCGCACGGTCATGGCGAGGGCGGCAGAGGCCGCGGCGAGGAGGAGGACGAGACGCGCGGTGTGTCGGGTCATCAGCGTTGGTATTCGAATCTCAGGTAGATCGTCAGATTCGGGTTCGTGTACGCCGGCGGCAGCGGTGGGAGCTGTCTGAGCTTCTGCAGCGCCCCCTGCGCGGTGAGGTCGAGCACGTAGCCCGCCGACTGTTCGACGGCGATGTCCGTGATTCGGCCGTCCCGGAGAATCGTGAACCGCATCACCGTGATGCCCGACACGCCCTGCTTGGAGTTCCAGCTCTCCCTGACACGCCGCGTCATGGTCGCAAGGTAGTCGGGGCAGCAGAACCCTCCGACGTCGAGCGAGGATCCCGCGCCTCGCGCCGCCCGTCGCCAGCCCCAGCCCCAGCCCGCTCACGCCGGTGTCGGCGAAACTCGAGCCGAACGTCTCCTCCGGGCCCTTGATCGGCGTCCGGCCGGTCGCCCCTTCCGGGGCCGATTTCACCTCGGGCGGCGGGGGTTCAGCCTTCGTCGGCTTCGCGCGCGGCTTCTTCACGGCCGCAGGCGCGGGCAGCGTCATCGCCGGCGTTTTCGCGGCCGGCGGCCGCACCGGTTCCGGCCTCGCCAACGGCGCGACGGCCGCGACCTGCTGCACCGGTCGGCCGCCAAGGGGATTCGCCCCGCCAACGTCGGGCCCGCCTCCGGCGCCGCCAAGACTCACGTTCATCACGACCCTCGGTGCCTCCGATACGGTCCCTGTGAGCCACCGGCCCGGACCCAACACCACCGCCGCGACGACAATCGCGTGCAGCACCACCGAGCCGGCGAGCATCGGCCTCAACCCGCGCGGCTCATCCGCGCGATCGACGAGGACGGCAGTGACAGCTTCCATCGCTAGGGGCGCAGCCGCGGACCGCCGCGGGCGTCAGCGCACTTCCGGGAACTTGGCGACGATCCCGACGGTTTCGACGCCACCCTCCTTCAGCCGATCCGTGACGTCCATCAGTTCCTGCACGCTGAGCGTCGCGTCGCACTGCAGAAACACCTGCTTCTCCGACTTCCAACGCATCGCCTGGCGCACGCGCTCGGCGAGCACGGCGAACGGCACCACCTCCTCGCCGACCCGTACCTTGCGATCCTTGCGAAACGTCAGCGGCACCGTCACGTACAGGCGCTGCTGATCGTTGATCTCCTGCGCGCGGCGCGACTGCGGCAGGTTCACGTCGAGGCCGCGCTGCATCATCGGCGCCGTCACCATGAAGATGATGAGCAGCACCAGCATGACGTCGACGAGCGGCACCACATTGATCTCGCTCAGCGTCGACGCCACCCGCCGCGCGCGCGCACGCCCGCCCGCTGGGGCGGCGTCCATCGGCTGAACCTTCGGCATCGCGTCTCGCTCCTTCTACGTGAAGTTGCGCTCGGCGATGTTCAGGAACTCGAGCGAGAGATCGTCCATCTCGGTCGCGAAGACCTTCACCCGATGCACCAGCAGGTTATAGAAATACACCGCCGGGATCGCGGCGAACAGCCCCGCCGCCGTCGCAATCAACGCCTCGGCAATGCCAGGCGCGACCACCGCAAGGCTCGTTGACGCGGTGGCGCCGATGCCCTCGAACGCGCTCATGATACCCCACACCGTGCCGAAGAGCCCGATGAACGGCGTGATGCTCGCCGTGGTCGCGAGGAACGGAATCCTGTGCTCCAGCTTGTTGATCTCGACGGCCGACGCGCGCAGCAGCGCGCGGTCGACTGCCTGCAGGCTGCGAAGCGTCGGACGCCCCTGCGGGGCCGTCGCGCCCAGCGTCTGCCCCGCGCCGTGCGCCGTGCCGGCCTGTCGGAGCTGCGTGTTCAGCTCCGCGTAGCCGGACTGGAAGATCCCCACGAGCGGGCTCGCGCTGAGGCTCTTGCAGACGGCGTGCACCTCCGAGAACCGGCTGCTCTTGCGGAACACGTCGAGGAACGTCGCCGACTGCCGCGCCGCGCGGCGGAAGGACCACAACTTGTAGAGGATGACGCCCCACGAGACAACCGAGAACAGGACGAGGATCAGCAGGACGAATTGAGCGGCCGGGCTGGAACGGAGCACCAGCCGCAGCAGGTTGCCCCCGGGTCCGGCCTCGGGGGCGGCCGCGCCCTGCGCCTGCAGGGAGAGCGCCAGCAGTCCAAGCGTGCGCAAACGTGCCTCCACTCCATGGCTGTCGCGCCACCGGCGGACAGCGCCATTCCCTGAGACTAGCACGCCCGAAAATGGCTGTCAAATATATGATATCATTGCATTTCCAGGCTTTTCTAACCCGTCCTTCTGGGACGCGTATGCTTCGATTCCTAGCCATCCGCAACCTGGCCGTCATCGAGTCTGTCGAGGTCGAATTCGACGGCCGACTGAGCGTCCTGACGGGCGAAACCGGAGCCGGCAAGTCGATTCTGGTCGAGGCGGTCGGCCTGCTGCTCGGCGGCCGCGCGTCCCCGGACCTGGTTCGGACCGGGGCGGACATGGCGACGGTCCAGGCGCTGTTCGACGACCGTGACGGCGGCGAACTGCTCATCCGTCGAGAGGTGACCGCCCAGGGGCGAAGCCGAGCGTTCGTCAACGGTGAACTCGTGACCGCTGCCGCGCTCCGCGATCTCGGCGCAAGGCTGGTCGACCTGCACGGCCAGCACGAGCACCAGGCGCTCCTCGATCCGGACACGCATCTCAATCTCCTCGACCGATACGCCGGCCTCGACGCCGAGAGGGAGCAGGTCGCGAGCGCGTTCGCGGACTACCAGGCAGCGGTCTCGGCCCTCGACGAGGTCCGCGCGCTTTCCGCGCAGCGACACTCGCGCCTGGAGATCGCGGAGTTCCATCTCGCCGAGATCGCGCGCGTGAAACCGCAGCTTGCCGAAGACGAGGATCTCGCCGCGCTCCGCACGCTGCTCTCGAGCGCCGAGCGCGTCCGGCGCCTCGCGGAGGAAAGCTACGCCATCCTGTACGACCAGGACGAGGCCGTGCTCGCCTCCCTCGGCCAGGTGTGGAAGCGGGTCGGGGAGCTCGCATCGCTCGATACCCGGTTCGTTCCCTACCTCGACTCGCGTGACGCCGTGAAGTCGCAGCTCGAGGATCTGTCCACCTTTCTCCGCGGCTACGCCGCGAGCATCGACGCCTCGCCGGAGCGGCTTCAGCAGGTTGAGGACAGGCTCGCCTTGCTCGATCGCCTGAAGAAGAAGCACGGGCCGACCCTCGCCGACGTCCTCGCAAAGCAGGCGGCGCTCGAAGGGGAGGTGGCCGGACTTGCCTCGCTGTCCGACCGAATCGAGGCCGCGGAAGCCGAAGTCGCCATGCGCGCCGGAGGATACCTTACGATTGCCCGAGCTCTCTCCGAACACAGGCGGTCGGCATCAGCTCGGTTCGCTCTGGCGATTATAGGGCAAGTGACCGAGTTGGCAATGGAGCACACCCGCTTCGAGGTCCGATTCGCCGCGGGTTGGCCGCCGCCACCCTCGGCCTGGAGTGCTGCGGGGCACCGACGTCGCCGAGTTCTACGTCTCGCCGAACCCCGGCGAGGATCTCCGTCCTCTCGCGCGAATCGTCTCCGGAGGCGAGATGTCCCGCATGATGCTTGCAATCAAGAGCCTGGCTTCCCTTGACCAGCCTGGGAAGACGCTGATCTTCGACGAGGTCGATGTCGGTATCGGGGGCAGGGTAGCGGACGCGGTCGGCGGGAAGCTCCGAGCGCTCGGGAGCAGCTTCCAGGTCCTCTGCATCACGCACCTTCCGCAGATCGCCGCTTACGGCCATCGGCAGTATCGAATCCGCAAGGTGGTCTCTGACGGGCGGACGTCGACCTTGGTCGATCGCCTGGACCGCCCCGGCAGGGAAGCTGAGCTGGCGCGAATGATTGGCGGCGCGGACGTCAGTCCCGCCGCGCGGGCCAGCGCGAGGGAGATGCTGGCGACGAGGCAGGGCGAAAGCGAACATAAACCAAAAGGCGAAAGCGAAAGGGCGAAAGCGAAAGCGCCCGGACGATAGGTGACATGGCACGGAAGTACGCGATCGAGACGTTCGGCTGCCAGATGAACGTCCATGACTCTGAACGGATGGCCGGCCTGCTCGAGGAGGCCGGCTACGAGCCGACGAATGACCCGGAGGACGCCGATGTGGTGGTCCTGAACACGTGCAGCGTACGGGAGCGGGCCGAGGAGAAGCTGTTCTCGCGACTCGGTGAACTCCGGTCACTGGAGACGCGCCAGGCAGTCGCCCGCTCATCGCGGTCGCTGGATGCGTGGCTCAGCAGGAGGGGGAGTCGCATCCTCGAGCGCGCCTCCCACGTTGACGTCATCGTCGGGACCCACGCTTTGCGGCAACTCCCCCTGCTGGTCGAGCGGGCTGCGGCGACGGGGGAGACGCAGGTCGATCTGAACCCTTACGACGACGTCAGCTTCCCGCTCGGAATCGCCCGGCGGTCCGACCCGGTCAAGGCCTACGTGACCATCCTCGAGGGCTGCAACGACTACTGCACGTTCTGCGTGGTCCCGTACACGAGGGGCCGCGAGCGGATGCGCTCGAAAGCCGAGATCCTGGCGGATGTGCGAGGACGCCGTCGCCGGCGGCCGGAAGGAAATCCACCTGCTGGGGCAGATTGTCAACCATTACCAGGCGCCGGACGACGGGGACTGCGATTTCGCCGGCGCTCCTCGCGGCCGTGAATGACGTCGCTGGCGTCGAACGGATCCGGTTCGCCAGCCCGCACCCGAGGCACGCCTCCGAGCGCCTGGTCGAGGCGATTCGCGACCTGCCGCGGGTCTGCAAACACGTCCACCTTCCGGTTCAGTCCGGGTCCACCAGGGTTCTGCAGGCGATGCGGCGGCGGCACACGCGCGAGGACTACCTGAGCGCCTCGTCGACCGCCTCCGCGAGGCGGTGCCCAGCCTCGCGATCTCGACGGACATGATTGTCGGCTTCCCGGGCGAAACCGAGGACGACCTCGCGAGACGATGACGCTGACCGAGCGGGTGGGTTCAGTTCGATGTTCTCGTTCAAGTACCTCCGAGCGGCCCAACACGCTGGCGTCGAAGCGGCTGAAAGACGACGTCCCGGAGGACGTGAAGGGCAGACGCCTGTCGGAGTTGCAGGAGCTGCAGAAGCAGATTCAGTGGGACCTGCACAAGGACGCAGTCGGGCGCGTGTTCGACGTCCTCGTGGATTCGAGGAGCCGCCGGAATGTCGAGCGAACTGGCGGGGCGAACGACCGGGAATGTCGTGGTGAATCTCCCGGGCAACCCGGAATGGGTGGGACGAACCATCGCGGTCAGGATTCTCAGGGCGGGGCCGAACAGCCTGTCGGGCGAGGCGGCCCACGACTCAACCGTTGACATCGCATGAGCACGCGCATACGTTATACGGGCGCGGAGATGCGCAGGCGGAATCCGGGCCGGCCCGGAGGGTGAGGATGCAGGTCGAGATGACAATCAAAGGGTTGATGGTCGACCCGGTCACCCACATGCCGATCATCATCCTGCGGGATCACGAGGGCCAGCGGATGCTGCCGATCTGGGTGGGGATCTTCGAGGCCAACGCCATCGCGCTGCAGATGGAGAACATCTCGACGCCCGCGTCCGATGACGCACGATCTTGCTGCGGCACGTCATCGAGGATCTGGGCGGAACGGTCACGAAGATCGTGATCGCCGACCTTCGCGACAACACGTTCTATGCGGTGATCCACGTGGACACCCAGGGCGGGGCCGTCGCGATCGATGCGAGGCCGAGCGACGCGATCGCCCTGGCGCTGCGGACGCAGGCATCGATCTTCGTGGAAGACTCGGTCATCGACAGCGCGAAGGGCGTTGACTTCGGCGCCGACCGGGGCGACTCCGAGCGGCTGCAGAAGTGGCTCGAGAGCCTCGATCCCGAGGAACTCGGCAAGTACAAGATGTAGGCCATGGCGCGCTCATGATTCTCGCGATTGCCAACCAGAAGGGCGGCGTGGGGAAGACCACGACCGCGATCAATCTCGGGGCCGCGCTGGCGCTGAGGGGCCACAAGACCGCGCTCATCGACCTCGACCCCCAGGCGAACAGCACGATGTCGTACGTGGACATGACCGGCGTCATGCGCAGCCTTTTCGACGCGCTGACAGACCCGGCCTGTGCCGTGACGGACATCATCGTGCCGAGCCCGGTTGAAGGGCTTTCGATCATTCCTTCGCGCATCGGCCTCGCCAAGCTCGAGTCGAAGCTCGTCGGCGAGATGGACGCGCATTTCCGGCTGAAGGACAAGCTGGAGCCGCTGACGAAGACCCACGAGATCATCATCGTCGACTGCCCGCCGGCGTTGGGCCTGTTGACGGTCAATGCGCTGGTGGCGGCGACGCACCTGCTGATTCCGATTCAGTCGTCGTATTTCGCTCTCGAAGGCACCGACGATCTGCTCGAGACGGTGGAGAAGGTCAGGACCAGGGCCAACCCAGGCCTCGAAATCATGGGCGTCCTGATCACGATGCACGACAAGCGGACGTCGCTCGCGAGGGACATTCGCGCGCAGATCCAGAAGGTGTTCGGGCCCAAGGTCTTCAAGACGGTGATCACAAAGAGCGTCAGGCTCGAGGAGAGCCCGGCGTACAAGGAATCGATCTTCACGTTTGCGCCTGATTCGAGCGGTGCCACGGAGTACGACTCGCTGTCAGAGGAGGTCATGGAGCGTGCCTAGGAGAGGGTTGCCAGAAACCGTGCGGATGCGCCACGACGAGCACTACGTGGAGGCGCTGGCGGCGTCGGCCGGCGCGCCGATCGGCCGAATGGTCCCGATCGAGCAGATTGACCCAAACCCCGCCCAGCCTCGGCAGATGATGGGGGACCTCTCCGAACTCGTCGCATCGATCGCCGAGAAGGGCATTCTGGAACCGCTCGTCGTCAGGCAGCGCGGAGACCGATATCAGCTCGTGGCTGGGGAGCGGCGGTACCAGGCGGCCGTCCTTGCCGGACTGGGCCAGCTGCCTGTGGTCTTTCGGGATGCCGACGATGCGGAAGTCATCGAGCTGGCGCTGGTCGAGAACCTGCAGCGGAAGGACCTGACGCCGTTCGAGGAGGCTGACGCACTCCACGGCCTGGCGACGCGGTGCGGATACACCCACGAGGAGCTCGCGAAGAAGCTCAGCCGGTCGAGAACGTCGATTACCGAGTCCCTGACGCTCACGAAGATACCCGACGAGGTTCGAAACCTCTGTCGGCTGGCCGACATTTCGTCTAAGTCCCTTTTACTGGAGATAGTTAGGCAGGCAGATACAAAGAAAATGCTCGCGCTTGTCGAGCGGATTACGTCCGGGCACACCACGCGGGAATCCGTTCGGCGGGATACAGCGAAGAGCCGACCGCAAGGCCCCGGCCGACCACGCTCATTCGTGTTCAACTTCAGACCGCAGACGAAGGCGTTCTACGATGAAGCTCCAGTTTCGGAAGGGCTCGCGTTGAGAAGCGGGAGATCATCGAGACGCTCGAGGGCATTCTCGTCGAACTCCGCGAGTCTTAGAACTTCGACCTGCAAGCTCGGCCATGGACGCGCTTGTGCACGCGCGTGGCCTGCGGCGCTCGCTTGGGGAAGTGCTGGCCTTGGCGGCGTCGTTGGGGAGAGGGCGCCAACAGGGTTGTCTGCTCAGGGTCGTTGGTCTAATGGCTGGCGTCGACCTTCACGAATACACAAGTTAACATAACATACATTATCAGACACATGCTGAATCTCGTTCAAAACCACCCTGTGCATGGTTTGTGGATGCCAGAGCGGCTCCTCGCGCCAGCCTCCGCGTCACCCAGAGCCTCCCGCACCGCACCCCGCCCGAGCCCCACCTGCAGCCCACAACTCGTCCTCGCCGCCGCTCGCTGACGAGCCCCGGCGGACTGTGTTATCGTTGCTGCCGTCGCATGTTCCGCATCATCGACCGCTACACGCTGCGCGAAATCATCCCCCCGTTCGTCCTCGCGCTCACGGTCTTCACCTTGATGCTGATGATGGACACGATCGACCGCGACGCCGAGGCTCTCGTCGGCAAGGGCGTCTCCCTCTCCGTCGTCGCGCGCATGCTCATCCTGCTCGTGCCGTCCGCACTGGCCGTCACCATCCCGATGGCGTTCCTGCTGGGGTTGCTCGTCGCCTTCGGCCGCCTGTCCGGAGACAGCGAATGGGTCGCCCTGCAGGCCTGCGGCGTCACCCTGCTGCCGCATCCTCCGGCCGGTGCTCGGGCTGGCGGTCCTCTGCTGGGCCGCCACGATGTGGGTCCTTATCGACGGAGTTCCGCGCGGCAACCAGGCATTCCGCGAGATGGAATACGGCGTCGTCGCCGCCAAGGTCGAGAGCGAGATCAAGCCGCGGGTCTTCTTCGAGTACTTCCCGAACCTCGTCCTGTTCGTCCGCGACACGGGCGCAGGCGCCGCCGGCTGGTCCGACGTGTTCATGGCGGATACCAGCAAGCCGGGTGCCCCCCAGGTTTCGGTGGCCCGCAGCGGACGGATGCTGCTCGACCGCGCCCAGCAGAAGGTCGAACTGGCGCTCGAGAACTCAGTGGCCTACCAGATGGGCACCGACGCCCAGGGGCGCGCGAGTCTATTCGGAGAACGCGTCGCAGTTCTTCCGGCAAGAGCTGAACGCCGAGAGCGTGTTCCCGAAGGGCGGGCCGATGAAGGGCGACGTCGAGCGCACGATCGAGGAACTCGAGGCCTCCATCGTCGAACTGCGGAACCAGAAGCAGCCGACGAATCGGCCCGACTACTTCATCCAGATGAAGTACTCGATTCCGGTCGCGTGTTTCGTGTTCGCGTTCATGGGCCTCGGCCTGGGGGTGTCGTCGAGCCGCGGTGGCAAGCTGGCCGCGTTCGCCCTCGGGAGCGGCGTGGTGTTCGTGTACTACATCATCATGTTCCAGACGCGTTCGCTGGCGATGGGCAACCGAATCCCGGGGGGCCTGGCGGCGTGGCTGCCGAACATCCTGCTCGGGCCTGCGGGCGCGATCATCCTGTGCGCAAGGCGCGGTCGTCGGGGCGCTCGTTCCAGTTCGCGATCCCGGCGGTCGGCGTCCTGAAGCGGTTCCTGCCGGCGAGGCCGGACGGCACCCCGGCGGCTGCCGGCGCGCTGACGCGTCCTGCGCTGGTGATCCGAGTCCCCCAGTTCCAGCTGCCCCAGTTAGGCGTCCTCGACGCCTACATCGCCAGGCGGTTCGTGAGACTCCAGGTCCTCACGTTCGGCATGCCTGCTCGGCATCTTCTACATCTCGACGTTCATCGACCTGTCCGACAAGCTGTTCCGAGGGTCGGCGACCGTCGCCCTGATGGCGCAGATGTTCCTGTACAAGACGCCGCAATTCGCCCACTACATCCTGCCCCTGTCGGTCCTCATCGCGACGCTCGTCACGGTGGGCGCGATGACGCGCAGCAGCGAGCTGATCGTGATGCGCGCCTGCGGCATCAGCCTGTACCGGACGGCGCTGCCCCTCCTCGGCCTGGCGGCGGTCTCGAGCGCGCTCCTGTTCGGGCTCGACGAGTATGCGCTGGCGCCGTCGAACCGCCAGGCGCTCGACCTGGAGCACCAGATCCGGCATGGCCGGCCGCGAGTCGTGAGCGAGCTCAGCCGCCGCTGGACGTCGGGGAAGAACGGCGACATCTACCACTACGACGTCTTCGACCCGACGATGAAGGAGACTCCACGGGTTCTGGAAGTTCGAGTTCGACCCGAAGGCCTGGCGGCTGTCCCGCATCACCTACATGGCGTCGGCGAGATTCGACGAAGCGTCGATGAAGCCCGATGCGACGGTGGCCCGGTGGAAAGGAGGCGCAGGATGGACCCGCGCCCTGGAACCCGGGGGGACCTCGGAGTACTCGACGTTCGCGAGCCGCGAGTTCAGCATGGAGCCGGCCGACTACTTCGGCACCGAGCCGCCAGACGCCAATTCGATGACCTACGGGGACCTGCGCGACTACATCGACAGCATGCAGGGGTCCGGCCTCAACATGCTCCAGCAGTTGGTGGCCCTCCACCGGAAGATCGCCTTCCCGTTCGTCACGATCGTGATGACGCTGCTCGCGGTCCCGTTTGCCGTGACGACCGGCCGTCGGGGCACGCTCTACGGCATCGGCGTCGGGATCGTGCTGGCGATGGTCTACTGGACCGCCAACAACGTCTTCGGCGTGGTCGGGTCCCTGGGAATCGTGACGCCGATGCTGGCCGCGTGGGCCCCCAACCTCCTCTTCGGCGCGGGTGCGGCCTACCTGATTCTCACCGTGAGGACGTAGCAGATCCGCGCCCGGATCGCTTCGAACGGGCCGGGGCCGCTACGGCTCCGGCGCTCGCGGGGAGAAGAACCGGACCTGGTCCAGCAGGAACCGACCGGACGATCCGCGAGTCGTATTCACGGTGTCGGCCACCCACAGGATGGTCCTGACGTTCGCGACGTCGGGAGGGACCGGACGCGAGAGCGCCGACGGCGGTCATGTCGGCAAACGGGATGACGATGTCGCGATCGCTCTCGTCGAGGTAGATCGAGCGCTGCCAGCGCTTCCCTTCCCCGGCGGTGACCACACGAATCTGGACCGACAGCCGCATCGGACGATCGGCGCGGCCCCTGAACGCGATGCCCGTTGACCCGGGCGGGATGGTCGTCGTCGCGTCGAGCGCTGCGAACGGGACGGTCTCCGCGGCGTCTCGCGAGCGTGAAGCGCAGTCCGACGCTGCTGGCGGATCGCTCGAGTTCCGCCGCCGACTTCGCGTCGCGTTCGACGCCCCACAACTTGTCCGCGGCGTCCAGCCGGACGGCCGGCCCGCTCCTGTCGGGATCTGCCGAAGCGGCCCGATGCTCGGCCGCTCGCCGATGTAGATGGGGTTCCCGACAACCCAGGGCACGAGCCCGCCAGCGCGCCCGGCGGGGAGCCATACTTCCGCGCGGTACACTCCGGGCCGGTCGCCTGCGTAGACGAGATCGCTCGCCCTGCACGCGGTGGACTTCCGCGCCGTCCCTGAACAACACGATCCAGCCGCCGGCCGGCGGATTCGAGCGGACCCGGATGACAAACGGCTCGGCGCCCGGCAGGCGTTCCACCCTCGATGGCCGCGACTCCCCCGCTCTTCGCGGTGAACTCGAAGAACGCCGGCGCGGCGAGCGCGTCGACGGCGGCGTGGACGTGGCCTGCGCGAATGGCGGCGACGATCGCGTCGGCATCGCGCGCGGCGTTCCGCGTCAGCGCCTGCGGGAGCCCGACCGTGAGCGAGGCGACTTTGAACACGGCTTGGTACGACGGCGCGCGCACGAACACCGGGCCGGCGTAGGGCTCGCGGCCCTCGCGCAGTCCGAGGCGGGCGTGGGCGTCGGCGCCGGCCAGGCCGACGACTCGCCCGCTCTTCAGCAGCGAATCCCAGCGGGCGATCGCCCTCGGGCGTTCGTAGAGCGAGGCGATCGCCGGCGCGGCGCGAAGCGGATAGGCCAACGCGGCGCCGAGCAGCCGGGGAAGCGGCGCGTCCCTCCAGACGCTGTCGCCGTTCAGCCACTCGAGGGCGTCGACGTCGGCGTCCCAGCCCATCCATGCGAGGTCGGCCTTGGCCGAGAGCGGGTGCGTCACGATGCCGAAGCCGCCGAGGCGCCTTACGTCCTCGACGACGTCGCGCGGCTCGCCGGCCAGCGGATACGGGGCGCGGCCGAGGCCCAGCGCGGCGTAGTGCCCGCCGGTCGTGCTGATCTCGACCGCGTCGATGCACAGGACGCCGGACCTGTAGACCGGCGGATCCGGGACTCTCGTCGCGTCGCCGTGGTCGGTGACGATGACGAACTGGAGGCCTGCCGCCGCTGCCGCTGCGGCGACGTCGTCGATGTGTGCCGGTGCCGTCCGAGCGGGTCGTGTGGATGTGGAAGACGCCGCGCGCCGTCGAGGTCGACGGCGCCCACGCCGGCGCCGGGGCCGACGCCGGGAGCGGCGGCAGCAGGACGAGGGCGGCCACCACCGCGACGCTCGCCAGAACGGCCGCGCCGACGAGCGCGCGCTCGGCTCTCCCGCAGGGGCGTGTCCACAGAGTCCGCGTCGCTGCGCAGCGCGGCGGCGCGGTCGGTCCGCTCCCACGTGAAGTCGGGGTCGGTGCGCCCGAAGTGGCCGAAGGCCGCCGTCTTGCGGTAGATGGGGCGCCTGAGATCCAGCGCTTCCATGATGCCGCGCGGCGTGAGTGCGAAGTGCGCGCGAACCAGTTCCGTGATGCGCTCGTCCGGGATTCGTCCCGTCCCGTAGCTCTCCACCATCACCGAGACGGGGTCGGCGACGCCGATGGCGTAGGCCAGCTGGATCAGCAGCCGGTCAGCGAGCCCGGCCGCCACGCAGTTCTTGGCGATGTAGCGCGCCATGTAGCAGGCCGATCGGTCTACCTTCGTCGGATCCTTGCCCGAGAAGGCTCCGCCGCCATGCGGCGCGGCGCCGCCGTACGTGTCCACGATGATCTTCCGGCCCGTCACGCCCGCGTCGCCCTGCGGCCCTCCGACGACGAACCGCCCGGTCGGGTTCACGTAGAGCTTTGTCTTCGCGTCCATCATGCAGGCGGGAATCACCGGCGTGATCACGTGCTCGAGGATGCCCTCCCGGAGCGTCTCCTTGTCGACGAGCGCGCTGTGCTGGCAGGAGACGACGACGGCGTCCACCCGCGCGGGCCTGCCGTCGACATACTCGATGGTGACCTGCGACTTGCCGTCGGGGCGGAGGTAGTCGAGCACGCCGTGGCGGCGGGCTGTCGAGAGGCCCATGCAGAGCTTGTGCGCCAGCATGATCGGCATGGGCATCAGTTCGTCGGTCTCGCGGCAGGCGTAGCCGAACATCAGGCCCTGGTCGCCGGCGCCGCCCGGATCGACGCCCATGGCGATGTCGGGCGACTGCTCGTGGATCGACGACAGCACCGCACAGGTATCCGAGTCGAACCCGTACTTGGCTCTGGTGTAGCCAATCTCCTTGATCGTCTCGCGGACGATCTTCGGGAAATCGACGTAGCAGCTCGTGGTGATCTCGCCGGCAATCATCGCGAGCCCCGTCGTCACCAGCGTCTCGCACGCGACGCGCCCCGACAGGGTCCTGCGCGAGAATGGCGTCGAGGATGGCGTCCGAAATCTGGTCGGCAATCTTGTCCGGGTGGCCTTCGGTGACCGACTCGGACGTGAAAAGGTGGCGGCCGTCGCGGCTCATGTGTCGTGTTCCTCCGCTCGAGAGCAGGCAGGGCGCAATCGGGATCGATTGACTGTAGCGTCCCTCGGACGCGCGGGTCAAGGACGCGGATGGAACCGCTCGTAGATCGTCCGCATCCGCGCATCGATGACGTGCGTGTAGATCTGGGTCGTGGACAGGTCGGCGTGGCCGAGCATCATCTGGATGGCGCGCAGGTCGGCGCCGCGATCCAGCAGGTGCGTGGCGAACGAGTGCCGGAGCACGTGGGGGCTGAGGCCGCGCGGCAGCGCGGCCCGAATCCCGTGGGCCCTGAGGTTCTTCCAGAACCCGACGCGTGACAGCGCTCCGCCTCGCGCGTTGACGAAGAGCCGCACGCCGGCGCGACCGCCGGACGAGCGCCGGCCGGCTGTCCCGCAGGTAGCGCCGGACCCACGACACCGCCTGCTCGCCCATCGGCACGAGCCGCTGCTTGCCGCCCTTTCCGGTGCAGGTCAGGTACCCGGCGTCGAGGTTCAGATCCGCGGCGCCGAGCCCGACGAGTTCCGAGACGCGAAGGCCCGTGGCGTACAGGAGTTCGATCATCGCCCGGTCTCGGAGGCCGAGCGGCGTCGAGACGTCCGGCGCCGCGAGCAGGCGGTCGACCTCTTCCAGCGAGAGGAAGTGCGGCAGCGCCGGCCAGGCGCGCGGCGCGTGAAGGTCGTCGGCCGGACTGTCGCCGAGCCTCCGATCGAGCACGAGAAAGCGGTAGAACCCGCGCACGCACGCGACGGCGCGCGCCGTCGATCGCGGCGAGAGGCCCGACGACATGAGGCCGCGGACGAACGCCTCGAGATCGTGTCGCGACAGCCCTTCGACCGGCTTCTGCGAGGTCTCGGCGAAGCGCGCCAGCGCGACGAGATCGCGGCTGTAGCTCTCGACGGTGAGCCGCGCCAGCCGGCGCTCCACGCGGAGATGATCGAGGTAGGCGTCGATGACGGCCGACGGATCGGGTGGCGGCATCCGTCGCTAGCTTCACGTGTCGGGCGGCGACGAGTCAAGCGGCGAGTCAAGCGGGTTTGACAGCCCGCGGCGGCGGGGCTAGTATTGCCGCTTCCGCCGTCGGGTCATCCCATCATGCTTGTGCAATCGAAGTGGCAGCAGCTGCCAACCGAAGCGATCAACCCTGCCAGCCTCTCCATCGACAAGCTCTCGCCGTCGGCCATCATCGATCTCATGGTCGACGAGGACCGGAAGGTGATCGCGGCCGTTTCGAAGGAGCGGCAGCGCATCGCCGTCGGCGTCGAGATCATCGGCCGATCCCTGAAGAAGGGCGGCCGCCTCGTGTTCGTCGGCGCCGGGACGAGCGGCCGGCTCGGCCTGCTCGAGGCCGCCGAGATCCCGCCGACGTTCGGCACGGATCCGTCGATGGTGCGCGCCGTGATGGCCGGCGGAAGCCGCGGCGGCGTCGTCCCGCGCGAGGGCGTCGAGGACAACTACGAGGAGGGCTCGAAGTCGATTGCGCGCCTTCGGCCGACGTCGAAGGACGTGGTCGTCGGCGTGTCGGCGAGCGGCATGACCCCCTTCGTGCGCGGCGCCCTGAACCGCGCGCGTCACGCCGGGGCGAAGATCATCTTCGTCACCTGCTACGCCGGCACGGAGCTGCAGACGGCGGTCGACCTCACCATCGCGCCGAGCGTCGGCCCCGAGGTCATCGCCGGGTCCACGCGTCTCAAGGCGGGCACCGCGACGAAGATCGTGCTGAACATGCTGACGACGGCCGCGATGGTGCGTATGGGCAAGACGTACGGCAGTCTGATGGTCGACGTGCAGACGAGCTCGGAGAAGCTGAGAGACCGGGCGCGCCGGATCCTCGTCATCGTGAGCGGCATCGACTACGCCGCCGCCGACCGGCTGCTGAAACGCGCCCACGGGAACGTGAAAGCCGCCATCGTCATGCAGAAGACCGGCCTCGACTATCGCCGCGCGCTCACCAAGCTCCGGCACGCCGACGATGTCGTGCGTGTGGCGATTGGCGAGGACATCGAACCGCGGCTTCACGAGCTCGTCGACCCGCCCGAGCGCCACAAGCCCCCGACGCACGCGTAGCCGGATGTGAGCCCCTTCATGCCCGTCGTCGGTAGCCCCCGTCGCCGTTGCGCCCGGCTGCCCCCCTCCGCCTGCGCGCGGGCGGCGTTCGAACCGTCGCGATCCGATGGCTGAGTTCCAGCGCACGCAACGGGTGATCCGCGAGGCGGTCGCGTCAGGCGTGGCGCCGTGCGCGGTTGCCGAAGTCGGCGACGCACACGGCATCATCTGGCAGGACGCCGCCGGCAGGCTGACCGGAGACGCCTCTGCGCCCGTCGCGTGCGCCGCCACGGTGTTCGACCTGGCGTCGCTCACGAAGGTGCTCGCCACGTCCACGCTGGCGATGCGGCTCGTGGATGCCGCAGCGCTGGACCTTGCGACGCGCGTCGCGGACGTCGTGCCGGCCTGGCGTGGCGCCGATCGCGCCGAAGTCACCGTGGCTGACCTGCTGGCCCACGACTCCGGCCTGCCGGCGCACGCGCCGCTTCATCTGTCGTGCGTGGCGAAGCCCGACTTCGAGCGGGCCATCAGCTCGGCGCCGCTCACGCACCCTCCGCGCAGCGCCTCCGTCTACAGCGACCTCGGCTTCATGCTGCTCGGGTTCGTTCTGGAGCGGGTCGCGGGCGAGCCGCTCGAGGGCCAATTCGGGCGCCTGCGCGAGGCTCTCCAGGACGTCGGTGATTGGTGCTCGTCATCCCTGACCGACACGACCGCCGAGATCACGTTTCACCCGCCCGCCGCGTGGCACGCCCGGATGGCGCCCACGCGGTCGCGACCGGCGCCGCCCGGCGTGGCTCACGACGAGAACGCCGCTGCACTCAGTGGCGTGGCGGGCCACGCGGGTCTCTTCGGTACCGCCCCTGCCGTCGGATGGCTGGCGCGGGCGATGCTCCGGGCGGTTACCGGGGCCGACGACGGTCCCATCCTCGCGCGCCGCGAGACGGCCGACCAGTTCGTCAGGCGCGCGGGCACCCCTGGCAGTTCGCGCGCCCTCGGGTGGGACACGATGCTCCCGAGTTCCTCCTGCGGCTCGCGCCTGTCGGCGCGGGCCTTCGGCCACACCGGCTTCACGGGAACCTCGCTCTGGATTGACCCGGATGCGGGACTCTACTTCGTGCTGCTCACCAATCGAGTGTATCCGGAAATTCGAGGCGCCGAGGGTGTCCGGGCGCTCAGGCGGGCGTTCCATGACGCCGCGATGACGGACTGGGCATTCTCCAACCGTGCGAGCTGAGACGCCGTCCAATGCAGTGATGCGACGCCGCCCGCCGTCAGGAACTCTGTCCCCGGCCGCCGCGCTGCTGTGGCGGCTGGCCTCCGCCCTGCCCGCCACGCCCGGGACCGCCCTGGCCTCCGCGCCCGCCGCCGCCCCGCTGGCCCGCGCCGACCGAATCGCCCGGGAAGACACCGCCGGGGCCCGGGCCGCCGCCTGGCATTCCGCCGCCGCGGCCGCCAGCTCCACCCCGCACGCCCGGCCCCGTGGGGCGCGGCACGAACACGAACTGCCACTCGTTGTAGTGCGTGGCGCCGTTGTAGACCCGGATCGACGCTTCGATGCTCTTACTGCGGACGCCGACGACTCCGCCCCGAGCGCCGACGACTCCGCCGGCCCGGCCCTGGCCGCCCTGGACCTGAACCGCGCCCGATCTCGAGTCGAACGTGAAGGCAGACTGCCCTGCTCCGCCGGCGCCGGGCGTCGCCTGTCCTCCGCCTCGCCCCTGTCCCTGGCTGACAGCCAGGGGGCTCCCCTGGTAGAGGATCTCGAACTCGCCGTCTTTCACCAACGGGTCGGTGTACTTCTTGCGAAGGAACTTCTGCCGGACCAGGACGTCGACGTCGGGGGGATACGCGGCCGCGTACCTGCGCTGGAAGAGCTGGACGGCGCGCACGTACTGCCGGCCTCGAAAGATGAGCTCCTCTTCGTTCTCGCGCTGCGTCTGCTGGCGCCAGGCGGGCAGGACCACGGCCATCGCGACGCTCATGACGGCGATGGCGACCAGCAGCGCCGCCATCGCATATCCCGCCGTCTCGCTGCCCGCTTGACCGGCTCGTTTCATGTAGTACACTGCTGAACGACATCCATGATACCAAACCTGCGACTCAACGGGACGTACGGCAGAGCGGCGGCGGTGGCCGCTCTGGCCCTGTTGGCGGCGCTCTCGGCGTCGTGCGAAAAGGCGCCGCTCACGGCGCCGACGGGCACGACGATCAGGCTCACGGCGAACACGCAGGTGCTCGGGATCAACGGCGCCGCTGAGATCGTGGCGAGCGTGCTCGAGAGCGGCGGCTACGCCGTGCAGAACGGGACCATGGTGACCTTCACGACCACGCTCGGCACCATTACGCCGAGCGAGGTCGGCACGACGAACGGCAAGGCGACGGTCATGTTCAATGCCGGGACGCAGGCTGGCACGGCGGTCATCAACGCCTATTCCGGCAGCAATTCGACGAGCGGCTCCACGACCGCCGGCGCCGGCGGCGCCACGACGACGACCGGCAGCGGCGTGTCGATCGTGATCGGCGCGGCGGCGGCCAACACGCTCGTCCTCACGGCCAGTCCGTCGAGCGTCTCGCAGCTGGGCGGCACGTCGGTCATCACGGCGACGGTCTACGACGCGAACAACAACGGGCTCTCGGGTGTTCTGGTCGCCTTCAGCACCGACCAGGGCACGGTGTCGCCCGTCTCGTCCGTCACGAACTCGTCCGGCATGGCCCAGACGGCTCTGGTGACGACCCAGGCGGCGACGGTCACCGCCACGGTTGGCGCCAAGACCGGCACCGTGAAGGTGACCACCAACGCCCTTCCCACCGTGACGCTCACGGGACCGACCACCACTCCGACAGCTGGGCTCACGTCCAACTTCACGTTGACCGTGGCGGCCGGCTCCAACGCGGCGCCAATCCGCAGCGTGCTCGTGAGCTTCGGCGACAGTTCCTCGGTCAACTTGGGGGCTGCGAACGGAACCATCAGCGTCCCGCACGTCTTCCTGTCCGACGGCACGTTCACGGTCACCGCGACGGCCACCGACTCGGCGGGACAAAGCAGTTCGATGTCCGTTCCGATCGTGGTCTTCGCCGCCATACCGTTCACGCTGACGGTGACCGCCGGTGGTGGCAAGGTCGGCGTCGCAGTCACGGCCACTGCTGTGGCGAGCGCTGGTTCTCCAGCGATCCAGAGCTACGAGTTCAACTTCGGCGATGGACAGAGCGACTCGATCGTCATCACGAATGTCGGGACCGCCTCGCACATCTACCGGAGCATTCCGACCGGGTACACCAGTTACCCGTACACAATTACCGTGAGGGCGCTCGGCGTCGACAACCGCCCTGGCATCGGGAGCACGTCGGTGCTGATTACGCCGTAGCGGCACCTCCATCGGTTCCGGGTACGTGCGAAGGGGCGGCTTTCGGCCGCCCCTTCGCACGTACGGCATGAAGGCTCATGGCTGAGGGCTCAGGCTCGACGTCCGAAGTTCGTGGCATGAGGGGCGCGTGAATGGGGGCAGACCCTGAGCCCTGGGCCCTGAGCCGTGTCCACTGTCTACCAGTCCGCGTAGGGCGTCCCGTCGCTGGCGCTCCCCTCCGCGCCGCTCTTGACGTCGAAGATGCCGACTTCGGCGGTGGGGTCGCCGGGGTTGGGCTCAGCCGGGACCGTCTGCCAGGTTTCGCCGGAGTTCGTGATCGGGTCCTTCGGGACCTGACGCAGATAGCCGTCGGCGACCAGCGCCTCGAGGTTGGCCGGGTACTTCCCCTTGTCGGCGTAGTACCGATCGATGGCGTCGCGCATCCGGAACAGATCCTCGTGAAGGACCGCCTCCTTCGTGCGAAGGACGGAGTTCCGGTACATGACGACGCCCATCCCGGCGAGCACCGAGATGAGCGCGATGACCACCATCAGTTCGATCAGCGTGAATCCGGCGTCGGCGTGGTGGCTGCGGCGGGTCGAGACAGGTCTCAGCATCGCGCCTACCATTCCTTGTACTTCGTGCCGTCGAGCGCCGTTCCCGCGCTCTTCGTAAACACATCGTAGACGCTCTGGCCGCCCCAGGTCGTGGCGTCGGGCGCGTCCTGGTAGGACCGCATGCCCCACTCGCTGTCCTTGGTCATCGGGTCGATCGGGATCCGGCGCAGGAACTTCAGCTTGCGGCCGGAGGCGTCACCGACGACGCTGACACCCTCAACCAGAGTATCGAGGTTCTTCGGATAGCCCTCAGCGCCGGCCCGGAGGTCGGTCGAGCCAATCAGCCCCTGATCGGCCGCGTCCTTGAACCGATCGATCGCGACGCGCATCTCCCGGAGCGCGCGCCTCAACTCGACCTCCCGCTGCCGCTGCATGGTCACCCGCACGAGCGGAAGAACCGCGGAGGCGAGGATCATCAGCATCGTGCCGACGACGACCAGTTCGACGAACGTGTAGCCTCCACGCCGCGTCGCGCTCTGCCGCCGCCAGCATCTCCGCCAGACTTCGCCTCGCATTGTCAGCCGTCCGTCCCGAATGCCGGCCTACTTGACGGTGACGGTTACCGGCGTGAACTGCAGCGGGATACCGCCGCCCGGGCCGCTGGCCGTTCCGTTCAACCGGAAGTTCACCGTGCCAGTCGCGATCGCGTCGAACACGACCGCGGCGAGCGTGCCGCTGCCGCTCGCGCCGATCACGTCTCCAGTCCGACTGATAGTGATGTCGATGCGACCCGCGGCGTTGTCCGCCTGCTGCGCGAACGCCGTATTCGGCACGCCGGTGCGCATGAAGCTGCCCTCCTGCAACGACCGCAGCCTCAGGGCGGCCGGGTTGTACGTGAGCGTCAGCGTCACGGTAGAGGCCCGCGTCATGTTCAGCGCCGAAAGCGTGAGTGTGTACGGCCCCTGGCCCACGCGCCAGTCGGCGCCCGGAACGGTGATGGTGACCTGTGCGGGCGCCACGGCGACTGGCGTCGTCGGCAGACCGTAGGGTGTCACTGTCGGGGCCGTCACAGGAGGAGCCGGCGTCCCGGTCCCGGCGGGAGGCACGGCCTGGGCCGCCGGCGGTGTTGCCACTGGCGGCGCTGTCGGCGGCGGCGCCGGTGCCGGGAGCGTCTGCGGCGGTGTCGCGGCCGCCGCCTGCGCGGGCGGCATCATCACCGCGCCAGGAATCGGCGAGGCGCCCGGCGGCACCACGGGCGTTCCAGCCGCAGTCGGGCGGCCGAGCGGCGCGCCGCCAACCATCGCGGCACCCTGCGTGCCGTAGGGCTGGGTCGTGATCGGAGAGGCCGGGGGCGCGGCGGCACTCGCGGGCGGCGCCTCGACCTTGTCGGGCTCCGTCGCCTGTCCGATCATCGGCGGAGTGCCGCCAAGGACCGGGTTCTGCGCCGTGCCGATGTAGATCTCCTGCAGGTTCCGCTCGGTCAGCCCCTGCGTGCGAATGATGTGCGGCGTCAGCAGCATCACGATGTCGGTCTGCGAGATCTGTTCGTCGTTCGCTGAGAAGAGCTGCTTAATCACCGGCACGTGGATGCCGCCAGGGAACCCGGTCAGCGACTTGCGCTCGTCGTCGCGCAGCAGGCCGGCCAGGAGGTTCGATTCGCCGTCGCGCAGGCGCATCCGCGTCACGACCTTGCGCGATCCGAAGGCGGGCAGGTTCTGCCCCCCGATGTTGACGTCGCTGCCCTTGGTGCTGCTCTCGACCTCGAGGTCCAGGATGACGTCGCCGTCGTAGGTCACGCGCGGCGTCACGGCCACGTTGACACCGACCTGTTTGTAGGTGAACGACGTCATCGGGTTCATGGCGGTTCCGCCCGCTACGAGGGGCATGAAGCTTGTCGAGGGCACGGGGATTTCGTCGCCGAGGTTCGCCGTGAGCTTTGTCCCTTCGGCCCCGCGGAGCGACGGCTTCGCGACGAGCTTCGTCTTGGAGTCCGATTCCAGGAACTTGATGACCGCCTGCGGCAGCGCGACGTAGAAATCGGTCGTGCTGACCCCGTGCACCAGCGTGTTGAGGTTGGTGAACCCGGTCGTCGCGACCGTCGCGGTCCCTCCAGTCGGGCCGGCCGCCCCGCCTGTCGTTCCGCCGGTGGCCGTTCCGCCTCCTGGGGGCGCGTCCGGCGAGTACCCGAGACCGATCTGGTAGTTGGACAGGCTGAGGCCGTACTGCTTGACCCGCGTGCGGTTGACCTCGAGGATCTCGATGTCGATCACGACCTCGGCACGGGGCTTGTCGTTGTTCTCGATCACGCGCTCCGCGATCGCGACCATCGACGCGCTGCCGCGGATCGTGATGCTGTTGGCGGTCGGGTTGACCTGCATGAGCGGCCGCGACGCGCCCCCGGCCGTCTGCTGCCCGAGAATCACCGTGAGTATCCCCAGGAGCTCCTTCGGGTCGGCGTGCGACAGGGGGATCGTCTTGATGACCTGGTCTTCGTACTTCGACCTGTTCGTCCCCTGATCGGGAATCACCAGGATCGTCTTCGGGTTCATCACCTTGTAGAACAGGGTATTGGAGGTCATCACCAGCTGGAGGGCCTGCTCGAGCGTCACGCCGCCCAGGTCGATCGCTGACTTGCTGATGGCCGTCGACTCGTTGAACGTTCCTTCGAACAGCACATTGATGCCGCTGGCGCCCGCGAGGAACTCGAGGATCGACTTCACCGGGAGGCCCGCCGCGAACTTCATGACGAGCGGCTGGCGTGACGTGGGGCTGAGCAGCGGCTCCGCGGAGGCCTGCCTCACCCGTTCCTTCATCTGCTCGATTTGCGGCTTCGGCCGCGAGGCCTCGATCCGATCTCGCAGCGTCTGCTCGAGGGTAGACACCTTGGCGGCCGCACGGCGGTTCGCCGGATCGTAGTCGGTCACGCGCCGGTATTCGGCGATGGCCCCTTCGAGGTCGCCCTTGGCCTCGAGTTCGCCGGCCTTCGTCAGGTGCTCGCGAGACGCCGCCAACCGGGCACGCTCGAGCGCGATCTTGTACTCGGCCGAATTCGGGTCTGCCTCGACGGCCTGCTCATAGTAGCGAACGGCCGTCTCCCAGTCGCCGGCGCGCGCGGCCTGGTCCGCCCGCTTGAAGGCCTTACCGGCCCCGCACCCCGCGAGGGAGGCGACAACCAGCACCAGTGCTGCTGCTTTCAAGAGATCGGCTCTCAAACAAGGCCTCCAATCCAGCCGGGCGGCGGCGCGCCCGCCGGGCGCCAGGGATCCGTCGGCTACCCGCTCAACCCCAGACGACGCTGTCCCCGCCCATCGACGTAGGCGATGTCGACGCTTTCGACGTTCACCCTAATGATTCTGTATCGGCCCTCGATGATCTCGCCTTCTCGCCCGTAGAACACATCCTTCCCATCGCTGAGCGCCGCAATCGGCTTGCCGGAGCCCTGCACAATCCCGATGAGCTTCAGCGTGATCGGCGGCGGGGGCGGCGGCGGCGGCGGCGGGGCGTTCGGGTCCGGCGGCGGGGGCGGCACGACCTTCGGCGCCGGCGGCGGCGCCTTGGGCTTCTCCCTGAAGAGGTTCCGCCCGCTTCCGGCAGCCGCAGGGCGATCGGCCGCCAGCTGCGCCAGGCGCACAGGAGGGGCCGACTCCGCCCGATCGCGCGCCGCGGCCGCTCGCGAGGGCTCCGCCAGCGCAACCGCGACGTTCCCAGCGCCGGGCGACATGACCGACGCGCGCAGGTTGTAGAAGACCACCGCGGCGAACGTCACCAGCAGCGCACACAGCAGTAGGATCTGCCCGCGGGTTGCCTTAGCTGCCATCGGTCGAGCCCTGGTAGTACGTGGACAGCTGGATCTTGAGCGTGAGGGCCGCCTGACCGTCACGCGCCTGGTCCAGTCCCACATCGTCGATGATCACGAAGTCGCGCGAGATCTCGATCGCGTGCACGAACGCCCGCACGTCCTCGTCCTGGCCCTCGAGGAAGAGGGCGACCCGCAGGTAACCGAGCCGGCTTCCCCGGGTGTGGCCCTCGTCGGCGGTCCGCCTCACGATGCGGAGGTTGCTCGTCCGCGCGAGCTGCGCCAGGGTGAGATAGGTCACGCGGTGCGCCGCGCTGAGATCCGCCGGCAGCACCTCGCCGTAGAACGTCTTCAGCTCGGCCTCCGCCCGCTGCTGGCTCGTCGCCACGCCCTTCGCGGCGTCGAATTCGCGCCGAGCCTCCCGTAGCGCTCGGTCAGCCCGCGCGGCGCGGTTGTCGGCGTCCGCGACCTTCGACGCGAGCGGGTACACGATGCCAGCGTAGACGCCGACGTTCACGACGAACGCCAGGAGCAGCACCAGTACGGGCAGGCGATACTCTCGCAGGACTCGTCGCAGCACGTCAGTCCTCCCTCGCCGCCGGCGGGGCATACTGCCCTTCGAGGTTCGCTTCCAGCATGCCCTGCGGATTGGTCGTCTCCGCGCGGGTCACCACGTTTCGGAACGCGCCCGTGGCTTCCATGTGCTCGATGAACTGCTCGATGTCCTCGGCACGCCGGCCGAGGACGACCATCGCGACCGTGAGCCGTCCCTCCTTGTCCGTCGCCGGCTGGATCGACTGCACGCGCACGTCGGCCGGGAGTGTCGCCTCGAGCCGGTTCAGCAGTTCGGTCCACGAGAACGTTCGCTTGTCGATCAGCGCGTTTGCCTCGCGTGCCGCCGCGGCCACGCGCTCGAGCGCCTCGCGGTCGACGCGGCGCCGCGCGCCGGCGGCGTCGATCCTGAGCGTCGCCGCCTGGCGTTCCGCCTCGTACACCCGCCCGACGAGTTGGGTATGGCGCCCGGAGAGCGACCGCCACTCTACGAGGTCGAATACCGTCAGCCCGACGATCAGCAACGCGGCCAGGCCGAGCACGACGTGGACGAGGCGTTCGTTGTAGAACGGGCTGGTCGCGAGGTTGGTGCGCAGCATCGGCAACCCTCTATACGTCGGCGCCGGCGCCGGCCAGCGCTCCGACCAGCGGTGCGATCGTGATCGTCAGTGCCGCGTCCGCGGCGATTCGATCAGAGAACCTGGCTACCCGCTGGGGATCCACCGTCTCCGTCTTGACGCCCAGCCTGGCCTCGATCTGGCGCCGAATGCCTTCAAGCGTCGTCGCCGCCGAACCGGAGGAGCTGGCGTCGGCCCCGACGCCGGCCACGACCACGCGGGTGAAGCCGCCGCCCGACAGCCGGTCCTCGTAGTACATCGCCGTCTGGTGGACCAGGTCCGGCAAGCTCTCGTCGCTGCCTTCCGCACGATTTCGAAAGAAAATCAGGTCCTCCCCGCGCAGGATGGCGATGCTGCCGTAGTCGGGAGTGACGTGCACCAGCAGCCAGTCGCCCGGGACCGGCCCGTTCGCCACGAGCACCGCGTTGACCAGGCTCAGCGTGGCGAGGTCGACGAGGCCGGCGTGGACGCCGGCGCCCGAGCAGATGCCCTCGAATTCGCGCACGACCTGGGCGCGGGCGAGCGCGACGACGTACTCGCGGCCTCCGCCGGGCAGCCCGGCGCCCGGCGAATAGGTGACCTGGGCCTCGTCGATCGGAAACGGAGCCGACTTCCGGACGTGCCATCGGATCAGCTGGGCAAGGTCCTCAGCGCGAGGCGGCACGGCATCGAGGCGCACGAGCGACACTTTGGCGACGCTGTCGGGCAGGACCAGCACCGCGCGCCGCGAACGGGCACCCAGCCGCTCGATGACTCGCGACACCGCCTGGACAACCCCAGGTCGGTCGGACACGTTCTGGGCGGTGAGTGACGGCGTGACGGCGCCAGCCGGGAGCGGCTCGACGGCATGGGCGACGATGACCGGCGCGCCGCCTTGACGTCCCAGCGCGATGCCGGACACGCCGCGCGACGTGAATTGGACCGCGACCGACGGTGCCGCCGTGCGGAGAATCGACGGGAGTCTCATTCGACGAACGTCACCTTGTTGATCTCGCGGAGCGACGTCACGCCGCTCATCACGCGCTCGACGGCGCACTCGCGCAGGAATCGCATCCCTTCGTCGCGCGCCGCCTTCTTGATCTCGGAGGTCGGCCTCCGCGCCAGAATCATCTCACGGATGCGATCCGAGAGGTCCAGCAGTTCGCAGATGGCCTGCCGCCCCTTGTAGCCGGTGCCGCCGCACTCGATGCAGCCCTTGCCTTCGTAGAACACCCGGGTGTGCTCGAAGGCCGGGTCCATGCCCGACTCCTCCAGCATCTGCCGGTCCACCTTCGCGGGCCGCCTGCAGTGCGGGCAGATGGTCCGCACCAGCCGCTGCGCCAGCACGCAGTTGAGCGCCGACACGAACTGGTAAGGTTCGACGCCCATGTTCAGGAACCGCCCCAGCACGTCCAGCACGTTGTTGGCGTGCACGGTTGTGAACACAAGATGACCAGTCAGCGCCGACTGAATGGCGATCTGCGCCGTCTCCGGGTCGCGGATCTCGCCGACCATGATCTTGTCCGGATCGTGGCGAAGGATCGACCGCAGGCCCCGGGCGAACGTCAGCCCCTTCTTCTCATTGATCGGAATCTGCGTGATGCCGCTGAGCTGGTACTCGACGGGGTCCTCGATCGTGACGATCTTGTCCTCGACCGACTTGATCTCCGATAGCGCCGCATAGAGCGTCGTGGTCTTACCGCTGCCGGTCGGGCCCGTCACAAGCACCATCCCGTACGGCTCGGCGATATACTTCCGGAACCGCTTCAGTTCGGCCTCCGGAAACCCGAGGATGTCCAGCCGAAGCTCCGAGAACTGCTCGCTGATCGACTCCTTGTCCAGGATGCGGATGACGGCGTCCTCGCCGTGAACGCTCGGCATGATCGACACGCGGAAGTCGATGGTCTTGCCCGGCACGCGGAGCTTGAACCGGCCGTCCTGCGGGACGCGCTTCTCGGCGATGTCCAGCTCGGCCATCACCTTGATGCGGGAGATGATCGGCCCATGGAACTGTTTGGCGATGGGGCGCATCGCGGGCTGCAGGACCCCGTCGATCCGGTACTTCACGTAGACGGCGTCGTCCTGCGTCTCGATATGGATGTCGCTGGCGCGGCGCTGAATGGCGGTGAACACGGTCGAGTCGACGAGCCGGATGACCGGGCTGATGTCGCTCGTCAGCTTCTCGACCGTCAGGTTCTCGTCGCCGCCCTCGTCTTCCTTCAGCAACTGCAGCTGGAACCCCTCGGTGGCCTCTTCCAGCACGCGCTGCGAGCTTTCGCTCTTCTTCAGGATCGACTCGATGGCCGACCGGGCGCCCACCGTCACCTTCAGCGGCGCCGCCAGCAGGAGCGCCAATTCGTCGATCATCGGCAGGTCGGTCGGGTCCGACACCACGATGACCAGGGTGCGGCCGTCGCGATGGTGCGGCACGAACCCGTACCGCAGCATGAGGTCCGCCGGGATCGTACGGAACAGCCCGTGGTCGATCTGGAACTGCTCGAGGTCGACGAACTCGAGGCCATAGCGTTCTGCCAGGCGCCGCGCGTGCGCGGTCTCGGCCACGCGCTCCTCGGTCGCCTGGTCGACCCCGTCGGCGTACAGCATCTGCACCCGTGGCTCCACTGGCTCCCCTTCGCTACACCTGCGGCCCGACGACGGCCGACAACTGGAACAGCGGCATGTACAGCGCGAGCAGCAGGCTCGCGATGACGATCCCCATGATGACGAGCAGCGCCGGTTCGATCAGCGTGACGAACCGCCCGAGGTCCGTTTCAATCTCCTCGTCGTAGAAGTCGGCCAGGCTGTTGAGCATCTCCTGGAGCGCCCCTGTCGCCTCTCCCACCTCGGCCATCTTCACCGCCACCTCCGGGAAGACGCCGCGGCCGGCCAGCGCCGAGGCGAACGACTCCCCTTCCCGTACTCGTCGGCCAACCTCCTCCATCGCTCCCGCCATCAACCGGTTCGAAATCGACCGGCTCGCGATCTCGATGGCGTTGACGAGCGGAATCCCGCCTCCCAGCAGGGTCGCCAGGGTCCGTGCCAGTTGAGACGTGGCGAACTTGCGCGCGGTTGGCCCAATTCCCGGCAGCGCGAGGATCACCCGGTCGAACCGCTCGCGCTGGCCGGCGCGCCGAAGCCATGCGCTGACGCCGAGTGCGGCAGCCGCGGCAACCACCACGAAGATCGGCCAGTTCGCGCGAACGGAGTCGGAGACCGCGACGATGACGCGCGTCACCAGCGGCAGCTCGCGGCCGAACTGCCCGTAGAACGCCGAGAACTCGGGCACGACCTTGACGACGATGATGCTGACGACGGCGAGCGACAGGGCCAGCAGCACAGCCGGGTAGACGAGCGCCGAGATCGTCCGACGTCTCACGCCGGCGATGACCTTCACGTACGCCACATAGCGTCGCAGCACCGTCTCGAGGCTGCCGCTCTTCTCTCCGGCCATGAGCGACGCGGTGTAGACGCCAGGAAACAGCGCCCCGTGCGCGGTGAAGGCGTCGGACAGCGACGCGCCGGCCCGCACCTTCTCGTAGACGTCGTCGAGCACCGCCTTGAAGAGCGGCTGACTGAGCCTGGTGCGCAGAATGTCGAGCGACTGGACGAGGGGCATTCCCGCCTTGAGCAGTGTGGCCAATTCCTGGTTGAAGACGACGAACTCCCGCGCGGGAATCGAGCGGCGCGACGGCAGTCGCGGCGCCCAGCCGGCCACGGCGTGCCGCGGCCGCATCGACAGGACGCACAGCCCCTTCTGCTCGAGGTCGTGGCGCAGCCGCGCCTCGCTGTCGGCGACGTAGATCTCCTCGGTGATCTCGCCTCCCGGCGTCGACAGCCTACAGCGGTATTCCATCGCGCGATGCTCGGAGGTCGGACATGATGTCGTCGTCGATCGCGCTCGATTATAACAACTTTCCGGCGCGCGCCGCCGCGGCGAGAGGCCTGACTACCGCGCCGCCGCCGATCCGAGGAGCCGCAGCACCTGCCGGACGTAGCGCTGCGTTTCCGCATACGGCGGGATGCCGCGAAACCGCTCGACCGCGGCCTCGCCGGCGTTGTAGGCCGCCAGCGCCAGCGACAGTTCGAACCGGTCGAGGAGCGACCTGAGGTGACGGATGCCGGCGTCGATGTTCGCCCCGGGGTCGTAGGGGTCCGCCACCGCGTACCGCCTGGCGGTCTCGGGCATGAGTTGCATCAGCCCCATGGCCCCCTTCCGGGAACGGGCCGACGCCTGGTAGGCCGACTCCACCTGAATGACGGCCCGCACCAGCCGCGGGTCGACGCCCACGCGGCTCGCGGCCTCGTCGATAATCTCGGCGTAGGGTACGGGGCTCGAGGGCTCGCTTGCGCCGCCCACACTCGGTTCCGGGGGGACGACTTCGTCAGGCGCAATCCGGTCGATGGTGGAGGCGGCGCACACGATCTCGCCGCCGCCGCGGAGCGTCAGGACGACGAGGTCGCCGTCGAAGCGATGGGACTGCGCCGTCAGAGTCCGACCGCTGGCGAGGAACACGAGTTCGGCCCTGGCGACTCCGCCCAGCAGTTCGAGGGCGAGCGCCGTCAGCGCTGCCAGGACAGCCGCCCGGCGCGCGAGGCGCGCCCGGCGGCCAGCCGACAGCATCGGGCTACCGCGTTTCAACGTAGGCATGGAAGACGCACAGTCCCAGCTCACGCCGATCGGGCATCGCTCCACCCGAGAGCATGGCCGGCACGAACGTACGATCGACGCTGAGTTGCACCGAGACCTGATCCCCCGTTCCCAGTTGATTGACGGTCAGCGGAATCCGGCGGACGCCACCCGTCTCCCCCACCTGAAAGGTGTCGACCACCGCCCCTCCCACCGCGACCGTCACGGTTTGAGGCTCGGACATCACCTTCTGCTGGCCGCCGTAGTCGAGGAAGAACATCGAGTTGCGCTTCGGGTTCTTGAACGAGAGGGTCGCCTCCTTCTGCGTCCAGTGCCATTCCCTGCCGGAGTTGTCCGGCAGGATCTCTGCCAGGTGCCAGCCGTCCTTGTATGTCAGGTAGACGCTTTCGCTCTGTGGCGCGTACCTGGAACCTGGCGACGCGGTAGGCCCGCTGCCCGTCGTCCGGACCGGCCAAGGGGAGGCGTTTCTGGTCCTTCCCGTAGAGCCCGACCTTGACCGACGCCTCCCCGACAAAGGGATAGACGGGCGCGAACATCAAGCGGGTGTATGTAATCGTCTGCCCGGGCTTCCACTGCGTAGTCGGGACGGGCGGGTGATGGTCGTCGGTCCACATCAGCTCGTCGTCAGTGTCGACAAAATGGACGAACACGATGAAATCTTCGGCGAATGGCGGCGCATCGGCCGCTACCCTGAACTCGTAGGTGACCTCGACCGGACTGCCCTGCGGCACCCTGGAGTAGTTGAACGAGATCGAGGCGGTGGCCACGGGCGGCGCGTTGACCGCCTTCCGACAGCCGCCGACTGTCAGCGCCGAGAGCACCAGAACACCGACGAGCAGACGAGTCTTCATGGCGAGTCCCTGAGATGAACACACAATCCTCCCGAGCGACCGGGAGGTCCTGCGAGGCTCCTTATGGTAGCGCAGGACTCGAAGGGGGGGCAATCGACCGGCGCTGCGATTGACGTTCCTTCGGCGGCGATGCTATGGTGGCGGCATGGGTCGCCTGGAGACGGCACTCGGTCTTGCGGTGGTGCTGGCCGCCCTTGGCGGCTGCGCCAGGCGGCCCGCGGGACCGGTGCCGAAGCCGGTTCCCCCGCCGGCCCCCTCGACGCCCGCGCACATGGCGCAGGCGGAGAAGCCGCTTCCGCCGCCCAAGCCCGCGCCAGACCCGATTGTCGCGCTCATCGCGGAGTCACAGTCGAGGTTCGATGCCGGCCAGCGGGAGCTGGCGGTGGGCCACCTCGAGCGCGCCCGGCGGGAGTTCGACGCGGCGATCGACGTGCTCGTGCAGTCGCCCTATGGCGCGCGGTACGATGCCCGTCTTCGCGAGCACTTCGAGCGCCTGATCGACCGCATCAGCGCCTACGAGATGACGGCGCTGGCCGAGGGAGACGGTTTCACCGAGAAGCGCTACGAGCCGGCGTCGATCGATGCGCTGCTCGAGGAGTCGACGTTTGCGGCGGTCGCCGCCTCAGCGAAGACCGAGGAGATCGTTGCTTTCGACCTGAAGCGCACGCCGCACGACGTGCCCATCCCGCAGAACGAGCGGGTGCTCGCCTACATCGAACTGTTCCAGGGACGGCTGCGCGAGTGGTTCCAGGCCAGTCTCCAGCGAGGGGCCCAGTATCTCCCGATGATCCAGGACGTCTTCCGGGCGGAGGGCCTCCCGCTCGACCTGGCCTACGTGCCAATCGTCGAAAGCGCCTTCAAGCCAGACGCGCTGTCTCGGGCCAAGGCCAAGGGCGTCTGGCAGTTCATGGCCGCCACCGCGGCCGAGAACGGACTCAAGCGCGACTGGTACATCGACGAGCGGTCCGATCCCGAGAAGGCCACTCACGCGGCGGCGGCGTATCTCAAGGCCCTGTCGCGGGCCTTCCACGGCGACTGGCACCTCGCGCTGGCCTCCTACAACGGCGGCCCCGGGCTGGTCCAGCGCGCCATGGCGCGCTATCGCCTCGACGATTTCTGGGCGCTCGCCGGCAAGCGCAACAGCCTTCCCCGCGAGACGCGGGAGTACGTGCCGATGGTGCTGGCGGCGATGGTGATCGCGCGGAATCCCCTGCAGTATGGGTTCGAGGTGGCGACGGTCGCTCCCGTGGAATATGACAAGGTGACGGTGCCCCAGCCGGTCGACCTTCGAAAGCTCGCCGAATGGGCCGGTACTGGCGTCGACAGCATCCAGACCCTGAACCCGGAACTCCGGCGGTGGACGACGCCCGTTCCCCGCCCCGGCGGCGCGGCCTACGAAATCAAGGTGCCGAAAGGCGGCGGCGCGGCGCTTGAAGCCCGGCTCGCCGAGTTGTCTCCGGCCGACACCGCGGCTTTGAAGTGGTACACGGTCAAACGCGGCGACACGCTGACGACGATCGCCAGGAAGCTGCGGGTGAACCGCGTCGACCTTGCGGACGCCAACTATCTGTCCGCCCGCTCAGTGGTCACCCCCGGTCAGAACCTGGTGATACCGGTCGAGCCGTCGAGGCTGCTGGCGCGCGGGCCGGAGAGCGCGTCGCCAGCGGCAGCCAGCCGCGCCCGCACGGCCGCGGTCAAGCCGGCGCCGCCGAAGTCGGCGCCGGCGGGACCGGCCGATACCGTCAAGGTCACCTACGAGGTCAAGCGGGGCGACACGTTGTCCTCGCTTGCCGCGCGCTACCGCACGACCGTGGCGTCCATCAAAGCGTCGAACGGGTTGAAGAGCGACCTGCTCATGCCGGGCGCGCGGCTGATCATTCTGGCGCCGCGCAACGGCGGATAGGGGCAGCGCTGATTGCCCGTCGCAGTTCTTGCGACGTCGGGCGTCGGCACCCTCTCAGTTACTCCGTCGTTTCGGCAGCCGCCGGCCTCCCCGCCTCCGGTTTCCCGAGCCAATTGGCGCCTGCGCGCACCGGCGTACGGATTGCATCAGGCACCCGCGTGCTCGCCTGCCTCCGCAGCGCCGCGGTCTTCGGCATCGAGGCCTTCCCGGTCCACGTGGAAGTGGACGTGACGTTCGGCCTTCCCTCGTTCACCATGGTCGGCCTGCCCGACCCGAGCGTGCGCGAGAGCCGCGACCGGGTCCGGAGCGCCATCCGGAACTCCGGGTTCGAGTTTCCGCCGCACCGCATCACGGTCAACCTGGCGCCGGCCGACGTCCGAAAGGCAGGCTCGTCGTTCGATCTGCCCATCGCTCTCGGCGTCCTGGCCGCGACCGGCATCGTCGAACGTCGTCAGGTCGACGACATCGTCCTGCTCGGAGAGTTGTCGCTGGACGGAGGAATCCACGCCACGCGTGGAGTCCTCCCCATCGCGGCCGCAGCCCGAAAGGAAGGGGTGGCGGCCATCCTGTTACCGGCCAGCAACGCGACTGAAGCCGCGGTAGTTGAGCGGCTCGCCGTCATGCCGGTCGACTGTCTCGCCGATGCCGTCGCGGCGCTCAACGCGCCGGAGTCGGCGGTCCGCGCCGTCCCGATTCCCCCGTCGGGCGCTCGAACGGCTCAGGCGCCGGACTTCTCGGAGGTCCGCGGGCAGGTGCTCGCTCGACGGGCGCTGGAGATTGCCGCCGCCGGCGGCCACAACCTCCTGATGGTTGGACCGCCCGGGGCCGGGAAGACCATGATGGCCAGGCGGGTACCTGGCATCCTGCCGCCCCTCTCCTTCGACGAGGCGCTCGAGTGCACGGCGATCCACTCGGTCTGCTGCCTTCTTGCGCCCGGAGCGGGACTGCTCAGGGAGCGTCCGTTCAGAGCGCCGCACCACACCGTCTCCGACGTCGCGCTGGTGGGCGGAGGTTCCGTCCCGAGGCCCGGCGAGATCAGCCTGGCCCACAACGGGGTCCTCTTCCTCGACGAGATGCCCGAATTCGATCGACGCGTCCTCGAGGTCCTCCGCCAGCCGCTCGAAGAAGGCACGGTGACTATCGCGCGGGCGGCCAGGACCGCGGTGTTCCCGGCCCGGTTCATGCTGATCGCCGCGATGAACCCGTGCCCGTGCGGATACCTGGGCGACGAGACCCGCGTCTGCCGGTGTACGCCGCCCGAGGTCGCGCGCTATCGGGGCCGCCTCTCGGGCCCGCTTCGCGACCGACTCGACCTAATCGTGGAGGTTCCAGCGGTGCCTGCGTCGACGTTCGGCGAGGACGTCCAGGCTGAGTCCTCTGTCGCCATTTGCGAGCGGGTGCTTCGTGCCCGGCAACTCCAGCACACGAGGATCAGGGCTGTCGGCGCTCGCCTGAACGCCGAACTCCAGGGGCGAGCCGTCTGGCGCCACTGCCGGCCCGAACCGCGAGCCCGGCATCTACTCGAACAGGCCGTGCAGCGGCTTGGGCTGAGCGCCCGCGGCTACGACCGGGTATTGAAGGTGGCGCGGACCATCGCGGATCTCGCGGGCGACGACGTGGTGTCGGCCGCGCATGTCGGCGAGGCGCTTCAATACCGCGTGAACGACGACGCGCGGGTGATCGAGCGTCTGTGACTCCTTCGAGCGATCCAGACTTCCGGACGAGGGGTCTCGGAGTTGTGCTTCGCGTTACGTTCGCCTTTGGCGATTTTGCCCTTGGCGCTCAGTGTCTCCTATGGTACATTTCGAACCTCCAGAGGCTCGACGGGGTCCTGTAACGGCTGATTCAGCAGACACGTGAAGTCAAGACGCTATACCGTCGTCATCGCTGACCGTACGACTGGGGTCGTACGACGACTGACGCTCAGCCTGCGTCCCACGCTGACGGCGATAGCTGTCGTTCTCGCCCTTCCCATTCTGGTTGGCCTTGGGGCGCGATGGAGCGCGCTGGCCGACGTCAGCGCGCTTCGAACCAACGCCAACGCCCTCCGTCAGGAGAACGAGAGTTTCCGGTCGATGACCGCCCAGCTGACCGACCAGGTTGCCAGCGTGCAGGCGGCCGTGGCGGACCTCAGCGCCAAGGCGGTGCTCGATCCGGAGTCGGCCCGCGCGTTGGCCAAGCTGCCCGCGGCGGTCCGATCGCGCGCGATGGGCGGAGGTTCGCCGAACTCGCCGATCGCGTCCTCGGTGCTCGCCCCGACACTGGTTTCACCTGAAGACACGTTCGGCTCGTTGCGGGAGGTCCTCGGACGCCTCGGCAACCGGCTCGCGGCCGCGCAGTACGATTTGGGCCGCCGCTCGGAGTTGTTGGGCGCGGCCCCGTCGATCTGGCCGGCTCAGGGCGCCCTCTCGGCCACGTTCGGCAAGCGCGAGGATCCGTTCGGGCGCGGCGGAACCGAAGCCCACTCGGGCCTGGACATCTCCGGCGATCGCGGACAGCCGGTCTTCGCGACAGCCGGCGGCGTCGTCGAGTCCACGGGGTGGAACGGCGACTACGGCAACATGGTGACGGTCAACCACGCCTTCGGGCTCGTCACCCGCTACGCGCACCTGTCGACCATGTTCGTTCGGCCAGGCGATCGTGTCGAGCGCGGGCAGACCATCGGCCAGATCGGCACGACGGGGCGCACCACCGGTCCGCACCTGCACTACGAACTCCTGGTCAACGGCCAACTGGCCGACCCCCTCCCGCTGCTGACGGCCATCGGCCGGCGATAGGCCAGCCTCGAGCCCCTGCGCTGCCTTGACCGATCCGGCGAGCGTCCCCTACAATCGCTGGGTATCCTATCCTCGTCATCACTGACCCTCTCCATACATGCTTGGTGTACTCCTCGCTAAAGTCTTCGGAACCCAGAACGAGCGCGAACTGAAGCGCGTCGCGCCCCTCGTTGCCGCCGTCAATGGATTCGAGCCCGCGATTCGCGAGTTGAGCGCCGAGGGGCTTCGCGCGAAGACCTTTGAGTTCCGCGAGCGGCTCGGCGCGGGCGAGACCGTCGATGACCTGCTGCCGGAGGCGTTCGCTGTCGTGCGCGAGGCGGGGCGGCGCATCCTGAACATGCGCCACTTCGACATGCAGCTGATCGGCGGAATGGTCCTCCACCAGGGGAAGATTGCCGAGATGAAGACGGGCGAAGGGAAGACGCTCGTCGCCACGCTGCCGGCCTACGTGAACGCGCTCGAAGGCAAGGGCGTGCACGTCGTCACGGTGAACGACTACCTGGCGCGCCGCGACTCGGAGTGGATGGGCAAGCTGTATCGGTACCTCGGCCTCACTGTCGGGGTCATCCAGCACGAGCTGACCGACGCCGAGCGACAGGTCGCGTACGGCTGCGACATCACCTACGGCACGAACAACGAGTTCGGGTTCGACTACCTCCGCGACAACATGAAGTTCGAGCTGGCGCACTACGTCCAGCGCGGGCACCACTTTGCGATCGTCGACGAGGTCGACAGCATCCTCATCGACGAGGCGCGGACGCCGCTTATCATCTCCGGCCCGGCCGAGGAATCGACCGAGCTGTACTACGAGGTGGACCGCATCATCCCCCGTCTGAAGGCGGGCGCGGTCACGCGGGGCGACGCGAAGGCCGAGGAGCGCGAAGCGCTCGAACTGACGGGCGACTACATCGTCGACGAGAAGCACAAGACGGTCACCCTGACCGAGAGCGGGATGGCGCACGCCGAGAAGATGCTCGGCGCGCGGCTGCAGCCGGGCGGCTTGTACGACCCGCTCAACATGCCGCTGCTCCACCACACCAACCAGGCGCTCCGCGCGCACACGCTCTTCAAGCGCGACGTCGACTACATGGTCAAGGACGGCCAGGTCGTCATCGTCGACGAGTTCACCGGACGCCTGATGGAGGGGCGGCGGTGGAGCGATGGCCTGCACCAGGCGGTGGAAGCCAAGGAGAAGGTGAAGATCGAACGCGAGAACCAGACACTCGCGACGATCACCTTCCAGAACTACTTCCGGAAGTACACGAAACTGGCCGGCATGACCGGCACGGCGGAAACCGAGGCGGAGGAGTTCGGCAAGATCTACAACCTCGACGTGATGGTGATTCCGCCCAACAAGGCGCTGCGGCGCCTCGAGGAACCGGACACCATCTACCGGACGGAGACGGAGAAGCTCGACGCGATCGTCACCGACGTCACCGCGAAGCAGGTCGAGGGCCGCCCCGTGCTCGTCGGGACGATCTCGATCGAGAAGTCCGAGAAGCTGTCGACGATGCTGCGCCGGCGCGGCATCAAGCACGTGGTGCTGAACGCGAAGTACCACGCGCAGGAGGCGGAAATCGTCGCGCAGGCCGGCCGCCGGGCCACGGTGACGATCGCGACGAACATGGCGGGCCGCGGCACCGACATCCTGCTCGGAGGCAACCCCGAGTTCATGGCCCGGCAGCAGTGCCTGGCCGACGATCTGGCCGAGCGGCTGCCGAAGGGCCAGGAGCGGTTCGTCGACGACGAGGAGAACGTCTACTTCTTCCACATCGAAGGGTTCTACCGCGTCGGGCGAAAGGACTGGGACGGATCTTCCGGCACTTCAAGGCGCAGACCGACGCCGAGCACGACGAGGTCGTGCGGGCAGGCGGGCTGCACATCGTCGGCACGGAGCGCCACGAGGCGCGGCGCATCGACAACCAGCTGCGCGGCCGCGCCGGGCGCCAGGGAGACCCGGGTTCGTCGCGCTTCTACCTGTCGCTCGAAGACGACCTGATGCGCATCTTCGGGTCGGATCGGATTTCGGGCCTGATGCAGCGCCTGGGGATGGAAGAAGGCGTGCCCATCGAGCACAAGATGGTGACGCGGGCCATCGAGCGTGCGCAGAAGCAGGTGGAAGCGCAGAACTTCTCGGTGCGCAAACACCTGCTCGAGTACGACGACGTCATGAACAAGCAGCGGGAGAGCATCTACGCGCTGCGACGGGAGATCCTCGACGGCGTGATCCACGACGGCGGCGAGGCCCTCAACAGCCGGCAGTATGTGATGAACCGGGCTGAGGATCTGCTCGACGACACCGTCGAGAGCTTCTGCAGCAAGCAGGTCGATCCGAAGGAATGGGACCTCGAGGCGATGCAGCTGGAATTGGGCCGGCTCTTCGCCCTGGATGGCGGCGACTTCGCGGTCGTGGGTTTCGACGAAGGCCGGAAGATCGACGACGTTCGCGACCGGTTGTGGGACCGCGTCGAGAAGCGCTACACGGACAAGGAGCAGCTGGTCGAGGCGGAACTGCTGCGCCGCGTCGAGCGCGACATCATGCTGCAGATCGTCGACGTCCAGTGGAAGGACCACCTCTACAGCCTCGACCATCTGAAGGAGGGCATCGGGCTGCGCGGCTACGGGCAGCGCGATCCGCTCGTCGAGTACAAGAAGGAGAGCTACGCCCTCTTCCAGGACATGAACGACCGGGTGAGCGAGGAGATGGTGCGCTACCTGTGGCTGCTGCGCCCCGTCGCGTCGGAGGCGCCGCCAGGACCCCGGCGGACGCCGCGGCGCGCGGCGCCGGTCACCATGAGCGGCGGCGGTGACGCCGCGTCGGTGTTCAACTCGGCGCCGGCCGGCCGCAAGCCTGAGCGGACCGGCGGAGACGACGTCGTCAAGACCGTGCGGCGCGAGGAGCCGAAGGTGGGCCGGAACGACCCGTGCCCGTGCGGAAGCGGCAAGAGGTACAAGAAGTGCCACGGGGCCGGGCAGTAGGACGCTGCCCAGGCGACGCCGGCAGGCGCCGGCCCGGAGGATCACCCGCGATGGAACTGAAGAGCGCGACGCCTTCCATGTTGCAGGCAGGGACGGAACTGGCCACGGCCCTGACGTTCGACGACGTGCTGCTGGTGCCGCGGCACTCGCTGGTGCTGCCGGCCGGCGTCGACGTCAGCACGCGGCTGACGCGGAACATCCGGCTGAACGTGCCGCTGCTCAGCGCCGCGATGGACACGGTCACGGAGTCGGGGCTCGCCATCGCCATGGCGCAGCAGGGCGGCATCGGAGTCATCCACAAGAACCTCACCGTCGAGGAGCAGGCCACCGAGGTCGACAGGGTGAAGCGGTCGGAGAGCGGCATGATCGTCAACCCGATCACGCTCGCGCCGTCGAACCTGATCTACGAAGCCCTCGGCCTGATGAAGAAGTACCGGATCTCCGGCGTGCCGATCACCGAGGACGGGAGCAAGGAGGGGCGCCTGGTCGGCATCCTGACCAACCGCGACCTCCGCTTCGAGACGAACGTGGACCGGCCGATCTCCGAGATCATGACCCGGGAGAACCTGATCACGGTTCCCGTCGGGACCACGCTGGACCAGGCGCGCGCGATCCTCCACCGGCACAAGATCGAGAAACTGCTGGTGGTCGATTCGCAGTTCCGGCTGAAAGGCCTCATCACCGTCAAGGACATCCAGAAGGTCATGAAGTACCCGGCCGCGTCGAAGGACGCGCTCGGGCGGCTCAGGGTCGGCGCCGCGGTCGGCGTCGGCAAGGACGGGATCGCGCGGGCCGAGGCGCTGGTGGCCGCCCACGCAGACGTGCTTGTCATCGACACCGCTCACGGGCATTCCCAGAAGGTCCTGGACGCCGTGAAGGAGTTGCGGCGCCGCTTCCCGGACGTCGACATTGTCGCGGGCAACGTGGCCACGGCGGAGGCCACCGAGGACCTCATCGCGAGGGGCGTTGACGCGGTCAAGGTCGGGATCGGCGCGGGCTCGATCTGCACGACCCGCGTGATCGCGGGCATCGGCGTGCCGATGATTACGGCCATCCTCGACTGCGCCCGCGCGGCGGCGCCGCACGGCGTCCCGATCATCGCGGACGGCGGGATCCGGTTCTCGGGCGACATCACGAAGGCCATTGCCGTCGGCGCCAGCACCGTGATGATCGGCAGCCTGTTCGCGGGCACCACGGAAAGCCCCGGCGAAGTGGTGCTCTACCAGGGGCGCAGCTTCAAGGAGTACCGCGGCATGGGGTCGATCGGTGCGATGCGACGCGGCAGCCGAGACCGCTACTTCCAGGACGACTTCGATCTCGATACAACGGACCAGAACGGGAGCGAGAAGCTGGTGCCCGAGGGAATCGAGGGGCGCGTGGCCTACAAGGGCAGCGTGGCCGAGATGATCCACCAGCTGGTCGGCGGCCTCCGCGCGGGTATGGGCTACTGCGGGTGCCCGACGATCGCGCAGCTCCAGGAGGACGCGCGGTTCATCCGCATCACTCCAGCCGGCATGCGCGAGAGCCACGTGCACGACGTGGTCATCACGAAGGAAGCGCCGAATTACCGATCGGAATAGCAGTAGGCAGTAGACAGTAGGCGGTAGGCAGTTTGTCACGCGTGATCCACTGCCTACTGCCTACTGCCTACTGCATACCGCCCACTACCCTTCCATCCGGATCTCGCGAGCGTCCCCGCCCAGGTCGATGATCGTCACGTGAACCGCTCCGGCGGGCGGCGCGCTCAGCCTCTCCGCCCACTCGATCGCCACGACGGCTCCATCCTGGGTCAACTCGTCGAGGCCGAGGTCGTCGATCTCCGCACCCTTCAGGCGATACAGGTCGACATGGCGAAGAACCCGCGCCCCGACATACTCCTGGATCAGCGTGAAGGTGGGACTGCTGACGTCGTCCGGATCGATGCCGAGCCCAGCGGCAAGCCCTCTCACGAACGCGGTCTTCCCCGCTCCGAGATCCCCCGTGAGAAGCACGATCGCCCCGGGAGGCAGGCGCTCGGCGAGGCGTCGAGCCTCGGCGGCCGTCTGGTCCTCCGACTCCGTTCTGACAGCCTCCATCATCGGCGTTCCGCGGTCTCGCGCGGCGTCATCAACGCGGTAGTGGCCGTGCCGATCCGGCGAACCAGGTCACCGGCGGTCATCGACACTTCGCCCTCGTCGAGGGCCGCCAGATCGCCAGCGGCGCCGTGGAGGTAGACCGCGAGGCGGCAGGCGGCGTCGGCGGCCACGCCCTGCGCCAGCCAGCCCGCGATCATCCCGGTCAGCACGTCGCCCGTGCCGCCGGTGGCCATGCCCGGGTTGCCCGTCGGGTTGACCGCGGCGCGTCCGTCCGGGGTCGCGATGACGGTGCCCTGCCCTTTCAGGACCACGAAGAGACCATGGGACGCGGCCAGCGATCGAGCCGTGTCGAGGCGGTTCGCCTGGACGTCGGCCGTCGACACGCCCAGCAGGCGCGCCATCTCGCCCGCATGAGGGGTGAGGACCATCGTCCGCCCCCCACGTCCCGCGAGCCCGCCAGCGTTGCCCGCGAAGGCGTTCAGGGCGTCGGCGTCCAGCACGAGCGGCGCTCGGGCGCGTTCGACGAGGCCGCGGAGAAAGGCCCGGACACCGTCTCCGGTGCCGAGGCCGGGCCCGGCGGCAATCACCGTCGCCGGGAACGCCAGGACCGCCTCCAGCGCGTCCGCGGCCAAGGTTCCCGACAGCCCTTCCGGGAGCCCCTTGGTCATGTACTCGGGGCCCATGCTGGCCACCGTCTGCTGACAGGATGCGGGGGTGGCCACGGTCACCAGGCCGGCACCGGATCGCAGTGCCCCGCAGGCGGCGAGGTGGGCCGCGCCCGTTTTGCCCCGAGAGCCCGCCACCACCAGAACGTGTCCGAAGGCGCCCTTATGCGCCTCGCGTAGCCGTGGCCGCAGCAGCGGCCGCAGCGCCTCCGGAGTGATCACGCGCAGGTCGGCGCCGTCGAGAGACTCCACGACAGACGGCGGGATGCCGATGTCGGCGACGACGAGCCGCCCAGTCATCGCGCTGGCCGGCGACAGGACGAGCGGCAGCTTCGGCGCCCCCAGTGCGACCGTGAGCGTCGCGCGAATGCACGGACCGATCACGTCCTGGGTGTCTGCGGACAATCCGCTGGGCACGTCGATCGACACGATCGGCACGCCCGCGCGGTTGACGCCCTCCACCACCTCGGCCAGGAGGCCGGCCAACGGCGCCGACAGGCCGGTCCCAAACAGCGCGTCGACGACGAGCGCGTGACGCGCGAATTCCGGCGCAAGGCGCTCCCACTCGAGCTGCCGACCGATCTCGGCAATCGGAAGGTCCAGAGCCTGGACGCTCTCGAGGTTCGCGAGCGCATCGCCCTTTACGTCCGAGGCACGCCCAACGAGGAACACAGACACGTGGACGCCGCGCTGGTGCAGCAGTCGCGCGACGACGAAGCCATCGCCGCCGTTGTTGCCGCGCCCGCACAGAACGGCCACGCGCCGCCCGACGAGGTCGGGGAACGCCTGCTCGATGGCGGACGCCACTGCCCTGCCCGCGTTCTCCATCAGTACCGGCGACGGTACGCCGAGATCCTCGATGGTCCGGCGGTCCGCCTCGCGCATCTGTCGAGCGGTAAGCACTCTCACGTCGGCATCTTCGTCTTCCGGTCTCGAGTTTGTCAACCGCGCCGCCAGCGGGCGGGCGCAACGACATTCGGGGCGCGGGCGTTGACAGCAGGCGCTGGCGCGCTTGCGATCCGCGGACGCGACGAGGTACGCTTCGACGACGGCCGGACGCGCCCAAGCCAGGGCCACCGGGGAACCGCACTCGAATGCCCGACGAGGACATCGAACCCCTGCTGCAGGACCCGCTTTCGCGATGGCCGTTCCGGATCGGCATCGTCGGCGGGATGGGGCCGCTCGCTGGCGTGTACCTGCAGCAACTGATCATCGAGGCCACGCCGGCCCGGAGGGACCAGGACCATTTTCAGGTCGTGTGCTTCACGAATCCGCACGTGCCGGAGCGGATGCGCTCGCTCGCGGACGACGGGGGGCGCCGCTACGCGGAAGCGGTCCGCGCCTCGGCCCGGCTGCTGGTCGGCGCGGGCGTGTCGCATATCGTCATTCCCTGCAATACCGCGCATGCCAGGCTTGCCGAGATTCGGCGCGGCGTGAACGTCCCGGTCGTGAACATGGTGGAACTGGCGCTGCAGGCGCTCGTCGCCGAGCATGGGCGCGGCCAGCGAGTCGGCCTGCTGGCCACGACCGGTACCCTGGAGCAGCGGGTGTACCAGGACGGATTGCCTGGCCTCGCGCTCGACTGGATCCTGCCCGACGAGGCCGACCAACGGCGCGTGTCGGAGGCCATCCTGGCGGTGAAGGTGAACGAGGGATCGCGGGCGGCAGGCGACCTGCGCGACGTGTCGCGGACGCTCGTCGGCCGGGGTGCCGGCGTCATCCTGGTCGGGTGTACCGAGCTGTCGATGTGCCTGGACGCCTTGAGGATTGCGGGAGTGCCGCTGGTCGATCCGATGCGGATTCTGGCCGGGCACCTCGTGGAGATCGGGCTTCGGCGGCGGCAGGAATCCGGCGCTCTCGGACGCGATTGACGCTCGAAGAGACTCAGGCGGGAGGGACGCGAATGGCAGCGACGATCTATGTCAATGGCCGCATCACGGGTGAACGCGATGCGGTGATCCCGGTATTGGATCACGGCTTCCTGTACGGGGAAGGCGTCTACGAGGTCATGCGGACCTACCGGCGCAAACCGTTCCTCTACGGGGCGCACATCGACCGGATGCGACGGTCGGCCGGCATGATCAATCTGACGGTCCCGTTCACCGACGCTGAACTCCTCGCGCGCATCGAAGAGACGGCCGGCATCTTCTACGAGGCGCAGGGCGCGGCAGGCGCGGCCGCGGAGATGTACATCCGCGTGCTGCTGACACGAGGCGTCGGCCAGATGACGTACGACCCGGCTGCCTGCCCGGTGCCTACGCTGGTCATCATCATCAAGCCGCAGGTCGACCCGCCCGAGCACGCCTACGAGAAGGGGGTCAAGGTCATCCTCGTGCCGGTCGTTCGCAATCACCCGTTCTCGATCAACCCGCTGATCAAGTCGAACAACCTGCTGAACAACGCGCTCGCGTCGCAGTTCGCCGCGCGCCAGGGCGGGTTCGAGGCGATCATGAGGAACTACCGGAGCGAAATCTCCGAGTGCTCCCAGTCGAACCTGTTTGTGGTCAAGGCCGGCGAGGTGCTCACGCCGCCGGTCGAGGCTGGCCTGCTGGTTGGCATCACCAGGGGGTTCGTCTTCGGTGTGGGAACGGTGTGCGGGGTCACCGTCCGCGAGACCACCCTGCACGACGCGGATCTCTTCGGGGCTGACGAGATGTTCCTGACCAGCACGACGCGCGAGATCGTCCCGATCGTGACGGTGGACGACAGCCAGATCGGGAACGGATCGCCCGGCCCGGTGACCAGGCGACTGCTGGCGGAGTTCAGACGCCAGGTGGCGGCGATGAAGTGGTAGAGCCCGCTAGACCCCAGGCTTCCAGCGCAGAACCGGCTTCCTGGCGGCGGTCGCCTCGTCGAAACGGCTCCGGCGCGTCGTGACCGGCGCCCGCTTCAGCAACTCGGGCGTCGTCCTGGCTTCGTCCGCAATCTGCCGCATCGCGGCGATGAAGCGGTCGAGTTCCTCGAGCCCCTCGCTCTCTGTCGGTTCCACCATCAGCGCGCCGTGCACGATCAAGGGGAAGTAGATGGTGGGCGGATGGAAGCCGAGATCGATCAGGCGCTTCGCGATGTCGAGCGTCGTGACGCCATGTTCGTTCTGCTTGCGGTCCGAGAAGACCACCTCGTGCATGTTGACGCGGTCGTACGGCACCTCATACACGTCCCGCAGCTTCGCGCGCACGTAGTTCGCGTTCAGCACCGCGTTCTCGGCCGTCTGCCTGATGCCGGCGGCGCCGAGCGCGCGAATGTAGGCGTAGGCGCGGACGGCCATCCCGAAATTGCCCTGGAAGGCCTTGACGCGGCCGATTGACAGCGGCCGATTGTACTCGAGGCGCATGCCCTCGCGCGAGGCCGTCACGACTGGCGTCGGCAAGTACGGCTCGAGCGCGTTGATGGCCACCACCGGGCCTGACCCCGGCCCTCCCCCGCCGTGTGGCGTGGAGAAGGTCTTGTGCAGGTTCAGGTGCATGATGTCCATGCCGAAGTCGCCGGGCCGCGCCCGGCCCACCAGCGCGTTCATGTTCGCGCCGTCGCAGTACACGAGGCCGCCCTTCTCGTGGACGATGCGGGCAGCAGCGCAGAATCTCGTCCTCGAACATCCCGAGCGTGTTCGGGTTGGTGAGCATCAGCGCGGCCACGTCGGGCGTCATCGCCTCGGCGATCGCCGAGACCGACAGGTTGCCCTGCGGACCCGACTTGATCTCGCGCACGTCGTAGCCGCAGAAGTGCGCGCTGGACGGATTCGTGCCGTGGGCCGAATCCGGAATCAGCACCACCTTGCGCGCGGCGCCGTCGCGGGTGACGAGATGCTTGCGGATCATCATCATCCCGGTCAGTTCGCCGTGGGCGCCCGCCGCCGGCTGGAGCGACACCGCGGGAAGACCGGTGATTTCTCCGAGCATCTCGGCGGTCGCGTGCATCAGCGCCAGCGCGCCCTGCGCAACCTCGTCGGGCGCCATCGGGTGCAGGTCCGCGAACCCCCCCATCCGCGCAGCCGCCTCGTTCACCTTCGGGTTGTACTTCATCGTGCACGACCCGAGCGGGTACATGCCCGTGTCCACCCCATAGTTCCACGTGGACAGCCGCGTGAAGTGGCGCACGAGGCCCACTTCTGTCATCTCCGGAAACCCGTCCAGGCCGTCCCGAAGCAGCCCGTCGGGCACGGCACCCTCGAGCGGCGTCGGCGGGATGTCGCGCTCGGGTAGGGAGTAGCCTGTCCGGCCGGGCGAACTCAGTTCGAAGATCAGTTGATCGCGAAGATCGGTTGTCGTCATGTGTGGAATCCTCGCGGCTACCCGACCAGCGCCGCCGCCAGGCGGTCGATGTCCTCGGCGCGGCTGAGTTCGGTCGCGCATACCAGGAGCGAATCCGCCAGTTCGGGGTAGTACGTCCCGAGCGGGAGTCCGGCGATCAGCCCGGAGCCGAGCAGCCGCTTCTGAGCGGCCGCGGCATCGCCGAGGCCGCCCACGACGAATTCGTTGAAGAAGGGCGCCTCGAACCGGATCATCGATGCGCCGCTCGCGCCGGCAGCCTTGACGATCGCAGCCTGCGCGTAGTGGGCCTTGTCGAAATTGAGTCGCGCCAGTTCCGGCAGGCCCGCCTTCCCGTAGGCCGCCATGAACATCGTGGCCGCCAGCGCCATGAGGCCCGAGTTGGTGCAGATGTTCGACGTCGCCTTCTCCCGGCGGATGTGCTGTTCGCGCGTGGCCAGCGTCAGCACAAACCCCTGCCGCCCCTCGGTGTCGGTGGCCGCGCCGACGAACCGGCCCGGCATCTGCCGCATGCACTTCTCGGACGCCGCGATGACGCCGCAGTAGGGGCCGCCGTAGCCGAGCGGCACGCCGAACGCCTGCAACTCCGCGGCGACGATGTCGACACCCAGGCTGCCGGGAGGCGCGAGCAGCCCCATCGCCACCGGCTCGGTCACGACGGCGACGGTCAGCGCGCCAGCGGCCTTCGCAATCTCGACCGCCTTGCGCGGATCCTCGATCGCGCCGAAGAAGTTCGGGTACTGGATGATCACAGCCGCCGCGCCCGTCGCGGCCTCGGCCAGCTGCGCCTCGTCGGCCGTGCCGTCGGCCGTGTACCCGACTTCGGTGATCGACAGCCCGAGGTTCTGCGCGTAGGTGGCGAGCACCTCGCGATAGTGCGGGTGCACCGTGCGGGCGACGACGACGCGGTCGCGCCTGGTGAGGCGACAGGCCATCATGGCCGCCTCGGCCATGGCCGTGCTGCCGTCGTACATCGACGCGTTGGCGAGATCGGTTCCCATCAGCTCGGAGACGAGTGTCTGGAATTCGAAGATCGCCTGGAGCGTGCCCTGCGCGATCTCCGGCTGATACGGCGTGTACGCCGTGTAGAACTCCGAGCGCAGCAGCAACTGATCGATGAAGCTCGGGGCGAAGTGCCGGTAGGCGCCTGCGCCGAGGAAGGAGGCAAACGTCGTCGCATTCGCGTTCTGCCCCGCCAGCGCGCCGAGGTGGGCGTTCAGGTCCGGTTCAGAGAGCGCCGGCGGCAGGTCGAGCTCGCGCTGGAGCCGAACGGCCGCGGGAACGGGTTCGAACAGCGCGTCGATGCTCGGGACCCCGATGACCTCGAGCATGCGCCGCGCGTCCTCGTCGGTATTGGGGATATAGCGGTGCGTCACTTGGTCAACTCTGCGTACTGCGCGGCATCCAGGAGGCCCTGCGCCTCGGCCGGGTCGGCGGGCTTGAAGGCGACAATCCAGCTGGCATGCGCGTCGTGGTTGATGCCTTCGGGCTTCTCGGCGAGGCCGGTGTTGACGTCGATCACGGTTCCCGAGATCGGGGCGAAGATCTCGGACACGGCCTTGACCGATTCGACGGAGCCGACCTGCTCACCCTTCTTGACGACCTTCCCGACTTCGGGAAGCTCGAGGAACACGATGTCCCCCAGCTGCTTCTGGGCGTAGTCGGTCACGCCCATGCGGCCGCTCGCCATGTCGATCCACTCGTGGTCGTTCGTGTACTTGTAGGATTCCGGATACATCGTTCACCCCTTCTGACGCTGGTAGAACGGCAGCGCCGCCACGCGTGCGCGCGCGCGGCGGCCATGAACATCCACGTCGAATTCGGTCCCGGCTTCCGCGTGCGCGATAGACATGTACGCCAGGCCAATCGCCTTCATCAGATGCGGGGACTCGGCACCGCTCGTGACGACTCCCACTTTCGCGCCGCCGACGTATGCGTCGCATCCCTGTTCGGCGACGGCGGCGTCTACCATCTCGAAGCCGACGAGACGGCGCGTCAGCCCCTTCGCCTTCTGCTCCGCGAGGGCGGCGCGCCCGCTGAACTCACCTTTGTCCCAGGCGACGATTGCCTCCAGACCTGCCTCCAGCACGCTCGTCGTCTCGTCGATGTCGGCGCCGTAGATCCGCGACCCGGCCTCGAGGCGCAGCGCGCTCAGCGCGTGCAGGCCGGCCGGGACGACTCCCGCGTCAGCCCCCTCCTGCAGGATCGCCTGCCACACCCTGAGCGCCGACTGCGGTGGAACGAGGACGTCGTACCCGTCCTCGCCGCAGCGCACGGTCCTTGAGATTGTAGCCCGGGCACCCGCCACTTCCCCATAGGTGAACGCGAGTTCCCCGAGGCTCTCGAGGTCGGCACCCGTCAGCGCCAGGACGACCTCGCGCGAGGCCGGTCCCTGCACCGACACGACCGCGTACCTGGAACTGGTGTCGACCACCGCGACGTCACCGAAGCCCTTCGCCTGTTCGAGGATCCAGAGGACGTCCTTCTTCAGGTTGACGGCGTTGACAGTCAGGAGAAAGTGGCCGGCCGCGAGTCGATAGACCAGCAGTTCGTCGAGAAACGTGCCGTCGCGCGTGGTGAGGGCGGACTGCTGCATCCGCCCCACGTCGAGCCGGCCGGCGTCGTTGCTGGTCATCGACTGGATGGCCGCCAGCGCGTCGCCTCCGGCGATTTCCACGAGCCCGGTGTCGCCCAGGTCGAACAATCCGGCGGCCGTGCGAACCGCCAGATGCTCCCCTGTCACATGGCCGTAGCTGGCAGGCATGTCCCAGCCGGCGGATTCGACCATCTGGCCGCCATGGGCCCTGTGCCAGGCGTTGAGCGGGGTCCTGCGGAGGGTTGGGCTCGAAGGAACCATCGGATGGCCGGAACGAGTGAGGCGAACGACCGCCGATTCGTAACACTACTATGCGGCGCCCGGAGGGTCAAGGCGAGGGGCGGGGGCGCCGGGCAGCGCGCCGGAGGGAGCGGCCCCGGGCGGGCCGCCCCCTTCGGATTCGGCAACTCGGTTCAGCGCAGACTCAGGGCCATCGAGACGAGGAACAGGCCGACGCCGGCTCCCATCAGGACCTGCGCTTGCACGCGGGGCGCCGCGGCGTACCGCAGTTCGCGAACGACCCGAACCGTGATCGTGACGTAGGCGGCGAACATCAACGCCGACACGAACAGCCCGCGCGCGAGCGTCAGCGCCGGCATGGCGTGAGCCTCCAGCAGTCTCACGTATCCGATCAGGGCCGAGAGTGCCCCGCAGCCGAAGAAGACCGAGGCCCAGGCTAGGCTTCTGCGACGTTGCTGCATGGCCCTATTTGTACCACGCCGACCACAACTGCGAGAATTCCCATGACGCCGCCAGGCAGTTCGAGTCCGCTCAAAGCCAGGACGATTCCGACCAGCGAGAGGTACCCCTCAAGCCACGCGAGGAACTCACAAAGCGAGATCCCGGCGCCAGGGGGCGTTTCCGGGTAGCCCATGAAGTCGTCGCCCGGCTTCTGGCGGATCAGCACTGCGCTCGCTATCCCACCCCGAAGCGCTCCGGCCCGATCCAACTCCATCGCCAACCCGTTCAGCCGCGCTCTGTGTCCTCGAAGGTTGACGCGAAGGCCGGACACCGCGATCCTGTCGAGTACGCCCGCGACGGTCGCGGCATCGGGGGGCGGGCCCGGCGTGATGCCGTGCTGCACCGAGAGTTCCGCAGTCAGGCGACCGTAGGCCGCCAGACCCTCCTGGGCCATGGCGTCGCACCCGCGCTCGGCGATCCGCCGCCGAATCACAGCCGAGGCACGCGAGATGGCCGGATGGGAGTCCAGGCAGACGCCGACCAGTTCCAGGTTCGCCGCCAGCGAACGAACGTGCTCACCCCGGACTCCCGCCGGCCCGCGCATCGCGTGGTATGTCCGCACCAGTTCCTGCTCCAGGTGCGCCAGCACCGGATCGACCGCATCCTGCCCGACCGAACCCAACGCGACCGTCCCGGCCTCCCGGGACCGCCCCCGAGCCGCCAGCACGCCCCCCGCCAGCAGCGGCATGGCGCACGCGGCGCCGACGCGAAGGAACGCGCGGCGCTCCGGCCGCGAGACAGCGCCCGTCGCCCCCCCTGTTCGGCTCACCGTTTCCGTCTTCATCGCACACCTCCGGATTCGCGGCTGCAGCATTCGCCGCAGACGCGCCCGTCAGCGCGCGACCCCGATGGGCGCCCAGCCCGCCTCGCTGACGTTCTTCGCCGAAGGCACCCGGCACGCGCGGCTTACCCCGCGCTGGCCGACCTCGCAATTCGCCGACACTCACATCGGTGGCTCCCCAGCCCCTTCCGTCTCACCGGGCACCGAGGCCGCCGCCTCGGCCTCCGCCGCGTCGGCCCACGCCACCCGGTGACGCTTGGCCCCGCCGGGGACAGGCCCGTACTCGAGATACGCCATGAGCGTGTGATAGCTGATGTCCAGCACGTCGCATGCCCGCCGCTTGTTCTGGTGGCAGCGATCGAAGACGAGCTTGGCGTAGCGCGCTCCCCACGCGCGCATCGTGTCGCTGCGCTGCAGGGAGAGCCCCAGCGCCTCCGCGCAGTCTCCGCGCAGCGCAGGCGGGAGATCCCCAATCGTCACCCACTCGGACGCGGCCAGGGTCACGGCCCCCTCGATCAGGCGTTCCAGCTCTCGGACGTTGCCTGGCCAGTCGTAGATCTGCATCGCTTCGGCCGCCTCCGCGCTCAACGTCAGCGGCCGCCGCGTCTGGTACCTCGAGAGAAAATAGGCCGACAACTCCGGAATGTCCTGTCGCCTGGCCCTGAGCGGCGGCACGTGCAGCTCCACACCGGACAGTCGATAGAACAGGTCTTCGCGGAACTGGCCGCCAGCCGCCAGTTCTCTCAGGTCCTTGTTCGTCGCCACGATAATCCGCGTGTCCACCCGCCGGCTGGTGTGCCCGCCCACGCGTTCGACCACCAACTCCTGGATCGCGCGCAGCAGTTTGGCCTGCGCCGCCGGCGCCAGGTCCGACACTTCGTCGAGGAACAAGGTGCCGCCGTCGGCGTGCTCGAACTTGCCGCGCCGTCCGCGGACGCCCGTGGCGGTCCGGTCTTCAATGCCGAACAGTTCGGCCTCGAGCAGAGACTCGACCAGTGCCGCGCAGTTGACCGCGACGAAGGGTCCGCAGCGGCGCCGGCCCAGTTGGTGGAGCTGCCTTGCCACGAGCTCCTTGCCGGTGCCGCTCTCGCCCTGGACGAGGACGGTGAAATCCGTGGCGGCTACCCGCGCGATGTTCTCCCGCAGCGTCGTCATGGGCGAGCTCGAGCCGATGATCGGAGGCGTACCGGATTCGGGCCGACGGGTCACGCCTTGCGGGCGGCGGCGCGCCGCTCGCAGTTGATCCAGCTCGACGACCAGGGCGGCGAGCTGCGCTGCGGCCTGCAGCACCTGGATGTCCCACGCGTCCAGCGAGAGTTCGGAATCCAGCGTCGCCTCGACAACCACCGGCGGCGCGCCTCGCCTCGTCGGGACGTCCCTCGAAACAAGGCGGTGGGCCTGCGACACCGGCACTCCATCCGGCCGACAGGGCGGCGCGCCTTCGCGGAGCCGGACCGCTCGCGCTCTGAGGGCGTCCGTCAACGCCGCCTCGAAACAGGCAGCGAGCGTGGGGGCCTCGCGGCCCGACCGAAGATGCTCGGCCAGCGATCCAATCACGCGAGCGAGCGCGGCGCGTCGTTCGCGGCTGCGACCCCACGGCCGCGCCAGCGGCGTCGGGAGCACGTTGAGGGGAGTCTCGCCCAGCCGAAGCATCAAGGCCTCCAGGGACAACGAAGGCGGGTTCTGGAGTGGCTGTATCAACTGCAGTGCCAACTCAGAATCGGCTCCATTCCGGCGATATTCGATGACATTCCGCCTCGGCTCCGAACTTCACGGCCGGCCACGGGAAGTAACTGCTCACTGACGGTTCGTACACGCTTCTCCCTCGGGTAGCGCATACCCGCCCGCGATGGCATTACGCGCCGCCTCGAGCAGTGCCTCGGGCCCGTCAAGCCCGAGCGGCGTGTCGAAGTGCAGTGCCGCCAGGTACCGGGCGCCGCTGTCGGGCACCAGCGCGGAGACACGGCAACGGGTGACCGTGGCGCGGCCACGCCAGTTCCAGCCCTTGGTCGCCAGGTGCATCTCCACGCGTCCGCCCGGCACCAGGCGCGATGTTGCCTCTATGCAGGCGCCATCCTGCGACAGGTTCAGGAGCACGGCTTCGCGGCCTGGCGGCAGGCGCAGGTGGACCACACCCGACAGTGACGCGACCCAGACCCGCGCGGAGACCCGGCGCTCGGTCGGGTACGTCGGCGTGCGGGTCACCGGATGACCCATTTCCAGGATCCGAAGTCGAAGTCGTACGATCGGATTCGGCCCGTTCCGCCCAACACCCGCACAGCCAGTTGATGCACCCCGCGGCCATGGAGGTAGACGGTCCCAGAACTCGATGTGCCGGTCGGGCTGAACGACAGCATCCGGCTGCGCCCGGCCCTTATGGGATCGGGATTCGACGAGGTGTCGCCACCGTCCACGTCGGGCACCCCCGCCTCGAATCCGAATCCGACGCCGGCGAACTGGTCCCGGAGGCGCCAGCGAGGGCCGACGAGCGGGTCGTCTCCGCTGCTGATGTCCGCGGCGCGCACGCCGTTCCCATTGCCATCGACGTAGGTCGCCATCATGAAGTCGCCGCCGTCGGCCTCGAACCGGACCGCCACGCTCGCGCGCCGCTTCAGCGCTTCCATTCGGGCGGCATGGAGCGTGCGCGCGAGGTAGTCCGCGGCGCCATCTGAGAGGACCGCCTCGCGAGTGGCGAGAACAGCGGGTGTGCCGGCGGCGACCGCCAGGGTAGCGAGGGAGATGCAGACCATCAGTTCGAGGACCGAGTAGCCGGGTCGGGGCATGGCAGGTCTCCAGGGGGAATCCAGAGGCAGGGTCGGCTGGCGACTGCAGCGCAGGCTTCCGTTCCGCCTCGGAAGCCATTCGGCGGCCCTGCCTCCGGCACCGCGCGTGGATCTAAGATCTGACCCGCTCCCCTCCGCCTTCGGCTGGCCGACCGTGACGAGGGGCTTCAGCTTCAGGAAGTTCTTCTCCCCGATTCCCTGGATGTTCATCAGGTCCTCTGGCTTCTTGAAGCCCCCGTTCTTCTGGCGATACTCGACGATGCGGGCGGCCATCTTCGGGCCGATGCCAGGCAGACCGTCGAGCTGATCGGCGGAGGCGGTGTTGATGTTGACGAGGGTGGCCGGCGCGGACTTTGCCGGCGCCTGGGCCTGGTCGGCTAGGGCGACCGGAGCCGCCAGCAGCACGGCCAGGATGATGGCGGCACCGAATCTCACTCGACGCATAGGTCCTCCTTCTGGAAATGATGGATGTCTCCGTCCGAGCTGCGGACCCCGGTCGGCCACCTGGCGTCGGTTCGAGGTCGGGCACCACCGCCAACGTGCCCGCCGGGGTCACCCCGGAGATAGCAAGGATCTGGCCGGGCCGCGGCAATCAGGCTCGCATCCGCAATTCCCTGGCTGGAATGGTGGTTAGCCTGCGGGGACTCGAGCGGCAGGCCGCTGCGACGGCACGCGCTGCGCGCGGCGACGCCGCCCGTTGTCGCCCGCGATCAAGCTGGTGGGAAATCTGCGGCGTTTGTGGGCGAAGGGGCGTCAACGACCGTGACGCGAAGGGAAACGGCAGTTGCGGAGACCGCTGCGGAAACGGACTCAAGCGCGCCGGCACCCCGAGTGAGGTGGAGCGAGCCAACTACGCCCGGAAGCACTCGAGAGTGCGCTCGAGCCCTTCCCGAAGTTCCACGGAGGGTAAGTATCCGGTCAGCGCCTTCGCC
>CAWARN010000014.1:0-16468 GCA_963784455.1 uncultured Acidobacteriota bacterium | reverse complement strand
CCCGCACGCCGAACTTGCCGGCGACGGCGGGGAGCGCAAGGACCGCTGCCGCCGCGCTGCCGCCGTTCCGGTTCCTCTCCAGGCCCCACCCGCATCGCACGACCGCCGGGCTCGACGCGGCGTACAACTCGGCGAACGACCTGAGCGTCGATGCCTGGACGCCGGCGACGGCGGCCGCGCGCTCGAATGTCCACTCGGCGGCCCGTTCCCGAAGCCGGTCGGCGCCGCGTGTGTGCGAGTCGAGGAAGCCTGTCGCTGCCGCACCCGTCTCGAACAGGTGGCGGTGAAGCGCGAGCGCGACGACGAGGTCGGTGCCCGGTATGACAGGGACGTGCAGATCCGCGTCCCTCGCGAGCGGAGTCACGCGCGGATCGACGACGACGAGCTTCGCGCCATCCTTGCGCGCGGCCTGGATGAACGGCACGAGATGAATGCCGCTCACCGACGGGTTCGCGCCCCAGAGGACGATGAGCCTCGCGTGGCGGAAGTCCTCGTAGGTGACCGACGGCATCTTCCCGTAGAGCGCCTGGGCCGCCGCGCCCGTCGGGGCCGCGCAGACGGTTCGGGCCAGCCGCGATGCGCGCAGGCGCCGAAAGAGCCGCGCGTCCGCAGTATCCTGCGTCACCAGCCCGTTCGACCCGCCGTAGTAGAAGGGCAGGATCGACTCGCCGCCCCAGGTGTCGCGCGCCTCCCGGAGGCGCGCGGCGACCAGCTCAATCGCCTCGTCCCACGTCACCCGCGAGAACGCCGCTTTGCCCTTCGGGCCGGTCCGCACGGCCGGATGCATGATCCGCAACGGGCTCGCCACGCGCTCACCGAACTTCCGCACCTTCGCGCAGATGAATCCGTCGGTGACCGGGTTCAGGCGCGATCCGTCGAGCGCCACGACACGGCCCCCGGACGTCGTGACCGAGAGACTGCAGGAGTCAGGGCAGTCGAGCGGGCACGCGGTGTCGACGACATGTTCGTGCTTGGAGTGGGATGTGGCCATCTACAGAGTGTATGGTACCATCTCCCGAACGCCGGCACGGGCGGGCGGTGTTGGGCGGGGCGCAGACGTGGGCCAGGAGGTCAGTCAGATGCGGCCGACATTCAGAATGCTGAGCGAGTCACTGGTCGAGCAGATCGTGTCCGAGGGCATGGCCCTGCTTCGGGACCCGGGCGTCCGAGTCCACAACGAGGAGGCGCGCCGGTTGCTGGCCGAGGCGGGCGCGGACGTGGACGAGGGGCGCCTCGTCGCGCGGATTCCCGAACGTATCGTCCGGCAGGCGCTCGAGACGACAGCGAAGGAATTCGACCTGTTCACGCGCGACGGCCAGCCGGCGGTTCACTATGGCGGCGACGACGTGCACTTCGATCCGGGTTCTGCGGCGCTCGCGATCCTCGATCCCGAGACGAACCGGCAGCGGGTGCCCGTCACGGCCGACTTCATCCGGCTGATGAAGCTGGTCGAGCGGCTGCCCCAGATCGACGCGCAGAGCACGTCGATGATCTGCGGCGACGTGGCGCCTGAGATTGGGGACCTCTACCGGCTCTATCTCGCGCTGAACTACATCCGCAAGCCGATTGTCACCGGCGCGTTCCGCACCGACACCTGGTGGGTGATGAAGGAGATGCTGACGGCGGTTGCCGGCGGCGCCGAGGCGCTGGCTGCGCGGCCCATCGCCGTCTTCGACGTCTGTCCGTCCCCTCCGCTCCTCTGGAGCGACCTCACCTGCCAGAACCTGATCGACTGCGCGCGCGCCGGCATCCCGGCGGAACTGGTTTCGATGCCGCTCGCGGGTGCGACGGCGCCCGTCACGCTCGCGGCGGCGGTCGTTCAGCACACGGCCGAATGCCTCAGCGGCATCATCATCGGCCAGCTCGCAAAGCCGGGCGCGAAAGTCGTCTGGGGCGGATCGCCGGCGGCGTTCGACATGCGCGAAGGCACCACGCCAATGGGCGATGTCGCGACGTGGATGATTGACTGCGCCTACGCGCAGGTGGGGAAGAGCCTCGGCCTTCCGACCCACGCCTACCTCGGCATGAGCGACGCGAAGGTCATCGATGTGCAGTGCGGCCTCGAGTCGGCCGGCGGCACGCTGCTCGGAGCCCTCGCCGGCGTCAACATGATCTCCGGCGCCGGCATGATGGACTTCGAGAGCTGCCAGAGTCTCGAGAAGCTGGTGATCGACGCTGAGATCATCGGGATGGCCAAGCGGCTGCTCCGGGGCATCGAGCCCCGCGACGAGCCGATTGCGCTCGGGCTCTTCCAGAAGCTCGGGCACCGCGCCGACTATCTGGCCGAGCCGCACACGCTGAAGTGGTTCGCGAAGGAGCTGTACCTGCCGTCGCCCGTGATCGACAGGGCGACGACGGATGGCTGGCTCAGGAAGGGCGCCACGACGGCGGCCGAGCGGGCGGTCGAGCGCGTGCGCAGCCTGGTGGACTCGTACCAGCAGGCGCCCGTCGCGCCGGAGCTTCGGCGCGAGCTGCGCGCCATCGCGACCCGGGCGGCGAAGTCCTTCGGCATGACGGCGCTGCCGCCGCTGCCGGACTTCGATCTCGTGTAACACGGGGAACTGATGTGGCGCGGCACGCCGAACTGATGTGGCGCGGCACGCCGAACTGATGTAGCGCGGGTCTTCAGACCCGCGTAGGAGCCCTATGTCAACAGACCTTCTCGCGCAGATCACGAGCAGCCTGGTGGATGGCGACCCTGGTGCGACGGTGGCGGGCACGAAACAGGCCATCGCCGCTGGCCTCGAGCCGCTGACAATCATCGACGGCGGCCTCGTGCCGGGCATGCGAATCGTCGGGGACAAGTACGCCTCCGGCGAGTACTTCCTGCCGAACCTCATCGTGTCCGCCAGCGGGATGAAGCAGGCGATGGCACTGCTGATCCCCGAGCTGAAGGCCCGACGTCAGGAGCTGAAGTCGGCCGGGACCATCGTCATCGGCACGGTGCGCGGCGATATCCACGAGATCGGGAAGTCGCTGGTGGCGACGATGCTCGCGGCGAACGGGTTCGAGGTGCACGACCTCGGCGTGGACGTCGCGGTGGACGCCTTCGTGTCCCGGGTGCGCGAAACCGGAGCCAATCTGGTTGGCCTGTCCGCGCTGCTGACCACGACCATGCGCGGGCAGAAGGACGTCATCGACGCGCTGGCGACGGCCGGCCTGCGAGAGCAGGTGAAGGTCATGGTCGGCGGCGCCCCGGTGACGAAGAAGTGGGCCGACGACATCGGCGCGGACGGCTGGGCGCAGGACGCGGTGGCCGCTGTGGATCTGGCCTCGCGGCTGGTGGCTCAGGCGTAGCGGGCAGTGGTCAGTTGCCAGTTGTCAGTGTGTCACGCGCGATCCGCTGGCCACTAACCACTAGCCACTGACCACTGACGGCGGCCCGCGCTCCCTGACTGGAGTCCACGCGTGTCTCCCGCTGAACCGCACGTGGCGTTCGAACCTGTCGGCCCTATCGCGGGCGTTGTGGATGTTGCCATCGTCGGCGGCGGAGCGGCGGGCCTGACGACGGCGATCATGTCGGCCCGGCGTCTGCCTGGCGCACGCGTCGTCGTCTTCGACGGCGCCAGCCGCCTCGGCGCGAAGATCCTGGTGAGTGGCGGCGGCCGCTGCAACGTGACGAATCGGCAGGTCGTGGCCGCCGACTTCTGGGGCGGGGAGCGGCGCTTCATCGACAGCGTTCTGCGCGCCTTCAGCGCCGCCGACGCGGTGAGGTTCTTCGAGGGCCTCGGTGTCGGCCTGCACGAGGAAGAGCGCGGGAAGCTCTTTCCCGACAGCGGCTGTGCGCGCACCGTTCTCGACGCGCTCATTGAGGCGGCGCGCCAGAGTGGTGTCGACATCCGGCTCGGCCGGCGAGTCGAGACCGTCCGGCGGGGACCTGACGGCGTTTTCGAGCTTGGCTTGGCCGAGTCGTCCGCCGTCGCCCGACGCGTGGTGCTGGCGGCCGGCGGCCTGTCGCTGCCCAAGAGCGGGAGCGATGGAGGCGGCCTTGCGCTGGCCGCGGCGCTCGGGCACCGCATCGTGCCGACGACGCCAGCCCTTGCGCCGCTGGTGTTGGACGGCGCGTTCCATCGTTCGCTCGCGGGTGTGTCGCACGACGCGGCGCTCTCGGTTGCCGTGGACGGCCGGCGATCGGTCCGCCTCCGTGGCCCGCTCCTGTGGACGCACTTCGGCGTGAGCGGGCCTCTCGCGCTCGATGCCTCACGTCACTGGCATCGCGCTGCGCTCGAGGGCGGCCAGGTGACCGTGCACCTGTCGTTCGTACCCGAGCGCGATTTCGCCGGTGTCGAGCGCGGCCTGCTCGACACGGCTGCCGCGCGGCCATCGGCCACTCTGCGCGGCGCACTGGCGGAGCTCCTGCCCGCAGCTGTCGCCGGCGGTCTCCTGCAGGCGACCGGAATCGATGCCGGGCTGCGTCTCGCGCACCTTCCGCGTGAGGATCGCCGGAGACTGGTCGGCGCGCTCGTCTCGTGGGAGTTGCCGGTGACGGGGAGTCGCGGCTACACCCACGCGGAGGCGACGGCCGGCGGCGTCGCACTCGACGATGTCGATCGCGGGACGATGGCGTCGAAGCGGTGCGAGGGGCTGTTCTTCGCCGGCGAGATGCTGGACGTGGACGGACGGCTCGGGGGATTCAACTTCCAGTGGGCGTGGTCGAGCGCGTTCGTGGCCGCGCGCGGCCTGACCCAGTCCGTGCAGGGAGAACGACGCGATGAGTGAACGGGAAGTGGTGGGCTTCATCGGTCTCGGCCTGATGGGGCGTCCGATGGCGCTCAACCTGATCAAGGCCGGCTACACACTGGTGGTGCGCAGCCGGAGCCGGGGCCCGGTCGAATCGCTGGCCCTGGCGGGCGCGCAGGTGGCGGGCAGCCCGGCCGACGTCGCACGCGAGGCGACCGTCGTCATCACGATGGTGCCAGACGCGTCCGACGTGGAGCTGGTGCTCGCCGGCCCAGACGGCGTGTTCGAGGGCGTGCGGCCTGGCACGGTGCTGATCGACATGAGCACCATTCCGCCCGCCGTCGCGCGGCGATTGGCCGCCGAGGCGGCCTCGCGCGGCGCCACGCTGCTCGACGCCCCTGTGAGCGGCGGCGAAATCGGCGCCATCCAGGGGACGCTGTCGGTCATGGTCGGCGGAGAGGCGGCTGCGCTCGAGCGCGTGCGGCCGATCCTCGACGCGATGGGCAATCCCGAGCGGGTCATTCACGTCGGCGAGTCCGGCGCCGGGCAGATCTGCAAGGTCTGCAATCAGATGGCGATCGGCGGCACGCTCGCGGTGGTGTCCGAGCTGATGGCGCTGGCCACCAAGGCGGGGGTGGACCCTGCGAAGGTGCGGGAGGCGCTGATGGGCGGCTTCGCGGCCAGCCGCGTGCTCGAGATCCACGGCGAGCGGATTCTCAAGAGGAACTTCAAGCCCGGCTTTCGGGCCGGCCTCTTTGACAAGGACATGGGGATCGTGATGGACACGGCGCGATCGCTCCAGGTACCGGTTCCGGTGACCGCGGTCGTCGCGCAGTTGGTCGGGGCTGTGGTGGCGGCCGGTCGGGCCGACGACGACTACTCGAGCCTGGCCCGGGTGCTGTTCGAGATGGCGGGGCTCGGCGAATGATGCCGATCCCCGACGCCGCGCCAGGCGAGCAGGAGGTGTACGACGCCCTGGAGGCGCTGGGCATCGACTTCACCCGGTTCACCCATCCGCCAGTGTTCACGGTCGAGGAGGCGGAGCCATATTGGGCGGGCATCCCGGCGGCGCACTGCAAGAACCTCTTTCTGCGGAACGCGAAGGGGACGCGACACTACCTGGTCGTCCTGGCGCACTCGAAGAAGGCGGATCTGCGCGCGCTCTCGGCGCGGCTCGGCGACGACAGGCTGAGCTTCGCGTCGGCGGACCGGCTCGCCCGGTTCCTGCACCTGACGCCAGGGGCGGTGTCGCCGTTCGGCCTGATCCACGACTCGGCCCGGGACGTGATCGTGGTGCTCGACGCCGATCTGACGGGCACCGAACGGATCGGATTCCATCCGAACGTCAACACGGCTACGATAACGCTGCCCACGGCGGAGTTCCTCCGGTTCCTGGAGGCGAGGGGGAACGTGGTAAGGAGAGTAGTGATCAGTGGCTAGTGGCTAGTGGTCAGCTAGTGGCAAATGGTCAGCTAGTGGCTAGTGGTCACCACTGACCACTGCCAACTAGCCACTGACCACTGACAGTTCTTCTGTCTTCTGTCTTCTATCTTCTTCCTCCTGAGAGGTTCCAATGGCCCACGTTGAGACGTCCCAGCCCTCCCCAGCCATCCAGCAGTTCCCGACGTCGTTCTGGACGGCGAACGTCACCGAGCTGTTCGAGCGTGCCGCGTACTACTCGATGGCGAGCTTCGTCGTCATCTACCTGGGCCAGCTCGGGTTCGGCGCCTACTGGCCCTCGACGTTGAACTCTACTGTCCTCTGGGGCCTCGTGTACTTCCTTCCGATTCTGTCTGGCACGATCGCCGACCAGATTGGATTCCGCCGCGCGCTGCTGTTTGCGTTCGTGCTGCTTGCCATCGGCTACTTCTTCATGGGGTATCCAGTGTGGTTCGGCGGGACGACGCTGGCGGGCACCATTGGCAGGGAGGTGACGGTCGGAACGCGCGACGCCGTGATGATTGTCGGCGCGATCCTGCTCATCGGGATCGGCGGGTCGGTGGTGAAGCCCTGCATCTCGGGTACGGTTCAGAAGACGGCTGGTGCCCGGGCGACGCTCGGCTTCGCCATCTTCTACATGGTGATCAACATCGGGTCGCTGTTCGGCCGCGGCACCGCCTTCGTCGTCCGCAGTGGATCGGGTCTCGGCACGGTCCTGGCCGTCGTCACCCTGTGTGCCCTCGCTGCGTTCGGCATCGTCATGATCGTGTACCGGACGACAAAGGCAGAGCGGACCCAGACCGACATCTGGGTGGCGACCGGCGGGTTCACGGCCATCGTCGCGGCTGCGGGTGGGCTGATCTACTGGATCTTCTCCGCAACAGCCGCTGAACGGGCGGGAACAACCGGGGCGAGCCTGTCCTACATCTTCGCCGTCGCCGCGGCCGCGTCGGTCGTTGCGTTCTTCGTGGTGATGCTGACATACCGTGAGCCGGCGGCGGACGCGAACGCGCCAGCGAAACCGAAGCGGTCGATTGGCCGCATCCTCCTCGACATGGTCCTCGTCCTCAGGAGCGGCCGCTTCACGTTGTACCTGATCGTGATGACGGGCTTCTTCTTCCTCTACAACCAGGTGTACAACGTCTTCCCGCTGTATCTGAAGAAGGTCGTCGAGGTGAACCCGGCGATGGACCTGTACACCGCCGCCAACCCGTTCATCATCGTCTGCTTCCAACTGCTGATCTCCCGGAAGTTCGGGAAGATGAAGCCCATCCGATCGATGGTGGCGGGCACGATCGTCATCGCGGTGGCCATGTTCATCAACGTCCTGCCGATCTACTCGGTGGGAGGCATTCGAGCCGTCACGGCGAACTGGCTGCCCCTGGCGTCCATCTTCTTCATCCTCACCGTGGCGCTCGTGGCGCTCGGCGAGCTCTTCACCTCGCCGCGGATGTACCAGTTCCATCGGCGCGCTCGCGCCGAAAGGGCAGGAGGGGCTATTCCTCGGCTACGCGAACCTGCCGCTTGCGCTTGGCGCGATCCTGAGCGGCCCCTTCGGCGCCTACATCTTCAACGAGGTGATGAGCAAAGGCGCGACCACGAGGCCCGACGGCCTGCTGGAACTGGTGCCGGCCAACAACATGCTGGGCTGGGTGATCCTGATGGCGATCGGCTTCGCCTCGGCCGGCTCACTGTGGCTGTTCAACCGGTGGCTCGAGAGGCAGCCGAAGGCCGGGGCGTAAGCCCGGCCTTCGTCACGCCGTAGCCCGAAGGGCGAAGGCGGACGGTCCCTACCCCAGATCCGCGAGCCAGAGGGAGACATCCGCGTCGGACGGCATGCGCCAGTCGCCCCGCGGCGAGAGGGCGACGGAGCCCACCTTCGGGCCGTCGGGCATCATCGACCGCTTCCACTGATTCGCGAAGAACCTGGTCACGAACACCCGCAGCCACCGCCTGATGGCGGCGGTGTCGTACCGCCCCTCGAACGCCTGCTCGGCGAGCATTTGAATCTTGGCGGGTCGGCTCTCCCAGCGTGCGAAATGGTAGAGGAAGAAATCGTGAAGCTCGTACGGCCCGATGATTTCCTCTGTCTTCTGAAAGACCGCGCCCGGCTGGTCGCCGGCGATCAGCTCCGGTGAGATGGGTGTGCTCAGCACGTCGTCCAGGACCTCGCGCGCCGACGCGAACTGCGGCTGCGCCGCCGCCCAGCCCACCACGTGCCGCACCAGCGTCTTCGGTACCCCGGCGTTCACGTTGTAGTGCGAGATGTGGTCGCCGCTGAAGGTGTTCCAGCCCAGCGCGATCTCCGACAGGTCTCCGGTCCCGAGCACCAGCGCATGCAGCTGGTTCGCCTTGTTCATCAGGATCATCGTCCGATAACGCGCCTGGACGTTTTCGAACGTGACGTCCTGCACCGTGCGGTCGTGCCCGATGTCCCGGAACTGCTGGAGGCACCCTTCCGTGATGTCGATGGTCTCGAGGGACACGCCGCAGGCCCCGCCAGGCGCTCGGCGTTCGAGCGGGTGCGCGAGCTGGTGCCGAAGCCGGGCATCGTGACGGCATGAATCTCCGTGCGCGGCAGGCCGAGTTCGTCGAACGCTCGAGCGGCGACGAGCAGGGCCAGCGTGGAGTCGAGGCCGCCGGACAAGCCGACGACCAGGCGGTCGATGCCGGCGTGCGACAGCCGCTTCACCAGGCCGGCGGTCTGAATCGAGAGGATCTCCTCCGTCCTCCGGTTCCGCTCGGCGCCGTCGCGCGGGATGAACGGCGCGGGGTCGAGGGCGCGACGCAGCGGCATTCCCGGGTGCGGCGGCAGATCGACGTCCACGACCCGCCAGCCCATCGACGCGAACGCGTGGAGCGAGTCGCCGAACGTGGTGGTGCGCTCCCGGTCCAGTCGGAGGTGCTCGATGTCCACGTCTGCGACGACGAGGTCCCCGCCGCGAGCGAACCGGCGCGAGTCTCCGAGGATCAGGCCGTTCTCGGCCACCATCGCGTGCCCGCCGAAGACCACATCCTGGCTCGATTCGCCAGCGCCGCACGATGCATACACGTAGGCGCAGAGGGCCCGGGCCGACTGCTGGGCGACCAGCGATCGGCGGTAGTCCGCCTTCCCGACCAGTTCGTTGGAGGCCGACAGGTTGACGATCAGATGCGCGCCGTGGAGGGCCTGGAACGAGCTGGGAGGCAGCGGCCCCCACAGGTCTTCGCAGATCTCGACGCCGATGACGAGGTCGCCGCACCCTCTCGCGCGGAAGAGCAGGTCGCTGCCAACGGGGACCACCCGGTCAGCGAGTCGCACCTCGGTTGCCACCAGTTCTCGAGCCGAGGCGAACCACCGCTCTTCGTAGTACTCCTTGTAGCCAGGGATGTAGGTCTTCGGCACCAGGCCGTAGATGCCGCCCTGGCCGACCACCGCCGCCGTGTTGAACAAGTTGCCATCGGCCGCCAGCGGGAAGCCGACGACGAGGAGCGGCCGGATGGCTGAGGACGCGTCCGCGAGCGCGAGCAGCGCGTCGGCGGCGCGGTCCAGGAGCAGGTGCTGGTGGAACAGGTCGCCAGCCGTGTAGCCGGTCAGGCTCAGCTCGGGGAAGACGACCACCTGCGCGCCCTCGTACTCGGCCCGGCGGGCAAGGTCGAGGATTTGCTGCAGGTTGAAGTCGATCCCGGCGACCTTGAGCGGCGGGACCGCCGCCGCCACCCGCACGAACCCGAAATCGGGACGAGCATCTGCAGTCATAGAGCGGCTCAAGGCTCAGGGCTCAAGGCTCGAGACGTAGCGCGGGGCTTCAGCCCCGCGGGGAGGCCGGCCGATGAGCTGCCAGCCGCAGTGCTATGATACGCCCGGACGCAAGATGTGACCCCAGGAGGATGCAGTGGCTGACGCAGAACGCGGAGCGGGCGGGACGCCGGGCGGCATCGTCGAGTTCCTTGCGGGTGTCGTGATGGCCTCGGTCGGCGGCTACCTGCTCACGAGCCAGGTCCAGGTGACGACGTCGTTCTGGCACTTCTGGGGCGGCAACGCCTTCGGCCTCACGCTGCTGCCGCTGCTCGTCGGCATCGGGCTGCTGTTCTTCAACGGACGCTCGGTCGCCGGGTGGCTGCTCGCCATCGTCGGATGCGCCATCATCCTGGCCGGCATCCTGATGAACATGGACATCTACTTCCGGCAGACCAGCCTGTTCAATACGCTGGTCATGCTGGTGCTGCTGGCCGGGGGCCTGGGCCTGATTGCCCGGTCGCTCCGGTCGGGCGGCGCGCCGCCGCCGCCGGCGGACGGGAAGAGCGGCACGAGATAATCACTCCCTGATTGATTAGGCCCGCTGGTATGATCCGCGCCGGTGAGTGAAAGCCCCGGCGGTTCTCACAGGCGGCTCTCGCGGCGCTCGCTGGTCCGCGGCGCGTTCTGGGCGCTGGCGACGCCCGCGACCGCCGCTTTCGCGTGGATGGTCTCGCGCCAGTCGCGGGTGTGGCGGCAGGCCTCGCGTGGTGACCATTCCTGGCGACGTGCGCGAGCCGGTCGCGTTCGTGGACGACGTAATCGTCTGCCGAGACGAGGGCGCGTGTCAGCGTCTTCGCGGCGCGGTGCACGCACCTCGGCTGCAGAATCGCCAGGTTCTCCGACGGGCTGCTTGTCTGTCCCTGCCACGGATCGAAGTTCCGAACGGATGGCAGCGTCGCGTCCGGCCCGGCCTCGCGCCCGCTCGACGTCCTCCCTCACCAGGACCGACCCTCGGACCGGGGCGCTGACCGTCCATGTCTCCTGAACGCCCGCCGCATGCGCCGAGGCGTTGGGCGCTTCGCGCGTCGTGGGGCGAACTCTCGTTCGCAGGCCTGCTCCTTGCGGTGGCGTCAGGAGTCGCGCTCGCGGTGCCCTACGATTCCGAGCGCCCCTACGACTCGCTCGCCCTCCTGCTGTTGACCAACCCGGCCGGGGCATTCTTCCGGAACCTGCACTACTGGACCGCACAGGTCTTCCTCGTCTTCACGCTGGCTCACACCTGGGACCATCTCGCACGGTGGACCGAGTCGCGCCTGCCGCGGAGGATGTGGTGGAGGACGACGGCGTCGCTGCCGCTGGCGGCGTTCGTCATGCTCTCCGGCTTCATGCTCAAGGGCGATGCCGAAGCGCAGCAGGCGCTGCGCCTCGTCACCTCGCTGCTCGAGCAGGTGCCGCTGATCGGCCGCCTGATCTCGGTCGCGCTTATCGGAACCGAGGGCCACCGGCAGATCCTGTTCGTGCATCACGTTGCGACGGCGACGCATGCTGATCTGGGTGTTCGTCGCTGAACATGCGCGGGCGATCTGGCCCCGGATGGTGGCGGTGGTCGAAGTGCTCGCGCCGGCCGCGCTCGTCAGCGTCTTTGTCTCGCCTGCGCTGCACGACGGCCTCGACCCGGTCGTGAAGGGACCGTGGTACTTCCTCGGGCTCCAGGAGGCGCTGCACTGGGCCCGGTGGCCGATCGTGATCGTGGCCGCGGGCGCCGCGCTGGTCGGGCTCGTGGCGGTCGTGCCTCGCCTGTCGGAACGGCGGGCGCGTGCCGCGAAGGTCGCCCTTGCCGTGACGGCGGTCGGCTACGTGCTGTTGACCGTCGTCGGCGTGTTCTTCAGAGGGGCGGACTGGGCGCTCACGCCTGCAGCGATGCCGTGGCAGATCGCAGGCGGCGGGCGGTCTTCCGGCCTGGTTCTCCACGGACTCGGCCCGTGGTTGGCGCCGTCCACCGAGGCGGCACTCGTCGGTGACGTGCCGACGGTGCTCGGGCGTCCCGAAGGATGCCTGCTCTGCCACAAGGGCATGAGCGGGCTGTCTCAGCTCGCACAGCGCCGAGGCCGTGGGCTGCGCCTCGTGCCATGACGGGAATCCGTTCAGCTACGACAAGGCGACGGCTCATGCCGGGCTCGTCCTCGTGCCCGGGAACCTGGCGACGGCCGGGCGCGCCTGCGGAACAGCCGCGTGCCATCCGTCCCAGGTCGAACGCGTCTCCCGATCGCTGATGACGACGATGGCCGGCATCGTGTCGGTGGACAGGGCGGTGTGGGGCGGGCGCGTTGACGAGCCCGGCAGTCCGACGCACGGATGGTCCACGTCACGGCGTTGGGTCGGACTGGGGCCGACCGCCACCTGCGACAGTTGTGCGCTTCGTGCCACCTCGGGGCGGCGAAGACGACGCTCGGGCCGCACGGCGAGAACTCGCGCGGTGGGGGTTGCATCGCGTGTCACCTGAGATATGGAGCCGACGCGCGCATCGAGTTGGCAAGGTATCAGCGTGAACGGTCCGCGAACAGCGCCGGAACTGGCGCCGGAGAACCGACGGCGCCGCGCGTGCACCCTGATGTGACGATTGGGATGGAGCGTGCGAACTGCTTCGGTTGCCACAGCCGATCGGGAAGGATCTCGACGAGCTACGAGGGATGGCACGAAGTGGGGGAGGAAGCCCCGCGCCACAGCGACGTGGAGCCGAGCCGCGGGGAGGCGGCGACGCGACGCCTGGCTGATGGACGCCTGTTCACGTTCGTGGCGCCGGATGTGCACGCGCGCTCGATGGACTGCATCGACTGCCACACCGCGCGCGAGGTGATGGGGGACGGCGTCCTCCGTCGGCGGGCGCACGAGGCGTTGCGCGTGGCGTGCGAGGACTGCCACCGGCCGTCGCCCGGGCGAATCCGGCGTCGGCGCGGCGACGACCGTCGCCCTCGATCGGCTCGACGCCGAGTCCCGGCGAGATCGCTGACCTTCGCGGCCGCAACCGGCCGGGCGAGCGGTTCCTGGTGACGGCCAACGGCGGCGACCCGCTGCTGAACACCGGCGTGGACGAACGCGGCGGCGTGTGGCTGGTTGGGAAGTCGTCGGGCCAGCGGCTTCCGATGAAGCCGCCGGCGGCCGTGTGCCTCGAGAGCCCTGGGCACGCGCGCCTCTCCTGCATCAGCTGCCACGCGGCGTGGGCGCCGCGATGCCCGCAGTGCCACACAGCATTCGACGCAGGACGCGAGGCCGTGGACCTGCTCGATGGCAGCGTCGTCACAGGCGCCTGGGTGGAAACGGCGGCGAGTTCAAGGCGGTCCCGCCGACGCTGGGCATCCGCACGATTCGGCGCCGGCCAGACGACGCGCGAGACGGTCGACACCTTCATCCCCGGGATGGTGATGACGATTGACCGGAACGAGTCGGCCGGCGGGAAGCCTGACACGGTGTTTCGGCGTCTCTACTCGCGGTCGTTCTCGCACACGGTGGGGAAGGCGGCCCGCTCGTGCGAGTCCTGCCACGCCGATCCGGTGGCGCTCGGATATGGCGAGGGCACGCTCCGATACGAGCGCGACGGAAGGCGGGGGCGCTGGCGATTCGCGCCGCGCTTCGCGGCCGGGCCGGACGGCCTTCCGGCCGATGCCTGGGTGGGTTTCCTCGGCGAGCGGACGGCCTCGACCTCCACGCGCGCCGACGTGAGACCGTTCACGATCGAGGAACAGAAACGGATTCTCACGGTGGGCGCGTGCCTGACGTGCCACCCGGGCGAGGCTTCCGGACGATCCGCGCGCGGCACGGCGGGCTTCTGGCGGCAGGACTTTCGCACGGCGCTCACGCGCCTGTCTCCCAAGTGCGCGAGACCGGCATGGTAGGCTCCGGGCCTACCTGTACGGTGACCCGAACCGGCGCCGAGCGGCGAGCCGAGCGGCTCGGGCCGGCCGATATCGATGCCGTGATGTCGTGCACGCCCGCCTTCAGTGTCGTGACCTGGAGGTACGCCACCCGACCGGTCCCCTGCGTGATGACCGTTCCCGCCCCGATTACCGCGTCGCCGTCGTAGAATGCGACCTCGGACGCGTTCTCGCCCGCGTCAAGCCAGGCCGTGAAGACGACTCTCTGGCCGGCCCTCGACGTCGGGCTCGACGCCGTCAAGCGAAATCGGCGCGTCCCCCGCTGCGTGCACCTGCCTGCGACGCTCCGGACCCCGCCGACGTGCTGGAGCGCGCCGCTCGCGCAGGCGCCGTCCCGGGCGGCGTGTAAAGCGCGCGATGTCCCCACCCGTGGCTCTCGCTCCAATCGAAGAAGTCCACGACCGCCTTCGGCACGTAGCGCTGAGAGCGACGCGGCACCGTCTGGCGCAAACACCGGGTAGGCTATGAACAGTCCCACGCCAACGGCTATGACCGTGGGCCAAATCCATCCCGGGGAGAGGAAATTGGACTGTACGACCCGCTCTCCAATGACGTGCAACACCACGCCGACAGCCCCCAGCCCGACCAGGATGAGGAGGATGTCGATGGCGTACTTGGCGAGGAGCAGAATGACCGCCAGGGTGGCCACGGCCAGCAGCGCTTGCACGAGCCAGTGCAGGCCAGACGGGGGAGGCGCGGGCGGTCCGGCTGGTTCCCCCGCCCAGAACTCCAGCAGGTCGGGTTTCGGTTCCGGTTCGTGATGTTCGCCGTGAGTCATGATGACCTCCCGTGCCGCCGAACCTACCTCTCTGGCGCGAAGTACCCCGGCCGGCTGTGGACGACGATGCCCGAGGAGCGCGTCCTGATCTCCACCGCGCGCCACTTGCCGTCGCGCGACGAGTTGGTGGAGGTGTAGCCGATGATGTACCGGTGGCGCAGGTTGTCGATGATTCGTTCGTACTGCGCCGAGAGTTCCGAGACCTCCGCCGGGAAATACGCCTGGCCGCCCGACACCGCTCCGAGCGTCGCCAGGCGCTCCGGGTCGATCTTCGTGCCGAGGCCGACCGCGAACACCGTGACGTCGATCTCGCGCAGCAGCCCCACCACCTGTTCCCACGTGCGCGTGCTGCCCGGGCCGGTGCCCGGGTTGTCCTCGTCGCGGCCGTCGGTCAGGACGACGATCGCCTTGCGGCCCGTGTACTGCTTGAGCATCAGCACCGAGTCGCACAGCGCGTCGTAGAGTGCCGTGCCGCCGTCGGTCGTGTAGCGCGGCAATCGCCTGGAGCGTCGGACTCGCGGTCCTGGGTGAAGCCGTGGGCCACCTTCGACTTGTCGGCGAACGTGATGACGCCGAGCCAGTCCTCGGGCCGCAGCGCGCCCGACGAACGCCGCCGCCGCCTCGACCACCTTCTCGGCGCTCTTCTTCATGCTGCCGCTCTGGTCGAGCGTCAGCACCATCGTCACCGGCGTCGTCGCTTCCTGGAAGGTGTCGATCTTCTGCTCCACGCCGTCCTCGAGGACGACCAGGTCGTCCTTGGTCACCTCGAGGAAGCGGCTCTGCAGGTCCATCGCGGTGAACTCGAGCGCCGGCCGGACGGGCGGCGGGCTGCGGCGCGAAGTAGCCGGGCCGCGCCTTGATCACGAAGTCCTGCGGCGTAGCGTTCGCAGGCCGGATCGTCCGCCAGGTGCCGTCGCGGCGCTGGTTCGTCGGCGTGTAGGTGATCAGGTAGCGGAGCTGCGCGTCCGACGCGAGCGTGTCGTAGACGTTCGGCAGTTCGTCCGGGCCGCGGCGGGAAGAAGGCCCGGCCGCTGGTGGCCGTGCGCGATCGACTTCGAGTTCGTCGTGGCCCTTCATCGAGATGCCGGCGACGCCGCCGATCCCGACGCAGTAGACCGTGATGCCCGCGCGCCTTCATCGCCGCGATCGCCTCGTCGACGGTGGACTGGCTGTTCTCGTCGTAGCCGTCGGTGATCAGGATGACGACGCGTCGGCCCGGCCGTGTCCGACAGCCGCTCGGCCACCTCGATCATCGAGTCGCGGAGCGCCGTGCCCCCCTCGGCGCGGATGGCGCTTACCGCTTCGGCAATCGTCTGCCGGTCGTTGGTCGGGCCGGTGACGGCCTTCAGCTTCAGGGAGAACGGCGCGACGATGACCCGGTCGCGCGGGCGCAGGTACGCCGGCCAGGCGGCCGGCCGCCTCCTGGACGAAGTCGATGTTGCGCCACATGCTCTGGCTGCTGTCCACGAGCACCGCGAAGGTCGTCGGGATCGTCTCCTGCGCCACCATGTCGGGCTGTCTGCGGCTTGCCGTCCTCTTCGAGGATGAACTCGGTGCGCGGGCATGCCGCTTGCACCGGCCGGCCCGTCCTTGTCGTAGATCGGCGGCGTCGACCAGCACGCTGGTGACTTCGGTCAGCTCGTTCAGTTCGTAGGGCTCGAGGACGACCTCGGCCCGGCCGACGTCGCCGTTGGCCGCCTGCGCCTCGGCGACGATCGTGCGCCGCTCGAAGGGGTTGGCGTCGGTCCACTCGACGGCGTAGGGCGGGCCGCTCGTGACCGTGCCCTGCGGCTTTCCGTCCACGCTGAAGCGGACCGCGGCGATCGTCTGGCCCTTCGCGGGCTTGACCTGGGCGACGATGCGGACGGTGCCCGGCGTGCCGGTGCGGCCGAGCGGGGAAGTGATGCGGACGGAGAG
>CAWARN010000013.1:0-70517 GCA_963784455.1 uncultured Acidobacteriota bacterium | reverse complement strand
CCGAACATGCCGCCACGCCCAGGCCGACGAACAAGCGATACGCGGTGAATATCTTCCACGACTGCGCGGTTGCCGGACAGGCCGGTGAATCCGGAATACACCAGCAGGGTGGCGATCATCGTCTTCACGCGCCCGATTTTGTCGCTCATCATGCCGAAGATGATGCCGCCGGTCGCCCAGCCGATGATCATCGCGGTGGTGGCCCAGCCAATGCAGGTCTTCACGAGCGGCCACCGCCGCCGGGTCGCTGCGCAGCAGTTCCTTGAGGGCAGGTTCGCGAGAGAGGATGAACAGCCGCTGGTCCATGCAATCGAACAACCACCCGAACGACGCGATGATGACCACCAGCCAGTGATACATTGGTGACGCCTTCAAAGACTTTGGAGGAGTTGGGCGAGGTGCTGACGACAGGGATGTCCCACGTGAGGAGATCGGAGGGCAGAACGGTTTTCAGATGACAGGGACTAACGGGCACGCGCGGAGTTCGAGGACGCCGCGCGGGGTGTCAAGCCGTGGATTTCTTCCGTGGATTTCCTCTGCGGATCGGGTTGGCGCGCACCTCCAAAAAAAAGCGGCGCTCACACCAGCGCCGCCACACACAGTAAATTGTCCTACGGCCTCTTCGGCACCGCCGATGGGTAAAAACGGTTGGTGCCACCGGCTGGGTCCATCACAGTTTCCACGTGGTTCGTAGCGTAGGCCGTCACATCGGTCAACCTGTTCCATCAGCGGCCATGTCCAGATTGTCAGGTATTTTGACGGTGTAGGTGCGGTTCGGACATTGAGAGAGAATTCGATCCGGGCCGAGCGGCGACGCTCAGGCGGTCGATGCGCAGATAACTGGAAGGATCGTTCCAATCAGTGCCGGCGATATACTCCTGCCACAGCGTCATCCCGTCTCCGTCCGTATCCGCGGTGGCGTTGCTGACGCTGTTTGCTGAACCCATTGGCCACCTCCAGGCGTCAGGCAGCCCGTCTTGATCGAAATCCGGTTCCTCCTTCACCACGAAGCTCACCGTGGGCGAAGTCGTGCCGATCGTTGGCACGGCGGCATTGGTGATGATGACACGCCAGGTGGTGGCGTCGAGGGCCACCACGGGGCCGTAGGTGAACACGCTGTTGGTGTCATTTTTGACCTCGTTGAAGACGGAGTGGATCCCCGCCGCCAGATGAAGCCGAACGGCGGCGGATTTCCCTAGACGACGGCGACGATATCGAGGAAGAACGCCGCCGAGAACCGCCGATGATCGAGGTCGGCAGGAGCTCTCCAGCCGCTCGACGTCGCGGTCGATCGCCAGGTAGTCTGGACGGTCAAGTCATAGAATCGAATACATGGAAAAGAGAATTATACCGCCGACCGTTGGAGGGACGCGGGCAGGCGCCGGGCGCTGGCAGGACCTCGATGATTAGACCTGTCGAGCCGGCTTTGGCCGCAGACACCTGGCGCGGTCCCCCGGGCGGCCGACTCTTGTGCTATCGTGGAACCCGCCGATGGCAGAACCCGCATCCCGCACGCACGGGCCCGTCCGGCGGCCCCTCGTGCTCGACGCCCGCACGGCGTCCCCGCACTTCCCGGGCATCGGGCGCTACAGGCGGAACTCGCCCGGGCCCTGGCTGAGTTGCCGGACGGGTGGCAGGTCGTGCTGCTGCACGGCCGACTCCCGATGCGCGTCTCCCGCTGAGGACGCTGCGCGGAATCGTCTGCGACGCGTCCCCGTTCGGTGTGGGACAGCACTGGGCCGTGCGACGAGCGCTCGGCGACTGCGGGGCCCGCATCTACCACAGCCCGTACTACCTGATGCCCATCGCTCCAGGCGTGCCGTCGATTGTCACCTGCCACGACCTGATCCCGCTTGACGGTGCCAGGCCTGTTCAGTCCGGCGCAACGGCTCGCCATCCGCCTCGCACATGCCTGCTCCTTCAGGACCGCGTCGGGGATTCGTGCACGGGGTCAAGAGCCACGCGAGACGACGTGGCGCGCTCTTCCCCGGCCATGCGTCGAAGAGTGGAGGTGGTGCCGAACGGATCGGGCTTCTCGCGCCCGGCCGACGAGAGGCGCCGCGTCCGCGCGCAACGGGTGTCCCCGAGCCCTACGTTCTCGTCGTCGGCAGCAACAAGCCGCAGCACGACCGGGGGTGATTGGAGGCTGGCGACGATGGTCGGCCGACGCGGCATGACGCCCTGGCCGCGCCTGGTCTTGCAGGTCCCCGACGACAGCCGGTTCGACGAGGGCGGCCCGGGCGCCGAGAATCGTGGCGCACCGGCCGGCTCACCTTTCGATCGGGAATCGTGCCCGAGGATCGATGGCGGCGCTGTACAGCGGAGCGACACTGCTCGTCTGTCCTTCGCGCGCCGAGGGGTTCGGGCTCCCGGTCATCGAGGCGATGGAAGCGGCGTACCGGTTGCCTGCAGCCGAATCGCGGCGCTGACTGAACTCACGGGCGGCGCCGCGGCGTTGTTCGACCCGGGACGCCGACTCGCTCGCCCTGCTGCTCGAACGGCTGCTCGATTCCCCCGCAGAACGAGAGAGGCTCGCGGAGGCGGGCCGTGCGCGAGCGGCCTCGTTCACCTGGGCCGAAACGGCCCGCGCGACCTTCGCTCTCTACGCCCGGCTTCTGGCGTCACCCGCGTGAGTGACGCAGGCCGCGGCGCCTCCCTGGCCCGAGCCGGGGCCGATGGTCGCTGGATATCCTGGGCGCCTCGATGACCCGCATTCTCCACATCGCCCGATACACCACGGCTCCTGTCGAGCGGCGCGTGGCGGTCATGGCGTCCACCCCCGGGTTCGCCTTCTCCCTGGTCAGGCCCCGCCCGATTGGCGGCCCCTACGACGGCGCCGCGGTTCGGGATCGCGCCGGGCTCGACGGAGTCCACACGGTAAAGGTCTGGCGCGAGGACAACCCGCACCGGGCGATCTACCGGACCGTGGGCTTCACCATGCGCCGCGTGAAACCGCACCTGATTCACGCCGAGGAGGAGCCGGACAGCCTGGCCGCTCTCCAGATCGCGATTGCGCGCCGCGTGTTCGCCCCGACGCCCGTCTCGTGCTCAACACGCTGCCAAAACGTCAACCGTCGAAAGCGTCCGTGGGTCAAATGGGTGCTGCGGCGATCGCTTGCGGCATCAGACGCGGTGATGTGCCGCAACGCCGAGGCGTCGGCGCTGCTGCACGAGTTCGGATACCGGCGCCCCACGCCCGTGATCCCGGCACTCGCGCTGGACGCCAGCATCTACTCGAAACGAAACGTGCCGCGTCTGAGTGAGGCGTTCACCATTGTCTTCGTCGGTCGGCTGGCGCCTGAGAAGGGACTGGATACGCTGGTGGACGCCACCGCGCAACTGCGGTCGCCAGTCCTCCTGGTACTGGCCGGCACCGGCCCCTGCCGCGCGGCCCTGGCGAACCAGGCAGAGAGGGCGGGTATCGGCCGGGCCACCCGCTTCGCGGGCGACCTCGACTTCGGCCAGGTGGCGGACCTGCTCTCGGCCGCCGACGTCCTCGTGCTGCCTTCTGGATCGACGCCCGTCTGGAAGGAGCAGTTCGGCCGCGTTCTGATCGAAGCGATGGGTGCGAGCTGCCGGTCGTCGGCTCGGACTGCGGATCCATTCCGGCCGTTCTCGGCGGCAACGGCCTGATCTTCCCCGAGAACGACGCGGTCGCTCTGGCCGCGCATCTCCGGCGATTGCGGGACGCGCCGGAACTCCGAAGGCAGTTGGGGCGAACGGGACGCGAGTTCGTGATGCGGGAGCACACGCCCGAGAAGCGGGCAGCGGAAACCGTCGCCTTCTATCGACAGCTACTCGCAGACGGGACGGGCGGGGGCTGATGAACGACCGTCTGGCGCCGATGAACGCGGGAGCGAGCTGTGACCCTCGAATCCGCCGCGTGCGCCGTGCTCGGCATCGCCACGTTCGCCTTCCTCATCGTTGGCGACGTCGAGTTGGGCCCCGTGACGGTATGGCACGCCTCCAGGCTGGCCTGCCTGGGCGCGGTCGCTCTGGCCGCGCTGCTGCTGGCGACCCGGCGCGGCTCGGCGCGCCGCGGCTCGAGGCGACCTCCCCTTCTGTTCTTCACGATCTTCGCCGTCGTGATGCTCGTCGAGTCCCGTTCGGCCTGGCTCCGGTGTCCGCGTTCCGCTACGCGCTGGGGTACGTGGCGCTCGTGGTGATCGCGGCGGTTCTGGCGTCGGTCTTCAGCGTCCGCGGCCTGCTCGTCGGACTGCTGGGCACGCTGCTGGTAAAGGTCGTCTGCTCCCTTGCGCTCGGCTGGGTTCCCCGGGGTGGTACGGCGGAGCGCCTGGGCGGCGTGTTTGGGAATCCGAACCCGCTCGGGGTCATCGCGGGCCTCGGCTATCTGCTGATCGTCCTGGAGTTCTGGCGCGACGACTTCTCGCGTCGCGCGAGCGCCGCGTCGATCGGCGCCGCCCTGGCGTTAACCATTGTCCTGTCGCTCACGCGCAGCTACAGCGCCACCGTTGCGACGGCGGTCACCTTCGCGGCGCTGGCCTGGCCTGCGTGGCGCCGGGCGCGCACGTGGGGCCACCGCGTCTCGTGGCTCGTGCTCGCGCTCGCGCTGCTGGCGCCACTCGGCGTGTCCGCCGCCGTGCAGCAGCAGCGGTCGTCCACCGCCGTGGACGCGGTTCGCATTCGCAGCGAGCAGTGGGTCAGGCTCGAGCGCGCGGTGCAACGGCGCCCGTGGACGGGTACGCGCCGGCAGCACGCCGCTGCTCGCCCGGTCGGCGGTCCGGACTACGCGACGAGCGCGCATAACCTGTATCTCGAGGCCAGCGTGTATGCCGGTGTGCCAGGGGGCCTGGTCATGCTACTGTTCGTGACCAGCGCCCTCGCCATGGCGCTCTGGTCGGCGTATCGACGGCGTGACGACGGGGCCGTGGGTGTGGCAGCCGTGATCGTCTTCTATGCCGCCGTGGCGCCGGTGCAGCCGGTCGTGTTGAACAGCGAGCCATCGAGCCTGGTCGCGGTGCTCGTCGCCGGGGCGGTTTGCGCGGCAGCGGGCGGCCACGGCAAATCGGTCGAGTCGGGACGCTCGACGGAGCCGGACGGACGAGACCCGGCTGCCGGAGCCTCACTGACATGAGAATCCTGCACCTGTACAAGGACTACACGCCGGTCCTGGGTGGGATCGAAAACCACATCCGCGTGCTCGCCGAGGGGCAGGCCCGCCGTGGACACGACGTGACCGTGCTCGCCGCGAACCGGGGCTGGCGCACATCCATCGAGACGGTGGGCGGCGTGAGGGTGACCCTGGTTCCCAGGCTGGGCACGATCGCGTCGACGCCGATCTGCCCCTCGCTCCTCCGCTGGCTGTCGCGCCTCGAGGCCGACATCACGCACCTCCACTTCCCTCACCCGCCCGGTGAGGTGGCGCATCTGCTGTTGGGCGCGCCGCCGGAATGGTGATCACCTATCACGCCGACATCGTGCGGCAGCGGCACCTGCTGCGGCTGTACGAACCGCTGCTCAAGCGCGTGCTGGGGCGGGCGAACCGGATTCTCGTCACCAGCCCGGCGTACGTCGAATCCTCCCGCTACCTCCGGGACGTGAGGGACAAGTGCGTCGTCGTGCCTGATCGGCATCGACATCGCGCGTTTCGACGACCGGGGCGGCGAACCCGAGAGGGCATTGCGCGCGCGGTGGAACCTCCCCGCCGACCGACCGGTCGCGGTCTTCGTCGGCCGGCTCCGATACTACAAGGGCCTGGACTACCTGCTCCGCGCCCTGCCGCTCGCTCCCGGACCTTCACCTCCTGCTCGTCGGCGGCGGCCCGCTGTGGGAGTCGACGCGGGCGCTGGCGGCGGCGCTCGGGGTCGCGAGCCGCGTCGTCTTCACGGGCGATGTGGACGACGCCGACCTGCCGGCATGCTACGCCGCGGGCGACATGTTCGTGCTGCCGTCGCACACGAGGGCCGAGGCATTCGGCACGTCGATCGTGGAAGCCATGGCGGCCGGCCTGCCGGTCATCAGCACGGAGATTCAGACGGGCACGTCGTGGGTCAACCAGGACGGCCTCACGGGCCTCGTCATCCCGCCGTGCGACCCGGCGCGCTCGCGGCCGCGATGGCCGCCTCGTCACTGACCCGGCCCGCCGCGAGGCGATGGGCCGCGCCGGCCGCGCCCGGGCCCGCGAGATGTTCGAAGCGGAGACGATGGTCGAGGCGGTGGAGGGGGTTTACCGCGAGGTGCTCGGCGACACAACGTAGTGGGCAGTGGTCAGTCGGCCAGTAGGCAGTCGATCACGCTGATCTGACAGCCATCACTAGCCTACTGAGCCACTAGCCACTAGCTACTGCCACTGCCACTATTTCCTGCCCGTATACAACGTCACAATCCCCCCCGTGAGCGGCGTCGACCGGGCATCGTGGAAACCGCACGACGCCAACATCGCCAGCATCGTCTCGGGGGGGATGAAGCTGCCGACCGAGGCCGGCAGGTAGGTGTAGGCGGAGCCGTGGCCCGACACCAGGCGTCCGATGCGCGGCAGCACGAACCGGAAGTACGGGAGGTAGACGGCGCGAACGAGCGGCAGACGAGGGAATGCTGAACTCGAGGATCGCGAGGCGTCCGCCCGGCGCGAGCGCGCGGTACATCTCGGCAAGACCGCGCTCCGGATTCTCGACGTTTCGGATGCCGAACGCCACGGTGGCCGCGTCGACCGACCCGGTGCGGATCGGCAGCCGCGTGGCATCGCCGCGCGACCAGCAGGACTCGCCCGGCCGGACCCCGGGCTCGGACCTTCCGGGCACCGAGGCGAAGCATCTCCCCGGAGAAGTCGATGCCGACGACGCGCGCGGCGCCGGGTCGCGGCTTCGACGGCAGTCAGCGCCACGTCCGCCGTCCCGGTGCAGACGTCGACCACCGACTCCCGGCCGGTCAGCTGGAGCGACCGGATCGCGTGCCTCCGCCAGCGGCGGTCGATGCCGGCACTGAGGAGGCGATTCAGCAGGTCGTACCGGGCGGCGATCGCGTCGAACATCGCGGCGACGCGCGTCGGACGCTTGTCGATCGACATCGACGCTACGCTCCGGCGGCCATCCGCTCGGTGATGCGCTCCGCCAGCTCGAGCGCGCGCCGGCCGTCGTGCCCGGTGACGAGCGGCGGCCGGCCCTCGCGGACCGCGCCGAGGAAGTCCGCCAACTCCCGGACCAGCGGCTCCTCGCGCGGCACCTCCAGCTTCCCGCCTTCGATGCCGGGGCGGACGCCGGCGCCACGCACGAGGCGGTAGACCTCGACTTCCTGCGCCGCGTAGTCGATCGACAGGTAGGCGTCCGGCTGGAAGAACCGGATCTTCCGGACGCGGTCGCGGCTGATGCGGCTCGCCGTGATGTTGGCGATGCAGCCGTTCTCGAACCGCAGCCTCGCGTTGGCGATATCGACGCGCCCGGTCAGGACGGGAACGCCGACCGCCTCGACGGACGCGACCGGCGACCGCACGATCGACAGCACGACGTCGAGGTCGTGGATCATCAGGTCGAAGACGACGTCGATGTCGAGCGAACGCTCCGGGAAGGTGCCGAGACGGTGCACCTCGATGAAACGCGGGTCCTGGAGCAGCGGGGCCGCGGCGGCCACCGCCGGGTTGAATCGCTCGGTGTGACCGACGGCGAGCACGACTCCGCGCGACGCCGCCAGCGCGATGATCCGGTCGGCGTCCTCGACGGAGCGGGCCAGCGGCTTCTCGACGAGCACCGGGAATGCCCCGGTCGAGGAACGCCGACGCCACCTCCAGGTGGGTCTCGGTCGGGACCGCGATCGACACCGCGTCCACCTGGCCAAGCAGGTCGCGATAGTCCGTGAACGGGCGGGCGCCGTGCGCGGCGGCGATCTCGGCCGCACGGTCCGGCTTCACGTCTACGACCCCGACGAGGGTCGCGCCGGGCAGGGTCGACAGAATCCGGGCGTGATGGCGTCCGAGGTGCCCGACGCCGATCGCCGCCACTCGGAGCGGTGTGTCGCTGCTCATGTCGATGGTGCCTGTCAGGCGTCCGCCGGTCGGGCTCTCCCGACGACCGCAATGCCCGCCTCGTCGGCGGCGTCGATGAAGAGCTGGAGGTCGAAGATCGAGCGTCTTACCCGCGTCGACCGACAGCGCAGAGGCGCCCGCCGCCCGCATCGCGTGAACGGTGGACAGCCCCACCACCGGCACGTCGAACCGCATGTCCTGGCCCGGCTTGGCCACCTTCACGACGCGCGTCCCGGGGCCGGCCAGGCGTCCCGGCGCGCGCGATCACCGCGTCGGTGCCCTCCATCGCCTCCACCGCGACGACCGCCGAGTCCTTCACGACGATCGTCTGGCCGATGTCGAGGCCGGCCACGGCGTCCGCCATCCGGTAGCCGAAGGCGATATCCGCTTCCTCTTCCCGGGTGGGCGGCCGGGACGCGATCGCGCCGGACCGGGCCAGCAGGGGCGTGAGGAACGCGGTCGAATCGAGCAACGTGATGCCGTGGTCGCGCATGACGTCGGCGACGGCGGAAATGAGCGCGTCGGTATTCTTCGACCGCAGCCGGAGCAGCACGGAGAGGAGCAGGCGATCGGGCAGGATGCCCGAGAAGATCTTGACGTGCTTGACCTGGCCGGCCATCACGGCGTGCGTCGCGCCGGCCGCTTTGAGCGCCGCGATGCACGCGCTCGAACTGACCGAGCGACAGCCAGACGATGCCGGCCCTGGGCTCGGCCGCGGCCGCCGCGTTCAGGTCGGGCGACGCCTCTTCCTTGACCGCGATGATCGTGACCTCGTGACGCAGCCTCCGGGCGGCGTCGAGGACCAGGAAGGGGAAGCGGCCGTTGCCGGCGATGAGACCGATGTGCATTCGACTCCCGACGCCTGAATCCTGCGTCACTCGTCCGCCACCGCCTCCTCGGCCCGCCGCGCGGGGCGGCGCAGCAGCACGCCGCGGTGCGACCCGCGAATGAACTCCACCAGGTACTGTACCTCGGGGCACGCCAGCGACGCGTCGTTCTGGATCGCGCTGACCGCGCGGCTCGTGTTGAGCTTCGAGACGAGCAGGTACCGATACGCCCGCTTCAGCTTGCCGATCGAGTCGGGCGAGAAGCCGCGGCGGACGAGGCCGATGGTGTTGAGGCCGTAGATGCGCGCGCGGTTGCCCACGGACCTGGCGAACGGCATCGCGTCCTTGGTCACCACCGAGTAGCCGCCGATGAAGGCGTGGCGGCCGACCCGGCAGAACTGGTGCACACCGGAGAATGCGCTGATGTTGGCGAAGTCCTCGACGTGCACGTGCCCGCCGAGCGTCGCGGCGTTGCCCAGGATGGCGTCGTTCTCGATGGCGCAGTCGTGCGCGACGTGGGCGTACGCCATGATCAGGTTGCGGCTGCCGATCCGCGTCAGGCCTCCGCCCTCGACCGTGCCGCGGTGGACGGTGACGAACTCCCGGATGATGTTCCGGTCACCGATGACGACCCGCGTGGGCTGCCCGGCGTACTTGAGGTGCTGCGGCGCAAGGCCGATCGACACGAACGGCGCGATCTCGTTGTCGTCGCCGATGTCAGTCCAGCCGTCGATCACGGTCGACGCCCCGATCCGGCACCGCTTGCCGATCGTCACATGAGGGCCAATCGACGCGTGTTGAGCGATCGTCGTACCCGTCGCCGATCACGGCGCCCGGGCTGACGACGGCCGACGGATCGACGAACGCGCGGTCCGGCTCGACGGCCATCAGGAGATCGGCCTCGGCGACGACCTGTTCGCCGACGTAGGCCACGCCGCGCAGGCGCGCCACGCGGCCGCGCCCCCCCTGCCGCGACACCTCCAGGCGAACGCGGTCGCCCGGCACCACCTGGCGGCGGAACCTCGCGTCGTTGACGCCGCGGAGTGCCACGCGCGCCGCCGGCCGCCCCTCACCCGCGTGCAGCAGCAGGATGGCCGACACCTGGGCCAGCGTCTCGATGATGAGGACGCCGGGCACGAGCGGCGCCCCGGGGAAGTGGCCCTGGAAGAAGTCCTCGTTCACGGTCACGTTCTTGACCGCCACCACGCGCTCGTTCGGCACGTGCTCGACGACCGAGTCGACGAGGAACGCAGGATACCGGTAGCAGAGCCGGTCGATCAGCGGCGGAAGGGTGTTGGCGTGCACAGATCTCGTCCGGGTCTGGGAGCAGCGGTACAAGACGGATGGCCGGCGCGCCGGCGCGAACGCCAGCCGCCAGCCTATCCTCAGGGTGGCCCGACGCGGATTGAGCCTACTTCGCTGGCTTGACGGGGGCCGTCGCCGCGTCGAACCGCTTGATGATCTCGGACGTCAGATCGAGACTCGGCTCCGCCCACACCAGCCCCGCCTCGGTGCTGAGCAACATGTGCAATCCCTTCTCGAGGGCGATCTGCTGGATGACCGGCCCGAGTTTGCGCTGGAAGTCGAGCTGCAGTTGCTGCTGCAGGTCCTGCATCTCGGCCTCGGCATCCTGCTGCATCCGCTGGATCTCGACGTTCAGCTTGTCGATTTCCTTCTGCGTCGTGGCGCGCGCATCGTCGCTGAGGAGCGCGCCGCTGTTGAGCCGCGCCTGGGCCGTCTCGACCTGCTTGTTCTTCGCGGCCAGCTCGGCCAGCTTCTTCTCGCGGAGCGCGGTCACCCGGGTCGTCGACGTCTTGCCTTCCACCGATTCAGCCGCCACGCGCGGGATGTTGAGGAAGGCGACTTTGGCCCCCTCGGGGAACGGCCTCGGCGGCGGCGCGGGCTGCGCGGCCGGCGGCGTGGCCACCGCGGGCGCCGGCGCGGCCGGCGTGGGTGGCTTCTGGGTGGCCGGCGGCGGCGTGGTCGGCGGCTTGGCCTGGGCCTGCGCAATCGTCGGAACGGCTCCCAGCGCCAGGCTGAGGATCACGGCTACGGTGAAGCGTCTCATCACTACAGTCCCTTTCTTTCTCGTGCTCTGTTGACTATCGTCCTCGGTCGTACCTCGACCACGCTAAAAGGTCGACCCCACGGCGAACTTGAAGGCGAACGCGCTCTGTGGTTGCAGGCTGTTGTTCAGGATGCCCTTCCGCAGCGGGTTGTACGCGAAGATCAAGCGGAACGGCACGTTCAGCACCGGCATGAAGAACCGGACCTCCGCGCCCGTCGACATCTTGAACTCGCTCAACGCCATCTGCTCGCCCTTGTCCCGCACCTGGCCCAGGTCGGCGAACAGGACGAGGCGCACCGGACCGACGACGTTGATCAGGTACTCCCCGTTCAGGAGGAGCATCTTATCGCCGCCGACCACCAGCCCGGAATCGACGACGACCGGGTCCAGGGACACCGCGCCCGGCATGAGGGCGGGCAGGAACGTCTGGCCGTTGTAGGTCGGCGCAATCGCCTGCATCGCCCGCGGTCCGATCGTGCGGATGTCGAAGCCGCGCACGCTGTACTCGCCCCCGGCGAACAGCTTCTCGGTGATGAGCAGTTCCTTGCTGCCGCTGAACGTCGAGATATAGGTTCCCTGCACCCGGAAGCCGAGCGAGGTCCGCCTCGTGTGCTGGAAGTACATCGTGACCTCGCCGAACGGCTTCCAGAAGGACGTGTCGCCGCCGAGCCCCGCCAGATCGACCGCCACGGTGAAGCGCTTCCCGGTGGTCGGGGCAGATCGGGTTGTCTATCGTGTTGCGGCTGACGCTCGGGACGATCTTGCTGATCGTGCGCGCGCCGCCGGCGCCGAGCAGCAGGGAGGAGGCCAGGTACGGGTTGCTCGCAATCAGCGCCGGGTCCAGGTACGCCGGATTCAGATCGAGGACCTTCGTGTGCTCGTAGGAGTAGTTGAGGAACATCCGGGTCTGTTCCCTCAACGGGAACCCGAACATGATGTTCCCGCCGATCGAGTCCTGCGTGAACTGCCCGATGTACTCGAGGCGGCGCTTGAAGACGTCGATGCCACCCGTGATCGGACGATCGAACAGGTACGGCTCGGTGAAGGCCACCACGTAGTTCTGCGCACGCGACCCCGCCTGGAGGTTGACGCTGAACGTCTCGCCGCGGCCCATGAAGTTCGCAGTCTGGAAGCCGAGCGTGCCGAAGAACCCCTCGGTACTGCGAGACGCCGGCGCCGAACTGGAGCTGATTCCGATTCTGCTCCTCGAACTTCAGCGTGACGTCCATCTTGTTGTCGGTGCCCGGCGTCTCCTTGACGTCCACGTCCTTGTTCCCCTCCAGCTGCTTGAAGTACGCGAGCTGGTTCACCCGCTTGATCGAGAACTTCAGCGCCTCGGTGTTGAAGACCCCCTCCTCGTAGATCCGGAGTTCGCGGCGCACCACCGAGTCGCGCGTCGTGGTGTTTCCCGTGAAGTGGATCCGGTTGATGAAGTACCGCTTCCCCTCGTCAACCTGCAGTGTGACATCCACCGCCGGCCCCTGAATGCGACGCTTGGGTGGGGCGGCCTTCGCCTGCCGAGCCTCCCCCGGCCCGGGCGGGATCGGCGGCGGCGCCTTCGCCCCGGCCTCGGGCGTCGCGGCCACCGGCTTGGCGGCTTCGGGCGTAGCCGCGTCCGGCTTCGCCGCTTCCGGCTGCGCGCCCGCCAGCGGCGCAGCCGCCTCGGCGGGTTTCGCGCCGGCCGCTTCCGCGCCCGCCGGCGCCGCACCTTCCTCGTGCGGCTTCACCATCGGCACCAGGTTGAACTGGTAGTAGCCGGCCGAGCCGTACAGCTCCCGCGCCTTCTCGTAGCCCTTCCGGATCGCCTTGTCGCTGTACCAGTCGCCATCCCTGACCTTGAACAGCGGGCGCAGACCCTCCGAACGGATGATCTTGTTGCCGTCGAACGTCAGCGACGCGACCCGATAGCGCAGCCCCTCGGTGACGTCAATCCGCAGTTCCACCCACCGGGTCTTCCAATCGGCGGAGTCCTCGAGATACCGGAACGACGGGTCGCCAATGCGAGTCGTGTAGTACCCCTTGTCGCGGTAGTAGCCCACCACCCTGTCGGCGTCCTCTTCGAACTTGCCCTCCTGGTAGCTGCTCGCCCCGGTCAGCCACGAGAAGGTCCCTCGCCCCTTGTTGTTCTTCATCTGGCGCTTGAGCGCCGAGGACGACACCGCTTTGTTGCCGCTGAACACGATGTCGCGGATCTTGACCTGAGGCCCCTCATCAATCATGAACGTCAGGTTGACCAGTTTCGGGCCGCCGGGCAGCAACTTGATCTCGGGCGAGACGGTCGCGAACTGGTAGCCCTTCTCCCCGAGCATGTCGAGGACGACCTTCTTCACCTTGCGCACCATGCCGGGATCGACGAACGAGTCGAGCCGGATCATGGCGCTCTCCTCCTTCAGCTTCTCGTCGATCTTCGACCGCTCGAGGTGCTTGGCTCCGACGTAGTCGACGATCTTGACGCGCTGGCGCTCCTCCATGTTGTAGGCGATCAGCTTGCCGATGACGCCGTTCGAGAACGGGTAGTCGGTCACGTCGATCGAGAGGTTGTCGAGGAACTTGGTCCCCCACAGCTCCTTGAAGTCCTGCCGGAGCGCCTCGGCGGTCTGCGCGTCGTCCCAGGGGGCCCAGCTGCCGGTCTTCGGGTCGCTGGTCTTCGTGTGGATATAGAACAGGTAGGTCTCGGCCTCGATGACCGACGCGTTCCCCTGCTCGGGGAAGCACAGACCGATCTTGTAGACGACGGGCCCGGACGTCGCCGGCGGCAGCTGGGCGGGCGGCCCCACCTCCTGCCCGCACCAGAGCACCCGGCCCTCCGCAAGAGCCTTCGCCGGCGGCTGGGCGGCCGGGGGCTGCTGCGCAACCGGCGGCTGACCGGCGCCCTGCAGGGCCGGCGCGGCCGCGGCCTGGAGGCTGCCGGCCGCCAGAACGAACGCCCACACGAGGAAACGGGTACCGGACGTAGCCATGAAATCGTGTTCGAACCGAGCCGGTCGCTCGCCCGGGCCGCCGGGCACATGTCCCCGTGGCCGCTGCGGCGCCGGGGTGATCACCATAGTTTACAGGGTATTAGACGTTTCAGGCCAGCCCGTGGCTTTCGGCGACGCTCCCGGCCGCCCTGTACGCCAGCGCGCCGCCCTCAGGCGGGCGGCGGTGTCCGTTGTGCGCGAGGGAACTCGCTTCATTATAGCAGGGGCTCAGGGTTCAGGGCCTCAGGCGGAGGCGAGGCGTCCGTTCTCGAGCCGGAGTATCCGGTCGCACGTCGCCGCGAGCCGGAGGTTGTGCGTCGCGATGACCGACGTGAGCTTCTGCTCGCGATGCATCCCGCGCAGCAGTTCGTGGAGCGAATCAGCCGTCTGCTCATCGAGGTCGCCCGTCGGCTCGTCGGCGAGAAGCAGCGCCGGGCGCGAAACCAGCGCGCGGGCAATCGCCACCCGCTGCTGCTCCCCGCCCGAGAGCGTACCGGGCCGGTGGGTCAACCTGTCACCGAGACCGACGCGCCGCAGAAGCGCCTCCGCCGCCGCGCGCGCGTCCGGAACGGGCATCCGCCCGATCCGCAGCGGCATCTCGGCATTCTCGAGTGCGGTGAACTCCGGCAGCAGGTGATGGAACTGGAAGACGAAACCGACGTGCCGATTCCGGAACACGACACGCTCGGCGTCGGTCATCTGCGAGAGGTCCGCGTCGCCAATCCGGATCGTGCCCGACTCGAACTGGTCGAGGCCGCCCAACACGTGCAGCAGCGTGCTCTTCCCCACGCCAGACGCCCCGACGATCGCGACCATCTCGCCCTGCTCGACCGACAGGTCGAGCCCCCGCAGCACCCGCAGCGTCTGCGTCGCGGTGCGATAGGACTTCTCGAGGGCGGTGACGATCACGAAGGGCATTCCAGCACTCCCAGTGGCTAGTGGTCAGTGGCGGGTGGCTAGTCGATCACCCGTGATCCACTAGCCACTGATCACTGAGCACTGACCACTACCCGTATCTCAGCGCCTCCGCCGGATCCAGCTTCGACGCCTGGCGCGACGGATAGATCGTCGCGACCAGGCAGACCAGGAACGCCAGCACGACCACGAGCATGAAGTCGAGCGGCAGAATCACGAACGGCACGTGCGTCACCTGGTAGACGTCGAACGGGAGGCGAATCAGCTGGTAGCGGTCCGCCACGGTCGAGATCACCCAGCCGGCGATCGCGCCGAGCCCGGTGCCCACCACCCCGATGATCGCGCCCTGAAACATGAAGATGAGCCTGATGCTCCGTCCCGACGCCCCCATCGTCTTCAGGATGGCGATGTCGCGGTGTTTCTCCATCACCAGCAGGATCAGCGACGCGACGATGTTGAGCGCGGCCACCATGATGATCAGGCCGATCGTGATCGAGATGGCCATCTTCTCCAGCCACAGCGCCTTGAAGAGCGACTGGTTCAGCTTCGTCCAGTCCTCCGTCAGGTAGACGCCCGCGGACTGGTCCATGATCGCGCGCGCCACGTCCGGCGCGCCGTAGATGTCGTCGACGCGGAGCTCGATCAACTCGGGCTCGTCGCGACCCGTCAGGCGCTGCGCGACCGGGATGGTCACCAGCCCGTACGTCGTGTCGAACTCGAAGAGGCCGAGCGAGAAGATCCCGGCGACCGTGAAGGGCCGCGAGCGCGGAAGCATTCCCATCGGCGACAGCGTGCCTTCCGGCGTCAGCAGCTGGACCCGGTCCCCGACGCGGACCCCCAGCTTCTTCGCAAGGTCGGCTCCAATGAGGATGCCCGGCGGCCCGTCCCCGGCGGCCGCCAGCGCGGCCAGACTGCCCTGCCGCATCGAGCGCCCGATGTCGGTCACGCTCGGCTCGAGCGCCGGATCGATCCCCTTGAGGGTGATGAACGACTGCCCCTGCGGCGTCGACACCAGCCCGATGCTGATGATGGCCGGCGCCGCGCCGACGACGTGCGGAAACCTGCGGAGCTGGCGGACGACCGCCTGGTAGTCGCGCAGGCCGTCGCCTTTCCAGACGTACACGTGCGCCGTGCTGCCAAGGATGCGGTCGCGGAGTTCGCCCTGGAGGCCGGTCGTCAGCGCGAGGGCGATGATGACCGCCATGACCCCGACCATCACGCCGACCGTCGAAATCAGCGAGATGACCGAGATCAGCGCCTGCTTGCGCCTGGCCAGCAGGTAGCGGAGGGCGATGTGGAGTTCGAAGGGGAGGTTCAATCCTTCCTCGCCCGCATCAGCGGGAACAGGATCACGTCGCGGATGGAGTGGCTGTCGGTGAGCAGCATCACGAGCCGATCGATGCCCACCCCCTCTCCGCCGGCCGGCGGCATGCCGTATTCGAGAGCGCGGACGTAGTCCTCGTCCATCGCGTGCGCCTCGGCGTCGCCCTTCTGCCGCTCAGTCAGCTGCTGCTCGAAGCGCCTCCGCTGCTCCGCCGGGTCGTTCAGCTCGCTGAATGCGTTGGCGAGTTCGAACCCGCCGGCGTAGAGTTCGAACCGCTCGACGGTGTCCGGGTCGTCCGGCTTCTGCTTGGAGAGCGGCGACACCTCGGTCGGGAAGTCGTACACGAACGTCGGCTGGACGAGCGACTCCTCCCAGAGGGCCTCGAACACCGCCGCGGTGATCTTGCCTGCGCCCATGCCCGGCTCGATCTCGACCCCGAGCTGCCCCGCGAGCGCGCGCGCCGCGCCGGCGTCGCGCAGTTCCGGCTCGGCCACGTCCCGGCCGAGCCGGCGAGACGCCTCCTCCGCGACCGCGCCCCGCATCGGGAGGCGCCGGTACGGCGCCCGGAACGAAATCGTCTGGTCGCCGTACCGCACGTCCTCGCCCCCGGTCACCGCGCGCGCCACCGCGGCCAGCATCTCCTCGGTCATCGTCATCAGCTCGAGGTAGTTGCTGTAGGCCTGGTAGAACTCGAGCATCGTGAACTCGGGGTTGTGCTGCGTCGAGATCCCCTCGTTGCGGAAGTTGCGGTTGATCTCGTAGACGCGTTCCATCCCGCCGACCAGCAGGCGCTTGAGGTAGAGTTCGGGCGCGATGCGCAGGTAGAGCGTCATGTCGAGCGCGTTGTGGTGCGTCACGAACGGTCGCGCCAGCGCTCCGCCCGCGAGCGGCTGCATCATCGGCGTCTCGACTTCCAGATAGTCCCGCGCGTTGAGGAACTCGCGCACCGCGGCGAGCGCCCGGCTTCGCGCCTCGAAGACGCGGCCTGTCTCGGGAGTCACGATCAGATCGAGATAGCGCTGGCGGTACCGGATCTCGATGTCCTGAAGGCCGTGCCACTTCTCGGGGAGCGGGATCAGGCACTTCGCGAGGAACGTGAGCGAGGCGGCCCAGATGGTGAACTCGTCGGTGCGGGTCCGGAACAGGTGCCCCGACACGCCGACGAAATCGCCGAGATCGAGGAGCGTGAAGATCGTGAAGTCGCGCTCCGGCATCGAATCGGCGCGGAGATACACCTGGATGCGAGCGCGCCCGTCGCTGAGCACCAGGAAGTTGGCCTTGCCGAAGCTGCGGATGGCAAGGATGCGGCCGCTCGTCCTCGTCTCGATCCGGACGGCTTCGAGCTCGGCCTTCGTCTTCGCGCCGTGCGCGGCGACCAGCTGAGTGACGGTGTCCGTGCGCTCGAACTCGTGGGGATAGAGATCGACGCCGAGGACGGCCAGCGCCTCCATGTTGGCGCGGCGCTGAGCGAGGAGGTCTTTCTCCTGGGGCATGTCGGTTCCGAATTGAGATTGAGAATTGAGAATTAGGAATTGGGAATGAGGGATTAGGGATTCTACATTCTCAATTCCACATTCTACATTCCGGCTTCCAGCTTCTTCCGGATCGCGTCAATCACTCCGTTCACGAAGCGGCCCGACTCGGCCCCGCTGAACCGCCGCGCCAGCTCCACGGCTTCGTCGATGACGACGACGGGCGGGACGTCGGGCTCGTGCAGCAGCTGGTAGACGGCCATGCGCAGAACCAGGCGGTCGATGAGCGCCATCCGCTCCGGACGCCAGTGTTCCGCACTCGCCGCGATCAGCGGGTCGATCTCCGCGGCGTGCCCGATGGTGCCGTGCACGAGCCGGGATGCGAACGCGTCGGCGTCCGCCGAGCCGGTCCTGATGGCCTGCTCGATCTGGTCGTGTGTCGCGATGGCTTCCTCCGGCGTGACGCCGCCGGCGTCGCATTGATACAGCATCTGCAGCGCCGCCTGGCGCGCCCGACGCCGCTCGCGATGCGCCTCGTTGCCCGGTTCGCCGTCGACGGTGGTCGTCACCATTCACGCCTTCCTGTTCGTGGCCCGGTGCCGGGCCGTCCCGACGCCGATCACTTCCCGGTGAACCTCGCGGGCCGCTTCTCCAGAAACGCCCTCGTCCCCTCGCGCATGTCGGCGGTCGAGAAACAGAGGCCGAACAGCGTCGCCTCGAGGAAGGCCGCCTCATGAAACGCCATCTCCGCCCCGCGGTGCACGGCCTCGATGATCGACCGCATGGCGACAGGGGCCAGCGCCGCGAGCGCCGCGGCAAGCTCCCGCGCCTTGGGCATCGAATCCGCCGCCGGCACCACCCGGTTCACGAGTCCGATGGCGAGCGCCTCCTGGGCGTCGACGACGCGGCCGGTCAGGAGCAGGTCGAGGGCCCGCCCCCTCCCTACCAGCCGCGGTAACCGCTGCGTACCGGCGAACCCCGGCGTCACTCCAAGCTTCACCTCGGGCTGGCCGAAGCGGGCCGTCTCGGAGGCAACCCGGAGCGTGCATGCCATGGCCAGTTCGCACCCGCCGCCGAGCGCGAAACCGTTCACCGCCGCAATGACCGGCTTGCCGAGGTGCTCGACCAGGTCGAACACATGCTGCCCGGCGAGCGCGTACGCCTCGGCCTCGGTCGGCGAGAGGCCCTCCAGCTCCTGGATGTCGGCGCCGGCGACGAAGGCCTTCTCCCCGGCGCCGGTGACGATCGCACAGCGGACGTCCTCGTCGCGCCGCACGTCGAGCATGACCCGCCGGAGGTGGTCGATGGTGTCGCGATCGAGCGCGTTCAGCACCTGACGACGGTCGATCGTCACGACCGCCACCGGGCCTTCACGTTCGACGTGAACCGTTTCAGGTGTCACGGCCGCACCTCCTCAGGGTACTCCACATCCACCACGCCGCCGACCCGAGGCCGCCGCCTGCGACGTCGGCGGCCAGGTCCCACAGGTCGAACGTGCGTCGCGGAACGAAGAGTTGATGCGTCTCGTCGCTCAGTCCGTACACCGCGCTGATGGCGAGGGCGGCGAACGCCGCTCGTACCGTCACCTGCCGTCCGACACCTCCCGCCAGGGCGCGCATGACCAGGAACCCGAAACCCGTATACAGCACGCCGTGGGCCGACTTGTCGCTGACGCTCATCGGCAGCGCCGGGACGTTGGAGACCGACGACAGCGCGAAGATGAGCGCGCCGTAGGCCCCGACCGGCGCCCAGAGGCTCAGCCGGCTCGACGCCGCGGCGCTCGATTCCGGCCTGCTCGAATCCACAAGGACCTGGTCACGGACGGGGCGGATCAGAGGGAGAACGGGTACATCAGCCACCCGATCACGACCGCACTCAGCACGAAGACACCGAACGCCATGGCGCCGAAGCGGACCTGGTCTCGCGGCTCGTTCCTCATCAGGACGGCGAACACCAGCGCCACGAGGAACGAGAACAGGAGCAGCAGCAGGAAGTGGCTCGTCACGTCCCCTCACTTGCGCCCGAGCGCCGTGTCGTACACGTCGAGCACGGTCAGCATGTTGAGCAGACCGGCGGCAATCAGGAAGGCATTGGCGTATTCGTAGCTGACGGCCGCCGGCTGGCCCTGGCCCAGCTCGAATGCCCAGGCGATCGCATACGGCGCGCCCATCGCCGCGTTGGCGATCGCCGCCAGCAGCACCAGCGGCTGCGACGATTCAAACGGGAAGAGCCTCCCGTGCAGCGCGAGGCCGATGCCGAACATCCCCGTCAGCGCGACGAGCAGAATGATCCCCTTCGTTCGACGGCCGAGCCAGAGGTGCCCCCCGCCCGGCACCAGCCACGACGCCAGCGCCAGAAGCACGAGGCGACTCCCATCTACACGTCCTGCTGCGTCCGCTCGCATCGGTGTAGTTTACCCCGAAACCCGGCGGTCTCGGCCAGGAGCGCGCCAGCCGCCGCGCCGAGCGGTCCGCCCGCGAGGGCCCGGAGAGCGCCGGAGGCACCCGACGGGCGCCACCATTCAAACACCAGCGTGGCGGCCGTCGGCAGCGCGGCCCACAGGAGACAGGCCCGCCACCGCTCGGACGGCATCGTCGGCGACCGGCGCCGCGCCAAGACGAAGAGGATCCCAATCGCTGCCGACACGTATAGCCCGGTGCAGCGCGCGCACACCGGCAGCTGAGCGCCGGCCAGATGGAACGACCGCTCCGGCCGCTGGTGGCACACCAGCGCGCCGAAGCCGTATGCGGCTGCCGAGAGAGAGGCGCCACCCGCGACGGGCACCGTCGCCAGCCACGGCGCGGCCACAACCAGGACGGCCCACGCCACCGCCAGCGCGCAAAGCGCACTCATGAGACCTCGCGTCGGTGATGGCACTTCCACGCCCGTATTCTACAACTGCCCCTCGATGTCCCGCCCGTCGTGGGCTGCCGCGTGGACGATGTGGTGGGGCCGCCGATCATCGTGGGCGCCCGCGATGACGGGGAGCCGCTCGGTCCGAGCGCGACGGCCCGTGGCGGGCGCCTCGCTCCCCGGCGGCTCGCCGGCCTGTGAGGCGCCGGTCGTGGCCCGGTTCGTCGGCTCCGGGCTCCGGTTCGGCAGACCTCACAGTCGCCCTCCGCGCCGACCCGGTCCGCGCCCGGCTCTCCAGTGGCCGGCCAAGTGCCTGTGTCGCCAGTCGTCCCTCGACGTTGCTCGGGACGACCCTGAGCGAGCGAAGCGAGTCGAAGGGTCGCCGGTCTCGCGAGGCATCCCGCACCCGTCCGCCGCGGCGTCGGGACTCGGCCGACGGGCACCGGGGGATGCCCGCGCGAGCGAGCATGCGAGCAGTGCCGTCGGTCGAATGCACGAACCAGGAGCCGCAGGCTCGGACTTGCCCGGAGGCGCTCTGGGCGATGCTGACTGGCTCACGCGAATCCCACCGGCCGAGGCGACTGGTTCGGCACTGTCGAGCGCGAGCGAGCGCGGGCGCCCACGATGACCGGCGGCCACGCCGTCCTCCACGCGGTCGCCAGCCGCAACGCGCCGGATGATACACTGCCCGGATGGCTGAAACGGCGTCGCCCCTGACTGATCCGACTCCGAGCACCTCCGCGGGTCCCCTGGTGGGGGTGGCGTGCATCTCGGCGGCCCTGCTCATGACCGAGCTCGCGCTCACGCGGATCTTCTCGGTCACGATGTACTACCACTTCGCGTTCCTGGCGATCTCGATCGCGCTGTTCGGCCTCGGCGCGAGCGGCGTCTACGTGTATCTCGCGCGCGCCCCGCTCGGCCGCATCTCCCCGGCCCGCCTGCTGGCCTGGCACGCGCTGGCGTATGCCCTCGTGACCACCCTCTCGCTCGCGCTCCTCGTGCGGCTCCGCGTCGGGCTGAACTACTCGCTCGAGAACCTGCTGCTGATGCTCGCGATCTACGGGCTGGCCGCCCTGCCGTTCTTCACGGGCGGCGCCGTGATCTCGCTGGCGATCTCGCGGCTCGCCGGGAGAATCAACTCGGTCTACGCCGCCGACCTGCTTGGCGCATCCGCGGGCTGCCTGCTCCTGCTGCCGCTGCTCGACCGGGTCGGCGCGCCCGGCGTCGTGCTGGCCACTGCCGCGCTGGGTGCCGTCGCGGCCTGGGCATTCGCGCCGGCCGCCCTGCGCGCCCGCGTGCTGCCGCTGGCGGTCCTGCTGGTTGTCGCCCCGTGGGTCGCGCACGCGTCGGGCCTCGTGTCCTTCGACGTCACGGCCACCAAGGGTCACGCCGGCGACACCGTGCTGTTCAGCAAGTGGAACTCGTTCTCCCGCATCGCGGTCTACGACCGGCGCCACGGGGACTGGTCGCTGAGCGCCACGTATGCCGGTCCGATGCCCGACTCGCGCTTCATGGACATCGACTCGGCGGCATCGACGCCGATCATCCGCTTCTCCGGGGACCTCGCGAGCGTCGCGTACCTCAAGGCCGAGCTGACCGCGCTCGCCTATCACCTCGCGCAGCCCGGCTTCACGGCCCTGGTCATCGGACCCGGCGGGGGCCGCGACCTGCTGTCCGCGCTGGTGTTCGGCGCGAGCCGCGTGGACGGTGTGGAGATCAACCCGATCATCGCGAACGAGGTGATGCGCGACCGTTTCCTCGAGTACTCGGGCCGCGTCTACACCCGGCCGGACGTCCGGATCGCGGTCGAAGACGGGCGCAGCTTCGTCCGCCGCTCGCCGGAACGCTATGATGTCATCCAGGCGTCGCTGGTCGACACCTGGGCCGCTACGGCGGCCGGCGCCTACACGCTGACCGAGAACTCCCTCTACACCGTCGAGGCGTTCGACGACTACCTCGAGCACCTCGCCGATCGGGGATTCCTCACGATCACGCGCTGGGCGCTGGACGGCGTCCGCCTCGTGTCTCTCGCGCAGGAGGCCTGCGCGCGCCGCGGGTGGAACGCCGCCGATCGGCTCGCCGTCGTCCAGCACGGGAAGGTCGCGACGTTCATCCTCAAGAAGTCGCCGTTCACGGCAGCGGACGTGCAGCTCCTGCAGAAGGTCTGCGACGAGCTGAAGTTCACGGTGCTCTACGCCCCCGGGCTGCCCCCGCCCCAGCGCCTGGCGCCAACCGGCGCCGGGCAGTGGGAAGCGGCCGCGGACGCGCCGAACGACTACGCACGCCTCATCCTCGCGCCCGACCGCCAGGCGTTCTACGCGAGCTACCCGCTCGACATCACCCCCACCACCGACGACCGCCCGTTCTTCTTTCACACCACCAAGGTGAAGGACCAGGTGGGCGTCGCGTTCGGGAAGACGATGCTCTTCGGCAACGGGCTCAGCGCGCTGATGACACTCATGGCGATCTCGACGGCGCTGGTGCTGCTGTTCATCGTCGGCCCGATGGCGCTGAGCGGCCGCTCGCTGCTCGGCACTGAGTGGCCGTGGTGGCTGGCCTACTTCGGACTGCTCGGCGCCGCGTTCATGCTGGTGGAGGTGGCGCTGCTGCAACGGTTCGTACTGCTGCTGGGGCACCCGGTGTACTCGCTGGCGGTGACGCTGTTCTCGCTGCTGCTGGGCACGGGCACGGGAAGTTTCCTGAGCCGCCGGATCGCCGAGTCGCGGGTGCGTCGGCGGCTGGTCGCCGCGCTGTTCGGCATCACGCTACTCGGGCTCGCCGCGATCGTCGCGCTCCCGCCCGTCATCCGCGCGGCCGTCGGCGCGCCGCTTGGCGTGCGCATCGCGCTGGCTGTCGCCATGCTGTTCCCGGCTGGCATCCTGATGGGAGTTCCGCTCCCGGCCGGCGTGCGCCTGCTGGCGCGCCGTCAGTCCGATCTGCTGCCGTGGGCCTGGGCCATGAATGGCGCGCTGTCGGTCCTCGGCGCAACGCTCGCGGTGTTCATCGCGATGAACTGGGGGTTCTCGGTCACGCTGCTTGCGGGAGGGCTGGTCTACGCGAGCGCCGCGGGCCTGGTGATGAAGGCGACCGTAGCGCGGGTCTGAAGACCCGCGCTACGGTCCCTCCGGCGGTTCCCGGCGGAGGCGGAAAGCCCCCGCGCTACAACGACTCAGAATCTCCACCGGGCTGAAGTGCTGCGCGTAGCGCGCGCGGAACTCGTCCCGTGTGTATGTGTGGCTCGACCCGCCCATGTGCTCGAGGGCGTACGTGGCCGCCACGCTCCCCAGCCGCCCGCACACCTCGAAGCCGGCCCCCAGCGCGAGCCCCTTCATGAACCCGCCTCGAAACGCGTCGCCGACGCCCGTCGGATCGACGATGGCGGCGGGCGGCACGGCCGGAACGTCGATCGTCCGGTCGCGCAGCATGATCGACGCCCCCTTCTCGCCCTTCGTCACGACGACGGCCGTCGCGGTTGCCAGCATCTCCGACACGCCGAGGCCGGTCTTCTCGCCGATGATCGCGAACTCGTAGTCGTTGCAGATGACGATGTAGGCGCCGACGACGCCGTCCTTGATGTCGTCGCCGCCCATTCGCGCCACCTGCTGGCTGGGATCGTAGATGTAGGGGATGCCGAGCTGCCGGCACTCGCGCGCATACGCGACCATCGCCGCCGGGTCGTTCGGCGAGACGATCGTCAGATCACAGGGCCCGGCCGACGCGAACGACAGCTCCGAGGCGTGCGCCATCGCGCCCGTGTAGAACGAGGCGATCTGGTTGCCGTCGCGGTCGGTGCTGCAGAAGAACGACGCGGTGAACTTGCCCGGCACCTGCCTGACCAGCTCGGCGTCCACGCCGACCGACTCGAGAAACTGCCGGTACTCGTCGAAGTCCTGGCCGGCCGTCGCCATCAGCCGAGGCCGCTCTCCCAGCAGGGCCAGCGTGTACGCGATGTTCGGCGCGCACCCGCCGCGCCGCTTGTCCATGGTGTCCACCAGGAAGCTCAGGCTGACCCGCTGAAGATGGTCGGGCAGCAGGTGCTCGCTGAAGCTGCCGGGAAACGACATGAGGTAGTCGTAGGCGATCGAGCCGGTCACGATAATCTGCATGGGTGCCTTTTGCATCAGTTGCCAGTTGTCAGTTCTCAGTGGTCAGTGAGCCGCCGAACGATGACAGCGGATCACGCGTGATCGACTGACCACTGACCACTGGCCACTGACCACTACAGGTATTTGCCGACGATGGGCGCCAGATCCCGCTTCGTCTGCTCGGGAATCGCGTCGCGGCGCGTGATGATCGCGGTGGCGAGCGCCGACGCGCACGGGCATGTCCGCCCCGCCTCCAGGCGGCCCACCACCTCCGCGATGATGGCCTGCGCCGTCTTCGCGTTCTGCAGCAGGTTGGCGATGATCAGGTCCACCGTCACCGAGTCGTGGTCCGGGTGCCAGCAGTCGTAGTCGGTCACCAGCGCCAGCGTCGCATAGCAGATCTCCGCTTCGCGCGCGAGCTTGGCCTCCTGCAGGTTGGTCATCCCGATGACGTCCATCCCCCACGAACGATAGAGCCGCGACTCCGCCAGGGTCGAGAACTGCGGGCCTTCCATGCACACGTAGGTGCCGCCCAGGTGCGCCCTCGCTCCAACCGTCGTCGCCACCTCGTGCGCCAGCGTCGACAGGTCCGCGCACACCGGGTGCGCGAAGCCGACGTGGGCCACCAGCCCGCGCCCGAAGAACGTGCTCACCCGGCCCCTCGTCCGATCGAGGAACTGGTCGGGAATGACGATGTCCTGCGGCGGGTACTCGTGCTTGAGGCTGCCGACGGCGCTCGCCGAGATGATGCGCTCGACGCCAAGCGTCTTGAACCCGTAGATGTTCGCGCGGAAATTCAGCTCGCTGGGCATCAGCCGGTGCCCCAGGCCGTGACGCGCGAGAAAGGCCACGCGCCGCCCGCGCAGGGTCGCCAGGACATACGGGCCGGACGGGTCGCCGAACGGCGTCGTCAGCGTGAGTTCTTCGCGGTCGGTCAGTTCGGCCATGTCGTACAGGCCGCTGCCGCCGATGATGCCAATCTGCGCCGGCATGAGGCTCCTTTCCGAGCAGGACGGGACAAACGGAGCGAGATTATAACCCGCCGAGGATCTCCCGGGCGATCACGAGCCGCTGAATCTCGCTGGTCCCCTCGCCGATGGTCGTGAGCTTGACGTCGCGGAAGAACTTCTCGGCCGGGTAGTCCTTCACGAACCCGTAGCCGCCGTGGATCTGCACGCCGTTCTCGGCCGCCCGGACGGCGATCTCGCTGGCGAACAGCTTCGCCATCGCCGACTCCTTCGTCGTCTTCGTCACGCCCTGGTCCTTGAGAGACGCCGCGCGATAGGTGAGCAGGCGCGCAGCCTCGATCGCCGTCGCGTCGTCGGCCAGCTTCCACTGGATCGCCTGGAACGAGCCGATCGGCCGGCCGAACTGCCGACGCTCTTTCGCGTAACGCACGGCAGCCTCGTGGGCGCCCTGCGCCAGGCCGACCGCCAGCGCGGCGATCCCGATGCGCCCGGCGTCGAGCACCTGCAGGGCGTTGACGAAACCGGCGCCCTCCGCCCCCAGCAGGTGGTCGGCGGGGATACGGCACTCGGCGAACACCACCTCGCTGGTGTCGCTCGCGCGCATCCCGAGCTTGTTCTCCTTGCGCCCGGCCGCCATGCCGGCGGTGCCGCGCTCGATCAAGAACGCCGAGATTCCCTTGCGACCGGCTGCCCGATCGGTCACGGCCATGGCGACCACGACGTGGCCGACGCGGCCGTTCGTGGTGAAGACCTTGGAGCCGTCGAGCACCCAGCCGCCCGCCTCGCGGACGGCGCGGGTCTCGAGGCTGCCGGCGTCGCTGCCGGCCGAGGCCTCGGTCAGACCCCAGGCGCCGATCTGGGTGCCCCGGGCGAGCGGCACCAGGTATCTCTCCTTCTGGGCCTCGGTGCCGAACATGAAGACGTGCGCGGTACAGAGCCCGTTGTGGGCCGCAACGGTCAAGGCCACCGACGGATCCACGCGGGCCAGTTCCTCGATGCAGATGCAGTACTCGACGGCCGACATGCCCGCGCCGCCGTAGGCCTCGGGGATCTGGATGCCCATCAGCCCCAGCGCGCCGAGACGGGGGACGAGTTCCGCCGGGAAGCGCTGGGCCTCGTCCCACTCCATCACGCGCGGCCGGATTTCGCCCTCCGCGAACTCCCGCACCGTGCGTCGGACGATCTCGTGCTGCTCGGTCGCTCGGAAGTCCATCGTCGCGCCCCCGATCATCGGCGCCTGTCTGCCGGGGAGTTCGCCCAGTTGGTGTGCGGCGCCTGGTTGTGCACGAGTCACCCGCGGGTCGGCCCGGCGTCGTTCCGCCAGGGAATCCGGTGCCGCTTGCGGAGCCGTTCCTCTTCGGGGTGCCCTCGCCCACTATAGCAGTACCCGGCAACGGGCATCGGGCAGGCGGGTGCGCGGGCGGAAATGGAGGAGAGCGGGGAGGCGCTTGTGTCGCCTCCCCGGCAGTGTGCACGTGGCGTGCGCGTCGTCCGGGCGTTACTGGAACTTGATGACCTGCGTCAGGTCGAGGATCGCCGGCTGCGCCGGTGTTGCGGCCTTGACGTCCTGCCACTTCGCATACAGCGCCTGGGCTTCGGTCGGATAGGCTTTGTACAGCAGCGACAGCAGCCAGTACTCGGTGTTCTTCACGATGGGGTCAGCGAAGAGCACGTAGCTGGCCACCGTCGCGCCCGCCGCGACCGGAGTCTTGAACAACTTCATGCCGGCGAGCATCTGCTTGGCCTCCGGGGCCTCCATCTTGGCGAGGCCGTCCTTCAGCTTGGTCATCAGGTCTTCGAAGTCGGCCGTCTTGTCCGGCTTGACGTAGAAGATGATCAGGCCGGCGTCGTTCTGGAAGACCAGCGTCGGCTTATCCTGCGCCATGGACATCGACGCGGCCCCCAGGACGAAGGCGGCGGCGAGCACCAGCGCGGCGAGGCGGGTCAAACGGAGCGCATTCCACGTCAGTCGCATTCAGGCCTCCATGACGATTCGATTCAGGCGAGCGGTTACTTTACCGTACCTGCCGGCTTCGAGAAAAGTGATCATTACGCTGCTGGCCAGGAGCATGCCCTCTCGGGTCAGGCGCAGGCGGCGATCGTCGCGCTCGAGCAGCCCCGCCTCCTCGAACGGCGCCAGCCGCTCGCCCCACTCCTGCCAGACGTCCACGCCGTACCGCGTCCGAACGCCGTCGAACGACACGCCGTCCGCCAGGCGCAGCGCCATGAACAGCGCTTCTTCGAGCTGCTCGCGGCGAGACAGCTTCCGGCGGGCCGACTCGGGCGACGCCCCGCGCTCAATCCCCGCGATGTACTCCGGAACGCTCTCGGTATTGTTCCACCGCTCGGCTCCCGCTGTCGAGTGCGCCCCGCAGCCGAACCCGAGCCACTCTCCGTCGGTCCAGTACTTCAGGTTGTGCCGCGACCGCCGGCCAGGGCGCGCGACGTTCGAGATCTGGTCCTGCTCCAAGCCCGCCGATTCCAGCCGCGCCATCGTCTCGAGGTACGTGTCCGCCGCTTCATCCTCGTCCCGTTGCGACGCGCCGCCCAGAACCATCGCATCGCCGAGCGGCGTCCCGGGATGGAGTTCGAGCAAGTAGACCGACGCGTGCTCGGGCTCGAGGGCGATCAGGCGCTCCACCGACTCCCGGGCGTCCGCACGAGCCTGGTCCGGCAGCGCGAGCATGAGGTCCAGGCTGATGTTGTCGAATCCGGCCGCGCGAGCCTCCCTGAACGCCGCCTGTGCGCGCGCCGCGTCGTGCCGGCGTCCGAGCCGCGCCAGATCCTGATCCCTGAACGATTGGACACCGAAGCTCAGTCGGTTGACGCCTGCCGACCGATACCCGGCCAGCCGGCTCTCCGAAACAGTGTCCGGGTTCGCCTCGAGCGTGACCTCGGCACCGGGCACGACGTCGAACGCCTCGCGGCAGGCGCGGATGACGGCGGCGATGTCGGCTGGCGCGAGTAGCGACGGCGTGCCGCCCCCGAAGTAGATTGTGTCCGCGATCGGCGTGGCGCGGGGCGCGGTCGCCCCACGTATCTCCCGCACCACCGCCGCGACGTACCGCCGTTCGAGAGCGGAATCGGACAGTCCGCGGGTGAAGTGGCAGTAGCCGCAGATCGAAGCGCAGAAGGGAACGTGGATGTAGAGCCCGAGCGGTTCAGTGCCCACTGCCCGCCCGCCCGCCCGGCCAGGCGACGTCGGCCTTGGGATCCGCCGTGCGTAACTGCGCGCGGGCAGGGGCGCCCGAGCGGCGCGGCAGCCCGGCAGGCCGCACCTGGACCTTCCACATCGCCTGCAGGTCTTCGGGACCCGCATTGGGGGGACGGTGCCGATAGTCGGCGCCGTCGAACTCCAGGAACTCGCACATCTCGTACAGCCGCGAGTGCATGCGGAATCCGACGCGCGCCAGGAGCGAGTCGGGATCCGAGCGGTCTTCCTTCTCCTCGTAGTTCGACGTGAAGATCGTCAGCCGACGCTCGTTGTACCGGGTGGTGACGATGAGGTTCAGCGTCTCCTCCACCCACTCGGAGGTCTTCTCCGCTCCGATGTCGTCGAGCACGAGCAGCTCGGCGGTCATGACCGGGCCCAGGACGTCCGTCTCCGTCGCCTTCACCTCGGGGTTGTAGGTGCTCCGGATGATCTTCAGGAGATCGCGGACGTCGTAGAACAGCCCGCGCGCGCCGCGGGTCACCATCACCTGCTTGAGCACGGCCACCGCCAGGTGGCTCTTCCCGATTCCGGGCGGGCCGATGAGGAAGAGCCCCTTGTCGACCACGGGGAAGGCTTCCGCGAAGCGGCGCGCCCGCGCCACGGCATTCAGCAGGCGCTCGTTCTCGTAGCCGACGAAGTTGTCGAGGCTGCAGTGCAGGTAGCGCTTGGGAATCCGGGCCTCGGCGATCAGGCGCTCGACGGTGGACGAACGCCAGCACTCGCAGCGCACCGCGCGGCGCACGCCCTCGCGCTCGACGATCTTCCAGCGGGTGTCACCGCAGACCGGGCAGGACATCGTCGGAGTATTGTGCCCGACTTCGCCGACGAAGGAAACCGGGAAGATCATCCGGGACGACGATCAGCCGGGCGGCGGCTCTGGCGCGCGCACGAGATCGGTCGGCGACGACTTGACGAGCGCGGTGTTCAGCCGCTGCTCCCAGTCGTCGAGGCCGCGGGCGAGTTCGTGCTTGACGTACTCCATGAACTCGTTGACCTCGTGCTGCATGCGTTCGATCTTGAGCCGCATGTTCAGGATGATCTCGACGCCGGCGAGGTTCACCCCGAGATCGCGCGTGAGCGAGAGGATGGTCTCGAGCTGCTCGAGATCGTCGTCCGAGTAGAGCCGCGTGTTGCCTTCGGTTCGTGAGGGCCTCAGCAGGCCTTCCCGCTCGTACATCCGCAGCGTCTGCGGGTGGATGTTGTACTTCTGCGCGACAGCGCTGATCATGTAGGAGGCCTTGCCGGCCCGCTTGGTCACCATTGGCCGCCCCTCACCCCTTCCCCAGCCCGGCGCGGACGTCCTCGCCGTTGATGCGGCCGAATTCGCGCATCAACTCCTTCAATCGCTCGTCGAGCAGCGTGGGCAACACCAGCGCCACCTCGACAATCAGATCGCCCCGGCCTCCGGTACGCAGCGACGGAGCGCCGCGCTCGCGCAGCCTGAGGCGCTGGCTCGACTGCGTCCCCGGCGGCACGCGCAGCCGCACGATGCCGTCGATGGTCGGGACATCGACCCTCGCGCCGAGCGCCGCCTCGTGGACGGCGACCGGCAACGTGAGGTACAGGTCGTCACCCTCGCGCCGAAACAGGCGATGCGGCTCGACACGCACCGTCAGCACGAAGTCGCCGGAAGGCCCGCCGCGCCTCCCCGCGTGTCCCCGCCCCGGAATCCGCACCTGCGCCCCGTCCGCCACACCCGCCGGCACCTGGACGCTCAGGCTCTCGGCGCGCGCCTCGACGCCTTGACCGCGGCACGAACGGCACATCGCCTCCCTCCGTTCGCCGCTTCCCCGACACACGTCGCACGGCCTCGCGAAGACCATGTGGCCGCGCGCCATCTTGATCTGGCCCCGGCCCTGGCAGGCGGGGCACGGCGTTGGCTCGAGCGCCACGGCGCCGCTGCCGGCGCACGCCCGACACGGCACCTCCCGCGTGATGGGCACGTAGCGTTCGACGCCGGCCATCGCCTCCGCGAACGTCATCGACAAGGTCGAGTGCAGCTCCGCCCCCGGCTCGGGAACCGGCGCGCCGCCACGCTCCACACCGCGGCTCAGCACGCCGGCGAACAGGTCGCCGAAGGTCGAGGGCTGCTGGCCGGCCGCGACCTCCACCGAGAAATCGAATCCCTCGAATCCGATCGAGACACCGCCAGGCCGGGTGCCGCGCGGCACGCCCGCGTCGTACGCCCGGCGCCGGTCGGGGTCGCTCAGCGTCTCGAACGCCTCGGAGATCTGCTCGAAGCGCGCGCGCGCGTCGCGGTCGCCCGGGTTGATCCCGGGATGGCAGCGGCGCGCAAGACGCCGATAAGCCCGACGGATGTCGGCCAGGTCGGCGTCACGCGCAAGTCCGAGCAGGGCGTAGAGGTCCATGGCGTCTATCGGCTATCAGCTGGCAGCTGCCGGCTGCCCGCCTACTTCTTCCCGTCGTCCACCACTTCCGCGTCGATGACGTCGCCATCCGACGTGCGTCCGCCCGGCCCCGCGCTGCCGCCGGCCGCCTGCTCACCACCTGGAGCGCCGCCGGCCGCCGGCCCGCCCTCGGTCTGCTTGTAGAGCGCCTCGGCCATCGCGTGCGACGCCTTCTGCAGTTGCTCCATACCGGTGCGGATCGCCGCCTCGTCATCGCCTTCGAGCGCCTTCTTCAGCGCGGCGATGGACGACTCGATGCGGCTCACGTCGGCAGCCGGCACCTTCTCCTTGTTCTCGGACAGCGTCTTCTCGATCTGGTAGACCAGCCCGTCCGCCTGGTTGCGCGCGTCGGTCACGGCGCGGCGCTTCCTGTCCTCTTCCGCGTGGGCCTCCGCCTCCCGCATCATGCGGTCCACTTCGTCCTTGCTCAGCCCGCTCGACGCGGTGATCGTGATCTTCTGCTCCTTGCCGGTGCCCTTGTCCTTGGCCTGGACGTTGACGATGCCGTTCGCGTCGATGTCGAACGTCACTTCGATCTGCGGCATCCCGCGCGGCGCGGGCGGCAGGCCGACGAGGTTGAACCGGCCGAGCGTCCGGTTGTCGCGCGCGAACTGACGCTCGCCCTGCAGCACGTGCACCTCGACCTGCGTCTGGTTGTCGGCGGCCGTCGAGAACACCTCGCTCTTGCGCGTCGGGATCGTCGTATTGCGCGGAATCAGCGTGGTCATCACGCCGCCCAGCGTCTCGATGCCGAGGGAGAGCGGCGTCACGTCGAGCAGCAGCAGGTCCTTGACCTCGCCGCCGAGCACGCCCGCCTGGATGGCCGCGCCGACCGCCACGACCTCGTCGGGGTTGACGCCCTTGTGCGGCTCCTTGCCGAACAGCTCGCGCACGACCTGCTGGACGCGGGGGATGCGCGTCGAGCCGCCGACCAGCACCACCTCGTCGATTTTCGACGGGTCGAGGCCGGCGTCCGCCAGCGCCCGTTTCGTCGGGCCGACGGTCTTCTGGATCAGGTCCTCGACCAGTTGCTCGAACTTCGCCCGCGAGAGCTTGAGCGACAGGTGCTTCGGCCCCGCCTGATCGGCGGTGATGAAGGGCAGGTTGATGTCGGTCTCGTTGACCGTGGACAGCTCCATCTTGGCCTTCTCTGCCGCCTCCCTGAGCCGCTGGAGCGCCATCCGGTCCTTGGCGAGATCGATGCCGTCGCTCTTCTTGAACTCCGACGCAATCCACTCGATGATGCGCTGGTCGAGATTGTCGCCGCCCAGGTGCGTGTCGCCGTTGGTCGACTTCACTTCGACCACGCCGCCGCCCACTTCGAGAATCGAGATGTCGAACGTGCCGCCGCCGAAGTCGTAGACGGCGATCGTTTCGTCCTTCTTCTTGTCGAGGCCGTAGGCCAGCGCGGCGGCCGTCGGCTCGTTGACGATCCGCTTCACTTCGAGGCCGGCAATCTGGCCGGCATCCTTCGTGGCCTGGCGCTGCGCATCGTTGAAGTACGCCGGCACCGTGATGACGGCCTCGGTCACGGGATGGCCCAGGTGCTCCTCGGCGGCCTGCTTCAGCTTCTGGAGCACCATCGCGGAGATCTCGGGCGGCGTGTAGTCGCGCCCCTGCGCGTGCACCCGCACCTCGCCGCCCGGCCCCTGAGAGACCTTGTACGGCACCATCGTCATCTCCTCGGTCACCTCGTTGTAGCGGCGCCCCATGAACCGCTTGATCGAGAAGATGGTGTTCTCGGGGTTGGTGACCGCCTGGCGCTTCGCCACCTGACCGACTGGCCGCTCGCCTGTCTTGGTGAAGCCGACGACCGACGGCGTGAGCCGGCCGCCTTCCGGATTCGTGATCACCGTCGGCTCGCCGCCTTCCATGACGGCCACAACGGAGTTGGTGGTTCCAAGGTCGATTCCGATGATTTTGCTCATATGCGACGCCCCTCTGCTGTTTGTTGCCTCACGGCAAAGCATGAGGCCTTGAGTAATATCAAATATGAGCAGCATATTGTCAACTACAAAACGAGCACCGTGCTCGAGCCCGCCCCGCCGTGCCGGGGCCTTGGCGGCGCCCGTTTGGGGATAGAATCTCTCCGTGGCCCACGTCGTTCTTCGTGTCGCCCGCCGGGCAGGTTTCGTCGCGCTGTTCATGGTCGCGGTGATCCTCGGCATTGTGAGCGGCATTCTCTTCGCCTACGCTGGCGACCTTCCCCAGATCGAAGCGCTCGACGACTACACACCCAACACGATTACCCGCGTCTACGCCGCCGACGGCCAAGTCATCGGCGAGTTCGCGACGGAGCGGCGCGTTGTCGTGAAATACGACGACATCTCGCCGACGCTGCGCCAGGCGATCATGTCGGCCGAAGACGCCGGCTTCGATCGCCACTTCGGGATCAGCATCTCGCGCATCGTCATCACCGCCGCCGAGGACGTCATCAAGGGGCGGCTCGCCGGGGCGAGCACGCTCACCCAGCAACTGGCTCGCAAGCTGTTCCTGAACGACGAGAAGACGTGGGAGCGGAAGATCAAGGAGGCGCTCCTCGCGATCCAGATTGAGCGCCGCTACACCAAACGGGAGATCCTCACCCTCTACTGCAACCAGATCTACTTCGGGCACGGGGCGTACGGCGTCGAGGCCGCCTCGCGGCTGTACTTCGACAAGCGGTCGAAGGATCTCTCGCTCGAGGAGGCGGCGATGATTGCCGGAATCATCCAGACGCCCGAGCGGCAGAGTCCGTATCGTCGACGTGCGCCGGGCGATGCGCCGCCGCAACTACGTGCTGCAGCGCATGGCCGACGAGGGATACATCACCCAGGCGGTTGCGGCGGCGGCCGCTGCGAAGCCGATCGAGACGCGCGGCCAGCCGACGCAGGAGTCGGTGGCGCCGTACTTTGTCGAGGAAGTGCGGAAGCACCTGGAGCGGCAGTACGGGGCCAAACAGCTCTACGAGAACGGCCTGTCGGTCTACACGTCGCTCGACGTCGACCTGCAGGCGGCGGCCAACCGCGCGCTCGACGCCGGCCTGCGCGCGCTGGACAAGCGGCACGGGTTCCGGAAACCGCGGCGCAACCTGCTCGCGGAGGGCCGGTCGCTGGAGCAGTACCGCGAGGATCGCTGGGACCGGCCGATGGCGGCGGGACAGGTCGTGCCCGCGGTCGTGTCGGCGTCCGGCGCCGGGCGGAGAACGGTGCGCCTTCGAATCGGGCGTTACGCCGCGGATCTCGGCCGCGAGGCGGCCGCGTGGACCGGACGCGGCGCCCCGCCGGACTTCCTGACAGCCGGGGACCTCATCGAGGTGCGCGTCGCGAAGGTCGACGAGGGCGCGAAGTCGATGTCCGTGACGCTGGAGCAGACGCCGATCGCCGACGGGGCGGTGCTCGCCATCGACAACAGGACGGGCCAGATTCGAGCCATGGTCGGCGGCCTCAGCTTCGCGCGCAGCAAGTTCAATCGCGCGACGCAGGCACAGCGCCAGATGGGTTCGGGGTTCAAGCCGATCGTCTACACGGCGGCGATCGACCGGGGTTTGACGCCGACCACCATCCTGATCGACACGCCGGTGTCCTACCCGGCGGGCGCCGGCAAGCCGCCATGGTCGCCGCACAACTACGACGGCAAGTACGAGGGCGCCGTGACGCTGCGCCACGCCCTCGAGGACTCTCGCAACGTGCCGGCGGTGCGGACGATGGATCAGATCGGAGCGAAGCAGGTGATCGAGTACGCGCGTCGATTCGGGCTTCAGGGTCCGATGGAACCGTATCTGCCGGTCGCGCTCGGCGCCGCCGAGGCCAGCCTGCTCGAACTGACCGCCGCCTACGCCGTGTTCCCCAACCAGGGCGTGCTGGTGAAGCCGTACCAGATCCTGAAGGTGGTGGATCGCCAGGGCAACCTGCTCGAGGAGAATCGACCGCAGCCGCGCGAGGCCATCAGGGCTGATACGGCGTACGTGATGACGAGCCTGCTCCGCGGCGTCGTGCAGCACGGCACGGGAGCCGCGGCCGCGGCGCTCGAGTGGCCGCTCGGCGGCAAGACGGGCACGACCGACGACTACACGGACGCGTGGTTCACCGGGTTCGACCCCGACCTGACGATTGGCGTCTGGGTCGGCTACGACGATCGCAAGCCGCTCGGGACGCCGGAAACGGGTGCCATGGCCGCGCTGCCGATCTGGATGGATGTGATGAAGGCCCACATCGACAAGCTGGGCGACCGCACGAATCCCCCCGTCTTCGAAGCGCCGGGCAACATCGTCTTTGTCACCGTGGATCGCGCGACCGGCCAGCCCCTGTCGGCGGACGCGCCCGGCGCGCTGAGCGAGGCGTTCATCGCGGGCACCCAGCCGGGCGGCATCAGGTAGTGAAGAGGCTCATGTCCCTCGGCCGGACGAAGACCTCGGCGCCCGGCTCGAGCGCGAGCGCGCGGAACCGTTCCTGAGACAGCTCGACGCGGACCGGGTCTCCCCACTCCGCTGTCAGATCCACCTTCACGAGCGGCCCCGCCGCGTTGACGTGCACGACGCGCGCGCGGAACTGCTGCTCGCCGCTCCCCTCCCGCTCGATCTCGAGCTGGTGCGGCCGGATGTAGAGCGTGGCGATGCGCGCCTCGCGGTCGGCATGGCCGGGCACCTCGAACTCGAGCGGCCCGATGAACGCCTTCCCCTCCTCCACCCGTCCGCGGAACAGGTTCACGTCACCGAGGAAGTCGTAGACGAACGGCGAGGCCGGGTGGGCGTAGACGTCCGGCGGGGTGCCCACCTGTTCCACCCGCCCCTGGTTCATCAGGACGACCCGGTCGGCGGCCTCGAGCGCCTCCTCCTGGTCGTGGGTGACGAAGATGCTGGTGACGTGCAGTTCGTCGTGCAGGCGCCGGAGCCAGCGTCGGAGCTCCTTGCGGACCTTCGCGTCGAGCGCGCCGAACGGCTCGTCGAGCAGCAGGACCTTCGGCTCGACGGCGAGCGCGCGGGCCAGCGCGACACGCTGGCGCTGGCCGCCCGAGAGCTGGGCCGGGAGCCGGTCCGCCATCGCCTCCAGCTGTACGAGCTCGATCAGCCGGTGGACGCGCTCCGCAATCTCCGCGTCCGGCGGCCGGGTCGCGCGCGGCCTGACGCGGAGGCCGAACGCGATGTTCTCGAAGACCGACTGGTGCCTGAACAGGGCGTAGTGCTGGAAGACAAAACCGACGCGGCGGTCCGCCAGGCGGCGATCGGCGGGGTCCTGGCCGTCGAACAGGACGTGCCCCGCGTCCGGGACCTCGAGGCCCGCAATCACGCGCAGCAGCGTCGTCTTGCCGCAGCCCGACGGCCCGAGGAGCGCGACGAGCTCGCCCGTTTCGACACGGAGGCTCACGTCGGCGACGGCCGCGAAAGCCCCGAACCGCTTGCTCACGCCCACGACATCGATGCTCACGACTCACGCCTCAGTTCTATGTCCACGTACATGAACCACGGAGGTCACAGAGACGCACAGAGAAGAAGACCGACAGCCAACGCGGGCTTCGACCGGGGCCGGCCCGATGGGCCCGGCACGCCGAGCGCTGCGCCACGGGCATGAGCCCTGTTGAGATCCGACGGGTTCATGCCCGCGGCGCAACGCTCGGCGGCCCGGCGCCGCCGCTTCGCGGTGGCGCCTCCCGGTCGAAGCCGGACCCGTACCACAGCCAGCTGCCACGCTTGCCGCGGTCATCGCCGTGATCGGCGTGACGGCGTGGTGCCATCCTCTCTGTGTTCTTTGTGTTCTCTGTGGTTGTCTTCCTTCCCAGGATGCCCTTCGCGGCGAGCGTGACCAGGGCCATCAGCGCGAGCACCGAGGCCACGGCGAACGCGGCGGCGAAGTTGTACTCGTTGTAGAGGATCTCCACGTGCAGCGGCGCCGTGTTCGTCTGACCGCGGATGTGGCCGGACACAATCGACACCGCGCCGAACTCCCCGATGGCCCGCGCGTTCAGCAGCACGACGCCGTAGAGCAGCGCCCACCGGATGTTCGGCAGCGTCACCCGCCGGAACATCTGCCAGCCGCTCGCGCCCAGCGCCAGCGCCGCCTGCTCCTCCTCGGATCCCTGCTCCTGCATCACCGGGATCAGCTCGCGCGCCACGAACGGCACCGTCACGAACATCGTCGCGAGCAGGATGCCGGGCACCGCGAAGATGACCTTGATCCCGTGCGCCGTCAGCCACGGGCCGAGCAGACCCTGCGCGCCGAACATCAGCACGAACACGAGGCCCGCCACGACCGGCGAAATCGCGAACGGCAGATCGATGAGCGTCAGGAGCAGCCCGCGCCCCGGAAACTCGAATCGCGAGATGGCCCACGCCGCCGCGACGCCGAAGAGCGTGTTCAGCGGCACGGCCACCAGCGCCGCGATCGCCGTCAGCCGGAGCGCGGCCAGCGCCGTCGGCTCGACCAGCGCGCCCCAGGTACCGACGCGCGCCGTCGGCGAACGCCTGGGCGAAGACGGCGGCCAGCGGCACGAACAGGAAGCAGAGCAGGAACGCCAGCGCCGCGGCCGTCAGCGTCCAGCGGACGGCGGCCGGTTCGGTCCGGCGACCGGTGACGGATGTCATGCGACCGCCCCGCGCCGCCGGCTCCACGCCTGGACGAGGTTGATGCTCAACAGGACGAGAAACGACACGGCGAGCATCGTCGTCGCAACCGCGGTGGCGCCCGCATAGTCGAACTGCTCCAGCCGCGCCACGATCAGCAGCGTGACGACCTCGGTCTTGAACGGCAGATTGCCCGAGATGAAGACGACAGAGCCGTACTCGCCGAGCGCCCGTGCGAACGCCAGCGTGGTCCCCGTGAGGAGCGCCGGCATGATCGACGGCAGGAGCACGTGCCGGAAGGTCTGCCAGCGGCTGGCACCCAGGCTCGCCGCAGCGTCCTCGAACTCCGGGTCCAGATCCTCGAGGACCGGCTGCACCGCGCGCACGACGAACGGCAGACCGATGAACGTCAGCGCGACAAGAACCCCGAGGCGCGTGAACGCGATCTGCAGGCCCAGCGAGGCGAGCGGCTTTCCCAGCCAGCCCGTCGGGGCGTACACCGCAGTCAGCGCGATGCCGGCTACCGACGTGGGCAGCGCAAACGGGAGGTCCACGCACGCGTCGACGAGCCGGCGGCCCGGAAAGCGATACCGGACCAGCACCCAGGCCACCAGCAGGCCGAAGACCGCGTTGGCCGCGGCCGCCGTGACCGCGGCGCCCACGCTCAGTCCGATCGCGGCCAGCGCCCGTTCGCTCGTCACCGCCGCCGCGAAGTCGGCACCGCTGATGCCGCGCGCGTTCAACGCCAGGCCGCCGAGCGGCAGCAGGACGAGCAGGCTCAGGTAGGCGACCGTGAACCCGAGCGCCAGGCCGAAGCCCGGAAGCACGGTGCGGCGCCGGCCCGGGCGCCGCACGGCTACCGCCTCTCCCGGAAGATCTGGTCGAACACTCCGCCCTCGTCGAAGTGCGTCTTCTGAGCCGCCGCCCACCCGCCGAAGTCGCCGTCGATCGTCAGCGCGCGAATCTCCGGGAAGGTCGAACGGCGGCGTGCCAGCGCCTCGCGGTTCCGCGGCCGGAAGTGGTGCCGCGCCGCGATCTCCTGCGCCTCGGGCGTGTAGAGGAACTCGACGTAGGCCTGCGCGGCGCGCCGCGTACCGCGGCGATTCACCACCGCGTCCACGACCGCGACCGGAGGCTCGGCCACAATCGTCACCGACGGCAGGACGATGGCCACCTGGTCGCGTCCGACCTTCTCCATCGCGAGGAGCGCCTCGTTCTCCCAGCCGACGAGAACGTCGCCGATTCCGCGCTGCACGAACGTCGTGGTGGCCGCACGGGCCCCGGTGTCGAGCACCGGGACGTTTCTGAACACGCGCGCCACGAAGTCGCGCGCCGTCGCGTCGCTGCCCCCCGGCAGGCTCCGGGCGTATCCCCACGCCGCCAGGTAGTTCCAGCGGGCACCACCCGACGTCTTCGGGTTGGGCGTGATGACGGCGATGCCGGGCCGGGCGAGATCGCCCCAGTCCTTGATGCCCTTCGGGTTGCCCTTCCGCACGAGGAAGACGATGACCGAGGTGTACGGTGCGCTGTTCTCAGGCAGACGCTTCTGCCAGCCGGCGCTGATCAGGCCTCGACGGCTGATCGCGTCGATGTCGTACGCGAGCGCCAACGTCACCACGTCGGCCTCGAGGCCGTCGATCACCGACCGCGCCTGCTTGCCGGACCCGCCGTGGGACTGGTTGATCGTGACCGCGCCGCCGCCCCGACGCGCCCACTCGCGCGCGAAGGCCGCGTTGATCTCCTGGTAGAACTCGCGCGTCGGATCGTACGAGACGTTGAGCAGCGTCACCGGCGCCTGCGGCCGAGCCGCGGGCATGGCAACGCCCAGCCCCGCCGCCACGCCGAGCGCCAAGGCGAATCCAATCGGGCGCATGGTCAGTCCCGTCACTCCTTCGGCTCAGGGCTCATGGACGGTGCCCGTCCGCCTGCGCGTCGTCGCCCGATCCACCGCCCGGTTGACCTTGGCCAGGCTCGCGCCCTCCAGAAGACGGGCCGTCGAGTCGCGGACGGTCTTCATCACCAGGCGGATGCCGCACAACTGCTCGTCGGCGCACTCGTCGCAGCGCTGGTAGGCGGTCAGGCTCACGCAGGGCGTGAGAGCCAGCGGGCCGTCGAGCGCCCGCACGACCTCGCCGAAGTCGATCGCGGCGGGCCGGCGGGCCAGCTGGTAGCCGCCGCCGTGGCCGCGCCGGCTGAGCACGATCCCGCGGCGCTTCAGCTCGAGGAGAATCAGCTGGAGGAACTTCTCCGGGATCTGCTCGCGGGCGGCGATTTCCGACGCGGGGATGGCCCCCCGGTGGTAGTCGCGGGCCATGAGGAGCAGCGCCTTCAGGCCGTACTTCGACTTGCGCGTCAGCACGGGCGAATTGTCTAGTAAGTCAATAGACAATGTCAAGAGAACGGCTCAGGGCTCATGGCTTCTGGCTCAGGGCCGTCACGCGTCCCCGTTTGCCTGAGCCTTGAGCCCTGGGCCTTGAGCCTGCCGCGCCGCTAGTCCCCGTCCGCCGCGGCGGGCTGGCCCAGTGTGCCGTCGGCTTTCCGCTTGAGGTAGGACCGGATGAAGGCCTCGATGTCCCCGTCCAGAACCCGATTGATGTCCCCCACCTCTTCCTTCGTCCGGTGGTCCTTCACCATCTGGTAGGGGTGCAGCACGTAGCTTCGAATCTGGCTGCCAAAGGCGATGTCCCGCTTCTCGCCTCCCAGCTGATCGAGCTTCGCCTGCTGCTCTTTCATCTTCATGTCGTAGAGCCGCGCGCGGAGCACCTTCATCGCCGAGTCGCGGTTCCGGCCCTGCGACCGCTCGTTCTGGCAGGTGACCACGATCCCCGTCGGCAGGTGGGTGATTCGGATCGCCGAGTCGGTGACGTTCAGATGCTGCCCGCCGCACCCGCTCGACCGGTAGGTGTCGACGCGGAGGTCCTTCTCGTCGATCTCCACCTCGACGTCGTCCGGCAGCTCGGGCCAGACGTAGACCGAGGCGAACGAGGTGTGCCGGCGGGCCGCCTGGTCAAACGGCGAGATACGCACGAGCCGATGGACGCCGGCTTCCGCGGCCATCAGGCCGTACGCGTAGTCGCCGCTGATGGTAAGGGTGGCGCTCTTGATGCCGGCCTCGTCGCCCGGCTGGTACTCCATGAGGTCGCGGCGGAGGCCCCGGCGCTCCGCCCAGCGCAGGTACATCCGGAGGAGCATCTCGGCCCAGTCCTGCGATTCGGTTCCGCCCGCGCCCGGGTGGATCGTGACGATGGCGTTCTTCTGGTCGTGCTCGCCGCCCAGCAGCTTCTTCGTCTCGGCCGCATCGACGTCACGCCCGAGCGCGTCGAGCCCCTCGCCGAGTTCCCGCCCGACATCCTCGCCCTGCGACGCCCAGTCGACGAGGACCGAGAGGTCGTCCTCGCGCTTCCTCAGCGCGTCGACCATCTCGACGTCCTGCTCGAGCCGCCGGCGGCGCTGCAGCACCTTCTGCGCCTCGGCCTGGTCCTTCCAGAAATCCGGCTGGGCGGCTCTGGCCTCCAGCCGTGTCAGCTCCTCGCGCGGTGCGGCGCGGTCAAAGATAGCTCCGCAGCTCGGACGACCGCTTCGCCAAATCCTGGTACCGCCGAACGAGTTCTTCAACCGCTAGCGCCACAACTCACCCCTTGCTACTTCGCCAGATCGCCAGCTCGCCAGCTCGCACGATCGCACGATCACAAGATTCGTAGGTCCCGCGTCCCTACCTCTTCATCTTACCAGAGCGAATCGCCAGCGCGAGGGCGGCGAACGTCGCGGCGACGCACGCGTAGACGAACGCGTCTCCCGTTCGCGCGTAGATCGTGTGCGACGTCAGGAACCGGACGTCGCCCGTCAGGACCGCCGGCTCGAACAGCGCGCTGCGCACCAGCACCCGCCCGTAGGGGTCGACGATCCCGCTGATGCCCGTGTTGGCCGCCCTGGCCAGGTAGCGCCCCTGCTCGATCGCGCGTAGCGAGGCCATCTCGAAGTGCTGCCGTGCCGCCGACGAGCGGCCGAACCATGCGTCATTCGTGATCGTCGTCAGCAGCTCGCTGCCGGCCCGGGTGGCCTCGCGCGCCAGGTCCGGATAGACCACTTCGTAGCAGATCGCGGTGCTGGCCGTGTGCCCCGCGACCGGCAGCATCACGATCCGGTCGCCCTCCGAGAAGTCGGACACCGCCTGGATCAGCGGGCCGGCGAAGAACAGCAGGCGTTTGAGCGGGACGTACTCGCCGAACGGCACCAGGTGCACCTTGCGATACACCGCGGCGACGGTCCCGGTCGGATCAACCAGGAACGCGGCGTTGAAGTAGCGCGCCGGAGCGGTCCTCTCGATCTGGTCGCTGCCGACGAGGAGCGTCGTGCCGGTCTCGACCGCCACCTGCCTCACCGCCGCGCCGACGACCGGTTCCTCCTCGAAGAAGAACGGGAGGGCCGATTCGGGCCAGAGGATGAAGCGCGCGCCCTCTGCGGCCGCCCTCCGCGTCAGGTCGAGGTAGTCCTGAACGATGGAGCCGGCCCGGACCCGGTTCCACTTCTGGTCCTGCGAGACGTTCCCCTGGACGAGTCCGACCCGCAGCAGCACGCCCTCGCGCGTCAATGCGCTGTCGCGCAGCCGCGCGCTCCCCCATGCAGAGGTGACGAGCACCGCGATGGCGGCGGCGGCGGCCATCCCCCACCGCAGCCTCGTGCGATCGAACACGAACAGCGCGAGAGCCGCGTTGACCAGCGCGACCAGCGCCGACAGACCCCAGACGCCGCACGCGCTGGCCAGCTGCGCGATGGGCAGCACCGTAACCTGGCTGTAGCCGAGACTTACCCAGGGGAAGCCGGTGAAGAGGTAGCCGCGGGCGAACTCGGTCGTCACCCAGACGGCAGGCGCCAGCACGATCCCCCGGACGCCGAAGCGCGCCACGAGGCGCTGCAGGATGAGCGCGAAGAAGGCGGGATAGAGCGCAAGGTAGGCGGCCAGCGCCAGCATCAGCGCCGTGGCGACCACCGAATGCAGGTCGCCGTACTGCCGCATCACCGACCCGGTCCAGTACGTCGTGCCGACGAAGCAGGCGACGCCTGAGAGCCAACCCAGCGAGAACGCGCGGAGCGCTCCGGGCCGGGAGGCTTCCGGTCCGCAACGGCGGATGAGAAGCGCGGCAAGCAGCGGCGACAGCGCAACCCAGGCGATCGCCGGATGGCCGAACCGGGGGACGCTCAGCGCGAGCAGGACGCCGGACAATACGGCTAGCGCGCGATCGATGGTTTCAGCTGCTCCTCTTGTTCGAGACGCCGCTTGGCCGCCTCGGCGTCCTGACGGCTGGTGAACTTGCCGACGCGCACGCTGTAGAGCGACGCGCCCTTGCCCGCTACCGGCGTCACATAGGCCGCGTATCCCTTGGTCGACAAGCGCGCGGCCATCCTGTCGGCCTCGGCCTTGGTGCGGTAGGCGACGACCTTCACGAAATACCCGGTCCCGGCTGTCTCGGAGCCGCCCGGCGCCGCAGCGCCCGCCGGGGCGCTCCTTCGACTTCGCGTCGGCCGGCTTGGCAGAGGCACCGGCTACGGCGGGAACTGGTGCCGCGGCGGCAGTCTGAGCCGGCTTGGCGTCGCCGCCAGCGACGGCCGCTGGAACCTCGTCCGCCTGCGGCGGCGGCGTCGAGGACGCGACCGCCTGCGCCTGCGGTTCAGCCTGGGGCAGCGCCTTGGGCGCCGTCGTCGACGCCGTGGGTCGCCCGCCCCCCCGGCGCCTGCGCCGCGTCGGCCGCGATGGGCGGCTCCAGCTGCGATCGCACGCCGCGCCCGACCAGGACACCGCTCAGAAAGGTCGCGATCAGCACGACCGCCGCGGCCATGAACAAGGCGATCAGCTGCTTGCCGCTCAACTGGATTTCGCGAAAGCTCTCGTCGGCCATGAAACGCGATTACCCCTGATCTTTGGATCCCGCAGCCCCCGCCACCTTGCCGGTCGCACGGCCCAACAGGTTCAGCAGTTCGATGGGCAGGGGAAAGACGATGGTCGAGTTCTTCTCCGAGGCGATCTCGGTGAGCGTCTGGAGGTAGCGCAGCGTGATCGTCATCGGCTCGGCCGCCATGACGACCGCGGCGCCCGCCAGCTTCTCCGAGGCCTCCAATTCGCCGTCGGCGTGGATGATCTTAGCACGCTTCTCGCGCTCGGCTTCGGCCTGCTTGGCCATCGCGCGCTGCATGTCGGCCGGCAGATCGACGTGCTTCACCTCGACGGCCGACACCTTGATCCCCCAGGGGTCGGTGTGCTGATCGAGGATCTGCTGCAGCTGCTGGTTGAGCCTCTCGCGCTGGGACAGCAGGTCGTCGAGTTCGCACTGCCCGAGCACGCTGCGCAGCGTGGTCTGGGCCAGCTGCGACGTCGCGTAGTGGTAGTTCTCCACCTCGACGATCGCGCGGCGCGGGTCCATGACGCGGAAGTACACGACGGCGTTCACCTTGACCGACACGTTGTCGCGGGTGATGACGTCCTGCGGCGGCACGTCCATGACGATCGTCCGCAGGCTGACCCGCACGATCCGATCGATCGGCGGGAAGACGAGGATGACGCCCGGCCCCTTCGGCTGCGGCAGCAGCTTGCCGAGCCGGAAGATCACGCCGCGTTCGTACTCGGCGAGGATCTTGATGGAGCTGAACAGGTACAGCACGACGACGAACGCGAACAACAGGAGCGGCTGGGTGAGCGACATCGGTGGCACCTCTCAGGGACAGAATTCAGAAGACAGGAGACAGAATCCAGAAGCCAGAAGAGAAACAGAAGCCAGAAGACGAACGACGGATCACGCCGTCACGGCGTCACGCTGTTACGGCGTCACGCCGACGGGCGCGTGCGGCTGACGGTGAGCGTCAGGCCGTCGACCGCCGTGACGAACACCTCCTCTCCGGCCGCGATCGGCTCCGATGCCGTCGCATTCCAGATCTCGCCGTGTGTCGACACGCGGCCGGGCGTGCCCGGCGTGATCGGGCCGAGGGCGCGCGCCGCCGTCCCCAGCATGCCCGCCGACCCGGTCGTCGGCCGCCGCCGCTGCGACGTGATCCCGAGGCGCGCGAGCACGATCAGGATCGCAGACAGTCCGAGCACCACGGGCAGAATCACGGACAGGCCGACCTGCAGCTCGGGCGCGGTCGTGTCCATCAGCATCATCGAGCCGAACAACAGACTCAGCACGCCTCCCGCGCTCAGCACGCCGTGACTGACCACCTTGATCTCCAGGATGAACAGCACGACGCCGAACAGGATGAGCAGCACGCCCGCGTAGTTCACCGGCAGCACCTGGAACGTGAAGAACGCGAGCAGCAGGCAGAGTCCGCCGGCCACGCCGGGCAGCACGGAACCAGGATTCCACAGCTCGATCGTCAACCCGAGCATCCCGAGGCTGAGCAGGAGGTACGCGATGTTCGGGTGCGCGAGCGCGCTCAGCCACCGCTGCCGCCAGTTCATGTCGATGGGAACGACCCGGGCGCCGGCCGTGCGAATCACGACCGTCCGGCCGTCGAACCTCCGGACGGTCCGGCCATCCAGCTTCGCGATGAGCTGCGGCACATCGGCCACGACCATGTCGATGAGCGGCGGGTCCGCGCCGATGGCCTCGACCTCGGTGAACGACCGGCTGTCGCGAACCGCCTCGTCGGCCAGTTTCGCGTTGCGGCCACGCCCGGTCGCCCACGATCGGGCAGCGGCCGCGACGTCCGACGCCATCTTCTTCGCCATCGTCTCATCGAGCTTCTCGCCGCCACCCTCCACCGGATGCGCCGCGCCGATGTGCGTGCCAGGCGCCATGGCCGCGACGTCGGCCGCGATCGTAATCAGGAAGCCCGCCGACGCCGCCCGGCTGCCGGACGGACCGATGAACACCGCCACCGGTGTCTTGGCCGACATCATGTGCGACACGATGGAGTTGGTGGAGTCGAGGAGGCCGCCGGGAGTCCGCAGCGTAAACACCAGGAGGGTGGCGCCGTCGCGGTCGGCCCGGTCCATCGCCTCGATCATGAACCCGGCCGACACGGGATGGATGAGCGCCTCGACGGTGGCCGAGTACACGAGCGGGCGTGCCGGCTGCGACAGGAGCAGGGCGGGCGCGCAGACCGCCAGCGCCGTCGTCAGCACTGCGGCGCATCGCGCCCGGAACTTCCCACGACGACCGTCACCAGCGAACGCACGCTCGCGCATGGGTCACCTGCCGCGGCGATTATACCGCTTCGCGCGACGCGTCAGCGCTGCTTCCCGTCGAGCCTGGCTGCCAGGTGCTTCGTGTCGGCGCCGTTCGGGTCGAGCTGCTGGGCCTTCTTGAGCTCGGCCCGCGCGCCGACCTCGTCCTTGCCGACCAGGTACGCTTGCCCGAGCACGGCGTGAGCCTCGGCGGAGTCGCGGCTCCACAAGGAGATCCTGAGCGCGTCGATCGCGTCGGTGACGCGCCCGCTCCGCAGATAGATGCGGCCGAGCAGCAGGTGCACCTCCGGCTGGTACGGGAGGAGGTAGAGCGAACGCCTCAACTCGGGAATCGCCTCCTCGTCCTGCTGCTGCTCGAACATCCGGCGGCCACGGTCGGCGTGAAACGCGGCGAGGTCTCCCCGGTCCTTCGGATCGACGGGCGCGCCGCCCTCCACCGGCGTCGGACGGGTCGGGACCAGATCGTCTCGGAGCCGCTCGAGGCCCCGCGGTACCGGCTCGGCGGCCGCGTTGGGCCTCTGCTCCCAGTCGGCGTAGGTCGACGACAGCTGCCGCGCGAGTTCCTTCTCGCGCTCCCCTTCAGCGCGGGACCCGGTCGCCAGCAGGGCGGCGCCCAGCACGAAATGAGCGTCGCCGTCCGCGGGACTTCGCCGCACGGCCTCCGTGAGCCAGTAGAGGGCCGCCTGGGGATCCCGGTCCAGCCAGTAGGCGTACCCCGCATTGAAGGCGTAGTCGGGATCGTCGGGGTCCGCTTCCGCCGCCTTCGTGAAGTAGTAGGCCGCGTGGCCCGTCTGGGGTGTGGAGCCGCGGCGGGCCTGGATGACGCCGAGGTTGTTCAGCACCGTCGGGCTGGGTGAGGCATCAGACAGCGATTTCAGCAGCGCGAACGCCTCGTCGTACTGCCGCAGGCTAATCCGGGACAGCGCCACGAGGAAGCGCGCGCGCCGGGACTCGCGCGAGGCCGACGGCACCGCCAGCGCCGCCGCGGCAGCCTTCGCGTGATCGCCTTGAGCGGTGTAGACGCGCCAGAGTGCGATCCGCGCCGGGGAGAAGCCCGGCGCGAGCTTCAGCGCGGCTTCGAGGAATCGGATCTTCGCGTCCGTCGTCTCCGCCACCAGCCCCTTGATGTAGCTCTCGAACACGCCGAGCGAACCGCGCTCGATGACGGCTCCGGCCGGCGGCGGCGCGGCCAACGGGGCCAACTGGCGGGCCAGGCGGTCGAAGACGGCGAAGAAGTCCGGGAGTGGGCCGGTCTCCACGAGCGGCGGACGCATCCGACCGGTATCGAGCCGGAGCGCTCTCGCGGTCACGGTGAGCTGGCCGTCCGAGACCGAGAAGCTCCCCATCACGACGTCGGCAGCGCCGAGGACCTGCGCCGTGCGGATGATGGTGGCTTCGCTCAGCGACGCTGCGGGCGGCAACTGGAGGCGCTCGAACGCCCTCAGGCGCTCGTCGCGCGACACCGCGCCGACTCCCATCGCCTCCAACGTTCCTGTCAGCAGGGTCGCCGCGCCCTCGGACACCCAGAACAGCCGGCCGTCGCGCCCGGCGTTCTCGAAGGGCACCACGAGCAGGCGCTCCTTCGGCCGCGCCTCCTGCGCCGACGCCACTCCCGCCGCGACGACGAGCATCAGCACCCAGGGACTGCCGATCAACGCGCGCATGTCCGGTCTCATCTCAGTAACGCCAGGCCCTGTGCCGCGCGCGGCTCGCCGCGGACGATGGCCACGTCAATCGCGCACTCCGGGTCGCCGACCGCCCGGCATCGATCCACGCGGGCGAGGCCGGGCACGTCGTAGAGCGCGAACAGCTTCTGCACGACGGCCTCATGAAACCCGCACAGGTGCTCGCGCGACGGCTCGCGGACGTCACAGAAGACCGAACCCCGCACGTCGAGGCGGCCGTGACCCTTGCGCAGCCTCAGCGCCGTGCGGCTGCTGCGCGCGGTGCTCCGAATCGTGCGCCGCGCCAGGCGAAGCACCGCCCGACAGCGCAGCCAGAGCGGCATCGCGTGAATCAGCGCCCGGCTGGCCGGCCGCTGGGAGGCGACGGTCCACTCGGCCGCGTACCTCGCCCGCGCGTCTCGTCACCTGGCCGTACGCGGCCCCCTCCTGGCGGAGGAAGCTGAGTACCGCCTGCACGGGCGCCAGGCCGATCGTACCGAGGCGCATTCCATCCGGATGCAGCCAGCTCTCGTAGAACTCGAGCCGCGTGGGCAGCACGTCCGAAACGGCCTGGTGAAGGCTGGCGACGAGGATTCGGCCGATTCCCGCTTCCGTCATTTTCTGCTAACGTTAGGACCCACGTGGACGCGGCTATTCTCGCAGGCGGCCGGGCTCGCCGGCTGGGCGGCCAAGACAAGCGCGCGTTGCGCGTCGGCCCGACGACCATTCTGGAGCGGCAACTGGCGGCGCTCGACGGACTGGTCGACCGGGTGTTCGTCGTCGGGGGCAATCGGTTGGCCGGCGGCGGCCCGCTCCCGGCCGTCGTCACGGACCGACTGCCGAACGCCGGCGCTCTCGGCGGCCTCTACACCGCGCTATGCGAAGCCGCCGGCTCGCACGTGCTCGTGGTGGCCTGCGACCTTCCGTTCGTGACATCGGCGCTGCTCGCCACGCTGATCAGCCTGGCCGACAGCGGGTGTGACGCGGTGGTGCCCCGATCGACCGACGGCCTGCAGCCGCTCTGCGCCGTCTACGCGCGGCGCCTCGCCGGCGAGGTCCGCGGCCGCATCGAGTCGGGCCGGCTGAAGATCGCAGGACCTGCTCGGCGCGATTCGGGTCCGGGAATTCGGTCCGGCCGAGATCGCGACGTTGGATCTGGAGGGCCGGCTCTTCTTCAACGTCAACACACCGGACGACCTCGCGGAGGCCGTTCGGCTTTCGTCACACGGGCTTCGGCCCGCCGGGCGCTGACCGCCACGATTATGGCACGCGGGCGCTGCGGCAAACCAGCATCGACCAACGAGCGATGATACTTTCACTCCACGCACTCGTCCGGGAACGGATCATGTCGGCCCTCGGCGCGCGCTTCGGCCTGGCCGCCAGCGCCATTCCCCCCATCGTCATCGACTACCCGCCGACGCGCGAACTGGGCGACCTCGCGCTGCCCGTGGCGTTCGAGCTGGCGAAGACGCTCCGGAAGGCGCCGAAGGTGATCGCCGAAGAGCTGGCCGGCGCGCTGGGAGACGTCCCGGGCGTGGCGCGGGTCGAAGCGACGAAGGGCTACCTGAACCTGTTCCTCGACCGGCGGGCGTTCCTGTGCGATCGGCTCGCCGGGGGACCGCCGAACGTCGCGCCGCACCCGAAGGCTGGCGCCGTGAAGACAATCGTCGAGCACACCGCCATCAATCCGAACAAGGCCGCGCACATCGGCCATCTGAGGAATTCGGCGCTGGGCGACACGCTGGTGCGGGCCCTCCGCTTCCGGGGCGTGCCGGTGGAGGTCCAGAACTACATCGACGACACCGGCGTGCAGGTCGCCGACGTCGTCGTCGGGTTCCGCCACCTCGAGAAGCAGGATCTGGCCAGCATCCGCGCGATCGCCGATGCCACCCGGTTCGACTTCCATTGCTGGGATCTGTACGCCCGCGTCGCCGAGTGGTACGAGGAGGACAAGTCGCGGCTGCAGGCGCGGCTGGACGCGCTGCACGACATCGAGCACGGCGGCAACGAGTCGGCCGAGATCGCGGCGTTCGTCGCCGACCGCATTGTCCGCCGGCACCTGGAGACGATGGCGCGGCTGCACGTGCACTACGACCTGCTCGCATGGGAAGGCGACATCCTGCGCCTCCACTTCTGGGCGAGGGCGTTCGAGGTGCTGAAGGAGAAGGGCGCGGTCTTCCATCAGACGCAGGGAAGGCTGGCCGGCTGCTGGGTGATGACGATCGAGGACGAGGCGGGAGCGGCGGCAGCGGAGGCCGAGACGGAGGCCGGATCGGGCGAGGACGAGAGCCGCGAGAAGGTGATCGTGCGCTCGAACGGGACGGTGACCTACGTCGGCAAGGACATGGCTTACCAGTTCTGGAAGTTCGGCGTCCTCGACAGGGACTTCCACTACCGCGTGTTCAGCCGGCGCAAGGACGGGCAGCCGGTGTGGGCGACGTGCGGGGAGGCCGAGCCCGACGCGCCAGGCCACCCGGCATTCGGCGGCGCCGGCGCCGTGTTCAACGTGATCGACGTCCGCCAGTCGTATCTGCAGAAGCTGCTCAAGCAGGCGCTCGCGGCGATTGGCCGCCGCGAGGAGGCGGACCGGTCGGTCCATTTCTCCTACGAGATGGTGACGCTGACGCACAACACGGCGCGCCAGCTGGGCTACACCCTGTCGGCGGAAGACGCCGCGCGGCCGTTCGTGGAAGTGTCGGGGCGGAAGGGCCTGGGAGTGAAGGCCGACGACCTCCTCGACGTCCTCGAGAAGAAGGCCGGCGAAGAAGTGGCGAAGCGAAACGCGGAGCTGTCGGCCGACGAGACGCGGCGGATCGCGGAGGCGATCGCGATCGCGGCGGTCCGTTACTTCATGATCCGATTCTCCCGCGGGAAGGTGATCGCGTTCGACATCGACGAGGCGTTGAATTTCGAGGGTGAAAGCGGTCCGTATTTACAGTATGCTGTCGTTCGCGCGAACAATATCTTCCAGAAGCTCCGCGATCGCGAAGGGGTTGTCGAAGCGGAGTTCCTGAGCCCCCTCACCGGCGCGCCCGCGGAGGAGCTGAACGGCGAAGCCCACGGGCACGACCTCTGGGCGCTGGTGCTCGAGGCCTCGCGGTTGGACGAAGTCGCGGAACAGGCGGTTCGGACGCTGGAATTCTCCGTCCTGGCGAAGTACGCGTTCGGCCTGGCGCAGACGTTCAACGCGTTCTATCACCGGTTCCCGATCCTGAACGAGGAGCGCGACGACGCCAGGCGATGGCGTGCCGCGGCCGTCAGCTATTTTCGGAACCAGTTGGCCGGGGCATTGAGCCTGATGGGCATCCCGGTCCCGCCTCGCATGTAGCCGGGCGGGGACATCCGTACCGCCCGGCGCGGACGCGCAGGATACCAGGTTCGAATCTCGAGGACACCTATGTCGCCGATCATCGGCATCGCGCCGTGCCGCAGCCTCCCCGACTACGTCGAATCGGTCCGTCGCGCCGGCGGGGAGCCGCGGGTGCTCGATCCGATTAAGGATCAGCCGGGCCAGTTGATGGGCGCGGTCCACGGTCTGCTCATGACCGGCGGGGTCGACATCGATCCGGACCGCTATGGCGAAGCCCGTCACGAGACGGTGACGAACGTCGAGCCAGACCGGGACGCCTTCGAGTTTGCGCTGCTGCACGCCGCACGCGAAGCCAGACTGCCCGTGTTCGGGATCTGCCGGGGGCTGCAGGTGATGAACGTCGCGCTGGGGGGCACGCTCGTGCAGGACATCGGGTCGCAGCTGTCCGGCGCCCTGCCGCACACCGTGTCAACCCCGCCGTGCGCGATCGCGCACGAGGTCTGGGTCAGCAAGGGCAGCCGGCTGTGGACGCTGATGCAGGAGCAGATGGTCGATGCCGACACCTGCTCGGTGAACAGCCGACACCACCAGTCGATCAAGAAGGTGGCGCCCGGCTTCGACGTGACGGCGACGGCACCCGACGGCGTCGTCGAGGCGATCGAGTGCGGAAACTCGACGTTCTGCCTCGGCGTCCAGTGGCACCCCGAGAACTTCTGGCGCACGGGCGAGTTCCGGCCGCTGTTCGAAGGCTTCATCGAGGCCTGCCGGCAGTAGATTTCCAGTGCCCTCCCCACTCGGCCACGCCTTCGGCGGGTTCGCCGCCGGTTGGCTCATCGCCCCTGACGCGCCGCCCCCCCTCTCGGCCGAGGGACACTCGCGGATGCCCCTGTGGAGGCGCGCCTTGCGGTGGCGCCGGGCGTGGCTGTTCGCGGCCGTCGGGCTGGCGGCCGACGTGGACTTTCTCGCCGGCCAGCACCGGGCCTATACCCACAGCGTGGGCGCGGTCCTGGCGGTGTTCGGCATCTCGCTGCTGCTGACGCGCGGGAGGGCGCGCGACCCGATCAGGCTCTCACTGGCGGTCGCCGCCAGCTACGCCTCGCACGTGTTCTTCGACTGGCTGGGCGCGGATTCGCCGGCACCCCGCGGCCTCATGGCCCTCTGGCCGTTTGCCGACGCGCACTACGTCTCGCGCCTCGATGTCTTCCCGGTCGTGTCGCGGAAGATCCTCACGCTCAGGGCCTGGAAGCTGAACCTCATCGCGGCGGTGACCGAGATCGCCATCCTCGGGTCTGCCGCGTTTCTGTCCTGGCGGTTCAGGGGCAGGCGCGGCGCCTGACGGCGTCTTGGGCGTTCGTTACGGCGCTTCAGCCCCGCGAGAAGACCCCCAGCGCCTCGACGTGCGCGGTGTTCGGGAACAGGTCGAACGCCTCGAGGTGGGACAGCCGGTAGCGGGCGTCGACGAGCTTCCGCGCATCGCGCGCGAAGGTCGCCACATCGCAGGATACGTAGATGAGCGTCCCCGCCTTCTGCGCCGCGATCGCGGCGGATGCCTCCCTCGACATCCCGGTCCGCGGCGGATCCACGATGATCGTCGTCTCCGCCGATGTCGGGTGAGTCGCAAGGTACGCCTCCACCGCCATCTCGACCGGCGCCAGCGCCGACCCGAACGGCGCCGCGTTCGCTCGCAGGTCCGCAGCGCCCGCCCGATCGCCTTCGACCGCGACCACCGAGTCCCAGCCCGAGGCGGCCAGCGACGCTGAGAACAGGCCGACGCCTGCGTAGAGATCGAGCACGGGCCCGTCCGGCACGAGCGACACGACGCGAGCGGCCAGTGGTGTCAGCAGGTACCGGTTCGCCTGGAAGAACGCCTGCGCGTGGTGCTGCAGTCGAACCTCGACATCCGCCCCGCTGCGGCCTGACAGTCGGAGGGTGTCGAGCACGCACGCCGTGCCGCCGACGGTGACCGTGCGGCGCATTGCCCCGCCCCCTCCGCGGCCCGCCGTTCCGAACGAGGCGGCAACGCCGACGACCGACGGCAGCGCCGCCAGACCGGCGAGTCCCTGCGGCACGTGAGGCCGCGCGAGCTCCACGTGGAGGGCCCGCTCGGTCGCGGGCACGTTCTCGCCGAGTTCGATCTCGGTCACGCCGTCGAGCCGTCCGTCGCCAAGCGCTGCAGACAGCGCGTCGACGAGTCCGCAGGTCTCCGGGAGCAGTTGGCGCGTCGAGGCCGGGTCGCACAGCCCATGCGTGCCTTCCCTGAAAAACCCCAGCCTCCGGCCGCGCACGTGGAACCGCGCGCGCATCCGGTAGCCGGCTTCGGGAGACGACGCCACCGGCACGGGCGCCTCGAGCGTCATCTTGCCAATCCGCGCGAGTGCGTCGGCGATGATCTCCGCCTTGAGCCGCAGTTGCCGAGGATAGGCGATGTGCGCGTAGACGTTCCCGCCGCACGCCCAGTCGTGGATCGCGGTGCGCCGGTCCGGCGACGGCTCGAGGACGTCCATCGCCGTCGCGTACGCGACACCCTGCCCCACGCGCTCGACGACTGCCCGCACCCGCTCGCCGGGGATGGCGGCGTGAACGAGGACGACCTGGCCCTCATGCCGGGCGACCATCCGCCCGCCGGCTGCAGGCTTGTCGATGGTGAGGTCGAGGATGGAGCCTGGGGAGAGCATGGGGAAGAATCCAGAAGTCAGAAGCTAGAAGCCAGGAGCCGGTCAAAGTCATCACGCCGACCCGATGCACGCAACACGGCACGGTCGGCCTGCCGAGCCAGATCGGCTGACGTTCGTCAGTGCCGATCATCTGTGGCGACGAAGAGCGGCCTGCGGGATCCCGAGTACTTCGGGCACCTTCGCCAGGCGCTCTTCGACGCGCCACTCGAACTGACCTTACCCGGGTACGCTCTCCCCGCCCGCGCGAGGCCCGTTCGCGGCCCTCTCCCGATGGGCGATGGCCCTGACGAGCACGACGGCGAGGGCCGCTTCGACCAGGAACAGGGGCAACAACGTCGCGAATCCACCGCCCGGGATGAGCCACGTGCCTCGGTTCTTCAGGTACAGCCCGGCACGCAGGTTCGGCCAACACTGGCTCCAGATCGTCGAGACGAACACGGTAGTCGGGTGATGGTTGGCGTCCAACGTGCGCTCGATGAGCCGAACGACATACTCCAAGCGGGCAGCCGCCGCGATCACGTGCTGCGCGATCGAGAGAACCGCGAGGCTCCAGCCGAGTGCGACCCATCGCAGGGGCAGGAAGGCCAGCGGAACGGCGAACAACGGCATCAGGGGAATCAGGTGCCTCGGCGCGTACGACAGGCCTCCCGACCAGTTGTAGTACCCCGAGATCAGGGCCACGTAGGCGAAGACGGCTGACAACGAGAACCACAACTCCGCGCGATGTTGCCTCCGGCGCATCGCCATCCATCCGACGACCGCCAGCAACAGGACGGGACTTTGCCAAAAGATGCCCATCAGCGGATGGAAGGTCATGGCTCCCATCACCAGCGGATCCGGCATTCCGATCCCTGAGAGTCCCTGGGAATGGGCGGCGGCGAACTTCGCCGTCGCATGGTGCTGGTACCCCGTGATGAACATGTTCCCGAAGACGCGAAGGTTGTAGTAGAGCAACGGGCTCAGGGCCAGAAGGAAGCCGGCGGCGCTCACCGTGTACATCCGCCAGTCCGGGAGCCGACCAAGCTCGAATAGCACGAAGAGCATGTAGCACCCGAGCACCAGTGCAAGGACAGCGGTCGGGTACTCCGTCACGACCATGTACCCGAGCAGGGCACACGATGCGAACGCCTGTAGATACGAGATTCGCCCCTGGCACCTGCCGTGGAACCAGATCAGGAATGCTGAAAGGAAGAACAGGCCCGCCTGCACGTGGCCGTAGTATCCGGTGCTGTACCTGTAGACCGGAGTGCCGAAGACAATCGCACTCGTGACGAGGAGTGCCATCCGTCCACCCGAGATGCTCGTGACGAACCCGTAGATCAGCGGCGCGAGCAACGCGCACACGAGGCTGACCCCGAAAAACGGCGCGGTGACCTTGAAGAAGCGTACATCCACAGGGACGCCGGCGGTTCGCAACAGCCATTGGGCCGGCACCCACGCGACAGCGCCGATCAGCGACGACCCAATCGCTTTGTCCGAGTAGTAGTGTCCGTTGTAGAACGAACGGTCTATCGTGCGGAAGTCGCGCAACTCCTCCGTCAGCTGGCTCGTGTCGATCTCGAAACGGTGTTCCTGAGCGACCGCTCTCACCAGTGCCAGGCGCGAGTAGGTGTTGCCATCCTGCCAAGTGCCCACGAAAGTACCCGAACGCCGTAACAGCCATCAGGTACACGATGGCAAGTTCACGGATGGACGCTCGTCCGGCGCCTGTCGTCATCGGCGGCCAAACCGTCGCGCACCATGCAACGAATCGGTTGCGCGGGCGCTCGGACATCACGCAACCTCTGGTTTCACGCCGGATTCGGACGTAGGCACCTCGTCGTCCTTCAACCGGATTCTCGCGATCCCACGGACTTCACGGTCGCCGCGCGTCATGATCACCAGTCGGTTCTCTTCACCAGTCGGTGCGTCCGCGTTCCCGCGACCGTCGTCAGGTGCGGTTGACAGCCGACCCTTCCGTATCAGTACGCAATGTCCGGCAACTTCAACCGCTCGCGAAGGAGTTTCACCGTCGCGGCCTCGACGGCGCGGCCGTAGTCGTCGGCCGACATGCGGCCGCTGAACGCGGCCAGGTCCTGCCCCGCCTCTCGCCCGATCGCCTCGAGAACGTCCGGTGCTGTTGCGGCCCTCGCCGCGGCCATCAGCTCGTCGTCGACGGCATGCAGCCTCGTGATGAGGGCCGCGCGAGCATCGCCGCGGAGACCGCGGCTCGCAGGCCTGGCCTCGCCCAACTCGGCGACCACCCGCTCGATCGCGCGTTCGAGATTGCCGCCGACGGCACCGCGCGCGAGGCAATCGGTCAGCCGGGTCACGACACGATCGAGGTGCGCGCGGAGCGACGGCCCTGACCTCTGCCGCGGTTCGTCCCCCGCGGGCTCGTCGGGCGCCTCCGTCCGAAGCCCTCCCCCGCCCGCCGTACCCACGCCGACCGCCCGGCGCCACTCGTCGAAGGCGTCGAGGACGTCAGCCTCGCAGAACTCGACGCGCATCGGCCGGCGGCGCGGCCCCTTCGCGTCCCGGCGATCAACCGCCCGGTCGATCCCGTTCAGCGCCACCTTGAGAGGGATGCCCTGCACTGCCCAACCCGCGACCATCTCGAACGCCGGACCGGCCACCCGCACCAGGTGTCCCGCGTTCCGGCGGCAGAGGTGCGCCTCTATCTCCCGGCAATAGACGTCAGCGTCCACTACTCTGATGCCTTCTTGTTCCGATCCCAGATGATGCGCAGGCCGTGCAGCGTGAGATCCCGGTCGACCTCTTCGATGGCCGGCGCGTCGGGCGCGATCATCTCGGCGAGGCCTCCGGTCGCGATGCACGCGGCGCGGCCACCGAGCTCCAGGCGCATCCGGCCGACGATCCCTTCGACCAGACCCACGTAGCCGTAGAACAGGCCGGAGCGCATCTGCGCAACGGTCGTCCGACCGATGACGGCCGCCGGCCTTCGAACATCCACGCGCGGCAACCTCGCCGCACGCTCGAACAGCGCATCGGCCGAGATGTTCACGCCGGGGCAGATGACGCCGCCCACGTACTCGCCGCGCGCCGAGATCGCGTCGAACGTCGTCGCCGTCCCGAAATCCACGACGATCAGATCCCGCGCGGAGCCGCTGTCCGCTCGACCGTAGCGCGCGTGGGCCGCGACGCCGTTGACGATGCGATCGGCTCCCACCTGCCCAGGCTCATCCACCAGCAACGGCATGCCGGTATCGGTAGACCCGTCCACCACGAGCGCCTCCCGGTGGAAGTAGCGGCGGGCCATCTCCGCGGTCGGCTGTGTCAGCGTCGGCACGACGGAGGCGAGCACCACGGCACTGATGTCGGCGGGAGCGATCTGCCCGTGCTGGAACAGCTGCAGCACGAACATCCCCATCTCGTCCGCCGTTCGCTGCCGCTGGGTCGACAGCCGCCAGCTGTGGCTCAACCGCTCGGCGTCGAACACGCCGACGACGATGTTGGTGTTGCCGATGTCGATCGCGAGGAGCATGTTGAGTCTCGGTAACTTGCGATCTTGCGAACCTACGATCTTGCGAACTGGCGGCCTTGAGCCTTCAGCCCTGAGCCTTGAGCCCTACGCGCGCCAGCGCACCTCCCCGGCCACAACGCGTCGGACGGCGCCGCCGGCCCTCACGAGCAGCGCGCCGTCGTGATCGACGCCGGCCGTCAGGGCTTCGGTCCAGCCCGCCGGCGTGGCGATCTCGACCCGGGCACCCGTGCTGCTCGGCGACAGCAACCGCCACGCGTCGAGCATGGCACCGAATCCCCCGGCCGACAACTGGCGACTCCGCTCGGCCAGGCACGCCAGCGATTCGGCGAAGACCGCCGCGCGGTCTACGGAGCGCCCGAGCTCGGCCTCGATCGACGTGGCGCGTTCGGCGATCTCGTAGGGGTACGATGCCGCCAGCACGTTGATCCCGTATCCGAGGATGACGTGTTGCAGCCGCCCGTCTGAACTGGCGGTCTCGGCCAGAATCCCGCACACCTTTCGCCGCCCGACGACGATGTCGTTGGGCCACTTGATCGCGGCCGGCAGACCCGTCGCGTTCCTGAGCGCCTGCGCGCAGGCGACGCCGGCCGTCAGTGTGACTCTCGACGCCGCCGCAACGCCGGTCCCGCGTTCAGGCACACCCATGTCGGCGGGACGCAGCACGGCCGAGATGTAGAGGCCAGTCCCCGGCGGGGAGTGCCAGGCCCGCCCGATCCGGCCGCGCCCGCTCTCCTGGCAGTCGGCCGCCACGACCGTTCCGTGGCCGGCTCCAGCCGCCGCCGCGCGCTCGGCGATGTCGTTTGTCGAAGAGACGGTGTCGTACCAGATGACCGGACTGGCGAACCCGCGCAGCCGATTCGGAGCGATCGGCCAGCGCGTCCGCGAAGTCGCGCGGCAGAACGCCCGCGAGCGGCGGAGCCGGACTCACCGTCTATGCCCCCATCTCGGCCAGTGTGTGCCGGATCTTCCCGACCTGCACCTCGAGCGCCTGCCGGCGTGCCCGGGTATCGTCCACCAGTCTGGCCGGCGCGCGCGACACGAACTGCTCGTTGGCGAGCTTGCCGTCGATGCCGGTCATCTCCCGCTCGGTGTCTGCCAGCTGCTTGCGCAGCTTCTCGATCTCGGCTCCCCGATCCGCCTTTGGCATCCGGATGTGCACGCGCAGGTCGTCGCACACTCGCGTGACGGTCTCGAGCGCCTCGTCCGCTCCCGCCGGCGCGGCCCCGAACTCGAGCGACGTCAGGCCGGCCAGCGCCAGCACATAACCCTTCTGTTCGGTGAGCGTCCGCACCTGCTCCGGGTTCCCGCCTTCGACCGTGGCGTTGATTCGCTCCGATGGCTTGACGGTCCGCTCGGCCCTCGCCGTGCGGATGGTGGTCACCACGTCCTGCAGCAGGCCGATTTCAGCCTCGACGCCCGCATCCACCCAGTCGGGGCGCACCGCGGGGAATGCGGCAAGCGTGATCGTCTGCCCGTCTTCCGGGCGCCGCGGCAGGTGCTGCCACAGCTCCTCGGTGACGAACGGGATGATCGGGTGGAGCAGCCGCAGCACGCGGTCGTGCACCTCGACGAGTACGGCCCGCGCCGTCTCGCGCTCGGCGCCGTCCGCCTGCAGGTGCTGCTTCACCATCTCGATGTACCAGTCGGCGTACTCGTGCCAGAAGAAGTGGTAGAGACGGTCGGCGGCCACGTCGAACCGGTACGTCGTCAGCGCCTCCTGCACTTCGCCGGTGACGGCGTTCAGCCGATGAAGGATCCAGCGGTGCACGAGACCGAGCGACGACGTTGACGGCACCTCCCCGCGCACGGGATCGTCGCCGAGGTTCATCAGCACAAATCGCGACGCGTTCCAGATCTTGTTGATGAACTGCCGATAGCCGGTCATCCGCCCTTCCGAGAGCGGGATGTCCATCCCCGGCCCCGCCATCGCGGTGAGCGTGAACCTCAGCGCGTCGGCGCCGATCTCGTCCATGACCTCCAGCGGATCGACGACGTTCCCCTTCGACTTCGACATCTTCTGGCCGCGCTCGTCGCGCACGAGGCCCGTGATGTACACGTCGCGGAACGGGACGTCTCCCGTGAACTTGACGCCCGACATGATCATCCGCGCAACCCAGAAGAAGATGATGTCGAACGCGGTCAACATGAGGTCGGTCGGGTAGTAGCGGAGAAAGTCCTCGGTCTGGTCGGGCCAGCCCATCGTGCTGAACGGCCAGAGCTGCGAGCTGAACCACGTGTCGAGCACGTCGCCGTCCTGCGTCAGGGCGCCGCCGCACCCGCACCGCTCGGGCGCCTGCTCGGCCACGATCATCCGGCTGCACGACTCGCAGTACCAGGCCGGGATGCGATGCCCCCACCACAACTGGCGCGAGATGCACCAATCGTGGATGTTGTACATCCAGTCGTAGTAGGTCTTCGTCCAGTTCTCTGGCAGGAAGCGCACCTGGCCGTTCTCGACGACGCGGATGGCCTCCTGCGCGAGCGGGGCGACCTTCACGAACCACTGCGTCGACACGAGCGGCTCGACCACGGTGCTGCACCGCTGGCAGGTGCCGACGGCGTGCTGGTGGTCCGCCACTTTCACCAGCAGCCCCTCGGCCTCGAGCCGTTCCACGACGCCGGCCCGCGCCTTGAACCGGTCGAGCCCGGCGAACGGCCCGCCGGCCGGAGTGATCCGCCCGTCCTCGTCGATGACCGCCACCTCGAGCAGGCCGTGCCGCTTCCCCATCTGGAAGTCGTTCGGATCGTGCGCCGGCGTCACTTTCACGGCGCCGGTGCCGAACGCCGGGTCGACGAACTCGTCGGCGATGATGGTCAGATCGCGCCCGATGATCGGCAGCCGAACGGTCTGGCCAATCCGGTCCCGGTAGCGTTCGTCGTCCGGGTTCACCGCCACCGCCGTATCGCCCAGCATCGTCTCGGGACGGGTCGTGGCCACGACAACGCCCTCTCCTCCGTCCGCGGCCGGATAGCGCACATACCAGAGCTTCCCGTTCGTGTCCTTGTGCACCACCTCGAGGTCGGACAGCGCCGTGCGGCAGCGCGGGCACCAGTTCACGATGTAGGTGCCGCGGTAGATCAGCCCCTCCTCGTAGAGCGAGACGAACACGCGGCGCACCGCCCGCGACAGCTGCTCGTCCAGCGTGAACCGCTCGCGCGTCCAGTCGACCGACTCGCCGAGCTTCCGCATCTGGCCGGTGATCGTGCCGTGGCTCTGCTTCACCCAGTCCCACACCCGCGCTTCGAACGCCTCGCGGCCGAGGTCGTGGCGGGTCTTCCCCTCCCGTGCCAGCTGCTTCTCGACGACGTTCTGGGTGGCAATGCCGGCGTGATCGGTGCCGGGCAGCCACAGGACGTCGTAGCCCTGCATCCGCTTCCACCGCGCGATGATGTCGGGCATCGTGTGGTTGAGCGCGTGGCCCATGTGGAGCGAGCCGGTCACGTTGGGCGGCGGGATGACCATGCTGAACCGCGGTTTGCCGGACGCCGGGTTGGCGCGGAACGCGCCAATCGACTCCCAGAACGCGTACCAGCGCGGGTCGACCTCCGAGTGTTCGAACGCTTTGGGAAGTTCACGCATAGATCTTTGAATCGTAGCGGAAGAACGCAGGGGGGAATCTAGGAATCTTGCGATCTGGCGATCTTGCGATCTTCAGATCTGGCGATCTTGAATCTGGCGATCTGCGGATCTCGAGGTCTGGCGAGTTGGCGTTCGCGCGAGCGGGAGAACTACCGGAGGCCCGCCTTGAGGCGGGCGATTTCCTCGCGGACGAGACGTTCGGCGACGGCCGAAACGATCTCCGTGACCTGGACCCGCAGGGCCGCCTCCGCCAGGCGCTCGCTCACGCGCCGAGCGACCTCATCGATGAAGGCCTGGGTGACCGCCGTGCCCGGCAGGACGATTCCGGCCGCGAAGACCGGGTCGCCGCGACGGACCGCGTCGGGGCCGTGCTCCCGCTCGGCATCGAGCAGGGCGATGAACGCGTCGGGCACGCCCACGGCGACCGCTGCGGCTGCCGCCTCGAGGTCGTCCACCGGAATGGACGAGGCGCCGGCGCCCCTCGGCTCGACCGCCGCGGCTTCCGGCGAGGGGGCGGCATCATGACCGGGCTGACCGGCTGTCAGATGCGCGAAGGCGGCATCGAGCCGATTGAAGTACTCGTCGAGCGTTGAATCCGGCACCGGCTCGGGTTCATGGCTGGTCTCGAACGACGCCATGTCGAGGCGCAGGTCTTCCTCCGCGAACACGGGCGGCCTGGTCATGCGGATGGTGGCATCCTCGTCGATGGGCGGCTCATCCGCGCCCGGTGCGGCAAGGAGCGCCTGAACGGCCGACAGCGGTTCGGTCGCGACGGCCGCGCTCTCAGCGGCAGGCGCCGCGGCGGCGGCCGCGGCCGCCGCGCGCCTCGAGCAGTTCCTTGACGCGGCTGATCAGCATCTGCGGCTCGAACGGTTTCGCGAGCACGCCGTCGCAGCGGACCGACTGCGCCCTGTCCTCGTCGATCGGCTCGAACGCGCCGGTGAGCAGGAGGACCGGGATGTGCGCGAAGGCCGGGTCGTTCTTGATGAAGGCCGCCACTTCGTAGCCGTCTCGCGCCGGCATCCCCACGTCGGCCAGGACGATGTCGGGCGGGGCCGCCTGGATGAGGTCGATCGCCTGTTGGCCGTCCGAAACGGCCGTCACCGTGACGTCCTCCTCGGCGAACGTCAATTCGATGACGCGCTGGATTGTGACACTGTCGTCGGCGAGCAGGAGTTTGTACGGCATCCGGTCCCCGTTGGGGCCCCGCGGCAGGGGGCTACTCATCTCATTATCGGTGTCTCGCCCGCCCGACTACAGCCGAATGCCTCCGCCGGCGCCGCCGCTGGGGAGGGACGGTCCGATGGCCGGCTCAGGCCGCCGGCCGCACGTGCCGCTGGATGAAGTCGACGATGTCCTTCATCGTGCTGCCGGGCCTGAAGATCCCCGCGATGCCGATCGCCTCGAGCTTCGGCACGTCCACGTTGGGGATGATCCCGCCGACCAGCACCAGCACGTCGTCGAGGCCGTGCTGGCGCACCAGTTCCATGACGCGGGGGCAGATGTGCGTGTGCGCCCCCGACAGGATGGAGAGGCCGATCACGTCGGCGTCCTCCTGCAGCGCGGCAGCGACGACCTGTTCCGGCGTCTGGCGAAGGCCGGTGTAGATGACCTCCATCCCCGCGTCCCTGAGGGCGCGGGCGATGACCTTCGCACCGCGGTCGTGGCCGTCGAGGCCCGGCTTGGCGATCACCACTCGGATCTTGCGCATAGCAGGCGACCTCTCAGACAGCTGACAGCTGGTAGCTGGCCGCGGCAGCGGATCGCGTCACGCGCGTTCGTGATCCGCTGTCCGCTAACAGCTGCCACCGCTGACCGCTGGACTACACCACCGGCACTTCTACGAACTCCCCCCACACCTCGCGCAGCGCGTCGCACATCTCGCCAACGGTCGCGTAGGCCCTGACCGCGGCCAGGATCGGCTCCATCGTGTTGCCGCGACCCGCCGCCACCGTCCGAAGGTCGTCGAGCGCCCGCGCGACGCGGCCGGCGTCGCGTTCGCGCCGCACCGTCTCGAGCTTCGCCAGCTGCCGGCCCGGCGGCCGCCTCGTCGATGTAGAGCGTCGGGATCGGCTCCTCCACCCCCGCGACGAAGTCGTTGACCCCGACGATGATCTTGTCGCGGCGCTCGATGGCCTGCTGCAGGAGGTAGGCGCTGTCGGCGATCGCCTTCTGCGGGTAGCCCTGCTCGATGGCCGGAACCATCCCTCCCAGATCGTCGATCGCCCGGAAGATCTCGAGCGTCTCCCGTTCCATGTCCGAGGTCAGGCGCTCGACGAAATACGAGCCGCCCAGCGGGTCGACCACGTTCGCCACGCCGCTCTCGTGCGCGATGACCTGCTGCGTGCGCAGCGCGATGGTCACCGCTTCGCTCGTCGGCAGCGCGAGCGCCTCGTCCAGCGAGTTGGTGTGCAGCGACTGCGTGCCGCCGAGCACCGCGCCGAGCGCCTGGAGCGCCGTGCGCACGACGTTGTTGTACGGCTGCTGGGCGGTCAGCGAGACGCCCGCCGTCTGCGTGTGGAAGCGGAGCTTCAGCGAGCGCTCGGCCTTCGCGCCGAACCGCTCGCGCATCACCCGCGCCCAAATCCGGCGAGCCGCGCGGTACTTGGCGATCTCCTCGAAGAAGTCACTGTGCGCGTTGAAGAAGAAGGACATGCGCGGGACGAACTCGTCCACGCTCAGACCGGCGTCGACGCCGTACTGGACGTACTCGATCCCGTCGCGCAGCGTGAACGCCAGCTCCTGCAGCGCCGTCGCTCCGGCCTCGCGGATGTGGTAGCCGCTCACCGAGATCGTGTTCCACCGCGGCACCTCGCGGGCGCAGAACGAGAACACGTCGGTGATGAGGCGCATCGACGGCCGCGGCGGGTAGATGTACTCCTTCTGGGCGATGAACTCCTTCAGGATGTCGTTCTGGATGGTCCCCGAGATTCGCTTCCAGTCCGCGCCCTGGCGCTCGGCCACCACCAGGTACATCGCGAAGATCATCGACGCCGGCGAGTTGATCGTCATCGACGTCGTGATGTCGGCGAGCGAGATCCCCTCGAACAGGGTCTCCATGTCGGCCAGCGACGCAATCGCAACGCCGCACTTGCCGACTTCCCCGAGCGACAGCGGGTGGTCCGGATCGCGCCCCATCAGCGTCGGCAGGTCGAAGGCGACGCTCAGCCCCGTGCCCCCGTTGGCCAGCAGCTCCTTGTAGCGGGCGTTGGTGTCCTCCGGCGTCCCGAACCCCGCGAACTGCCTCATCGTCCAGACCTTGCCGCGGTAGCCGGTCGGGTGGATGCCGCGCGTGTACGGAAAGCCCCCGGGGTCGTTCAGGTCGCGGGTGTAGTCGAAGCCGGCGGTGTCCTCTGGCGTGTACAGCGGCTTGAGAGGCCTCCCGGAGATGGTCGTAAACCGCGAGGGCCGTCCGTCAGCCTCCGGCGCTCGTTGTTTGGGTGGCATGAGCACCCATTATAAGCGCGGCCCGCTCTTTGCAGCATCGCGGGTCAGTGGGACCGGGCGGCTGGCGAAACGCCCCAGGGTGTTGAAAGATCACAGCTGTCAGGGACAGTGCACGAACCGGTCTGGACAATTCCGACACTGCACTATAATTCCGGCGTCGTGGGTTTGCGCCGGGACCTTACACTCAAGGAGCGCACATGAAGAGACTCCTCGTCATTCTGTCCGTGTTCGCGTTCGCCGTTACGTTCTCTGGCCTTGTCTACGCCCAGGAGAAGGCGCCGACGACTGTCATCCTGAAAGGCTCGCCGCTCGGCGGCGTGAAGTTCGACCACGCCAAGCATAGCAAGATGGAAGGCGTGAAGTGCGAGCAGTGCCATCATGCGTCGAAGCCCGAGAAGCCGTCGAAGACCGCGCATCAGAACTGCAGAACTGCCACACCAAGGCGGCCACGGCACCGATGAAGACCGCCACCCAGGGCGCGTTCCACGTCGCCATGGCCAAGAGCGGCCTCTGCATCGACTGCCACGTGAAGGCGATCGCCGCCGGCAAGGCTGCGCCGCCGAAGTGCGCTGAATGCCACAAGAAGGAGAACGTCTAGTCTCGTGACGGGGCCCGGCGCTCGCCGGGCCCTCTCGGCTTCCCCTTTGCGACTTTCCGGCCATCCGTCCCATTTTCGCCGCGCTCGCACCCGTAGTCATCTCATGCACCACGCGTAGTAAATCCCCCCCCCCTCCGCCCTGCGCGTCCCGCGCCCAAAACTCGTGCATTCGAGCGTCATCGTTCACGTCTTTTCCCCTCGGCCCTTTGTGAGAGCCCTTTGAGGCGTTTTTTTTCCGGACCGGGTTTCATTTTGCGCTTTTTAAAGGCCTTTTTCCCCCCCCCCCCCCCCCCCCCCCCCCCCCCCCCCCCCCCCCCCCCCCCCCCCCCCCCCCCCCCCCCCCCCCCCCCCCCCCCCCCCCCCCCCCCCCCCCCCCCCCCCCCCCCCCCCCCCCCCCCCCCCCCCCCCCCCCCCCCCCCCCCCCCCCCCCCATTTTTCGACCTGGGTCTTTACCGAACCGGAGCCGGAGCGACGAACGCTGGCCACGCTCGGCGTACCTCGTCAGCTTCTCGGCCCCCTTATCCCCTCGCGTGTACCTGCTGTCGCGCCTACCGCTCCGCGAGCGTCACCGCCACCGTCACTTCCTTTCCGGCGCGCACCACCGTGGCCTTCACGGTCTGCCCCGGCGCGAAGGTTGCCGAGCATCGACGGGAACGCCTGCAGGTTCGCGACGGGCTTGCCGTCAATCGCCGTAATCACGTCGCCTTCCTTGATATCCGCCTTCTCGCGCCGGCGATCCGTCAACGACGCCGCCGACGCGCACGCCCGGGCCCCTCGAACGCGAAGTCGGGCACCGTGCCAAAGCTGACGCGCCTGCCCGCGGAAGCCGCCGGAGGCGGCGAAGCCGGCTTGGCCGCCGAAGCCGCCCCTGGCGGCAAAGGCTGGCCCGCAATGGTGTTCGTCAGCGGCTCGGCCCGTTCCGCCAGGTAGATCACGCCCTCGCGAACGAACGTCGCAACCTTGACCAGACCGGGGCCGTCGATCTTGTCCGCCGTGTCGCCCGGCCGGTGGTAGTCGCCGTTCGCGCCGGTGAAGATCTGCACGGCCGGCACGCCCTTCCTGACGAAACTCATCTGGTCGGACGCCTGCATGGCCTCGGGTATGTTCCGGCTCTCGACGCCGGTGACGAAGCTCGCGCCCCGGAAGATGTGCTGCCACTCCGACGCAGTGCCGGTCCCGATCACCGACAGCCGCTGGTCGCCCAGGCGGCCGACGGTGTCGAGGTTGATGGCGCCGATCGCCTTGCCGATCGGGAACGCGCCGGCGTGCTCGACGTAGAACGCCGACCCGAGGAGGCCGGCTTCCTCGCCGGTGAATGCCACGAAGACGATGCTGCGCGACGGCTTCTCCGCCCGCGCGAGGGTGTTCGCCAGCTCCAGCATCACCGCCACACCGCTCGCGTTGTCGTCGGCGCCCGGATGCACCTTCCCCTCGTCGCCCTTGTGCACGTCCGGCCAACCGAGGCCGAGGTGGTCGTAGTGCGCGGTGACGAGGACGGATTGGTCCTTCCATTCCGCCTTCGTCCCCGGAATGATGCCGACGATGTTCGCCACGGCCCGCGCCTCTCGACGCTCGCCAACCGGCATCGAGAACGACTGGAAGAAGCCGCCGCTGTCGCCGCCGGGCGCCAGGCCGTACGCCTTGAAGCGATCGGCGATGTACTTCGCGGCCGCCTCGTGCCCGTCGCTGCCGGGTCCGCGGCCCTGGCGCGCCGGGTCCGCCAGAAACGCCACGTGGTCGGTCAGCGCCTTCTGCGAGAAGGTCGGCGGCAGTTCGGCGAGCGCCCGGCGCGGGTCCGCGGGCAGCGGCTCGAGCCGCGGAAGCGCGGCGCCTGTGGCCGCGGCGCCGCCGGCCAGGCGGGCGGCCTGAGCGCGCACATCCACGCGCAGCGGCGAGTCGGTCTGCTGCCACTGCCCTTTCAGCATGTTGACCGGCTCCGCGCCTTCGAAGCCGAGATAGGAGTACTTCCCGTAGTGCGGGAGCTTCCGGCCGAGACCGGGGAACGCCGCCACCGGGTCCACGGCCAGATAGCCGATCGCCTTCTCGACGTTCTGCGGGTGGCGGGCCGTCAGCGACGAGCGTGTGTCCGGCGAGGGCCATCTTCTCGCCGTCCACCTCGATCGCCGCGTCGGTCAGCGTCATGCCGCCGCCGGACCTGAAGAGGCGCGCCGCCCAGCGATTGGCTCGGCCCGCGATCCAGACGGCTCGGTCGGCCGGCAGCGCGGTCACCTCCGTATCGAGCTTCATCTCGATGGCGTGGCTGGCGCTCTGCCATCCCTTGAACAGCTCGCGCCACGCCTGGAGTTCGGCCGCCGGCGCCGCCGACGGCAGCACCGCCAGCACGCGGGGCTCGCCGAAGATCTGGCCGATCGACGGAGGTGTCTCGCGGGGGTCGAGCTTGCGGAAGACGTCGAATCGCGGATCGACGTGGACCATCGAGCGGCGCGTCGGCGACGGTCACCGCGAAGGCCTGCGCGGCGCCCTCGAGGCGCACGGTCTTCGCCACCACGCCCTTCGCCGTCTGAACGACGACCGGCACATCCACGACGAACGGCTCGCCACCCTGCGTCTGGCGTAGAGTGCCTTCCACGACGAACCCGCCGCCCGCGCTCGAGGTGTCGCTTCTGACGGCGGTCACCGCGACGGCCAGCACGGGCGCGCCAGGCCTGCCAACCCAGTCCGCGAAGAACCGGGTGAAGTCGCGGCCGCCCGACCGCCTCCATCGTCTTCTGGAAGTCGGCAAACGAGGCGCGCTTGCCCTTGAAATCGCGGTAGAACCGCGCAATCCCCTTCCGGAACGCATCGTCTCCGACCGACAGGCGCAGCATGTGATACGCCATCAGCGCCTTGCCGTAGCCGACCGCTTCGGTCGAGGCGCTCTCGCGCGAGCGGAAGGCGGTGAGCGGAAAGTCGCGGCCCTCCTTGACGTAGTCGCGGTACTTCTGCAGCGTCGAGCGCCGGTACTCGTCGCCGGTGCCGCGCTGCTCGGCGATGAGGTGGTCCGCCAGATACGCCGTCAGCCCTTCGCACCAGTTCCCCGACTCGTAGTCGACGAAGACCGAGTTCCCCCACCAGTTGTGCAGAATCTCGTGCGGGTAGGACGAGTTGATGATGAACGGAAACCGGATGATCTCGCGGCCGAGCAGCGTGAACGTGGGCATGCCGTAGCCGGTCTCCCAGAAGTTCTCGACGAGCGCGAACTTCCGGTAGGGATACGGCCCGATCAGCTGCCGGTACATCTCGAGGTACTGCGCCGTGGCTGCCAGGTACTTCCCTGCCGTGGAGTCGTCCTTGTCGTGCAGGTAGACCAGCGTCTCGACCGAACCGGCCGCGTCGCGCCAGACCTGCAGCGGGCCGCCGACAAGGTAGATCTCGTCCATCGCTCCGCCCGACTCCCACCGGGCGTGCCCCTGCGCGTCGCGCGACGTGCCGTTGCCCTGTGAGATCACCTGCCACGCCGCCGGCTGCGTGACGTTGAGCTCGAACTCGATCAGCTCGCGGTTGAACGAGGGATACCAGAAGCTGCTGCCGGCCAGGTAGACGCCTTCGGCGCCGAGGATGCCCGACGTCTCGCGGAAGCCGCGGGTGTACTGCTCTCGCTGGTCGGACAGGCCGAAGTCAATCACGCCCTCGTAGGACACCGACAGGGAGGTCTGGTCTGGCGTCAGCGTGGCGCGGTACCGCTTGACGCCAACCTGCCGGCCCGTGGCGTCGCCGGTGCCGTTGATCCCGAAGAAGGTCGCGTCCGCGCCGACCGGCATCTCGCGGACCGCGGGCTCGCTGCGGATGACGCGCAGCGCGGCGTTCATCACGAAATCCACGACCCCGTCGGCAGGTCGCGCCGCCAGCTGCATCTGGTCGGAGACGGTCAGCTTGTGGACGGCCGGCTCCAGCGTGACGGCCATCGTGTGCTTCACGCGACCGTCGACGGGCGCGGCGGAAGCCTGACCCGGCGCCGCTGCCACCGCCGCGACCGCACAGGCCGCGGCCAGATGCCGGACGGAAGAACGCCGCTTTGTTGACTGAAGCATCCTCGAATTGTAGCGCACCGGGCCGCCGCCGCGAGGACGATGACGTGCAACGACGGTCGCTGTTGCGGCCCGCCACCGACCGCCATAAGGGTGAGGTGCGGCCGCCGGTCGTCGTGGGCGCCCGCGCTCGCTCGCGCTCGACAGTGCCGAACCAGTCGCCTCGGCCGGCGGTATTCGCGTGAGCCAGTCGGCATGGCTCACATCAATGAAATCGCATGCTCGCTTGCGCAGGCATCCCGCGACGCCCGTCGGCCCCGCAGCGTCTGGCGGCGGACGGGTGCGGGATGCCTCGCGAGACCAGCGACTGGCGGCAAGCGTCGCAGCGTCAGTTCGCAAACCTGCTCGTAGGCGCCGGGAGTCAGCCGGGTAGAGCGCGATCACGCACGCGGATCAGACCGCGCGACCCCGGCGGCCAGCGGCCGACGGCGGCCGGAGAGCAGGGTTTGCCGCGCAGCCGCCCGGCCGCCTCCGCGCGAAGCGCTTCGGCGAGCCTCGCCGAAGCCCGCACCGATGAGCGACGCGGGCGGAGGCGGGAGCCCGGAGCCGACGAACCGGGCCACGACTGCCGCCTGACGGCCGGCTCGTCCGTCCGCCGGTCGCCGGCAACGGTCCCGTGGCCGACACGGAAACGTCCGCCACAGCCAGGCCCGTCTGGTCGATAATGTACCCGGTCGCCGGTCCGGAGGTTTGGGCCTCGACGGGCGGTCTCACACAAGGGACGAACAGTTCTCGAAGGGATTCTCGATGCCAGAACCGGCCAGCCGAACCGTGATGATCGCTGCACTCATCCAGCCGAAATCAGCGCCGGAACGCGAGGAGATGACAGCACTCGGCCTGCTGGCCGAGGACGGATCGCTGAGCCCCGCGGCCCTCTCCGCCGGGACCGGGCCGTCGGCGGCCCGCGTCGAGCGGCACGCCATGAAGGCCGGCCGGGTCCTCAACGAAGCGTACGACTACGCCCGGCCGTCCTCTTTCGCACGAGGCATCCGCTTCGACCTCGGCGACAAGACGATGCTGCTGATCTCGGGGACGGCGAGCGTGGACGAGGCCGGGCTGACCGTGCACACCGGCGATTTTCGTGCGCAGCTGTGGCGCACCTACCGGAACATCACGGCGCTGCTCGCGTCGGAAGGCGCGACGTGGCACGACATCGTCCGGACGACGTGCTACCTGCGCGACATCGAGCGCGACTACAAGGACTTCAACGAAGTGCGGACGGCGTTCTTCACCTGGCTCGGCCTCGACCCGCTGCCCGCCAGCACGGGGATCCAGGCCCGGCTGTGCCGCGAAGACCTGCTGGTCGAGATCGAGGCGATCGCGTGTTCGCCAGGAAGCAGGGGTGAGGGCGATGCGCTGACGGCCACGACGACGACTCGCAGCCGGACAGCGGGACGTTGACCCGGATCTCCGCCTGGTCGGACGCGCGGCGAAACCCGCGGGCACCGTCGTCGAGGTCCGGGGCGTGCGCATCGGCGGCCCGGAGGTCGTGATCATCGCCGGGCCGTGCGCGGTCGAAAGCGAGGCGCAGCTGATCGCGACCGCCAGAGCCGTGAAGGCCGGCGGCGCGGCGGCCCTTCGCGGCGGCGCGTTCAAGCCACGCACGTCGCCCTACAGCTTCCGCGGCCTCGAACTCGAAGGACTCCGCCTGCTGGCGCTCGCCCGCACCAAGACCGGCCTGCCGGTCGTCACCGAGGTGATGGACGCGCGCCACCTCGCGGCCGTCGCCGAGTGCGCCGACATCCTGCAGATCGGCTCGCGGAACATGCAGAACTTCACGCTGCTCGAGGCGGTCGGCCGCAGCGGCCTGCCCGTCCTCCTGAAGCGCGGGATGAGCGCGACGCTCGCGGAGTACTTTCAGGCGGCCGAGTACATCATCGGCCGCGGGAAACCCGCGGGTGATTCTCTGCGAGCGAGGCATCCGCACGTTCGAAACCTCGAC
>CAWARN010000012.1:0-18513 GCA_963784455.1 uncultured Acidobacteriota bacterium | reverse complement strand
AGTTGATTGTCGATTACGTCTTCCGGTGGCTGGCGACGAAATTCCTCTCGGTGGAAGCGCAGGACCGGGCGGCGTCAACGGCCGCGAGAGCGGCGCCTCCGCTGAACCGGCCGAGTCCGCCGAACAGCTCACGCTCCCGCCGATGGGCATCGAGGCTGGGAGGAGGGGCGGTGTTCGCGGCGATCCAGAACCAGGAGGACGCGCCTCCGTGCACGACCTGCGGGGCGATCATGGTGCGCAGCGGCAGCTGCTACAAATGCGTCAACTGCGGCAGCACGAGCGGGTGCGCGTAGGACGGCTGGTAGCCGGCAGCTGACAGCCGGCAGCGGGAACGAACGGGCGGGCCTTTGGGCCCGCCTTTTTTTGTTGTGACCAATGACTTTGTGTGGCAAAGTATCGCGCATGGAGCACCACGCCGCCGCCGAACACCTCGAGGTCATCCGGACCCTGATGGAGCGGTCCGCCCTCTACCGCCGCACGCTCGCCCCGATCATGCTGTACCTTGGGTCGGTGGGCACGCTGGCCAGCATGGGGTCTCGCCGCTCGGCATCGAGTCGTGCGCGCGCCTTCGTCGCCTGGTGGCTGGCTGCCGCGCTCGTCGCCCTCGCCGGCGCGTTCGTCATCGCCCGGCGGCAGGCCCTCGCAGGACGGCGAGCCGTTCTGGTCGCCGCCGACGTGTGCGGGTCACGCAGGCCATGGTCCCGCCGCTTGGCAGCCGGCCTCATCCTCAGCCTCGCCATGCTGCTGGCGACCGGTCCCGGGCGAGTTGCGCTGGCTCTTCGTGATCCTCAACGCGCTCTTCTACGGTTGCGCGGTTCACGCCGCGGGCTTCTTCATGCCGCGCGGGATGAAGCTCTTCGGCTGGCTCATCATCCTGCTGACCGGCGTCGCCCTGCTGGCCGTCGCCTGGGTTGATGCCGACACCCAGCGCTCGCCTCGACCACGCCTTCATGGGCGCGCTCTTCGGGCTGCTGCACCTGGCGTACGGCGTCTATCTGTACGTCACGGAGCCGCGAGAGAGCCTCCGCGTGAACCCCGAACCGTTCCTGCAGCTCGACCGGGTGATCCACGAGAAGGGGCGGCTGGCCATCATGTCGATGCTCGCCGCGTCGCCGGAGCTCTCCTTCACCGAGCTGCGGGACACGCTGGAGATGACCGACGGCAACCTGACGACGCACTCCGCACGCTGCAGGAGGCGGGCTACGTCTCGGTGGCGAAGAGCTATCAGCGCAACCGGCGGCTCACGACGCTGTCGCTGACCACCGCCGGCCGCAGCGCCTTCGCCGACTACGTGTCCCTGCTCGAGCGAATCGTTCGAGCAGACGCAGACCGAGGTGAATGGGAGAATGCGAGCCACGAGCGGGCCCCGGACGCGCGGTCTGATAACTTTGTCATGGCAAAGCGAAGGGAGTACGCTCGAGCGCTGGCGTCGCCGACGGAGGTCATCCGATGAGAGTCCTGCGCGCGCGGCATACTGGGCATGTGCTTTGGCGTCCGCGATGCCATCGCCCTGGCTGTGCAGGGAATCCGCCAGCCGGCCGCTGACCGTCCTGGGCGAGTTGGTGCACAACGAGACCGTGCTCGACGACCTTCGCGCCCGCGGGATCCGGTTCTGCGGCGAGCTGGGCGAGGTGGACACGCCGTGCGTGATGATCACCGCGCACGGCGCGTCCGAGCGCCGCCTCGCGACCGTTCGCGGTCGCGGGTTCCACGTGCTGGACGCCACCTGCTTCCTGGTCCGCACCGCACACGCGCCGTGGCGACGCTGGCGCGGGAGGGCTTCCATCCGGTCATCGTCGGCCGGCGCGACCATGTCGAGGTGCGCGGGCTGACCGAGGACCTTGAGGCGTTCGACGTGGTCCTGGACGACGACGACGTGCGCCGGCTGACGGCCGCACGCCCGCTTCGGCGTCGTCGCCCAGACGACGCAGCCGGTCGAGCGGGTCGAGCGTCTGGCGTCGCTCATCCGGCAGCGGTTTCCCGACGCCGAGGTGCGGCTGGCCGACACGGTCTGTGCGCCGACAAAGCGGCGCCAGCACGCGGCCGCTGGAGCTGGCGCAGCGCTCGCCGACCTCGTCATCGTCATCGGCGGCGCCCGCAGCAACAATACCCGCGAACTCGTGGACACGTGCCGCAGCTCACTGCGCGCGCGTCTTCCACGTGCAGACCGCCTGCGATCTGCGCGCCGAGTGGTTCGTGGCCGCGGGCATGGTCGGTCTCACGGCCGGCACCTCCACGCCGGACCGCGACCATCGACCATCGTCGAGGCGCGGCTGCGGGAGATCTGCCGCTGGCCGGTTGGCGGCCGTAGGCCTGGGGGGCGCGAGATGATTCCCTGGACGATCCGTTCTACCAGCCGCGGCCGGCACGCGCGCTTCCGAGGGCGATGGCGTGTGCGCCACCGCTTGACCCGGCCGGAGGGGGCGCAGGTCTGGATCGCGGCGCAGCGTCTGCTCGTCAACCCGTTCTACGCGAAGTCCCCGTACGGCAGCTTCGGCAAGCACGTCCTCACGCCGAGCCTCTCGCTGACCTCGATAGCCGCGGCAACGCCTCCAGGCTGGCGCGTTCGGTACCTGGGACGAGAACCTCCTGCAGGGGCCGCCCCCGGCCGACCCGGTGCCGCAGGTGGTCGGCATCACCGTGCACTTGACGTTCGCGCGGCGGGCGTACGAGCTGGCCGCCTGGTACCGCGAGAGGCGCCACGGTGGTCCTCGGCGGCATGCATGTCAACAGCCTGCCAGACGAGGCGGCGCCGCACGCCGACGCCATCAGCCTCGGGGATGGCGTGCAGACGTGGCCCGACATTCTGCGAGACGTCGAGCGGGGCACGCTGCGGCCGCGCTACGAGGCCACGTTCGAGCGCGATTACGACCTGGACCCTCCGCCCCGGCGCGACCTCCTGCCGCGTGACGCCTTCCTCACGACGACGAGCGTGGTCGCCTCCCGGGGATGCCGGAACCGTTGCGCCTTCTGCTACCTGGCGACCGACGGCCTGCGGATGCCCTACCGGGATCCGCAACCCGCACGACATCGCCCGCCAGATTGAGGCGGACGGGCAGCCTGTACTTCGTGTTCGTCGACAACAACCTCGGCGCGCGGCACGACGACCTGCGTCGGCTCTGCCGACGCCGCCCATCCCCTGGGGGAAGATTTGGAGCGCGGCGATCACGCTCGACGTCACCGACGATCCGTCACTGCTGCGGGACATGGCGCAGCTCGGGCTGCACGGGGGTGTTTGTCGGCTTCGAGACGCTGAACGACGAGAACCTGGCGAACGCCCGCAAGCGCACGCCGCGCGTCGAGGAGTTCGGCCGGCGGGTGCGGCTGCTGGCACGAGCACGGGATCCAGGTGAACGGCAGCTTCGTCGTCGGCTTCGACGGCGACCGGCCGGACACGTTCGCGACGCTGGCGCAGTGGATTGAAGCGCACCGGCTCGCGTGCGCGACGTTCCACATCCTCACGCCATACCCCGGCACGCCCCTGTTCCGGCAGCTCGACGCCGAAGGTCGGCTGCTCCATCGCGACTGGGAGCTGTACGACACCGCCCACGTCGTATCCAGGCCGAAACACCTGACGCCGGACGAGCTGCTGCTCGGCTACGATTGGCTGTACCGCCGCCTGTTCTCGCACGCATCGATTTGGGCGCGCCAGCCCGAGGCGCGCTCAGCATCTCGCCCACCTACCTCGCCGGCGCATATCTCTACAAGCACTCCAACCGGCTCTGGCGGTTCCTCATCGAGCATCGCCTGGTCCACGCGGCCTGGCGCCCGCTCATCGAGCGCGCCCGCGGGCATCGAGCGCGCCCGCGGCGACCTACCTGGATCGAGTTGGCAGCCCTTGCCCCGCGCTGCCGGCTTGCGGTAGAGTCTTCCGAAGGAGTGAGCCGTGGCGAAAATCAACCTCGGACGCATTGTAGGGGGCCCCCGGCCTTCACGTCTGTATGCACTCGACTGGCTCTACCGTCGGTGCCGGCGATCGCCTGGCGGCCGCCAGCGCGAGCGCCCTCGTTGCGATGCCGGCGGGGGGTCTCGCCGGCGGCTGGCTTTACCGCGAGTGATGGCCGGCAATGGACCGCCGCCGGGGCCATCCGAGAAGGCCGAGTGTAATGACTAGCGCGAAACAGGAGACCGACGCACCCCAGAAGAGGTCTTGGGGGCGATAGACAAACTCGAGGAGGTGCCGCCCCGGAGACAGCCGCACGGCTTGGAAGAGGCCGTTGGCTTGCGCGAGTTCGGCTCGGCGGCCATCGACCGACACGCGCCAGTCCGCGGAATAGGAGTCGAGCCGCACGAGGTATCCCCTCTTCCGCTCCAGCCCCCGCCTCGAGGACGACACGGTCTGGTGTGTCGACGACGAACGAGGCAAAGGGGGAGACTGACGCGCCGGGGACTCCTGCCGGGTCGAGTAGCCGGTCGACCAGTGCCGTTACCCGGCTGTTCCAGCCAGCCTGAAACAGCGCGTCGAGTTGTTCCTTCTGCTTAGGGACGACTCGGACCTCGCCGATGACGCTCGCGCGCGGCGCCACCTCCTGGCCCCAATCATAGAGATAGGATTCGAGAAAGTAGGGGATGCGCACGATTGGGGTGCGTCCGGCTGCGCTCCTCTCCGGGAGGATGCGGTACCTGACGCCCGTCCGATCCAGGAAGCGTTCTCGCCGCTCGCGGGCGCTGGCCCTGAATCGCTCGGCCACGTATGTGAACCGTGAGGGCCAGAGAACCACGAGGTCGTACGAGAGCATCTCCCTGACTTGCCAGGCGGAGGGATAGAACACAGCCTGGCCGTTCAGAGCGGCGCGGCTTGCCGCGCCGCGGAGTCCCCGAGGGTTCAAATAGGCGCTCGACGCATCGATGTCGCCCGCATCCAACGTTCCGTCCTGCTTGCCGCCGACGTACACGCGCGCGCCGGGAGCGGGCCTGGTGTGCGCCACCCACAGCGGTTCAGCCAGGTAGGACGGATCCATGACCGGGTTGATGCCCACGCAGCGACCAGCAGATCGCCAATGACCGCGACGAAGATGGCGCGGCGTGCCGCTCCGGCACGTCGCCAGGCGCTCGTGCCGAGCCAGACGAGTGCCGCTGCAGCGAGTGACACGCACACGACCGGCACCGCGCCTTCCGGCACCGTCCGCAGCATGAACTGTGCAGCCACGTCACCGTTGGGCGCATCCATGGCTATGGCGTAAGCCCGAAGTGGCGGCGCGACCAGCGCGGGGAAGAGCAAGCACGCCGCCGCCGCCAGGGCGGCTCCGCCGCCAACGCTGACGGCCAGACCCACAGCAGTCGCACGGGCACGCGTGAAGCGACGTTCCAGGTTCATCCGTCGGGCAGGCCACGCCAGCAGGTCCCATCCGGTGGCAGCGCCGGCGGCGACCGCCATCGCCGCGACGACGATGTACTTCACTGGGAACCTGAGCGAGCCGACTACCGGCAGATGGTCGCGGAAGACCGGGTAGATTGGCGTGTCGCACGAACGCCGCGACCACGCTCACCAAGCCCGCCGCCACCCAGAAGAGCCGCCAGCGCCGGGGGCCGTCGCCGGCCAGTCCGAGGATCGCGAGCGAAAGCAGCGGCACGCCGAAGTAGAGGGAGAACAGCAGCGGTTCGCGTTCCGTGAAGATCAAGGGCAGCCACGGCACATCCCGAATCGACTGCACCTTGAAGTAGTCGCCGAAGAGGTGGAGCCAGACCGTTTCGAGGAGCGCCGTCGGCCGGAGCGACCATACCTCAGGGAACACCGCATCAGAGCGCCCGGCCATCGCGGACGCATGCGCCAGCGGAACCATCTGAATCGCCGCCAGCGCCAGCCCCAGTCCGGCACCCGCCGCGACAGCCGCGGCGCCACGCACGGCCTGACGCCATGCCAGGCGAGTCTCCGATGCGCCGACGGTCAGCGCGTAGCTTCCTGCGAGGACGAGCGTCGCGAACAGCGTGACCGGTTCTCCGCCGAGGGCCTGCAGCGCGACGGCGACGGCGAGCATCGCGACGCGCCGTGGAACTGGCGCCGACACGACCGCGTCCGTGGCCCACATGACCCACGGCAGCGCCGCGACCGACCACGATAGATTCGGGGAATTGCCGGTTGAGACGATTGGACCGCTGAGCGCGAAGGCGAGAGCGCCAATCGTCGAGGCGGGTTTCGAGAAGCGCCGTGCGAGGAAGCGTACACGCCAAGCGCCGCCAGCGGAAAAGGCGCCGCGACCCACAGGTTGAAGCCAAGAACCTCTCCGCCAACGAGTCGGATCAGCACCGACGGCGGCAGGAACATCTGGTTGAGGGCATCGGAGTAGGCGGCCTGTCCGCCGCCGACATACGGATCCCAGAGCGGCCAACTGCCTGAGGTCCAGGCGCGCCGAAGCCACAGGTAGCGTCCCCAGAAGGCGATGCTGAGATCGCGGACGTAGAACACCCCGTGAACCGCTCAGCCCACGCAGAAATGGCATGATGGCGACGGCCGCGACAAACAAGGGCCACAGCCACGCCGCGAACCGCGGCGTCTCGACGAGGGGACGAGGCTGGGCTTCAGGCGGAGTCATAGGGAGCCGACGCGACGAATCTGATATCGGCAAGACCGGGTCCAACCTCCAATCACGTTGCCCGGTCCTCCATGACCGCTCCAGGAATCAGGCTCCGGTCACTCGCCCTTCCGCTTTCCGTTCGATATCATTCCCTAAGCCCATGCGCGCGCACTTCAGTCACGACGGCCGGATTGTCAGCTATCTCGACGTCACGCCGGACGGCTCGGCGCCGCCGGAGCGCACGCTCGTCCTCCTTCACGCGTTTCCGCTCGCGGCGGAGATGTGGCGACCTCAGATCGAGGCCGTTCCCGCAGGGTGGCGCTTCATCGCTCCCGACCTCGGCGGCTTCGGGCAGTCGCAGGTCGGCGATCCGACGCTCCCGGAATCGGTGGAAGGCTTCGCGCGCGATATCGTCGGGCTGCTCGACGACCTGGGTGTCGGCACGGCGGTGATCGCCGGACTGTCCATGGGAGGCTACGTGGCCTTCGCGCTGCTTCGGCTGGCGCCGGAGCGTGTCACCGGGCTCGTCCTCGCCGATACGCGTTCGGAGGCCGACGATGAGACGACGCGTGTGGGCCGGGACGCGATGGCGGACACCCTCGCCCGGGGTGGCGCCGCCGCGGTGTTCGACCGCATGCTGCCTGGTCTGCTCGGTGTGACGTCGCGGTCGTCGCGTCCGGAGGTCGTTGAACGCGTGCGGCGGCTGGTGCTGGCGCAGCGCCCGGAGGCGATCCGTTCCGCAATCCAGAGCCTGAAGTCGCGGCCCGACTCGACGCCGCTTCTGGACGCCGTCGGCTGCCCGACGCTCGTCGTCGTCGGCGACGAGGATGAGATTCACGAGTGTGGACAGCGTGCGGCGGATGCACCGCCGGATCCCCGGAGCGGAGTTGGCCGTCATCGAGCGGGCCGGCCACCTGTCGAACCTGGAGCAGCCGGAGGCGTTCAACCGCGTGCTCAACGCCTTCCTCTCGTGCGCGGCAAGCACGTAGCGGCTGGTAGCGGACCACGGACACCCCGGCCGGCAGCAGACAGCCGATTATCCGGATCCGCAGACAGCTGGCAGCTGCCAGCTGTCTGCCCGTTCACTGCCGCTGGCTTGTCGGCTATGATCGGTTCCCATGAACCTCCACCTTGATGGAAAGGTCGCTCTCGTTACCGGATTGAGCCGCGGACTTGGCCTCGCGAGTGCGCGGGCCCTCTTGGCCGAAGGATGCCGCGTCGGCATCTGCGCGCGTGGCGAAGCGCAGTTGAACGCGGCTGCCGCGGAGCTTCGCAGCCTCGCCTCTGGACCAGACGCCGTGCTGGCGGTGGCAGCCGACCTGACGGCGCCAGCCGGCATGGACGAGGTGTTCACCCGACTATTCGCCGAGTTCGGCGGCATCGACATTCTGGTCAACAGTCTCGGCCTGGGGCGTGGCGCAGGCATCATGGACACGAGCGATGCCGAGTGGCAGGAGGCGTTCGACTCGACGCTCTATCCGGCCATCCGCGCCAGCCGGCTCGCGATCCCGTCGATGCGGGCGCGCGGCGGCGAACGATCGTGATGATTGCGTCGATCTACGGTTGCGAGTCGGGCGGCCGCATGGTGTACAACGCGGTCAAGGCGGCCGAGATCAGTCTGGCCAAGGCGATGGCGCAGCAGCTGGCACGCGACAACATCCGCGTCAACAGCGTCGCGCCAGGTTCGATCTCAATCCCGGGCGGGTCGTGGTGGAAGCGGCAGCAGGAGGACCCTGTGGGGATCGCGGAGTTCATCCGTCACGACCTGCCGTTCGGCCGGTTCGGCCGGGCTGAGGAGGTGGGCGACGTCGTGGCATCCCTCGCCTCTCCCGGGCGAACTCGATCAGCGGCGCGAGCGTCACCGTTGACGGTTGCCAGTCGCGGTCGCTGATTTCACCGTATGGAGAAGCCCGTCCTCACGAAGCCCGACGGGCGCCGGCTATGCTCTACGCCGACCAGCCGGGGTCTGCGCGCCGGACGCGCCCAGCCCCTCCAGTGAGCAGCGCGAGCCGAGCAGCCATCTCCGGTGGGATTTGCTCCGCGCCGAGTGGATTGCCTACGCGAGCCACCGGCAGAACCGGACGTTTCTCCTCCGGCCGAGTTCAATCCGCTGGCGGTGACCACCGATCCGAAGCACCCACCGAGCTCCCGTCAGGCCCGTGGGACGTCGCCGTGTTCGAGAACCTGTTTCCGACGCTCGTCGCCACGGCGCACGGCGCGCCGGAGCTCAGCGTGCCGACGCGCCCGGGCGGAGGCGTGTGCGAGGTCGTCGTCTTCACCCAGGACCCGACGACATCGCTCGGCGCGCTGCCGCTGTCGAGGCTCGACCTCATCGCGCGGGTCTGGGCCGACCGCTACCGTGAACTTGGCGAGCGTGCCGACGTGGACTACGTGTTCGAATTCGAGAACCGGGGCGTCGAGGTCGGCGTCACGCTCGCGCACCCCCACGGCCAGATCTATGGCTACCCGTTCGTCCCGCCCATTCCCGCCCGCGAGCTGCAGCAGCAGGCCGACCATCTCGCGGCGGGCGGCCGCGGGCTGCTCGAGCAGATCGTCACGTCCGAACTCGAGGACGGCCGGCGCGTGCTGTATCAGGGCGACCACGTGGCAGCGTTCATTCCGGTGTTCGCCCGCTACTCATACGAAGTGGATCGCGACGCGCCGGGCCGCCCCGTCGATTGCGGCGTTCACCGACGCCGAACGCGCCGACTTCGTCCGCGCGATGAAGACGGTCCTGATGAAATACGGCGCGCTCTGGTCGAAGCCGTTCCCCTACATCATGGTCTTTCATCAGGCGCCGACCGACGGAAGCGCCATCCGGAGGCGCACTTCCACGTCGAGTTCTACCCGGCGTACCGCATGTCGGGCCGGTTGAAGTACTTCGCGGGCAGCGAGATGGGAGCTGGCGTCTTCACCGCCGACACGCTGCCCGAGGAGAAGGCGAAGGAGCTGCAGGCCATCGAGGTGACGCTCTATGACATTCGAACAGCTCTTCGGCACGCCGCCGGTGGTCCGCGCGTCGGCGCCGGGTCGGGTGAACCTCATCGGGGAGCACACCGACTACTACGGCGGCTTCGTGCTTCCCACCGTGATCCCGCAGCGGACGACGGTCGAGCTGGCGCCGCGCAAGGGCGGCTCCGTGCGTGCGTTCAGCCTCGATGTCGGCAAGGCGGTTCCCAGTACATCGTGGGTTCCGAGGCGCGGCGAGGGCGATGGATGGACTACCTGCAGGGCATCACGTGGGTGCTGGTCCAGGAGGGATTCGCGGTCGGCGGCGCCGACATTCGCATCGAGTCGACGGTCCCGCTCGGCAGCGGCCTGTCGTCCAGTGCCGCGCTCGAGATCGCGCTCCTCAGGGCGTTCCGTGAGGCGTTCATGCTGCCGCTCGACGACGTGCCGATGGCGCTGCTTGGCCAGCGCGCGGAGAACGACTTCGTCGGCGCGCCCGTCGGCGTGATGGACCAGATGGCGTGCACGCTGGCATCCGACGGCGAGGCCCTGTTTCTCGACACCCGTTCGCTCGAGTGGAAAGTCGTGCCGCTGCCGAAGTCCGGCGAGCTCGTCGTGTTCAACTCTGGCATCGCGCACACCCACTCGAAGGGTGGCTACCGGACGCGTCGGGCGGAGTGCGAGGAGGCAGCCAGGCAGCTCGGCGTGGCGCAGTTGCGCGATTTCGATATTCCGGATACGCCGAGGGCGATGGCTCTTCGGATCCGCTCGGCCGCCGGGCGCGCCATGTCATCACCGAGGACGCGCGCGTGCTCGACGCGGTCCGCGCGCTCCAGTCGGGAGACCTCGAGGCGCTCGGAGCGCTGTTCTACGCATCGCATGACTCGATGCGGGACGACTACGAGGTCTCGGTGCGGGAGATCGACCTGATCGTCGAACTGGCCCGGGCGATGCCTGAGGTCCTGGCGCCCGACTCACCGGGGGCGGCTTCGGCGGTTCGGTGGTCATGCTGGCGAGGTCTGGAACGGCCGAGGACGCGGCACGGAAGGTCTCGGCGGCCTACACGGCGAAGACGGGACGCGCCGGCACGATTCTCGTGCCGTAACGGCGGACAGCGGTTCACGGACGCCCCAAACCGGCGGCGGATCCGCTGGCAGCTGCCAGCTGCTGCCGTTGTGCCCTTTATTTGCCTTTCGCCTCTTTATCGACCCCCGATTGGCTGGTACCATCCCTGTTCTATGGCCAGGCAACGGAATGGAGACGACGGTGAGCCGCGCACTCAGAGCGACGTGCTGGCCCTGAGCGGGCCCGGCGGACCGTCCAGGGAGCAGGCGCTGCAGGCGGCGCTCATCATCTGGTGCCGTCGTGGCACCGGGAGGATGCCTACTCGCCCGACGGGATTGTCACCGCCGTGCGGCGGATGCCAGCGGCGGACGCGCAATACGCGCCGGTTCCGTCCGGCATCGACGCGCGCCTGGTCGAAGCGCTCGCGAGCCGCGGCATCACCAGCTCTACACGCACCAGGCGGCCGCCGTTTCGACGCGCTGGCGGGGAGAGCGTCGTCGTCACCACGCCGACGGCGTCCGGCAAGACGCTCTGCTACAACCTGCCCGTCCTGAACGCCATCCTGAAGATTCGTCCGCGCGGGCGTTGTATCTCTTCCCGACCAAGGCGCTGGCCCAGGATCAGCTGGCCGAACTCGACCGCCTGGCGCAGGTCCTCAACGAGGCGGCCGGCCTCGACCTCGGCGTGTTCACCTACGACGGCGACACGCCCCAGGACGCGCGGCGCGCGATCCGCGCGCGGGCGCAGGTGGTGCTCACGAACCCCGACATGCTGCACTCGGGGATCCTGCCGCATCACACCAAGTGGGTCCGCCTGTTCGAGAACCTCCGCTTCATCGTCATCGACGAGTTGCACGCCTACCGCGGCGTCTTCGGCAGCCACCTCGCCAACGTGCTGCGGCGGCTGCGCCGCATCTGCCGCCACTACGGGTCCGACCCGGTATTCGTGTGCTCGTCGGCGACGATCGCCAACCCGAAGGAACTGGCCGAGGGGCTCACTGAGCGGCCGTTCGAACTGGTGGAGGAGAGCGGTGCGCCGCGCGGCGAAAAGTACTTCTTCTTCGTCAACCCGCCGATCGTCAACAAGCAGCTGGGCATCCGCCGGTCGTATACGCAGGAAACGAGGCGGGTGGCGCTCGAGTTCCTCCGGCGCGGCCTGCAGATCATCGTGTTCGCGCAGAGCCGGCTCGTCACCGAGATCCTGACGCGCTACCTGAAGGACGCGGTGCGGGGCCGCCGGGCGCAGACAACGTGGTGCGGGGGTATCGGGGCGGCTATCTGCCCACCGACGGCGCGAGATCGAGAAGGGCCTGCGCGACGGCGAGGTGCGCGCCGTCGTGGCCACGAGCGCGCTCGAACTCGGCATCGACATCGGCGCGCTCGACGTGGCGGTGCTGGCCGGCTACCCGGGCACGATGGCGGCCACGTGGCAGCGGGCGGGCCGCGCGGGCCGGCGCGCCGGGCAGTCGGCGGCGGTGCTGGTGGCGAGCAGCGCGCCGCTCGACCAGTACGTCGTGCGCAACCCGTCCTACTTCTTCGGCGCGTCGCCCGAGCACGCGCTGATCAACCCGGACAACCTGCAGATCCTGCTCGCGCACATCAAGTGCGCCGCGTTCGAGCTGCCGTTCGGCACCGACCGAGGTGTTCGGGCTCGAGAGGTGCCGGAATCTCCGGGTGCTCGAGGAGGAGGGCCTCCTTCACCTCGCCGAGGCGCGGGCGCCCGGCGAAGAGGCGCACTTGCACTGGACATCGGTCCTACCCGGCAGACGCCACCTGCCTACGCTGCACATCGTCGGACAACTTCCTGGTGGTGGACAGCACCGACGCACACGCGCGGCATCGGCGAGGCGGACTTGACGAGCGCCCTCTCGGTGATCTACCCGAAGGCGATCTACATGGTCGAGGGCGCGCCGTTCCAGGTGGAGGGCCTCCATTTCGAGGACCGAAAGGCGTTCGTGCGGCAGGTGGACTGCGACTACTACACCGACGCGATCCGCTACGACCGCGTGACGATTCTCGACACGTCGAAATCGATTCCGGAGTCAAAAAAAAAAAAAAAAAAAAAAAAATGCGGTTCAGCCGGCAGGAGCGGCCCCGTGGTCGCACGGAGAAGTCCACGTCGTCTCGCGCGTCGTCGGCTTCAAGAAGATCAAGTTGTGCACGAACGAGAATGTCGGCTCCGGCGAACTGGACCTGCCCGAGCAGGAGATGCACACGACCGGCTGCTGGCTGACCATCCCGCGGCGGGTGATGACGGCCCTGCCCTACGGCGGCGACGACCGGCGGGACGGCGTGATCGGCCTGGCGTTCGCCGGGCGCCAGGTGGCGCAGCTGCTCCTGATGTGCGACCGGCACGACGTCGGCGTGTCGATCGGGAACGGCACGGCGCTGGACGTGCCGCAGGCGGCGGCGGGGAGCGCGATGGAGTTCGCCCAATCGGCGGGCGCCGTAGCACGGGTCGGCCGCGGTCGCACCGCCAGCCAGGCGCCGGTGGACTACGACGAGCCGCGATCTTCGTCTACGACAACTACCCGGGCGGCATCGGCCTGTCCGAGCCGCTCTTCACGATGCGCCAGGCGCTGCTCGCCAAGACGCGCGACCTCATCGCGTCGTGCCCGTGCGAATCGGGCTGCCCGTCGTGCGTCGGGCCGCTCGGCGAGGTCGGGCCGCTGGCGAAGACGGTGGCGCTGGACATCCTCTCGGCCATCATCTGATTGCGGTCGGAGCCAAGATGGACCGCGCCGTTCTCGCCGCACGCATCCAGGACATCCTGAAGAACCGCGGAAGCCGCCCGGCGAGCGCGGGACGCCCGGGGCCCGCCGACGTTGCCGGCCGACGAGGAGGCGGCGTTCGCCGCGCGGTGCTCGGCCGCCGAAGCGTCTTCGCGCGTCCTGGAGGTGCTCGGCGGCAGGCTGTCGACGGCGAGCGCGGGCCGACGGTGATCATCGAACGTCGCTACCCGATCGCGCATTGCCACGGCCGGCATCCGGTCGAGCGCTATGTTGAGGCCGCGGGTTCGGCGCGCGTGGCGCTGCCGTGGTTCCTCGGCCGCTCGGGCGGCCTCGTGCCGCCCGCCGGATCGGAGGCTAGCCCGCGGCTGCTCTTCTTCGACCTCGAGACGACCGGCCTCAGCGGCGGCGCCGGGATGTACGCCTTCCTGGTCGGTTTCGGCTTCTTCGCCGAGGACGGCTTCCGGACCCGTCAGTACTTCCTCCGCGGCTACGGCGAGGAGCGCGTGCTGCTCGCCGCGGTGGCCGGAGAGGTCTCGGCTGGCCGAGACGGCCAGCCGCCCGTCCTCATCACCTACAACGGGCGGTCCTTCGACGTCCCGCTGATCGAGACCCGCTATCAGCTCAATCGGCTGCGGTCGCCGTTCGGCGGGCTGCCGCACGTCGACATGCTGTTTCCGGCGCGCCGCCTGTGGAAGCGGCGCCCGGCGCTTCGACCCGCTTCGTTCGCTCAGGGTCGCCCCGAGCGCGGCCGAGGGGCGACGTCGGACGCCGTTGGCCACCCCGGGTTCGGTGCGCCGCGCGTCAGGACGTACGGCGCGATGGCGCCAGACGAAACGCCGGGCAGTTGTTCGCTGGCGGCCATCGAGCGCGACATCCTCGGGCTTCACCGGCAGGACGACGTGCCGGGCTGGGAGATTCCATCGCGATACTTCGGGTACGCGAGATCCGGCGATGCCAGCGGCCTGTCGGCGGTGCTGGAGCACAACCGGCTCGATCTCCTCTCGCTGGCGGCGGTGTCCGGCCTGATCCTCGAGATGTCGCGGGCGGGCGCGGACGCCGCCGGCGATCGTCACGACCGCCTTGCGCTGGGCCGGCTGCTCGAGTCGATTGATCGCCTCGACGAGGCGGAGCGATGCTACGCCGCCGCCGCGGTGGACGAGGGGATGCCGGAGCAGGAACCGGAGCGGATGGCGCGCGCCGACGCGCTGCACTGGCTGGCGCTCCATCGGCGCCGGCTGCACCGGTTCCAGGAGGCGGCCGAGGCCTGGCGGGCGCTCTCCGAGATCCCGGGCGTCGATGCCGGCCAGCGAAGGGAAGCCCTCGAGGCGCTGGCGATTCACCACGAGCACCGCGTGAAGGACCTCGAGACGGCCAGGGCCTTTGCGCTCGAGGCGCTCCGCCTCGCCGCTGATGCCAAGCGGGTGGAGGGGGTGAAGCACCGGCTCGGGCGGCTGTCGCGCAAGCTCGACCAACCGGGACCTGGATACGAACGCTAGCTCCTGAACAGGTTCTTCATCACGTAGGCGCCCATCATCGGGTTGGCGGCCATGCGCCGCTTGCAGTACGCGATGGCATAACGCCACTCCTCCGCAAACGGCACGTAGAGCCGCATCAGGCGGCCGTCGCGGACGATTTGCGTCTGGATGTCCTGCCTCGGCACCCCGAGCAGCATCTGGAACTCGTAGGCCGACTTCGGGCAGCCGCGTCTGTCGAGGTACTCGATGCAGCGGTGAATCAGCGGCTCGTCGTGGGTGGCGATCTCCGGGTAGTGTCCCTTGTCGAGGAGGAGCTGGACGAAGTCGAACAGCTTGTCCTTCATCGCCGGCTTGCCGGTGAGCGCGATTGACTTCGGCTCCGTGTAGATGCCGATGCAGATGCGCACCTTGCACGGCTTGGCGTGCAGCGCCACGATGTCGTCCCCGGTGCGGAACAGCCGCGACTGGAGCACCGTGCCGACGTTGTCGAACTCGTCGCGCAGCGCCTTGAACATGCGCAGGGTCACGTCAGTGAAGGAGTGGTCCTCCATGTCCACCGTGATGTGAAGCCCGTGGGGCGCTGCGTGGCCGACCACCTTCCGGATGTTCTCGAGGCAATAGGCTTCGCTCTCGAAGATGCCGAGCTGGGTCGGCTTGCACGAGACGCTGGTGTAGTGCGCCCCTTCACCTGGTCGATCATCTCGAGATAGAGGGCGACGGTCGCCTCGACATCCTCGCGCTTGAACACCTCTTCGCCCAGCAGGTCGATCGTGGAGTAAGCGTGCCGGTCTTCCAGATCTCGTCGGCCTTGGTGACGCCCGCCTCGATCCCCTTGCCGGCCACGTACGGCGCCGCGAAGATGCGAACGATCGGCGCCGGAGCCAAATCGACGATGAAACGCTTGATATCCACGGATCCTCCCTCGGTATGATGCGCAGCGGGACCGGCGCCCGCGCGGACGACATTCTACATCGCGCCGGCGCATACTCGAGGGTGTTCTGAAACAGAAAGGCCGCGCGATTCACCCGAATCGCGCGGCCCTCGAGACCCTTCATCGTCAGAACCGACTCTTCACCGTCAGCGCCGACTGACATCCGCAGACGCCGACCGACGTTCGTCAGTCCCGACTACTCTTCTTCCTCCGCCGCCTCGCCCTTTTCCGCCTTGTACGCGGCGACGATCTTCGACTGGATGTGGTTCGGGACCTCCTCGTAGTGCGAGTAGGCCATGTGATAGGACCCGCGCCCGCCGGTCGCCGAGGTGAGCTGCTGCTCGTAGGTGAGCATCTCGGACATCGGCACCTGGGCCTTGATCACGGTCATTCCGCCGCGCGTGTCCATCCCGGCAATCCGGCCTCGCCGGCCGTTCAGGTCGCCCATCAGGTCGCCCGCGAAGTCGGACGGGGCGTACACCTCGACGTTCATGATCGGCTCGAGGATCGTCGGCTTGCAGCGCGTCATCGCGTCCTTGAACGCCAGGCGGCCCGCCATCTTGAACGACAGTTCGTTCGAGTCGACGTCGTGGTACTTGCCGTCGACGAGCGTCACTCTGAAGTCCACCACCGGGTAGCCGGCCAGGTAGCCGCGCAGCCTCGTGTCCTGGATGCCCTTCTCCACCGCCGGCCGGAACGTCTGCGGGATCGCCCCGCCGAAGATGTCGTCCACGAACTCGAAGTCGGAGCCGCGCGGCAGCGGCTCCATGCGAATGGAGCAGTCGCCGAACTGGCCGTGGCCGCCGGTCTGCTTCTTGTGCCGGCCGTGCGCGTCCGTTGCGGCCGTAATCGTCTCCCGGTACGGGATCTTCGGCGGCTTGAGGTTCACCTCGACGCCGAACCGCCGCTTCAGCTTGGCAACCGTCACCTCGATGTGCAGCTGGCCCTGGCCCGAGAGCAGCAGCTCCTTGGTCTGCGTATCGCGGCTCGACCGGATCGTCGGGTCCTCTTCCTGCAGCCGCTGGAGCGACGAGCTGATCTTGTCCTCGTCGCCGCGGCTCTTGGGCTCGATCGCGTACGACAGGACGGGTTCGGGGAACTCCATCGGCGTGAACACCACGCCGCCCTTTTCGGCCAGCGTGTTGTTGGTCACCGTCTCCTTCAGCTTGGCGACGGCGCCGATGTCGCCGGCCTTGATCTCGGGCACGTCGGTCTGCGTCTTCCCCTGCAACAGAACGAGGTGGCCCAGCCGCTCAGGCGTCTCCTTGATCAGGTTGTACACGGTCGTGTCAGCTTTGAGCGATCCGCTCATCACGCGGAACATGCTGATTCGGCCTGCGAACGGGTCGGCGACCGTCTTCCACACGAAGGCGGCGTACGGGCCGCCCTCGGACGCGAGGATCTCGACCTCCTGGCCGCCCTTGGTGCCCTTGGCCGGACGTTCGGACGGCGCCGGCACGTAAGCGATCACCGCGTCGAGCAGCATCGGCACGCCGACGTTGAGAATGGCGGACGTGCAGAACAGGGGGAAGATCTTGCGGGCGAGCACAGCCGTGCGCAGACCGGAGACCAGTTCGTCCTGCGTCAGCGTCCCGGCCTCGAAGAACTTCTCCATCAGCTTGTCGTCGGCTTCGGCCACCATCTCGATCAGCGCATCGCGTGCCGCCTGCGCCTCGTCGCTCATGTCGGCCGGCACGTCTGTTTCCTTGAACTTCCCGCCGCCGTCCGTTTCGAACAGGTAGGCCTTCATGCCGACCAGGTCGACGACTCCCCGGAAGGCCTTCTCCTCGCCGATTGGCATCTGCACCGGCGTGACGGTTCGGCCGAACGCCGTCTGCAGCGACTCGAGCGTGCGGCTCAGGCTGGCGCGCTCGCGGTCCAGGCGGTTGACGACGACCAGGCGGGGCAGCGCGTAGGAGTCGGCCGCATTCCAGACCTTCTCGGTCTGCACCTCGACGCCCGACACCGCGTCGACGACCACGACCGCCGCGTCCGAAATGCGCATCGCGGCGAGCGTGTCGCTCAGGAAGTTGCCGAATCCCGGCGTGTCAATCAGGTTGATCTTGTGCTTGTTCCACTCCGCGTAGGCCACGCTGGCAGCGAGTGTGTGCTTCCGGACGATCTCCTCATCGTCGAAGTCGGTGACCGTCGTTCCGTCATCGACCTTGCCGAACCGGTTGACCATCCCGGCATCGAACAGAATGGCCGCGGCGAGCTTCGTCTTGCCCGCGCCCGAATGCCCCGCGATGGTGACGTTCCTGATGCTGGCGGCGTCGTAGACCTTCATAAACGGCAATTCTCCTGCGGGCCCCAAGCCGTGGGGCATAAACCGAAATCATACCATCGGAGGCCGTGCGCCCGGTCGGAAGATTGAGTATCGTAGGTTCGAATGACCGACTACATTCGACAAATCGACGCCGCCATCATCGCCCATGACCAGTGGAAGGCACGCCTGCTCGCAGCGGTCGAGGCCGGCTCGAGCGAGTTCCAGCCGGATCAGGTCCGGGCGGACGAACTCTGTGCGTTCGGACAGTGGCTGCATCAGGCCGAACCGGAGCTGAAGGGGAGCCTGCACTACGAACGGGTACGCGACCTCCACGCACGGTTTCACCGCGCGGCGGCGGACGTGCTGAAGCTCGCCCTCAGCGGGAAGGGGCCGCGGGCGTTGACCAGCCTGGAGTTCGGCAGCGAGACGTGAGCGCGTCAGTCCTGCTGGTGGACGAGATGCAGTTCTGGCGCGCGGAGATACAGCGCGCCCTGAGCCCTGAGCCCTGAGCCTGCCCGCCTTCGCGCCAGACGCTTCGGCGGGTCCGCCATAGCCCGCGCGGTGGTGTGGGCGGGCGAAAG
>CAWARN010000011.1:0-19375 GCA_963784455.1 uncultured Acidobacteriota bacterium | reverse complement strand
AGCCATCGACGCGATGCGGACGAAGCGACGACAACGACGTTCCGGGCGTAGTGTCCCGCGTGCAGCCGATGGGTCTTGTAGCGGCGCGTGGCGACGCGAAGGGACAGAAACCCTACTGTCGTCAGCAGGGCGAATGAAAAGAGAAGTGCCCGGCTCGTGCTCTGGTTGCGAACGAGCACCAGCATGAGGGTCACGAGGCTCAGGCCCACGAGCGGTGCCGCGGCACTGGTCACCGCGACCCGGGTGCGCGACTGCTCCAGCAATGGTCGATATCCGCCGAGCGCCTGCATCACGAGCAGTGTGGCGGGCAGCGTCACCAGCGGAATCCAGATGAATCTCGAAAAATGGCCGAAGACCGGCCGCAGCCGCGACGGGCTGCAGGGCCAGCCATCGAAATCCGGGAAGCCGACCCACCTTCTCTGCGGCCAACCACAGCTGGAGAGACGGCGCCAGCCTCCACGCAGCCACTATCGCCAGCAGTTGGATCAAGGCGTCGGCAAGCCAGAGGAAACGGCCCGGTACCGCGTAGGTCGACGGCGACAGGGCAGACCCCACCGGGGTCGTGGAATCCCTCTCCAGCGTGACCGGATCGGAGATTCCGCCGGCTGCAACTCTCTGAGTCACACCATCCCTCGCCCGTTCAGATTCCCTCGCGGCCATGGCGGAACCCGTCCTGTCTTGTGCAGATACAGCTTCGCCCCGTCAGTCACAAGGCAGTGCAACACCCTCTACCCGGACTGAGTTCGATTGCCGGTCGGCCTGACTCCGCGCGTACGATGACACCCGGCCAGTCCCTACAAGCATCCCGGTGGCGGGGCCAACCAATCCAGACGTCGCGCAACGGTTGCACGAACGTGGCCGCGCGGCTCGAACCCTCACGAGCGGACGCCAGGGCCTCTGGCGACGGACTATCGTGCAAAGTGCAATTGATGTGAACCGCGCCCCGCGGAAGACCAGATTCTATAGCATCGCACTCAGCTTAGTAGTGAGGGACGCGCACCGCCAGTTGAGGGAGGGGCTTCGAAGGCCGGGATGGAACGACGGACGAAGACAGGGCCGCGAGGCACCGGGTCGCGGCGCCCGAACGGCCCTGATGGTCAACGGACCCGCCCGGCCGCTATCGACGCGTCTCGAGCTCGGCCGGGCGGCCGGCAGCTTCTGCCTGAAACGTCCCGAAGGCCAGAACGCGCTCAGGAATCAGCGTGCGCCTGGATTCGCGGCCTCGGCCTGCCCGCGCAGCGCATGGCTTTCCGCCTGGAGATCGCGGACCTTCGCTCGAGTTCCTTACCGCCGCCGCCCGCTACTTACGCCTTGAATTCCGCACTCTGCAATCGCGAATTGGCCCTCGTCGATCTCCCTCCTGCGGGTCGAGGACTTCAAGTTGCTCGACTGTCCAACTCTTGGGGCCCACTATGGAGGCCGTTCCCGACTGCCTCCCAATCACACAGGCTTCGCCGTTCCCGGTCTGCGACTCACAGGCTTGAACACCACGAAGTAGAAAGGCGCATCGGTAAGGGTGCCGGAGAGGTTTCGCATCTGGATGTAGAGCATTCCGGCCCCGCCGCCGAATTAGCGCTGCCTGCATAGGGGACCAGCGCTGATACGCTCTGACTGGTCACGATTGTCACGAACTGGTCGGAGCAGTAGTCCGTGCCGGCCAGAGAAATGTTGTAGGCGCCTGTGCTCCCTTTGCTACAGGCGGTCACATTTGACGACACCTTATGCAGAAGGCAGGAGGAGCTGATATATCCGTAGGCATAAGGGGTCCCCGTCATGCCCGGGCCGGCGTGCACGCCGGCGGCGTCGACGTCCATCACGGTCGTGCTGCCGACCACAGCCGCGAGGGCCGTGCCGCTGGCGTTGGTGTTGGTGAACCTGCCGCCCGTACCCTGCGCGCTGCTGACTTTGGCTTCGATGCCACGCGTCGAGCCAGACTCCAAGGCGAGTACCGCAAAGAGCGCGCCGTAGCCGGCGTCGGACGTCTTGAAGCTGGCGAAGGGGGCCTCGACGTAGAGGTTGCTCTGGATAAGGTCGGTCGCGGCGATAGAGCCGGTCGCGCGGAGGGAGCCTGAGACGTCCAGCTTGTACGCGGGCGCGGTGGTGCCGATGCCGACGTTGCTGCCATCGTCCGCGATGATCGTCGTCCCGCGGATGTAGTTCCTGCCGTCGCTGTAAGGCAACCACGTATGATTGGTCCCGTTCGCGGCATGGATGCCCGCACTGCCAAACGGCGACACCACATGCAACGTTGCGTTGGGCGCGGTGGTGCCGATGCCGACTCTGCTGCCGTCGTCCCCGCCAGGATCGTCGTCCCACGGATGTAGTTCCTGCCATCATCTGCCAGCGGCAACCACGTGGCCGTGGTCCCGCTCATGGCGAGGAGGCCCGCGGTCCCCGGCGGGGACACGATATGCAGCTTCGCGCGCTGGGCGAGGTCGTGCCGATGCCCACGGAGCCGTTATCGTAAATGCTCGAGTTCGTGTCGGCCACGCCCGTGGCCCCGAACCTCGCCACCCAGTTGACCGTGCCGCCCCCGTCGAGCGCCGCGCCGAGGCCGCTCGCCATCGCGCCGGTGTTCACGTAGGTGAGCCCGTCGGTCCCGACGCCCGTCTTCTCGCCGGCGAGCACGAAGGCCGAGAGCCGGTTTGCCGCCGACCGTGTCGGCGTCGGCCGCCTTCAGCGCATACGGCACGCTCACCAGCAGCGCCCGCGGCTGCGGCGCGATGCCCTCCACCGTGACCTCCAGCCAGCGAGCCTCGCCGCTGACAAACACCTCGGTGGGCAGCGCCGTGGTCGTGCCGAGCACCACCACGTAGCGCCCCGCCCCCATCGACGGCGACCGTCTGCGTATCCTGCCAGAGGGGCTCGCCGCCCGTCTGGTCCGCGTAGAGGCTGAACGTCACCGGGACCGGACCGGGCGACACGCCAAGCGTGCCGCTGAACCGAATGACCGGCGGCACAGCCGTGCCGACTGTGACCGGCGCGGTCTGCGCGAACGACAGGGACGCGAAGAGCAGGACGAGGATGGCAATACCGGCGGTCTGACGACGCATGGCGGACCTCCTAGGAAGGAACGAGGACCGGACCCGAATGCGACGACGCCGAACGGAAGGGGGTGGCCACCCGGCCGCCAGCATCAATTGGCGGCGGCAAGGCCGACGCGGGAGAAGACCGGGGCTCATTCTCGAGCCTGACATGGTCAAAGTCAAGCGGCAAAGTCAAGAGAAGTCACGCCAGCCGACCGCTCAATCTGGGACGACTGGCTACGGAAAGCAGAGGCTCGAACCCTCAGGTTGACGGCCTGTGTCAACCCAGGTGGGACACGCGGGGGCACCCGTCGAAGGAAGGTCTTCCAGGGCCGGGATGGCACGCCCGAGGACGCCAGGGCCGCGAGGCGCCGGGCTGCAACACCCGCACGGCCCTGATGGTCAATGCCGCCTGGCCGCTATTCACGCTTCTCGAGCCTGTCCGGGCGGCCAGCAGCTCTTTCTGGAGCGTCTCAAGGGCCAGGACGCGGTCCGTCAGCGCGCCCGACTGCGCGGTCAGTTTGCGTGCGTGCCCCTCCCTGTCTTCCGCCTTCAGGCGGAGCGCATCGCTCTCGGCCGTCGAATCCTTCACCTCCACCAGCTTCATCAGCGGCCGGTCGGCATCGTTCGCCAGCGTGAGGCCCTGCTCGTCGCCGCTCACGAGTTCCGGGAACATCTGCTCGACGTCCTGGGCGATCAGGCCGGACGTGGCTGCATTTCCGAAATGCCGGCCGAGGCGCTCGGGGGGGTCGTCGACTTCTTCGTGCCTGTCAGCTCGAAAGATGCCTGTGTGACGCGTCTGGATTCTCGATGGCCTACTGCTTGAAAACGAAGAACGAGAACGAACGGTCGGCCAGCGTGCCGGCTGCATCGAACGTGTGGACGTAGAGGCTGCCACCCGAGATCTATGTACATCACAATACCCGCTTGGGACCACAGCACGGTGATGATGAAGTTGTAGTTGATATAGTCCAGCGTCTCGCCGGTGATGGGAATCAGGTAGTTACCGGTTGACGGGTGAGTCACCGTCCCGACGTTCGACGTCTTTGTATAGATGGTCGACCCTCCGCTGCCCACAATGCCGTGGGCGACCGGCGTGCCGGTCATTCCGGGACCGGCGTGCACGCCGTCGGCGTCGACGTTCATCACGGTCGTCCCGGCAACTACAGCCGCGAGTGCCGTGCCGCTTGCGTTGGTGTTGGAGAACTTGCCGCCCAAACCCGTCGCGCTGTCAACGACGCCCTCGACACCACGCGTCGTACCGGTCCCCTGGGAGTACCCCGCACCGCGTAGCCACCCGAAATGGAGTAGGAGAAGGTGCCATAGGGGGCATTGAGAGAGCTGTCGCTGTAGATAGTGCTGGTCGCGCGGAGGGCGCCGCTCACGTCCAGCTTGGTCACGGGCGCGGTGGTGCCGATGCCGACGTTGCTGCCATCGTCCGCGATGATCGTCGTCCCGCGGATGTAGTTCCTGCCGTCGCTGTAAGGCAACCACGTATGATTGGTCCCGTTCGCGGCATGGATGCCCGCACTGCCAAACGGCGACACCACATGCAACGTTGCGTTGGGCGCGGTGGTGCCGATGCCGACTCTGCTGCCGTCGTCCGCCAGGATCGTCGTCCCACGGATGTAGTTCCTGCCATCCGTGTACGGCAACCACGTGGCCGTGGTCCCGCTCATGGCGAGGAGGCCCGCGGTCCCCGGCGGGGACACGATATGCAGCTTCGCGCTGGGCGAGGTCGTGCCGATGCCCACGGAGCCGTTATCGTAAATGCTCGAGTTCGTGTCGGCCACGCCCGTGGCCCCGAACCTCGCCACCCAGTTGACCGTGCCGCCCCCGTCGAGCGCCGCGCCGAGGCCGCTCGCCATCGCGCCGGTGTTCACGTAGGTGAGCCCGTCGGTCCCGACGCCCGTCTTCTCGCCGGCGAGCACGAAGGCCGAGAGCGGTTTGCCGCCGACCGTGTCGGCGTCGGCCGCCTTCAGCGCATACGGCACGCTCACCAGTAGCGCCCGCGGTTGCGAATCGAGGCCCTCCACGTTGACCTCCAGCCAGCGCGCCTCGCCGCTGACAAACACCTCGGTGGGCAGCGCCGTGGTCGCGCCGAGCACCACCACGTAGCGCCCGCCCGCATCCACCGCGACCGTCTGCGTGTCCTGCCAGAGGGGCGTGCCCCCCGTCTGGTCCGCGTAGAGGCTGAACGTCACCGGGACCGGACCGGGCGACACGCCAAGCGTGCCGCTGAACCGGATGACCGGCGGCACCGCCGTGCCGGCCGTCACCGGCGCGGTCTGCGCGAACGACAAGGACGCGAAGAACAGAACGAGGATGGCAATACCGGCAGTCTCACGACGCATGGCGGATCTCCTAGGAAGGAACGAGGACCGGACCCGAATGCGACGACGCCGAACGGAAGGGGGTGGCCACCCGGCCGCCAGCATCAATTGGCGGCGGCATGGCCGACGCGGGGGAAGACCGGGGCTCATTCTCGAGCCTGACATGATCAAAGTCAAGCGGTGAAAATCAAGAGTGAAAGTCAAGAGAAGTGGCGCCAAGCGACGACTCAGTCTGGGACGCCTGGATACGGAAAGCAACGGCTCGAACCGTCAGGTTGACGGTCTGTGTCAGTACAGGTGGGACACGCGGGAGCACCCGTTGAAGGAAGGTCTTCCAACGCTGGGATGGCACGCCTGCGGACGGCCATTTCGCAATGCATCCAAGCAAGCTCGAGATACTGTTGAGGCTGGCAGAGACCCCGCTCAGGGCCTGACGACGTCTTGCTGGCGTTGCAGGACGTCCCCGTGCTCACGCAGGTACCACTCGACCGTTCGTCGGAGACCCTCGTCGAACGTCACCTCACTTCGGAACCCGAACTCCTCGAAGGCGCGGCTTGTGTCCAGCTTCCGACGTGGCTGTCCGTTGGGTTGAGTCGGGTCCCACCTAATCTCTCCCCTGAAACCCGTCGCTGACGCGATTGCGTGGACCAAGTCTCTGATGCCTATCTCGAAGGAACTCCCGAGGTTTACGGGCAGACTATCGTTGTATCGCTCAGCCGCGAGGCAGATGCCTTCGGAAGCGTCTTCGACGTAGAGGAATTCCCTGGTTGGTGAGCCGTCGCCCCAGACGGTGACGGCCTTTGCCCCGGCGCGGTTCGCTTCGACGCATTTTCGGATCAGGGCAGGAATAACGTGGCTGCTGCGGGGATCGAAATTGTCGCGCGGGCCGTAGAGATTCACCGGCAAGAGGAAGATGCTGTTGAACCCGTACTGCGCACGATAGGCCTGACTCTGCACCAGGAGCATCTTCTTGGCCAGGCCGTACGGTGCGTTCGTCTCTTCAGGGTACCCGTCCCAGAGATGCTCCTCGCGAAACGGCACAGGCGTCATCTTGGGATATGCACAGACCGTCCCAATACCGACGAACTTCTCCACGCCGTGCTTCCAGCTTTCGTGCAGGAGCTGGACACCCATCATTAAGTTGTCGTAGAAGAACTCGGCCGGCCGTTCACGGTTGGCACCGATTCCACCGACAACAGCGGCGAGGTGAATGATCGTCTGCGGGTTCGCGTCTGACAACACCGCGCGGATCGCGCTCAGATCCCGAAGGTCGTAACGCTCGATTTCTGGAATGAAGACGTCGGCGCCCTGCTGACGGAGCCGCTGCACGACGAACGAACCAAGAAACCCTGCTCCTCCGGTGACGCACACTCGACGGTCGTGCCAGTAGTTGCGGTGTTGAACACTGCCTGTCATGAGTGTCTTCCCTCGCTGCGTCAGCGTAGATGATTGGGCGCCCTGAACGCAAGATCGCCGGCAGCGCCGGCAGGGCCACTCTCGGGCCAGGATCGAGTGATTGTCAGGTTCGCTTGGCGCGGGGCGGCGACAGGCGTTTCCGTCCCCCGGCCAAAGACCGCCGTGGCTCGCCCAGGTTCGCGCTGCGGGGCGTCCAGGTTCTTGACGTGGCCAAGGCGCCCCAGCGAGCGGACGTCCTCCTCGTGCTGCTCTCCGCCATCAGCACCGAGGTCACGATCTTCGCTGAAGCGACCCGGTGGCGGACGCTGTTCCACCTCCGCACCGGCGCCATGGAGATCTGGTCCGCGCCCACATGATTGGGCGAACGGAGACGGACAGCATGACGTTCGCCCTCGGCACGATCGGCATCGAGAAGATCCTGGACCTCCTGGCGCTCGTGGGCGCGCTGACGGTGTTGTTCTCTCGAATCGCGTTGCCCGAGTGGTTGATCGGACCGTCACGCGTCGCCTCGGCCACGCTGGTCATCGCGTTCGTCCTGCTCGTACTTCTGGACTGGCAGAGCGAACTGGCAATCCGGTGGGCCAAGTTGACCTGCGCGTGACGGCGTTCATCTACCTGCCAATCGCCGTCGCAATCAAACTCGATTCCCCGGGGCCCGTCGTTTTCGCCTCGGATCGGGCCGGCAAGAAGGAGCGCCTGTTCAGGATCTACAAGTTCCGGACGATGCAAATCACCGCGTCCCCGGCCGGCACCAAACCCCTGGAGAACGACGAGCGGGTAACTCGCGTCGGTCGTTTCCTTCGCCGAACCAGTCTCGACTGACTGCCACGGTGCTGCAACGTACTCCGGGGCGACGTGAGCATCGTCGGACCTCGACCGGAACAGATGGCGTTCATGAGCATCTACAAGGGAGACCAGCGACGGCGCTTCGCCGTGAAGCCTGGACTGACGGGCTGGTGGCAGGTGAACGGCAATAAGCAGCCCATGTAGGACCATGCCGACGAGGACATCTACCACCTCGATCACCAATCCTTCTGGCTGGACGTCGTCATCCTGATCCGCACGGTTGGCGTGGTCATCGGCGGACAAGGGGCGGTGTGAAGACGCGGCCGGAACCGCGCAGCAGACCCAGCCATCAGGTCATCCACTCCCCCCGCAGCACTTCTTGAACTTCTTCCCGCTGCCGCACGGGCAGGGATCGTTGCGGCCGGCTGCGGCGGCCGCACGCTGGCGGTCTTGCGCGCCGGCCCACTCCATCACGTTGGCGGGCGCCCGTTGCTGGGCCAGCTCACTGGCCATGAAGCGCATCGCGGCATCGATGTGCGTGAAGAAGCGCTTGTAGCCGGCGCAGAGATAGTTGAGGCCGGCCTCGCCGTCAGGCGTCTCGATGAAGCGGTTCTTCGGGCACTCCCCATGGCAGGCGAACCGCACGTCGCACCGGCGGCAGTAGTCCGGAAGCGTATCGCGCTTAATGTCGCCGAACCGCCGCTGCCCGGGTGAAGCGACCAGCTCGCCGACGGGGGTGTCCGCGATGTTCCCGAGCCGGAACGCCGGGAATACGTAGTGGTCGCAGGAATAGAGATCGCCGTTGTGCTCGACGGCCAACGCGCGCCCGCACGTCTCGCTGAAGATGCAGAGCGACGCGTCGCCGCGGTACCAGCTTTCGAGCGCGACGTCGAACATCTGCACGAACACGCGACCGACATCGTGCCGCACCCACTCGTCGAAGATGGCGCAGAGGAACCCGCCCCAGTCTGCCGGATCGACCGACCAGGCGGCCACGCGACCGCCGCCGGCCGGACCCGGCACGGACAACTCGCTACGGGAGGAATGTCCGTTCGTCCGAGGCGACTTCCGACCCGCGGCGATTCCGCCCGAAGCCATGGTCACCCGCTCTACGATCGGAATGAACTGGAGAAACCCGCTGCCGGCCTCCTTCAGGAACCGGTAGACGTCGAGCGGCGCCCGGGCGTTGTCGCGATGGACGACGGTCAGCGTGTTGAAGGCAGCGCCCTGCCGCTTCAGCGCCGCTATGCCCTTCATGACCCGGTCGAAAGTGGGCGCGCCCCCGCGATCGACGCGGTAACGGTCGTGCAATTCGCGCGGGCCGTCAATCGACAGCCCCACGAGGAACCCATGCTCCGCGAAGAACGCGGCCCACCCGTCATCCACCAGGATGCCGTTGGTCTGGAGGGTGTTCTCGATCCGGCGGCCGTCCGCGTAACGCCGCTGCAGCTCGATCACCCGGCGGAAGAACTCGAGGCCGAGCAGCGTCGGCTCACCGCCCTGCCATGCGAACGTGACAAGGGGAGCGTCCTGAGCCGCGATGTAGTCGCGGACGAACGTCTCGAGGACCGCGTCGGGCATCGCCCAGCTCGATGTGCCCGGGTAGAGGCGCTCCTTCTCGAGGTAGAAGCAGTAGCGGCAATCGAGGTTGCAGATCGGCCCCGTCGGCTTCGCCATCACGTGGAATCCGGGGCGCGGAGCAGCGGTGGGGCCGTCGGCCATGGGAGGGCCAATGATACCGCACGCAGCGGTCTACTTCGTCTGGCGGAACCGGCGGCCGTCGAGCTGCCACTGCCCGGAAAGCACCAGGCGGATGGCCTCCGGGTAGAGCTGGTGCTCCACCTCGAGGATGCGGGCCGAGAGCGAGTCCGGGGTGTCGTCCTCGAGCACGGGAACGGCGCGCTGCAGGACGATGGGCCCGGCGTCGAGATCGCGATTCACGAGGTGCACGGTCGCGCCGCTCACCTTTACGCCGTGCGCCCACGCCTGGTGCTGAGCCTCCAGGCCGGGGAATGCCGGGAGCAGGGCCGGGTGGATGTTGAGGATCGCGTTCGGGAACGCCTCGATGAACACGGGGCTGAGCAGCCGCATGAACCCCGCCAGGCACACCAGGCCGACGTCACGCGCGCGCAACGCCTCGACGAGCGCGCGGTCGTAATCCTCGCGGCTCGCGAACGCGCGGTGGCTCAGGTAGATCGCCTCGATGCCGGCCGAGCGGGCCCGTTCGAGGCCGACCGCGTCCGCCCTGTTCGAGACGACCAGGGCAATCCGCGCGTCAAGCTCGCCCGCGGCGATGGCGTCGACGATCGCCTGCAGGTTGCTGCCGCGGCCGGAGATCAGGACGCCGAGGTTGCGATTCATGGCAGGCTCAGGGCTCACGGTTCAAGGCTCAGGGCTCAAGGCTCAGGGTACGCAGACCGCGCGTTCTCCCGGAACGATCTCGCCGATGATGCGCGGGGGCTTCGCCCTGCGCCTCGAGCATCGTCATCACCCGCGCGGCGTCGGCCGCGCGGCAGGCGACGATCAGGCCGATCCCCATGTTGAACGAACGGTACATGTCGGCGACGGGAACCTGACCAGCCTCGCCGAGGAACCGGAACAGCGCCGGCACCTCCCACGCGCCGCGGTCGATTCGCGCGCCCACGCCCGCCGGGAAGATCCGCGGGAGGTTGTCCGTGATGCCGCCGCCGGTGATGTGCGCCAGCCCCTTGACCAGCCCAGGCTCGGCAAGCAGCGGCTCGATCGCCCGCAGGTACGACCGGTGAACCGCGAGCAGCGTGTCGGCGACGGTCGTCCCGATCCCGGGCAGCACGGAATCGACCGTCAGCTTCAGCTCGTCGAACACGATCCGCCGGGCGAGCGAGTAGCCGTTTGTGTGGAGACCGGTGGACGGCAGGCCGATCAGAGCGTCGCCCGGCTGGAGCGTCGCGCCGTTGACGATGCGGGCGCGGTCCACGGCACCGACGATGAAGCCGGCCAGGTCGTACTCGCCCCCGGCATAGAAGCCGGGCATCTCCGCGGTTTCGCCGCCGAGCAGCGCGCAACCGTTGGCGCGGCAGCCGCGCGCGATGCCGGCGACAATCTGCTCCGCCACATCCGGCGCCAGCCGGCCGGTAGCCAGGTAGTCGAGGAAGAAGAGCGGCCGCGCGCCCTGCACCAGGATGTCATTGACGCAGTGGTTGACCAGGTCCTCGCCGACCGTGTCGTGGCGGTTCGCCAGGAACGCGACCTTCAGCTTGGTCCCGACGCCATCGGCGCTCGCGACCATCACCGGATCGACGTACTCGCCCGGCTCGAGGCGGAACAGGCCGCCGAACGATCCGATCTCGGAGAGCACGCCCGGCGTGAACGTGGAACGCGCGAGGCCCTTGATGCGGCGAACGACCTCGCTGCCAGCGTCGATGTCGACGCCTGAGGACTTGTAATCCATAGGCTCAGGGCTCAGCCGCCTTCGCCCGATGGGCTTCGGCGGGCCAAGGGGCTCAGGTTTCGGTGCGCGACGGCGCATCCGGAATCAGCGGCAGCGTGAGCTGCAGCTGCGCCGCCCCGCTCTTCGGGAACGGCACCGGATAGTGGCCGGTGTAGCACGACGTGCAATAGTGCGAACGATGCGAGTTCACGCCGACCAGCAGCCCCTCGAGGCTCAGGTAACGGAGTGAGTCCGCCTCCAGGTACTTCCGAATCTCCTCGAGCGTGTGGGTCGCCGCGATCAGCTCGGCGCGGCGTGGCGTGTCCACGCCATAGAAGCACGGCGAAATCGTCGGGGGACAGCTGATCCGCACGTGCACCTCGCGCGCGCCCGCCGCCTTGATCATCCGCACGATCTTCCGCGACGTCGTGCCTCGCACAATCGAATCGTCCACCAGCACGACACGCTGGCCGTCGAGAATGCTCCGCACGGGGTTCAGCTTCACCTTCACGCCGAAGTGCCGGATCGACTGCTGCGGCTCGATGAACGTCCGGCCGACGTAGTGGTTCCGGATCAGGCCCATCCGGAGGGGGATGCCGGCCTCCTCGGCGAACCCGGTCGCGGCACACACCCCCGAGTCGGGCACCGGCACGACGACGTCGGCCTCGGCTGGCGACTCCTGCGCGAGAAGCCGGCCGAACGCGGTGCGGACGGTGTTGACGCTCTCGCCGAACACGTAGCTGTCGGGCCGCGCGAAATAGACGTGCTCGAAGATGCACTGCGCCAGCGGGGCCGGCGGGAACGGCTTGATCGACCGGAGGCCGGCGGCGTCGATGACGACGACCTCGCCCGGCTCGACGTCGCGCACCCAGGTGGCGCCGATGAGGTCCATCGCGCACGTTTCCGACGCCACCACGGTCGCGTCCCCGAGGCGGCCGATGGCCAGCGGCCTGAAGCCATGCGGGTCGCGGACCGCGATCAGGCGATCGGCCGTCGCGAGCACGAGCGAGAACGCGCCCCGGAGCTGGGCGAGCGACTCGATCAGCGCGTCCTCCACGTGCGCGGCCTTCGAGTGGGCGTAGAGGTGAAGGATGACCTCGGAGTCGCTGCTGGTCTGAAAGATGGCGCCTTCGCGGCTCAGACCCTCGCGCAATTCCGCCTCGTTGACCAGGTTGCCGTTGTGGCAGAGCGCCATCTGCCCGTGCTGGCAGTCGATGAGGATCGGCTGCGCGTTGACCAGCTTGCTGGCACCCGCCGTGGAGTAGCGGACATGGCCGACCGCCAGCCGGCCGGGCAGGCGCGCCAGCTCCGCCTCGGTGAACACGTCCGCCACGTGCCCCATCGCGCGGTAGGCGATCAGCCGCTCGCCGTTGGACGCGGCGATGCCGGTGCTCTCCTGCCCGCGGTGCTGGAGCGCGTAGAGGCCCAGGTAGGCCATCTTCGACGCCTCGGGGTGCCCGAAGATGCCGAACACGCCGCATTCCTCGTGGAGCTTGTCGAACATGCGATTTCAGGCGCTAGTCCTTGGAGCCGCGGAGCCGTAGGGCGGGCCTTCAGGCCCGCCGATCGCGGGGCTGAAGCCCCGCGCTACGAGGACAGGCGGCTCTTGTCCGCGCAGGCCTTCCGTCCTGCGCTATGCAAACACCCTCGCGAAGATCGCGTCGACGTGGCGCAGGTGGACCGACAGGTCGAACGCCCGCTCGATGTCGGACGCCGACAGCACTCGGCCCACCTCCCCATCGTCGAGCAGCAGCTGCTTGAACGGCCGCTGTTCCTGGAACGACCGCATGGCGTTCCGCTGGACCCAGTCGTAGGCCTGCTCGCGCGACACGCCGCGCTTGGCCAATTCGAGCAGGATGGTCCCGGAGAACACGACGCCGCGCGACCGCTCGAGATTCTCGCGCATCCGCTCCGGATAGACCACCATGTTCCTAACGATCTTCGCGAACCGCCGCAGGACGTGGTCGAGGGCGATGAAGCTGTCGGGCAGAATCACGCGCTCCACCGAGGAGTGAGAGATGTCGCGCTCGTGCCAGAGCGCCACGTTCTCCATCCCGACCATCGCGTTGCCGCGGAGCAGGCGCGCGAGGCCGACGACCTGCTCGCACCCGATCGGGTTGCGCTTGTGGGGCATCGCCGACGAGCCCTTCTGGCCGGTCTCGAACGGCTCCTCGATCTCGCCGATCTCGGTCTTCTGCAGGCCGCGGATCTCGAGCGCGAACTTCTCGAGCGAGGCGGCGGTGATGGCGAGGGTCGCCAGCAGCTCGGCGTGGCGGTCGCGCTGGATGATCTGGGACGACACGGGCGCCGGGTCGAGGCCGAGCCGCGCGCACACCGCGGCCTCGATGGACGGGTCGAGGTGCGCGAACGTTCCGACCGCGCCGGACAGCTTGCCGACGTTGATCGCGGCGCGCGCCCGCCGCACACGCTCGATGTTCCGCTGATTCTCCGCGTACCAGAGGGCGAGCTTCAGTCCCAGCGAGATCGGCTCGGCGTGGACGCCGTGCGTCCGGCCGATCATCGGCGTGTGGCGGTGCTCCTCGGCGCGGGCGCGAATGGCATCGCCCAGCTTCGCCAGCCCGTCGAGGATGAGGTCGCACGCCTCGCGCATCTGGAGCGCCTGGGCGGTGTCGATGACGTCCGACGAGGTCAGGCCGAAGTGCAGCCAGCGAGCCTCGTCGCCGACCTTCTCGGCCACGGCGGTGGTGAAGGCGATGACGTCGTGCCTGGTCTTCGCCTCGATCTCCTCGATGCGCGCGATGTCGAACGCGCCGCGCTCGCGGATGGCGGCCGCGGCGGAGGCCGGGATGATCCCGGCGTCGGCCATCGCCTCGGCCGCCGCAATCTCGACCTGCAGCCAGCACTCGAAGCGCCGCTGCTCGCTCCAGATCCGGCCCATTGCGGCGCCGGTGTAACGCGCGATCATCGCAGTCCTCCGAAGAAAGGCTCAGGGCTCAGGGCTCAGGGCTCAGGGCCGGCCTGATGAGACGCGCCAGCTCTACCCCAGCTTCAGCCGCGCGGCCGGGTACTCCCACCCCTCCAGCGGGCCGAGGACCGTGCCGGCCAGCGCCCCATCCGACAACAGGTCGCCCGCCACGCGCTGGACGTCGAGCGCCGTCACCTTCTCGATCCCCTCGAGCGTCTCGTCCAGGCCGAAGTGCCGGTCGAAATAGATCTCCTGGCGCGCGATGTGCGACATCCGGCTGGCGGTGTTCTCGAGGCTCAGCATCAGGCTGCCCTTGAGATGGTCCTTCGCCCGCCGCAACTCCGCCTCGGGCGCGGGCGCGCTCTTGACGCCGCGCAGCTCTTCCACCGTGAGGTCGATCACCTCGCCGACCGCTTCGTTCGCGCACCCCGCGTAGATCGTCAACGCGCCCGTATCGCGGTACGCGGCGAGGCCGCTGAAGACCGCGTAGGCCAGCCCGCGCTTCTCGCGCACGTTCTGGAACAGCCGCGAGCTCATCGACCCGCCGAGCAGCGTGTTCAGCACGTAACTGACGAAGCGGTCATCGTGACTCTGCGAGTAGGCCGCCGTGCCGAGGCAGATGTGGCTCTGCTCGAGGTCCTTGGCCCGCACCTCGAAGCCGGGAGCGGCCGCCGGCGGCGCGTCGATCGCGCGGTCGCCCGCCTCGCTGATGCCGGCGAACGCCTGCTCCACAAGGTCCCGGACGCGCGCGTGGTCGAGATTGCCCGCCGCGGAAACCACGAAGTTGTCGGCGGTGTAGACGCGGCGGAAGTAGTCGGCCAGGACTTCCTCGGTCAGCGCCTCCACGGTCTCGCGGGTGCCGAGGATGGGCCGGCCGAGAGGGTGGCCCGCCCAGAAGGCCTGCGTGAACAGCTCGTGCACGAGGTCGTCGGGGGTGTCCTCGACCATCTTGATCTCCTCGAGGATCACTTTCTTCTCACGCTCGATGTCGTCGGGGTCGAGCGCCGGGTGCTGGACGACGTCCGACAGCACGTCGAGCGCCCTCGGCACGTGCTCGTCGAGCACCTTGATGTAGTAGCCCGCGTACTCCTTGGAGGTGAATGCGTCCAGCTGCCCGCCGATCGAGTCGATCTCCTGCGCAATGTCCTCGGCGCTCCGCGTTTCTGTGCCCTTGAACAGCATGTGCTCCACGAAATGCGCCATGCCGCCGTGTGCCTCCGGCTCGTGCCGGGACCCGCGCGTCAGCCAGACGCCGACGCTGACCGAGCGGACGTGGGGCATCGACTCGGTGAGCAGGCGAATCCCGTTGCCAAGCACCTCGCGGACGATCATGGGGCGGGAAGTCCTTTCGATCTTGGCTCTAACTGATTGCAATGCAAGGGATTATGAAAACAAGAAGCGATCGCCATGATAGCATGGCGACGCCGCGCCTTCAACCGGAGGGTCCCCATCGGGATCGGGCATAATGACAGCTGGCAGCTGGCAGCGGACGCCTGTGCCCCAGACCACCCAACTCCCCGACGTCGCTGGCCTCGAACGGGCCGAACTCGAGCACCTGCTCGAAGCGGCTGGCGTCGAGCCGTACCGCGCCCGGCAGATCTACCGCTGGGTGTTCGCGCGCGGCATCGACGATTTCGGGCTGATGACGGACCTGGCGAAGCCGCTCCGCACCCGCCTGCCCGAGCTCTTCCGCATCTCGCGCCCGGCCATCGTCGGCGAGGAGCGTTCGTCGGACGGCACGGCCAAGCTGCTGCTGGAGCTCGACGACCGGCGGCGGATCGAGTCGGTGTTCATCCCCGACTCTCCGGGCGACACCTTCTGCATCTCCACACAGGTCGGCTGCGCGATGAAGTGCGCCTTCTGCCTCACGGGCAAGATGGGCCTGGCGCGGAACCTCACAGCCGGCGAGATTGTCGGCCAGGTGCGCGCGCTCACGGCGCGCCTCGGCCTGCTCGACGCCCGCTTCAACATCGTGCTGATGGGGATGGGCGAGCCGTTGCACAACTACGACGAGACGATGAAAGCGCTGCGCATCCTGGGCGATGCGGACGGCCTCGCGGTGTCGCCGCGCCGCGTGACGATCTCGACGGTGGGCGTCGTGCCAGCGCTCGAGCGACTTGCCAGCGAGCCGTACATGCCGAACGTCGCGGTGTCGCTCCACGCCACCACCGAGGCCCAGCGAGACCTGCTCGTGCCGCTGAACCGGAAGTACAGCATCGCCGACGTCATCGAGGCGTGCCGGCGATTCCCGGTCACGCGCCGGAGCCGGATCACGTTCGAGTACGTGATGCTGGCCGGCGTGAACGACAGCCCCGAGGACGCGCGGCGGCTGGTGTCGCTGCTCGGCGGCCTCAAGGCCAAGGTGAATCTGATCCCGCTCAACGAAGCGGCCGGCATCCCCTTCTCCCGGCCGTCGGACGCGCGCGTGGATGCGTTCGCCGGGATCCTCGCCGACCGTCGAGTCACGGTGTCGGTGCGCAAGAGCCGGGGCCGCGACATCCGCGCGGCGTGCGGGCAGCTGATTGTCGAAGGGACGCTGAAGTCGGCGGGTCAGACGCTCGCCGCGGCCATCGACACGTAGGCGATCGTCACGCTTCGACGGCCCACCCACGGCCGATCACCACAGAGCACACAAAGCACACGGAGAAAAGCCGGATCACGCTTGTCTGCGTGACTGCCGACTGGGCTTCGACCGGGGCCGGCCCGAAGGGCCCGGCGGGCCGAGCGCAGCGCTGGGGGAATGAGCCCGGTTGTCAACCGGCGGGTTCATTTCCCCAGCGCTGCGCTCGGCCGTCCGGCGCCGCCGCTGCGCGGTGGCGCCACCCGGTCGAAGCCCCCAGCGTGGAAGCCTCCGTGCTCTCCGTGTTCTCCGTGGTTAAGGTCTTCAGGCGGAGGATGCCGCGCGCCACCAGCGTCTCAGCGCGCGGAACCCGCGCGGGATCACGAACGCCAGTCCGGCGAGCGCCACGACGACCAGGCCGATGACGAGCAGCGGCTTCAGGAGCGCCAGCGGCGCCAGCACGAAGACCACCGCGTCTTCGAGCAGGCTGAGCGCCACGCCGACGCCCAGCGCGTGGCCGCCGACCGAGGCGGTGGCCAGCCTCGTGCCCGCCTTCCCCGCATGCGCCGACAGCGCGACGCCTCCCGCAACGAGCAGCACGGCGACGTCCACCGGTTCGGGCAGTCCCGCCCCGCCGATCGTGCGCCACCCGATCCAGGCCGCGCCCAGCGGACGCACCACCGTGTGGACCGCGTCCCAGGCATGATCGACCACCGGCACTTTGTCGGCGATGAACTCGATCACGTACATCACGCCCGCCACGCCGAGCACAACGGGGTGCGAGAGAACCGACAGGCCGGCGATCGGCGCGGGCAGAACGACCCACCCGAAACGCAGCGTCACGCCGATGACGAGAATCGTGGCGTAGAGATTGAGCCCGGCGGCGAACGCGAAGCCGAGCGTTGTGCCGAGCAGCGCCAGCGTCTTCATGCGATCACCTCCCCGCGAAGCGGGAGACCCGGGATGATCCGGACGCGCACGCGCTGGTTCCTCGCGCGGCCGCGCGCAATCCGGAGCTTCAGGTAGTTGTCGGTCAACGCCACGGTGCCGTCGTCGAGCGTGAGCGCCGCGCGCTCCGTGCCGGCCTGGCCTTTGGCGAACCGCGCGCTCAGTTCCCTGGCGACGCCGCGCAGGCGCTCTGCCCGCTGCCGCACCACCGCCGCCGGCACCTTGGACGGCATCGCAGATGCGACCGTGCCGGGACGATCGGAGTAGGGAAACACGTGCAGGTAGGAGGGCGACATCTCGCGCAGGAAGCCTTCCAGTTCGCTGAAGTCGCTCTCGGTCTCGCCCGGAAACCCTGCGATCACGTCGGTGCCAATGGCGGCGTCCGGCATCCGCTCGCGCGCCCGCTCGACGATCGCGCGGAACCGGGACGCGGTATAGGGCCGCCTCATCGCCGCGAGCATCGCGTCGCTCGCGTGCTGCAGCGGGAGGTGCAGGTGCGGCGCAAAGCGCGGCGAGGCCGCAACGAGGTCGATGACCTCGTCGCTGCAATCCATCGGCTCGAGGGAACTGAGGCGGATCGTGACGTCGAGCGTGGCCGCCTCCCGATTCGAGCGCCTGCAGCAGGTCGATCAGCCGGCTCGGCGGCGCCAGATCCCGACCGTGCGAACCCAGGTGGACGCCGGTGAGCCACACTTCCCTGAACCCGGCTTCCGCGAGACGGCGCACCTCGTCCACGACCTGGGCGATGCTCCGGCTGCGCCCCGGCCCTCGCGTGCTCGGCACGATGCAGTAGGCGCACTGCTCGTCGCACCCCGTCTGCACGTTCAGCGGATACGCAGTCCGGCCGCGATCTCCGGGCCGCAGTCCGACCGAAACCACTCCGGGAGCGGAAATCACTCCCGGAGCGATTATCTGGGCGATCTCCGGCTTTCGGGCGTTGGGCATGAGGCGCATGACGCCCGGCAGGCACGCCACATCGTCGGGCTTCCGCGTGGCGTAGCACCCGGTCGCCACGATCTGCGCGCGCGGATTGGCGCGCGCCACGCTCCGGATTGCACGGCGCGACGCGGCGTCCGCCGCCGCCGTCACCGAGCAGGTATTGACCACCACGACGTCCGCCGAATCGGACGCGGCAGGCACACCGCCACCCGCCTTCAGGTCACGCTCGATTTGGCAGGACTCGGCCTGGTTGGCCCGGCAGCCGAGGGAGAGGATGGAGAATCTCATCGTGCTAGTGGCTAGTGGCTAGTGGTCGGTAGTCAGTGGTCGGTGGCTGGCGGGCGCCCGTGACACACTGATCACTGCAAACTAGCCACTGGCCACTACATCGAAGCTATCCGCCCGCGAGCTTGGCCGCGGCCTTCTCCACCTTCTCTGCCAGCTGCTCCTTGGACTTGTCGAGCCGCGCGGCGAGAGCCTCGTCGCCGAGCGCGAGTATCTGCGCCGCGAGCACGGCGGCATTCGTCGCGCCAGGCTTCCCGATGGACACCGTCGCCACCGGGACGCCGGGCGGCATCTGCACGGTGGAGAGCAGCGCGTCGAGCCCCTTGAGTGCGGACGAGTCGATCGGCACGCCGATGACCGGGCGGGTGGTGTGCGCCGCCACCATGCCCGCGAGGTGGGCGGCCGCGCCAGCCCCGACGATGAAGACCTTCACGCCGCGGCCAGGGGCCTCGGCGAGCAGGCGCTGCACGCGCGCCGGCGACCGGTGGGCCGACGCCACGGTCATCTCGCAGGGGATGCCGAGTTCCTTCAACAGGTCGGCCGCCGGCTGCATCACCGGCGCATCCGAATCGGAACCCATCAGGATCAGGACGGAGATGTGGGACATAGACAGACCATCGTAGAAGTCAGTGGCCAGTTGCCAGTTACCAGTTGCCAGTCGATCACGCGTGACAGACTGACCACTAGCCACTGCCAACTGACCACTAGAGCGGCCCCAATCCTGCGGCGCGGATCGCCTTCCTCCCG
>CAWARN010000010.1:0-37731 GCA_963784455.1 uncultured Acidobacteriota bacterium | reverse complement strand
CCTACGGGCTCGGACAGGGCGCGACGCTCGTGGCTGCGCTGTGGGGCGTGTTCGTGTGGCGCGAATTCGATGCCGCGCCCGCGGGGACGAATTCCCTGCTGGCGGCCATGTTCGGCTCGTTCGTCGTCGGTCTGACCTTGATTGTCTTCGCCCGGTTCGCGTGAGGACCCACCGATGCCTCGACCGATCGTCGTCGTCGGAAGCCTCAACATGGACTTCGTCGTGCAGGTCGATGCGCTGCCTGAGCGCGGCCAGACCGTCAGCGGCCGTGGCTTCGCGATGCTGCCCGGCGGCAAGGGTGCGAATCAGGCTTGTGCCGTCGGGCGTCTCGGAGGGCGCTGTCGGATGATCGGCCGCGTCGGCCGCGACGTCTTCGGGGAGCGACTCAAAGCGAGCCTCGCGGATGCCGGTGTCGACACGTCGCGAGTGCTCGCGACGGAGGGGGAGGCGACCGGCGTGGCGCTCATTCCGGTGGAGGCCGGAGGCCAGAACGTGATCATCGTGGCGGGAGGCGCGAACCTGCGACTGACGCCCGGGGATGTGGAAACGGCTCTCGACGCGTCTCAGGAGGGGCTGCTGCTCGCGCAGCTCGAGTCACCCGCGGAGACTGTCGAGGCGGCACTCGCCCGTGGACGGAGCCTCGGGATGACGACCATCCTCGATCCCGCGCCCGCGCGCCCTCTGTCCTCGGCCCTGCTCGGCGCCGTGGACATTCTCACCCCGAACGAGAGCGAGGCTCTCGCCCTGCTGGGCCTGCGGGGCGGGGCCCTGTCCGTTGACGAGGCGGCCGGTCTCGGCCGCCGGCTCCTGGAGCTGGGACCCGGGACCGTGCTTCTCAAGCTCGGGGCGAATGGCGCGTACCTGACCTCCGCGGCGGGCGGCCGTCACTTTCCCGTCCGACAGGTCGCGGCCGTGGACGCCACGGCCGCCGGCGACACCTTCAACGGCGCCCTCGCCGTGGCGCTGGGTGAACACCTGGACATGGCCGATGCGGTGGCCTTCGCGAACGCGGCCGCTTCCGTCTCGGTCACACGGCTGGGGGCTCAGGCGTCGATTCCAACCAGGGGCGAGGTGGACGCCCTCAGGAGGTAGACCGTGCATCGGTTGGCCGTCCTCTCAATGCTCGCGCTGTTGGCGCTCCCCGGTCTGGCGCACGTCCCCGCTCCGACGCCACGGACAATCACGAGAGCCGCTCTGGAGGACAGGATCCGCGGCGGCTGGGCGGGCAAGATGATTGGCGTCTCCTACGGCGCGCCCACGGAGTTCCGGTCGAACGGCGAAGATCATCGAAGCGAGATGACCTGGTCGCCGGAGCGTGTCTCGAACGCGCTCGAACAGGACGACCTCTACGTCGGCATGACGTTGGCCGAGGCGATGGACCGGCTCGGCCTCGACGCCACCGTGCGAGCAGTACGGCGAGGCCTTCAGGGACAGCCAGTACGATGTGTGGCACGCAAACGCCGGCGCGCGGCGGCTCCTGAACCTGGGCATCAAGGCCCCGATGTCCGGCCATCCGAGATACAACATCCACGCCAACGACATCGACTTCCAGATCGAGGCGGACTTCATCGGCCTGATGTGCCCGGGCCTGCCGCAGGACTCCAACGAGTTCTGCGACCGGGTCGGCCGCGTCATGAACTACGGCGACGGCCTCTATGGCGGGATGTTCGTCTGCGGCATGTACACCGCGGCGTTCTTCGAGCGCGACGTGCGCCGGGTCGTCGCCAAGGGCTGGCCTGCCTGCCGGCCGAGAGCGGCTACGCTGCCTCATCCACGACGTGCTCGACTGGTCGGCGGCCTATCCGGACGACTGGAGGAAGTCGTGGCAGCGCATCGAGGAGAAGTGGGACAACGAGGATCCGTGCCCGGACGGCGCGCTGAAGCCCTTCAACATCGACGCCCGGATGAACGGCGCGTACATCGCTCTCGGCCTCCTCTACGGCAGGCCGATTTCGGCAAAACGCTGGAGATCGCGACGCGCTGCGGGCCAGGACTCGGACTGCAACCCTTCCACCGCGGGCGGGATCCTCGGCGTGATGCTCGGCTACAGCGGGATTCCGGATGGCTGGAAGAGCGGCATTCCGGCGCTGGCCGACCGCAAGTTCGAGTACACCAACTCCTCCCTCAACGACATCTGCCGCTCGACGCTGCAGCGTGCGTTGAGGCTCGCCAGGCTTGCCGGCGGCACCGTCACCGACGTCGCCGTGAGCATCCCCGAGCAGACACCGAAGGCCGCACCGCTCGAGCAGTGGGACATGGGGGTGCCGGTGGCGCGCGTCGCCGTTACAGACGCGGCATGGAGCTTCAAGGGCTTCTCCGGAGCGGCCGGCGCAGCATCCGGCAACACCGCCGTGCGGATGCGCGCCGCCGGTGCCGGGGCCGAGGCGACGCTGCGCTTCACCGGCGCCGCGCTGGCGGTCGTGGGCGACATGACGCCGGAGGGCGGGCGCGCCGACGTCTATCTCGATGGCGCGCCGACCCAGGCCATCGACGCTTTCGTCGCAGGGCGCACGCACGACAACGACGTGTGGCACGTGTACGGCCTGACCCAGGGCCCGCACACGCTCCGGATCGTCACGCGCGCGGACGCCGACCCGCGCTCCAAGGGCGCGACCATCTCCCTCGCGGAGGCGGTGGTGTATCGGGCGAGGTAGAGGGCAAGCACATCGTCGTCACGTCGCCCGACGTGATGCCCGGATCATTCGGGCGATTTCTCCGCGGTCCGCGCCGCGAACCACGCCGTCACCTCCGCCTCGAGCGCCTTGAGGTCCGGACGCTCGCGCGCGATGCGCTGGGCGTCCGCCCACTCGCGCGACAGGTCGCCCAGGTCGAGGGCCGACCCGACGCGGACGAAGATCGGGATCTGGTGAGGTTCGGCGGCCACCTTCACGGTCTGGCCGCCAGCCTGCACGTCGGCGCTCCAGGCGTTGCGCCACGTCGAGCCGGCAGGCAGGTAGACCTCCTGCGAGCGCTGACCCTTCTGCCACACCGGCGACACCACCAGATCGGGCCCGTAGAGGTAGGTCCACCACTGCGACCACGCCTGCGGCGCGTCCGGATCGGCCAGGAACAGCGGGACGCACGATTGGCATGCCGGTCTTCGCGGCTTCGACCGCCTGCGCGTAGCTGTAGTCCTTCAGGCGCTCGTGGAGCCGGGCGTACAGCCGCCACGTCGCGATGAGGACGTCGTCGTACTCGGGCGCGCGCGGCAGGTTCCAGAACCCGACGTTGCGGGTGGGGCCGACCTCCATGATCGGCGTGAACGCCGAGAACGCCAGCCACCGCGCGCACACTTCCTGTTCGAGCAGTTGCTGGTTGTAGCCGCACGTATCGGAGCCCCAGTTGGGATATCCCATGACAGCCGCGCGCTGGACGCCGATGATCGACGCGCGCAGGCCCTCCTGCGTGCCGCCGATGTCGCCGCCCCAGAGCACGGCGTAGGGCGACGTGCCGGTGTACGCCGCCCGGGGCATCACGAAGAAGTCGTCTCCGCGGTGCTGGCGGCTCACGTCGTGCTGCGGCCTTGGCGGCGAGCGAGATGTAGGGATTGCGCATCTCGCGGATCGGATCGGCCGTCGAACATCTTGAAGGGACCGTCGTCCGGGATGTTCTCTTCGCCGCGATCCAGCTTGAATCCCGCCACGCCGAGCGCCAGCAGCTTGGCGATGCCGTCCTGCCAGTACTTCACGGGCGGCCGGGTTGGTCAGGTCCACCATCGGGTAGTTGTTGCCGTTGGCGGGACGCGTCTGGCCGGGATACACGTATCCCTTCGCCAGCGCCTCAGTGGCCATCTTGCCGTTGTAGGAGGCCGTGATCCACAGCACCGTCTTCGACTGGCGTGACTCCAGCCACTGGACCATCTCCCGGAAGTGCGGCAGCCGGGCCGGATCGATCTCGAAGTCGTCGTAGCCCCACGGCTTGCCGAGGCCCCACGGGCGATCGATCCAGTAGACGCCGTTCGGGATGCCGAACGCCTGCATCATCAGGACGTCTTCCATGATCTCCGAATTGAACGGCCCGGCGACCGGCGTGCCGTCGTAGTAGGTCGTCCGCTGCGTGTGCTCGTCGCGCCACCGCCACGGCGAGTACAGCCACTTGGGCGGCAGGAATGGAGGGCCCGCCTCGAGCGCGTGCGCGCGGACGAGTTCGGCCGGCGTGCCGGCCGTGTTGATGACCAGCGAGAGCGAGGGGCCCTCGAACTCGATCGCCACGCGTTCCGGATTGGCTGCCGCGAAGTCGAACTGTCCCGGCCAGGTGCCCTGCACCGTCACCGAGTAGCCGCGCGACGAGAGATAGAACGGCGCGTAGACCGACAGGGTCGGCTTGACCAGGCAGTCGATCTTCTGGCCGCGCAGATTCATCGCCGCGGTGATGCCGGGAGCCCAGGAGGCCTGCTGCGGGCCGTCGACGACCCGCTCCATCAGGCCGGTGAAGTACTCGTCGCGCGCCGCATCGATGCTGAGGCCCCAGCGAGTGACGTCGGTGGCCGGCTGCGGCCGCCAGCGACACGGTCATCCGGTCTCCCTGCCGGGCGACCGAGAGCGAGACGACGCGGCCGTCCGCGAGCGTGACGCGATTGGTCCACGAACCGGCGCCCGCTGGCCGCGGCTGCGTCAACGCCGGAGGCAACGCCGTCCGGCCCTGCGCGGTCTCCACGAAGAGCCCGTCCACCGACAGCGCCCGCGGCGCCCCGGCGATGGCCTTGAGGCGGGGAGCGGGCAGCAGTGAAGCGTCGCGCCGGCCGGCGACTGTCCACGGGCGCAGCACCGCAGCCGCCGCCGCGGCGAGGGCGGATGCGAGCAGTCCGACAACGATCAGGCGGCGGGCACACAGGTTCATGGGCACTCCATTTCTGGTCGGTGAAGTTGTAACACAATTCGAAGTGGAACCGTCTCGGCCGAGTCTGTTACCCTTCGACTGCGCCCGGGGTGTGGGCTGCCGGCAACCGCCCAAGTGGGGAGTGAGGCCATGGCGAAGCGAGGAGTCGATCGGCGCACCTTCATGAAGGGCGTGGCGGGGTCTGCCGCGCTGACGGCAACCGGAAGCGCGGCGCAGAGTGCCAGGCCGAGGATTCGGTTTGCCGTCATCGGCATCAACCACAGCCACATCAACAGCCAGGTCGGCGCCGTCCTGCGCGGCGGAGGCGAACTCGTCTGGTTGTATGCGAAGGAACCCGAACTGGTGAAGGACTTCCAGACGCGCTTCCCGCAGGCGAAGCTCGCGCGGAGCGAGGACGAGGTCCTGCAGGATTCGAGCATTCAGCTCGTCCTGAGCTCGGCGATTCCCGTCGATCGCGCGCCCCTCGGCATCCGCGTCATGCAGCACGGCAAGGACTACATGGCCGACAAGCCGGGCATCACGACGCTCCAGCAGCTCGCCGACGTGCGCCGCGTGCAGGCTCGAGACGAAGCGCATCTACTCGATCATGTACAGCGAGCGGTTCGAGAATCGCGCGACGGTGAGAGCCGGCGAGCTGGTAAAGGCCGGCGCCATCGGGCGCGTCGTGCAGACCGTCGGTCTCGGCCCGCACCGCATCACGCCGGCGAGCCGGCCGGCGTGGTTCTGGGAGAAGTCCCGCTTCGGCGGGATTCTGTGCGACATCGCGTCCCACCAGGCGGATCAGTTCCTGTACTTCACGGGGTCGACACGCGCCGAGGTGGTCTCCGCGCAGGTCGGCAACCTGCACTACCCGGAGTACCCGAACTTCGAGGACTTCGGCGACGTGATGCTGCGCGGCGACTCGGGGACCGGCTACATCCGCGTCGACTGGTTCACGCCGGACGGCTTGTCCACCTGGGGCGACGGGCGCCTCACGATCCTCGGGACGGAGGGCTTCATCGAGGTCCGCAAGAACGTCGACATCGCCGGCAGGCCCGGCGAGAGTCACCTGTTCATCGTCGATCAGAAGAGCACGCGGTACATCGACTGCGCCGATGTCGACCTGCCGTACGGCAGGCGGCTGGTCGACGATGTGCTCAATCGCACGGAGACGGCGATGACGCAGGCGCACTGCTATCTGGCAACCGAACTGGTGCTCGAGGCGCAGCAGCGGGCCCAGCGACTGACGTTCCGCGCGTAGCGCCCGCCTCCGCGCTGCGCGCTTCGGCGAGGCTACGCGTTCTCGCTTCGCGCTTCGGCGAGGCTACGCGTTCTCGCTTCGCGCTCCGGCGAGGCCGCCCGCCGGTCCGGTTCGCTGAACGAGAGGCCCGCGGAAGGGCAGCAGAGAGGTTATATGCCACGGACACCGCGACCGGTGCACACGCGGCGGTCGTTCCTGTCGTCGGCTGGCAAGGCCGTGGCGGCGACGTCCGCCGTCGCCGGCTTCCCGGCGATCGTGCCGGCATCGGTCTTCGGGAACGCGGCTCCGAGCAATCGGATCAACGTCGGCGCGATTGGTGTCGGACGCATCTCGCGAGGGCACGACATGCCCGGCATCGGGAAGTTCGACACGGCCCGCCTGATGGCCGTGTGCGACCTCGATTCCCGGCGCCTCGAGGACGGCAAGAGGTTCGTCAACGATTTCTACGCCGCGAAGACGGGCCGGCCGTACGACGGCGTGATCGGCTACCGCCATTACCTGGACCTGCTCGCGAACAAGGACATCGACGCGGTCGTCATCAGCACGCCGGACCACTGGCACACGCTCATCGCCATCGCCGCGGTCGAGCACGGCAAGGACGTGTATCTCCAGAAGCCGGCATCGCTCACCATCGCCGAGGGGCGGGCGCTGAGCAACGCTGTCCACCGGACGGGCCGGATCTTCCAGATTGGCAGCCAGCAACGATCGTCGCCGCAGTTCCGCTATGCGGCCGAGCTCGTGCGCAACGGGCGCATCGGCCAGCTCAAGACGGTCGAGGTCGGCCTGCCCGGCGATCCGGCGGGCGATGACGAACTCGAGATGCCCGTCCCGAAGACCCTCGACTACGAGATGTGGCTCGGCTCGACGCCGTACGTCTACTACACCGAGAAGCGCGTGCATCCGCAGGTCGGGTACGACCGTCCCGGCTGGCTGCGTTGCGAGCAGTTCGGCGCCGGGATGATCACCGGCTGGGGCGCGCATCATGTCGATTCGGCGCACTGGGGCATGGACGCCGAGCATACAGGGCCAGTGGAGATCTGGGGCAGCGCGCAGTTCCCGGCCAAGGGCCTCTGGGACGTTCACGGCGACTTCAAGACGTATGGCCTCTACGCCAGCGGCGTCACGATGGTCATCAGCGGGGAGTTTCCGAACGGGATCAAGTTCATCGGATCGGAGGGGTGGATCTTCGTCTCACGCGGCAACGAGACGGTGACGGCGAGCGATCCTGTCGCGAAACTCAGGGACAGTCAGGCGCTCTCGGCGAGCGATCCGAAGATCATCCGGTCGGTGATCGGGCCGGACGAGATTCACCTGGAGGAGAGCGCCGACCATCATGGCAACTGGCTCCAGGCCATCAGGACCCGTCGCCAGCCGATTGCCCCGGTCGAGGTGGCGCACCGATCGTGTTCGGCGTGCCTGCTGCACCACATCGCCATGAGGGCGAAGCGCAAACTGTACTGGGATCCGCTCAAGGAACGTTTCAAGAACGACGACGAGGCCAACGCGCTGCTGTCGCGTCCGCAGCGCGCGCCCTACATCATCGGCTGACGCCGATCGCGGGTGTTGATCCGCGGGCCCATCGACGGTAGGCTTGGCCCCATGCGTCCGACACAACTGTCCGCCCGGCTGCTCATCCCCGTCGCACTCGCGTGCCTGTCCTCGGCGGTCTTCGCGCAGGCTCCCGTGCAGGAGGAACGAATCGCTGCGTCGTTCGTGCTGGCGCTGGGCCGGACGCCCACCTCCGACGAGATCCGGCGGTGGTCCACGAGCGAAGCGACGCCCCTTGCGGACTACGTCGCCCGGCATCGCCGACAACTCAGTGGCGATCGGGCAGCCGAGCGGGCCGTCATCGTCAAGGCCAGCCTGGACGCTTTTGGCCGCACCCCGACCGACGAAGAAGCCAGGAGCCTGTCGGGCGCCGGCATCTACGCCGACCTGATGCAGCGCCACCTCAGATGGCTCGCCGCGCACCCCGCCGACTACGAGCAGACGCTGCATCGCGCCTATCGTTTCCTCCTCAGGCGCGACGCCTACTCTGTCGAGCTCGAATACTGGACCCGCCAGCCCGTGCTCTCGTTTGCGCTGATCGTGGGATGCGTCGAAGACTGGGCCCGCCGCAACCAGCCGGGGCTGATGGCGACGACCGGGGTCGCCTCGGTCTCCATCAACAGCCGCTACCTCGCGACTGTCCGGCTCTCGCCAGGCGTCGCTGCCGAGGCTCGCGCTGCTGCCGGGTTGGCACAGGAATCAGACGCGGCGGCGGCACGCGCTCTTGGTCGCACGGTGGTGGCTCCGGGCGCGGAACGAGTCGCCTCGGTGGGTGGAATCACTTTCATCGCCGCCGGCGCGCCCGAACTGGCCTCCTTCACCAACCCAGGACAATAGGTCACTCCGGGATATCCCGCTGCGACCACTCGCCGTCGATGAGCCGCCGCATGGTTCCGGCGGGATTCCGGTTGCCGATCTCCGGCGGCAGGTGGCCGGCGCGCGCGTGGTCGTAACACTGCAGCGCTGCGAACCGCACACGCCCTTCGGGCAGATCGCCGACGTACTTCGTTCGACGGCCGCTGTCGGCCCTCCCGTTCAGCGCAGCTCGACGACGACGACCGACATCGGCGGCACTCGAATCTGGAGGGCGCCGCCGGTGAGCGTCAGGCCCTGGAGCGCCGCCGGCCTGACCGTGTCAGGCGCCGAGAACGTGTTGTGCGCCTGCATCGCGGGCGCGGTGAGCACGCGGCCCGTCGCCCGGGTCGGCGTGAAGCCGGAGAGCGCCACCGCCAGGTCGATCGGCTGACGAGGGCTCGCGCTGACGAACGACACGTGCACCGTCTTGCCATCGGCCGCCCTCGTCGCCGATGCGCTCAGCGCCGGGATGCGATCGTTGCCGTACACGTAGTCCGGCGCGGTCACGTCGATCGGGAGGAAGGTCCCGCCCTGGTGGACCTTGAACATCTCGAACACCCAGTACGTGGGTGTGCGGAGCATCTTCTCCTTGTCGGTGAGGATCATCGCCTGCAGGACGTTGACCGTCTGCGCGATGTTGGCCATGGCCACACGGTCGGCGTGCTTGTGGAAGATGTGGAAGTTGAGCGCGGCGACCACCGCATCCCGGAGGGTGTTCTGCTGGTACAGGAACCCCGGCTCCGTCCCCGGCTCGACGTCGTACCACGTGCCCCACTCGTCGACGATCAGGCTGATGCGCTTCTTCGGGTCGGTCTTGTCCATGATCGCGTCGTGCCTGGCGATCCGCTCGTCCATCACCAGCGTCCGGCTGAGCGTCGCGAACCACGCGGCCTCGTCGAACGCCGTCGCCGACCCCTTCTTGCCCCAGTTGCCGGTGGGAAGCGTGTAGTAGTGGAGTGAGAGTCCGTTCATCCGTTGTCCCACCATGGTCATCAGGACGTCGGTCCAGTTGGTGTCGCTCGAATTCGCCCCGGCGGCGATGCGGTAGACGGGCTTCGCGCGGTCGTAGTCCTTGATGAACGTGTTGTAGCGGCGGTACTCGTCGGCGTAGTACTCGGCCCGCATGTTGCCGCCGCATCCCCACGGCTCATTCCCGATGCCGAAGTAGGCGAGGCGCCACGCCTTCTCGCGCCCGTTCTGCCGGCGGAGGTTCGCCATCGGCGACACCGCGTCCGAGGTGAGGTACTCGATCCACTCCATCATCTCCTGGGGCGTGCCGCTCCCGACGTTCCCGGTGATGTAGGCGTCGGTGCCCAACTGCTCGACCAGGTCCATGAACTCGTGCGTGCCGAAGTGGTTGTTCTCGACGACGCCGCCCCAGTTCGTGTTGATCATGGCAGGCCGCTTCTCGCGCGGTCCGATGCCGTCCCTCCAGTGGTACTCGTCAGCGAAGCAGCCGCCCGGCCAGCGCAGCACCGGGATGTTCAGATCCTTGAGCGCTGCCGTCACATCGTTTCGGATGCCCCGGGTGTTCGGGATCGGCGATCCGGGACCCACCCAGATCCCCTCGTAGATGCCGCGGCCCAGGTGCTCAGCAAAGTGGCCGTAGATGTTCCGGTTTACGACGGCGCCGGGCCGGTCAGCGTGGAGGGTGGCCGCCACGGAGGCGGGCGCCGTGGGCGCCGGGCCACTCCGGCCGGCCGCGCGCGGATCGCCTGTCGGAGGCGGCGCATGGTCCGTCGCGGCTGGTGGCCCCAGGATCGTGGTGAGGATCGGCTTCAGCCCGTCCGCCCAGATCTGGTAGCCCTTCAGCGTGGGATGCAGCTTGTCGTTGGCGTTCATCACGCCCTCGACCAGGCGTCCGTCGCGATCGGCGAGCCGGTCGTTGACGTTCAGATAACGGACCGTCCGGCCGTCCGCCAGCCGCGCAATGCGCTCGTTGATCCGGTTGATCTCCGGCATCACCGCCATGTTGTCGTTGCGCGGGAATATCGCGGTCAGGATGATGATCGCGCCAGGGGCCTTCTTCCGGCAGACGTCCCTGATGGCCTCGATGCCGCGCGCGACGTCTTCGACCTTGCCTTCGCCACCCGGCTGCCCGCCCACATTGTTCGTTCCGGCCAGCACGACGATCACCTTGGGATTCACGTCGTCGAGCTCGCCGTTCGCGAGCCGCCACAGGATGTTCTCCGTCCTGTCGGCGCCCCATCCGAAGTCGGCGGCATTCCACCCGAAGAAGTTCTCGGTCCAGTTCTTCAGGAGGTCGGGATAGTCCGTGGCGCCCCAGCGTCGGACGATGGAGTCGCCTATGAAGTAGACGTCGATGCGGCCCTGCGTCCTCTTTCGCAGGAGGTCGTCGTGCGCCGTCATCGAGTTCGCGTCAGTTCTCGGCGTGGGCCGATCGGCCGGAGGGTTAGGCGTCTGCGAGGCGGCCGCGGGAGTGCCGCCGGAAACCCCCCGCTGTTGTGCCGGCACGCCGGCGACGGACAGTACCACCGCGAGCCCGCAGAGCGAGCAGGCCCAACCGGAGAGTCGGAAACAGGAACTCGTCTTCATCGGCTGGTCCTCGTCGGCTGTGCCTGAAGAAGGACTGGTGTCAGATGCCCCCGGCGGGAGTATTCTATCGCAGCCCGAAAGGAGTCACGATGCTCAGTCGTCAAGCTAGGCTGCCCCTGCTTCTCGCCGGCCTCTCACTCGCCGCCGCTGCCGCGCACGCGCAGCCTTCCGGCGGTCCGTACGGCCCGATTCCGCAGACCTACGACGTGCCGAAGACGGCCGGGCATGTCTATTACGTGGCGCCGGACGGCAAGGCGGACGCGGCTGGAGCGGGCCCGAGCGAGCCGACGACCATCGAATCCGCGATCGCGCGGGTTGTGACCGGCGACGCCATCATCATGCGCGGAGGCACGTATCGGACCGGCGGGATGGCGTTCAACCAGGGGATCACGATTCAGCCCTATCGCGATGAGGTTCCGGTTCTGAAGGGCACGGAGGTCGCGACCCAGTGGGAGGCCTTGCGCGACGGCGTCTGGCGCACGCCCTGGAAGCGGCTGTTTCCGCAGAGGCCGGCCGACTGGTGGCAGCGGGCCCGCGAGGGGATGCGCACGCCGCTGCACCGCTTCAACAACGACATGGTCTTCATCGACGGCGAGTTCCTCCAGTCTGCCGGCTGGGAGGGGAGCCTCGACGCGCACACCTACTTCGTCGATTACGAGGGCGGGTACGTCTACATCGCCGTGAACCCGAAGGGCCATCTGATCGAGATCACGGCTCACGACAGCGCGTTGGTCCGCACGACGAGGCCCGTCCACGGCAGGGTGTCGGACAAGAAGGGGCCCGCGATTCGCGGGGTCACCTTCACCCAGTATGCCTACCGTGCCCTGGAGGTGGAGGGCGTCGAGCCCGATGGCCCCGCCGATCCGTCGACCTTCGGCAAGGACGTCGTCGGCACGACACTGGAGAACGTGACGATCACGTACTGCTCCCGGGTGGCCGCGTACCTGCGGGGAGACGGCCTCGTCCTGCGCAACTCCCTCATCAGCGACACGAGCACGGAAGGCATCTATATCATCGGCTCGGCCGACGTGCTGCTCGAGCGCAACATCTTTCGACGCAACAACATCGAGCGGATCACGGGCTACTACCCGTCCGCCGTCAAGATCTTCAACCAGTCCTACCGCGTCACCTGCCGCGACAACCTCGTGGTCGAGCAGCCCTACTCGAACGGCATCTGGTACGACGTCGGCAACGTCGACGGCGTCTTCGTGAACAACTGGGTTGAGAATGCCATGGACGGGTTCTTCTTCGAGATTTCGAAGGGAGCCATCGCCGTCGGCAACGTCTTCGTGAACTGCGACAAGGGCATACGGATTCTCAACAGCTCCAACGTGCGCCTCTACCAGAACACCTTCATCAACACCGTCGCCTCCTTCGAGCGAACGCCGAGGAGCGCGGCGGGAGACCACTTCGGATGGCACCCCGCCACCGGTCCCGACGTCGACAAGCGCCAGGGCCATGTGTTCGTCGGCAATCTGCTCGTCGCCGATCCGTCGTTCCGCAAGCCCCTCCTGAACGTCGAGCAGACGGAGTCGTTGTGCGCGCAGCTGACCGCGCCGCAGCTGGCGCGGCTCGACGGCAACGTCTACGTACGGCGCGGCGACGCGGGCTCGCGGCCGCTCATCATGTGGAGTCCGGTGGCCGGAGAGAAATGCGCGGTCGAGTTGGCCTCGCCGGCCGCCCTCAACAAGCTGCGCCCCGAGTTCGAGGTCCGGAGTCGTGTCCTGGATGGCTATTCCGGCGCGCTCTTCAAGAGCCCGGAGCTGGACAACTACGAGCTGGTGTCGCCGCTCCCCGCCACGGGCGCAGATGACCCCGTTCCGGAGGAGGTCCGGAGGGTCGTGGGCTGGAAGCCGGAAGCGGGGCGGCTGCCCGGCGCCTATTCCGTGCGCCCGTTGCGCTAGACTATGCCCACGGCGTTGGCGGCCGAGCATGGCGGCCGACGCGCTGCTGCCGTGACATGCGTCGTCGGCAGCGAGGGAGGGGAGACCCGGTGTCTTCGAACGCGAACGACGAGGCGGCCCGGACAGGGGAGGCGGCGCCCCTTGCGGGTGCGGCGGCGGCGGCGATCGGACGGTACCGCTGGCTGATCTGCTCGCTGCTGTTCCTCGCGACGACCATCAACTACGTCGACCGTCAAATCCTGGCGCTGTGCAAGGAGTTCCTCGACAAGGAACTCGGCTGGACGAACGAGCAGTTCGGCCTCGTGAACTCGGCGTTCCTGGGCGCCTACGGAGTCGGCGTATTCGCCTGGGGAAGGCTCATCGACCGGTACGGCACGAAGATCGGCTACGCGTGGTCCATCGCGACGTGGAGCGTGGCGGCCATGGCGCACGCCCTCGTGGCGTCGGTCGGCGGGTTCCTCGGCGCGCGGATCTTCCTGGGCGTCACCGAGGGCGGGAACTTCCCCGCGGCGATCAAGGCGGTCGCTCTGTGGTTCCCCAGGACCGAGCGGGCGTTCGCGACAGCGCTCTTCAACTCCGGCACGAACGTGGGCGCGATCGTGGCGCCGATGATCGTGCCGGCCATCGCTCTGTCGTTGGGCTGGCGCGCCGCGTTCGTTCTGGCTGGTGTCGCCGGGTTTCTCTGGCTCTTCCTCTGGCTCCCGTTCTACGACGTCCCGGAGAAGCAGCCGAGGGTGTCGAGGGCCGAGTTCGACTACATTCGCCGGGACACGGACGAAGGCGCAGCGGGCGGTGTGCCGATGACGTGGCGCCGCGCGCTCGGGCTCAGGCAGACCTGGTCGTTCATCGTGGCGAAGTTCATGACCGATCCGGTCTGGTGGTTCTTCCTGATCTGGCTGCCCGACTATTTCAAGGCGACGCGGAACCTCGACATCAAGCACAGCTGGACCCTCGTCGCGACCATCTACCTGATCGCAACCGTGCTGAGCATCGGCGGGGGGTGGCTGACGGGCCGGCTTCAACAGAGAGGCTGGAGCACGACGCGCGCCCGCAAGACAGGCATGTTCCTGTTTGCCGTGTGCGTTGTGCCGATCCTCGTTGTGACGAGAGTCGGCGACTGGTCGGCGGTGCTCCTGATCGGCTTCGCCGGGGCCGCGCATCAGGCGTGGTCCGCGAACCTGTTCACCACGGTGTCCGACATGTTCCCCAAGAAGGACGTGGGGACCATCGTCGGTCTCGGTGGCCTGGCGGGGTCGACGGGGGCCATGCTGTTTCCGTGGCTTTCGGGGAAGCTGCTCGACCAGTTCCACGCCGCCGGGAACGCGACGGGCGGCTACGCCATTCTGTTCGGGATTTGCGCGTTCATGTATCTCGCCTCGTTTGGGCTGCACCACCTTCTCGCGCCGAGGTTCGAGCCAATCACGGTGCCGGAATAGGAGCGGACTTGCCTGTGAACGATCAGATGTCGCCTGACTCTCGATTCCGCCGGGTGATGCTCGCGGCGGCGGTTTTGGTGTCCGTCCTGGCCGGGTCTGCACGCGCCGAGACCGGTCACGATCTGTGGCTCCGCTACGTGCCTGTCGAGGATCCGGCGCTCAGCGCCAGCTACCGTCGTGCGGTGTCGGCGATCGTCATCCAGCAGGACTCGCCGACCGGGCGGATCGTTGCTGCCGAACTCCGGCGAGCGTGGCTCGGACTCCTCGGCGTCAGCCCGCCCGTGGTGCAGAACATCGAATCGGACGGCGCCCTGTTGATCGGGACGCCTTCGAATTCCCCGTTGATTGCCGGTCTCGGATGGGCGCCGGCCCTCGCGCGGGTGGGCGACGAGGGTTTCCTCATCCGGACCGCCACGGTGGGTAAACGGGTTGTGACGGTGATCGCGTCTCCGAGCGACAGGGGAACGCTGTACGGCGCCTTCCATTTCCTGCGCCTCGTCCAGACGGGGAAGCCCGTGTCACCGCTGGCCATCGAGCAGCGGCCGCGGGTGGCGCTCCGGCTGCTCGACCACTGGGACAACCTCGACGGCACCATCGAACGCGGCTACGCGGGCCCCTCGCTGTGGAACTGGGCGGAGCTGCCTGGGCGCGTCGATCCTCGCGTCGAGGAGTACGGTCGCGCGAACGCGTCGATCGGCATCAACGGCGCGGTGCTGAACAACGTCAACGCGAACGCGCAGTCCCTCACGGCGCCGTACCTGGAGAAGACGGCTGCGCTGGCGCGGACGCTCCGACCGTACGGTATCCGCGTATACCTGTCGGCGAACTTCGCCGCCCCCCGCTCGATCGGTGGTTTGGCGACCGCCGATCCGCTCGACCCGGCTGTCGCCAGATGGTGGCGCGCCAAGGCCGACGAGATCTACGCAGTCATCCCCGACTTCGGCGGGTTCCTCGTGAAAGCGAATAGCGAAGGGCAGCCGGGGCCGCAGGACTATGGGCGCTCGCACGCCGACGGCGCGAACATGCTGGCGGACGCCGTCGCGCCGCACGGCGGCATCGTCATGTGGCGTGCCTTCGTGTACTCGGCCGAGGTCGACCCCGATCGCGTGAAGCGGGCCTACCTCGAGTTCGTGCCTCTCGACGGACGGTTTCGCGACAACGTGCTCGTGCAGGTCAAGAACGGCCCCCTCGACTTCCAGCCCAGAGAGCCCTTCAGTCCGCTGTTTGGCGCCATGCCGCGGACGCCCCTGATGGCCGAACTCCAGGTCACGCAGGAGTACCTCGGACAGTCCACGCACCTGGTCTACCTCGCGCCGATGTGGAAGGAAGTGCTCGACGCGGACACGTATGCCGCCGGCCCAGGCTCGACCGTGGCGAAGGTCCTCGACGGGAGCCTTCACGGCTACCGGCGCACCGGGATCGCCGGCGTGGCCAACACCGGGAGCAACGTGAACTGGACCGGTCACGATTTCGGGCAGGCGAACTGGTACGCGTACGGACGGCTGGCGTGGAATCCCGACCTGTCGGCCTCGGAGATCGCGGACGAGTGGATTGGCATGACGTGGAGCCGTGCGCCCGAGGTGGCGTCGACCATCCGGTCGATCATGCTCGGCTCGCGTGAGACCTACGTGGACTACACCATGCCGCTCGGTCTCCACCATCTCATCGGCGGCGACCACTATGCGCCCATGCCGGAGAACGCGGATCCGCGACGCGCGGACTGGTCGGCGGTCTACTACCATCGCGCCGACGCCAGCGGGATCGGCTTCGACCGGACGACCGGGGGCAGCAACGCGGTCGGCCAGTACCGATTGCCCCTGCGCGAACAGTGGAACGATCCGGCGACATGCCCCGAGAACCTGCTCCTGTTCTTCCACCGGCTGCCGTGGGACTACCGGCTCCGGTCCGGCGTGGCGCTGTGGGACGCGATCGTCCAGCACTACGCGAAGGGGGCCGAAGACGCGCGCCTGATGGAGGACCGCTGGACCACGCTTCGCGGCAAGGTGGACGACGAGCGGTTCCAGGCGGTTCTGGGCAAACTGCGCCGCCAGACGGCCGAAGCCGCCGCGTGGCGCGACAAGATCCTCCGCTACTTCCAGCAGTTCAGCAAACGTCCGCTGGCCGGCCAGCCGCCGCAGCGCTAGGCCCAGACGAGGCACATGCCAATGGCGACCCAAAGTCACAGACTGTCGGTGGGTGAGAAGGTCGGCTACAGCTTCGGGGACATCGCCACGAACTTCTTTTTCCAGTCGATGATCCTCTACCAGACCCGCTTCTACACCGACACCGTCGGGCTGTCGGCGGTGGCCGTGGGCACCATGTTCCTCATCCTCCGGCTTGCCGACGCGGTCTTCGACCCGGCCATCGGCGCGCTGGCGGACAGGACTCGCACGCGGTGGGGGAACTTCCGCCCGTGGGTGCTCTGGACGGCCGTGCCGTTCGGGGTGGTCTTCTGGCTGGTCTACGTGACCCCGAACGTGGGTCCGTCGGGGAAGCTCATTTACGCCTACCTGACCTACACGCTGGTCATGATGCTCTACTCCGCGAACAACACGCCCTATTCGGCCATGATGGGCGTCATGACCCCCGATGCCGGCGAACGGAGCAGCCTGGCCAGCTACCGCTTCGTGGGGGCGCTGGTGGGCCAGTTCATCATCCAGGCTCTGCCGCTGCCGCTCGTCGCCAAGTTCGGCGGCGGCGACTCGGCCAGGGGCTGGGCGGTGACGATGGCGATCTTCGGCGGGCTGATCATCGTCTTCAACCTGATCACCTTCGCCAGCACGCGCGAGCGCGTGCTGCCGCCGCCCGGCGACCGGCATCCGCTCAGCGACGACCTGAAGGACGTGTTCACGTGCCGTCCCTGGCTCGTGATGTTCGTCCTCACGCTGCTCGTCTTCACCATGCTCGTCGTCCGCGGCAGTTCGTCGAACTACTTCTTCGCCTACTATCTCGATCAGCAGCAGATCAGGGAGTTCCTCGGCACAGTCGGCCTCGCCGGCCTTGGCGGCGAAGCGACGGGCTGGAAGGCCGCGCTCGACGCGCTCGGCCTGCTCGTGAAGCCGGACAACTCGAATGCCGCCGCCGTGGGATTGAGCCTGTTCTTCGTCGTGGGCAGCCTCGTGCAGATTGTCGGCATCATCCTCTCCAAGCCGCTCGCGGATCGGTTCGGCAAGAAGGCCGTCTTCCTCGTGGGCGTGTCTGATCACGACGGCTGCCACGCTGGCGGTCTTCCTGGTCGGTCCGACGTCGGTGGGCCTGCTCTTCTGGCTGGGCGTCCTGTGGGCGGTCGGGTGGGGCCCGACGGTGCCGCTGCTGTGGGTGATGATCGCGGACGTGGCGGACTATTCGGAGTGGAAGACGAGCCGCCGCGCTACCGGATTCATGTTCGCCGGGATCCTGTTCGCGCTGAAGGCCGGCCTGAGCCTTGGCGGCGCGCTGAGCGCATGGATCATCGACGCCTACGGATACGTGCCGAACGCCGCGCAGACCGGGTCCGCGCTTCTGGGCATCCGCCTCGGGGCGAGCGTGTATCCCGGGATCGCGCTGTGTTTCGTCCTCGTCTGCCTGGCCGTCTACCCGATCGGCAAAACGCTCAACCTGCGAATCCAGGAGGAACTGGCCGAGCGCCGCCGGAGTTACCGCCCAGTGTAGGCCTCGCGACGAGCGGCGTGGATCAGCCGCTGCCGTATCGGGACCGCTCGCGCAGCGCAGAAGAGCGAATGGGCGGTGACGTTGCGAGTCGCCGTCTGACTACGGCCGAACCGTTGGCTCGAAGTCCCGCTCGCGGTACTCGAAGTCGTCGAAGTCGGCGGCGAGGCGCGTGCCCGCCGTGTCCTGGCAGCACATCCCGACGAACGCTCCCGTGAAGTTGGGCATGCCGGGAGGGCCCGCCTCGTCGGACACCGCGCTGGCGTCGAACTGCTCCGGAATCCACTGCCAGTCCTGCCCGCCCAGGCGGTACGCGAACCGCAGCCGCTCGTAGTCCACCTCGATCCGCAGCCTGAGCGGCACGTTTCGAGGCAGCGGAATCGCCGCCGTCCACATTCCCGCCTGATCGGGGATGCCCGACATCACCCGGAGGTGCTTCCCGGCGCTCTCGTCGGCGGAGACAGTCAGGTAGTGGAACTTGTGGCTGTTGTAGTAGTAATCAGCCCCGCCGCCTGCTGGAAGTGCTCGGGCTCGTACTCGATGGACGTCGATGCGCTGAAGCAATGGGCCTGCTGCCGCCTGGCCACCAGCCCCTGGTGGAACGCGCTGCCCAGTGACTCACGTCCGAACACCCGCAGCCAGCCGGGGCGCTCGGTCAGACTGAACAGCGATGCTGGCTGGGGCAATCGCAGCCACTGGAAATCGACGGGCAAATCCGCCGCATCGAAATCCTCGCGTTCGGCCGGCGCCGCGAACGGATGCGCCGGCACGTCGGGCCCCTCGACGGTGGTGTATGGCAGCCCTTGTCCGTCGTACGTTCGAAGCCACCCGTCGGCCGACCACGTCATCTTCTGGATGGCGGTCTCCCGACCCAGCGTGCAACGTCCTCGGTTGCGAAGCGGCCGGCCGCAGAGGTGGACCATGTAGGTCTCGCCGGACGGCGTTTCGATCAGGTCGGCATGGCCGGCGCGCTGGAGTTCCACGTCCGGACGGTGGCGGGACGTCAGGACGTACACGTCCGGATGAAGCTCGTACGGGCCCTCGAGCGTCGCCGAGCGCGCCATGGTCACCGCGTGGCCCCAGCCGGTGCCTCCCTCGGCGGTGATGAGGTAGTACAGGCCGCCCCGCTTGTAGAGGTGCGGCGCTTCAGTGAGCCCGATCGGCGTGCCCTGGAAGATCGCGCGACGTTCGCCTACGAGCCGGCGTTCCGCAACCGAGAACTCCTGCAGGACGATACCCGCGAAGCGATTCCGGCCGGGCCGGTGGTCCCAGAGCATGTTCACCAGGTACTTCCGGCCATCGTCGTCATGGAAGAGCGAGGGGTCGAATCCGCTGCTATTGAGATAGACGGGGTCGGACCACTCCCCGTCGATGGCGGGGCTGGTCACGAGGTAGTTGTGGAAGTCGCGCAGCGAGACAGTGGCGCTGCCGCCCTGCGTGGTCTGCCCGTACCGTTTCACGTCGGTGTAGACGAGGTAGAACAGCCCATCCGCATAGGTCAGGCAGGGAGCCCAGATGCCGCAGGAATCAGGGTCGCCGAGCATGTCGAGCTGACTTGCGCGGCGCAGCGGACGGGTCAGCAACCGCCAGTGGATCAGGTCCCTGGAATGGTGAATCTGCACGCCCGGGTACCATTCGAAGGTGGACGTCGCGATGTAGTAGTCGTCGCCGACTCGCACGATCGACGGGTCCGGGTTGAATCCGCGGAGAATGGGATTGCGAATCGTCGGCATCAGGTTGTCCTCGGCTCACGAACCACGGTCCACAGCACGGCGGCGCCGAGCAGGTCGAGTACGCCAAGACACACGAAGAATGGCGTGTAGCCGACCGTGCCGACCAGCGCGCCGATCAGCAGCGAGAAGATCAGAAGGCCGGCGTTGCCGAACGTTCCCCCCATCCCGGTCACGGTGGCGACTTCGCTCCGCTTGAAGAGGTCCGACGACATCGTGATGACCGTGACCGACAGGGTCTGATGGGCGAAGCCGCCGAGGCTGAGAAGCGCGATGGCCGCGTACGGACTCTCGACGACGCCGGCAAAGGCCACGCCGGTCATGAGGAATGCGCCGAGCGTGAACGCCCACCGACGGGCATCGATCAGCCCGATGCCGGCGCGTGCCTGCAGGGCAGCGCTGACCACGCCTCCGCACATGCAGCCGAGGTCGGCGGCCAGGAAGGGGAGCCACGCGAACAGCGCAATCTGCTTCAGGTCCATGTGGCGGGCCGTGGTCAGGTAGAGCGGCAGCCACACGGTGAGGGTGCCCCACGTCGGGTCCGCCAGGAAGCGCGGGATCGCGATTCCCCAGAAGTTGCGCTGCCGGAGGATGGCGACGATCGATGGCCGGGCGGCGCCGTCCGCTGCCAGCGCCTGTTCCTGCCCGGCCGCGATGTGGGCGCGCTCCTCGGGCGAGAGCGCGCGATGCCGACTCGGCGACTGGTAGAACAGCAGCCACAGGACGACCCAGACCAGGCCGAGGGCGCCCGTCACAACGAATGCCGCCTGCCAGCTGTAATAGAGAATCGTCCACGCCACCAGCGGGGGCGCGAGCATCGATCCCGCCGACGCGCCGAGATTGAAGACGCCGCCCGCGATCCCGCGCTCCCGGGCGGGGAACCACTCCGCCGTGGCCTTCATCCCCGCGGGGTTCGCCGAGCCTTCGGCCAGGCCCAGGAGGCCGCGCAACCAGGCCAGGGTCTGCCACGAGCCGGCGAACCCGTGCGCCATGTTGATGAGCGACCAGGCGACGGCGAAGATCGCGAACCCGGTCTTCAACCCGAGGATGTCCAGCGCGTAGCCGCAGATCGGCTGCAGCATGATCGCGCCCTGGAAGGCACCCGTGACCCACGAGTACCGCTTCTCGGTGATATGCAGGTCCTGGAGCAGCACGGGCGCCGCAACGCCCAGCGTGCTCCGCGTCAGGTAGTTGATGATCGAGCCGAGCATGACCAGGCCGATCATCCACCAGCGAAGCCCACGAATAGTCCGCATGGCCGTCCTTTCGGCGCGCTACTTCGCGACCCTGCCCGTGGCGCTTTCGGGCGGGCCAAGATAGCTCGGTCGCGGCCGGCCGGCATACACCACGAGCTTCTGCACCACGAGTCCGGGGTCGATGGCCCAGAACGTGAGCACGTGGCGGCCGGGGCGAGCGATGGCGTGGGTTGTCCTCAGTGTCTTGACTCCGTCGGCGACGGACTTCTCCCAGGCCCCGAGCGATTCGTCTGCATGTACGTTGACGACCTGCGGCGGCTCGTCATCGAACGAGACGGCGTAGCGGAACCCGGTGCCGGGCTGGAACTTCTGGGTCGGCGCCAGCTGCACCTCGACGCTGACCTTCCCCTGCGAGAAGAGGTGCATCTGGTACTCGAGCCGCATGCCGTCAGCCGCAGTGGGTGTCGCGGCCGCCGCGGACACGGGCCAGGGCGTCACGCCGGAGAGCGTCCGGCCGTGGTCGGGGATGATGGTCCACCGCCTGCCAGCCGGCGCCACCGCGCGCGTGAAGTGCTCGGCCTCCATCGAGACGTACCCGTTGGCCTCCACGAAGCCCTCGAGCGTGTCGGGGCGGGGTGCCGGAGGATTCAGGACTGGCACGACCACGCGGACCTTCGCGCCGTTCGGCCCGGTGACGGTCAGCGAGCCTCGCTCGGTCCCGATTGGCACGTCCGGCCATCGCGCGGTCACCGAGATCCGCTGCTCGCGTTCGACGGTGCCCCGTGACACGTCCACCCGCAGCCACGGCTCGGCCGCCTCAACCGTGAACGCGAAAGGCTGCCGCCCGAGATTGAAGACGTCGAGGTAGCGCGGGAGCCCGTCGAACACGCTCAACGCCGGGAGCGTCGGATCTCCGGGGCCGCCCGGCCAGCTGGCCTCGGATCCCTCGACGGCCACGCCCATCTCGCCCGCCGGCGGAATCTGGATCTCCTGCACGGCAGGCATGGCGTTCCGCACCGGCTGATTCCAGAATGTGTAGCCGATGTGGGTCTGGTCCATCATGTGGTTCCACTTGCCGCCCGCGAGCGACTCGTTGTACTCGCGCGCCAGTGCCTCGTCCTGCCGGAACAGCACCCGCGCGCGCTCTGCCAGATCGTTGGCGGACGCGCGGCCCTGCACCGCATAGAGCCGATTCATCCCCACGGTCACGTAGAGATCGTTGACGACGGCACACGCCTTCACCGGGTAGAGGACGAGCTGATAGAAGGCGTCCCTGGCGTCAGGCGGCATCCGCCGCGTACAGCTCCTCGGCGCGCCGCGCCAGCTTCCGGTAGTCGCTCGACGACGGTCTCCGCCTCGCGGTAGTCGACGAGGCTGTAGGTGCGCGGATCGAGCATCTCAGGTTTCCGCCGGCCGTTGTAGACCGTGTACCGCGTCACGATGTCCGCGATCTCCGGCGCATGCTCCGGCCCGAACTCGCGCCCGGCCCACGCGCGCGTGTAGTCGGAGAGGCGCTCCGCGGGATACTGCTCGGGGCTCCAGGCGTAGTCCATGAAGAACTGGATCGGGAACTCCATCGGCTTGATGTCGCCGACGTTCACGATCCAGATGCGGTTCGCGCCGTATCGGTAGGCCAGGTTCATCTGCTCCCAGACCTTGGCGATCGGGATCGTGTTCAGCCACTTGTAGGATCGCGGCCCGCCCACGTAGTCGAAGTGGTAGTACACCCCGGACCCGCCGGACCGTGTCCGTTCCTCTGCGGTTGGCAGCCGGCGGATGTTCCCCCAGTTGTCGTCCGACCACAGCAGCGTCACATCGTCCGGCACCCGCATGCCCTTCTCGTAGTACTCCTGGACCTCCTTGTAGAGCGCCCACACCTGCGGCACAGTCGTGACGTCTCGCGTTCACCTCGCGCGCGATGATGGCGCGCTGGTCGGCCACGATACGCTCCAGCAGCGCGACGTTGGCGTCCCGCGACATCGGCTCGTCGCCGTCGCCGCGCATGGCCAGCGTGATGATGTTCTCGAATCCGGCCGTGCGGCGAACGCCCTCGGTCCAGAACGCCCGCAGGGCTTCTGCATTGGTGGCGTAGTTCCACGGGCCGCTCCCGTACCGCCGCCACTCGTCGTGCGCCCGCATCATCGGCTCGTGGTGCGACGTGCCCATGACGATGCCATACTCGTCGGCCAGCGCCGGACTCTGCCTGTCGTCATCGGCGAACGCGTTGCCCCACATCGCAGGCCACAGGAAATTGGCCCGCATCCGCAGGAGCAGCTCGAAGACCTGCCCGTAGAACTGGCTGTTGAAGCCGCCGAACTTCTCCTTCGTCCAGCCGCTCAGCGCGGGCGCCTCGTCATTGATGAAGATCCCCCGGTATCGCACCGCCGGCTCCCCGCGCACGTATCTCCCGGCGCGCACGAACACCTGACCCCGGTGCCGGACGGGCACGTCGGCCCACCAGTACCAGGGCGAGACGCCCATCTGCTCCGAGAGCGTGTAGACCCCGAAGATCGTGCCGCGCTGATCGCTGCCGGCAATGACCAGCGCCCGTCGACGCCGGGCCAGGGACGCTCGACGACCTGGATGATCGACGACTCCCATCGGCCGCGAATCGATCCGACGTCGAGCTTCCGGGCGTCGACGAGTTGGCCGATCAGCCGGCTCCTGCCCAGGGTCCCAATCACGACGACGTCAACGGCCTTCGGCGATCGGTCCGTGACGAGCGTCGGCCGCACCGCGGCGACGCGGAACACGTCGGCCTGGAGGTCGCCGGCGGCCCGGCGCACACCGGCGAAGTCGCGGGAATCAACGACGATGGGAGCGGCGGTCCCGTTTGCGGCGACGCGCGAGGCCCGCGGTGCGGGCGCGAACACGACGAAGCGCTCGTCGCCGACAGCCTGAGCCGTTGACGGCCAGGCCAGCGTGATTGCGCAGACGGCCAGGACAAGTGCGGGGGAGGCTGCGGCCAGCCGAGCACGACATCCCATGGGTCACTCCTCGAGAAGCGTGGCGATCCTATCTGTAGCGCAGGCCGAAGCCGTACTCGAAGAGCGGCGCGTCCTTTGGTTTCTCGCCATTCGGGCCGACGTTGATCGGAATCTGCGCCATCGACCGGGGCCATGTGTGGCTGAGTTTCCCTGTCGGGTTGTACGTGCCGAACAGCACGTCCGCCACGCCGTCCCCTTCGGTTCCCGGCAACCAGGCGGCCACGATCGCATCCGCGTTGGGCAGGATCGGCTCGAGGATCATCGGACGCCCCGATAGCAGCACCACGACCGTTGGCGCACCGGAGGCCTTGACGCGTCCGACGAGCGCCACGTCAGCCGGATCGAGCGAGAGGTCCTTCCGGTCGCCCTTCCCTTCGGCGTAGGGCGCCTCGCCGATCACGACGACCGCGACGGCAGTGCCTTTGGCCACCTCGCCCGCGGGCGAGTAGCTGATCGTGCTGCGCGGGGCGGCGCGCCGGATGGCCTGGAGAATCGTCGTGCCCGTGGTGATCGGGCCGGCGGCCCCCTGCCACGTGATCGTCCAGCCGCCGCACTGGAGGCCGATATCGTCGGCCGCCTTCCCGGCGACGACGATGGCGGGCGCGGTGGGCGACAGCGGCAACGCGGCATTTCGATTGGCCAGCAGCACCAGCGATTCGCGGACGGCCTGACGCGCCACCGCCCGGTGGGCGGGCGATCCGACTTGCGCCAGCAGCGTCTGGTCGCCGAACGGTCGTCTCGAAGAGGCCCATCCGGACCTTCACCGTCAGGATGCGCCGCACGGCGTCGTCGATGCGGGACATCGGCAGGCGCCCTGTGGTCACGAGCTGCTTCAGCTTCTCGTAGAACTCAGGGTAGATGTCCGGGACCATGACCATGTCGACGCCGGCGTCGACCGACTTCTCGATCTGCTGCGAGTAATCGCCCGGCAGCTGTTCGAGCGCCTTCCAGTCCGACACCACGAACCCCTTGAACCCAAGCTCTCCCTTGAGGACGGTGGTGAGCAGGTACTTGTGGCCGTGGAGCTTCTCGCCGTTCCAGCTGTTGAAGGAGGCCATGACCGTACCGACGCCGGCCTTGACCGCCGTCACGTAGCCCGGCAGGTGGATCCGCGCGCAGCGTCGCCTCGTCGACGCGCGTATCGCCCTGGTCGACTCCGCCAGTCGTGCCGCCGTCCCCAATGTAGTGTTTGGCAGAGGCAAGTACGCCGCCCGGCCGCGGACAGATCGACCCCCTGCAGGCCGCGAACGGCGGCAGCTCCCGAGTTCAGCCGACGAGCCCGGGCGTCTCGCCGAAGCCCTCGTAGGTCCGGCCCCACCGCTCGTCCTGCGGAACCGTCACGCAGGGCCCGAACGCCCAGTGCATCCCGGTCGCCGTCACCTCCTCCGCCGTGACGCGCGAAGCCTCTTCGACGATCTTCGGGTTGCGCGTGCAGCCCAGCCCGATGTTGTGGGGAAACACCACCGCGCCGCGCACGTTGTTGTGGCCGTGAACGGCGTCGATGCCGTAGAGGAGCGGGATGCGGAGGCGCGTGGCGAGCGCTCGCCGCTGCAGGCCCGCGACGAAGTCGGTCCAGCCGGACGCCGAGACGTCCGGGATCTCCGAGTCTCCGCCGCTCAGGACCGAGCCCAGGAAATACTTGCCGACGTCATCGGGGGACTTCAGATAGCTGTGGTCGGGCTGCGTCATCTGCCCGACCTTCTCGTCGAGCGTCATGCGGGCAAGCAGATCGTCGACGCGCTGGGCGACGGGACGTCCGGGGTCCAGGTACGGCATCGCGCCGGACGCCTGACCCGCCTGCCGCGCAGCGGTCAGCGTCACGGCACAGGCAGCAAGCAGGCTGAGGATGAGGGCCTGGATTCGAACCGGCATTGACGACTCCTTGAAAACACACAGCCATCAGGGCTTGTTGCCCGCCTCGAGCAGCGCGATGATGCGATCGACGTCGTAGACGCAGCCGTTCCAGACCCCGCCGCTCGCCTGCTGCAGGGCCGCCCACAGCCGCGTGTCGTCGGGCAGCCCGGCCCGAGGACGGAGGCCGGCGTGGGCGGGGCGCTCCGCCAGCACGCGCGAGGCCGCTTCGGGGTCGAGCATCCGGATGCCGGCGTCAACGCCGTCTTCGCTCGGGATGCCGACCAGATTCGACGGTGCCAGTGAGGTTCTTGCGATCGATGACGATCTCGACCAGGTCTCCGTCGCGAAGCCTGCCTATCGGGCCGCCCGCCAGTGCCTCGGGGCCGACGTGTCCGATGCACGCGCCGGTGGATACACCCGAAAACCGGGCGTCGGTCACGACGGACACCGTCTGACCCCACGGCAGGGCCTTCAGAGCCCCTGTAAGCTGGAAGATCTCCTCCATGCCCGTGCCGAGCGGCCCGGCGCCAATCAGGACCACGACGTCGCGAGGCTCGACGGCCGAAGCCGATCCTGTTCCCTTGACGGCCTGGACGGCGTCCTGCTCCGACACGAACACGCGAGCTCGACCGCGGTGGCGGTACACCCCATCGTCTCCGACGGCGGAGGCGGCGATGGCCGTGGACTTGACGACACTCCCATCCGGCGCGACATTGCCGACCGGGAACACCACGGTCCTTGTGAGGCCTGCCGCGCGCGCCCTGTCGGCGCTCATGATCACACGGTCCGCGTCGATGCCGTCGGACTCACGGAGCCGGGATTTGGCGGCGGATCGCCGCTCGCTCGACCGCCACCACTCGAGCACGGCCGACAGTTTCTCGCCGGTGACCGTCAGGACATCCAGGTTCAGCAACCCCATGTCCTTCAGATGCAGCATGACCTCCGGCACTCCGCCTGCCATGAACACCTGCACGGTCGGGTGGTTGGCGGGTCCGTTGGGCAACGCGTCCACGAGGCGCGGGACCGTGCGGTTGACGCGTTTCCAGTCGTCGAGGCCGGGGGCCCGAAGTCCTGCTGCGTGTGCGATCGCGGGAATGTGCAGGAGCAGGTTGGTCGAGCCGCCGACGGCCGCGTGCAGCAGCATGGCGTTTTCGATCGCCCGCGAGGTGAGGATCGCCGACATCGGGACCTGGGTGGCCGCGAGGCGCAGGACGGCGGTCGCCGACCGCCGCGCCAGATCCAGCCAGACCGGTTCGCCCGAGGGGCTGAGCGCGCTGTGCGGCAGCGCCAGCCCGAGCGCCTCGGCCACCACCTGCGACGTGGCCGCCGTTCCCAGGAACTGGCATCCGCCCCCGGGAGAGCCGCACGCGCGGCAGCCCAGAGTCGCCGCCTCCTCCAGCGTGACGAGCCCGTGGGCGAAACGGGTGCCGAGCGACTGGATCGTTCCGGCATCCTCGGCGCCGACAGCCGGCAGCGTCACTCCGCCCGGCACCACGATGCCAGGCAGATCCCGGCAGCCGGCCAGGGCCAGCAGGGTCGCCGGCAACCCCTTGTCGCACGTGGCAATTCCGATGACGCCGACGCGCCGCGGGAGCGACCTGATCAGCCGGCGCATCGTGACGGCCGCGTCGTTCCGGTAGGCCAGGCTGTCGTACATGCCGGCCGTTCCCTGGCTCCGGCCATCGCAAGGGTCGCTGCAGTAGGCGGCGAAGGGCAGGGCCCCTTCCTCGCGCAGCCTCTCTGCCGCCGCCTTCACGAGCAGGCCGAGTTCCCAGTGGCCGGTGTGGTAACCAAGCGCGATCGGCCTGCCGTCATCGTCACGCAGCCCGCCGAGCGTGCTCAGGACCAGCACCTGCGGCCTCGTGACCTCGTCCGGATCCCAGCCCATGCCGGCGTCCTGGGTCATGCCGAAGAGATTCCCGCTTGGCTCCCCGAGCAGCATCTCCGGCGTGAACGGGAGGCTTCCCGGCGGTCCGCCGGCCTTCGTTCGTGTCGCGCGGATGAGATCGCCGCCGGAGTCGAGGAGGGAGGAGATCGACATCACGCTTCCGCCGGAGCCCCGCGGCCCGAGTTGAAGTCCCTCAGGGTGTCCAGCATGGCCACGATGTTCTCGCGAGGCATGCCCGGGCTGACGCCTCCGCCCACCGAGAGGATGACGCCCTGGCCGCCGGATCCTTCCAGGACGTCGAGGGTCGCCGCTCTGACCTCCTCGGGCGTACCGCGAACGCCAACCTCGAGCGGGTTGACGTTGCCCATGAGGCACATGCGATTGCCGACCCGCCGCTTCACCTCGCGGATGTTCGTCTGTTTGCCCCAGTTCAGGACGTTGAAACCGGTGTCGGGCAGGTGGTCGAGGCACGCGTTGATCGGCGCATCGTTGTGGTAGATCTTGACCCAGTCCCGCGGGAACGCCTCGCAGATGCGCGTCAGGTAGGGGTGCGCGAATTCCATGTAGTGCGCCGGGCCGATCAGACCGACGACGTCATCGAGGACGAGGAAGCCCTCCACCGTGTCGCCCATCGCCTTATGCTGGGCCTTGAGCCAGTCGATGACGACCCGCGTGCACAGGTCGATGAGCTTGTGGGCTTCCTTCGGTGACTCCATCAGGTCCATCATGAACGGCGTCGTGCCCCGTACGAACGCGGCCGTGCAGAGCGGACCGCGGGCGGTGGCGAGGGGCAGAACGTGGCCGAGGCCCAGGATGCGCGGCTTGTGCATGCGGATCCGATGCAGCGTCAGCGCGGCGAACCCGTCCGCTTCGATCTCGTACTTCGAGAAATGGTCCAGGTCCTCGAGCCGGCAGAGCGTGTGGACTTCGCTGGGCGTGTTGTCGGGCCAGAACTTGATCTTCGCACCGAGGACCGACGGCTCGGCGGCCATCCCGTATTCCATCCACCAGGACGGCACGAAGATGACATCCGGAAACTCCTGGATGATGCGGAGGTTGGATTGGTACCAGACCTCGGGATCCAGGAAGTAGTCCAGGTGCGAGATGCCGAGGTATCCTGGAATCCACGGGCTGTCCACGATCAGCGCCATCGGGATGTTCGTCAGCTTCTCCCGGCGCGCCGCCCGCTTGAACGTGTCCCACTGTTCTGGCAGCATCTCACCCCCCGCTCTCCACGCACCGCGCCCGCCTGCTACTTGGCGGGGTAGAACACAGAGTTGAAGAACGCCTCCATCTCGGCACAGTAGAAGACGCCGTACCTGGCAAACGTAGCCTTCGTCCCTTCGTCGGGCTTCCAATCGAAGAAGGCGTGGCTGGCGCCGCCCACCTGCACGTATTCAACCCGCTGCCCTGCCTTGACGAGTGCGTCGACATAGGCCTTCACCGCCTCGTCTTTGATCAGAGGGTCGGTCGTGCCGCGAATCAAGTACTGCGGCACGGCTCTGTCTGTGACGTTCGGGATATGGCTTTGCGGCGCGACCGCTTCTTTCCACGCGTCATTCGCGGCGGGATCATCGGAGTAGTGGTTCAACAGGGCGCCGCCGAAGACGCCGTAGCTTGGCGCAGCGGCCTGTATGGCGGCCATCATGTCGGCCCTGACCTGTTCGACGGTCTTGTTCTTCGGAATGTAGGTCGGCCTGAACTCGAAGACTCCCGGCTTCTTTCCGAACCCGCCGTTGCCGATCCTGTCTGCCATGTTGATGGCCGCCGCCGACAGGTGTCCGCCGGCACTGTCCCCGGTGACGGCGATCTTCGCGGGATTGGCCTCCGTATTCCGCGGCGTGTTCCTGGATGTGGGCGATGGCGCCATACACATCCTCGATCAGGTTGGCCATCGTGTTGTTCGTCGCGTCGCCGTCCCCCTTCTGCGCCCAGCGATAGTCGATGCTGAAGACGACGTACTTGCGGGACCTGGTCAGCTCTCGCGCCATGCCGCGCATGATGTCCTCGGTGTTGGCCGCCCAGCCTCCGCCGTGGATGATGATGATGCAGGGCAGATTCCTGGCTCCATTCGGAGAGAACACGTCGTACTTGAGCGCCTTCACTCCTGGCTTGGCATAGACGACGTCCTGCGTCACGCGGAGGTGATCGACCTTGGCCTTCTCGATGAAGGAGGCGCCGACGCGCTTGTCCTGATCGATCGTCACCTTGAACGGCGACGCCATCGATTCGTAGAACATCTGGCCGAATCGACCTCTGGTCGAGTAGTAGCCGGAATCGAGCACGTAGCCCACGCTCGGAACAGCCGTGATGGTCACAACGGTTCCCGCAGGGTACTTTCCATCGGCGGGAAGGGGAGGATTCAGCGTGACGGTGCCGTTGACGGCCTTATCCACCGTGACAGTGTAGGCGGGAGTCTGGGCGTGGATCATTCCTGAACTCGCGAAGAATGCCAGAACACCGAGGGCCAGCGTATTGTTGAGTGATGTCTTCATGATGTTCGTGCTGCCTTGTCGGTCGAGAATCGCGTTGGCAAGGACCGGTTCAGTCAAAGCCGAGGCATGGAACTTATACGCACTTCTGTTGTGGCGCGCAAGTGGAAAAGGGGGGCGGGTATGGGGCAGGCGACGTGGGGGCTCGCCCTCAGAACATCTGGCCGATAGAGAAATACCAGCGCCGGATCAGGGTGTTCGACTGCTGCGGCACGGGGAACCCGACGTCGAAGCGGAGGAGCGCGTACGGCGTGTCGAGGCGCAGGCCGAGGCCGGTCCCCACCTTGAGGTCGCCGAGCGAGATGTGCGACGGGTCGACGAACGCGTTGCCCGCGTCGAGGAACGCCACGCCTTTCACCCAGCGCCACACCGGGAAACGGAGTTCGCCGTTGAGCACCAGCATGGCCCGGCCGCCGCCGCCGTGGTCCGACGCGGTGAGCGATTCCTGGTCGTACCCGCGAACCGTCTGCGCGCCGCCCGTGCGGAACCGCAGGGTGTAGGTCTGGTCTTCCGTGGCGTCGACATCGGTCAGGAGGCCGAGGCGCGCAGCGCCGGCCAGGACCAGCCGGCTCACCTTCAGGTAGTAGGTCTGCTGAAACAGGTAGCGGAAGTACGAGAAGTCCGACGCGAGGATGGGTGCGCCGTACTCGACGCTTGACGAGTGCAGGAACCCGCGCGTCGCGTTGAAGACGCTGTCGCGCCGGTCCCACGCCACGGCCGCGAAGAGACTGCCCCGGCGGGTGGGAGCCGCGTCGACACTGCCCGTCTCTGTCGTGTCGAACTGCAGCTGTTCGCGCGCGAAGGTGTAGCCGTACGACCACTCGGACTTCTGCCCGATCCGCCAGCGGTCCTGGTAGGTCAGCGACGTCTCGTAGGTCTTGATCGGGCCGGTCTCCCCCTGGTCCGTGGACAGTGACTGCTTGAAGTACAGGCTGGACAGCGCCCCCCAGAGCACCGAGCCCGGGATATTCAACCCGCCGCGCACGCTCCAGTCGTCGACCTCGTAGCGTCCGCCGATTCCGCCGCCCAGCGCCGTGCCGAACAGGTTGCGCCGGCGCAGTTCGGCCGAGACGCCGGGGCGCAGGTCGCTGATCTGCGTGGCCACGGTCAGGTCGTCGGTCAGCGACACGCCGTAGCGCAGACGGTAGAGCGGCGCCTCTTCGAGCCTCACCACGACGCGCGTGAGCTGATCGGGCGGGGCCGCGCCGGCTCCTGTCGGCGGGGCGGGCGCGGTGGGTGCCGCCGGCACGTCGGTCATCGGCACCAGTTGGACGTCGACGCTGCGGAACGCCTGGGTCTGGTACAGGCGGCGCTGCGCACGGTCGGCCGCGCTGGCGCTGACGGCCGACCCGACGGGCAGGTCGACCGCGTGCCGCACGATCGTCTCACGCGTGTTGCCGCGGTCGATCACCTGGACCTCGCCGACCACCGACCTGACGCCAGGCTGCACGGTCGCCAGGACGGCGACTCCCGAGCCCGCCGGCACGGGCGTGCCGGTCACCACCACGCGCGCGTTGCGGTACCCGTCGGCGGCATAGCCCGATTCAATCCGCTTGGCCGCGGCCTCCTGGCCGGTCGGGTCGAACGGGTCCCCCACGCGCCAGCCGAGCCACCGGTAGACGGTCGCGAGCGGCGTCGCGCCCGCGCCCCGGACCTCGATGCGCGACACGACGTGCTGTGGGCCCTCGGCGATCGTGATCGGCAGGCGCGCTGTGCTGCCGTCGAGAACCGGCGGGGCGGCGGTGACCTTGACCGCGAGGAATCCCTTTCGCCGGTAGAACTGCTCCAGCGTCGCGGCAACGGCCGCCGGCTCGCGCCAGGCCTTCGCCGCGCTGCCTGACCGCTCCAGTTCGTCGCGCAGGTCGCGCTCGGGTACCGCCGTCCGGCCGGCGAATACGAGCGTGCGCCCTGAGGCTCGCGGCCCTGGCGTGATCCGGACGTCGGCCGTCTTCTCGCGCGGCTCCCCGGCCGAGGTCACCGTGGCCGTGATCTCCGGCCACAGGTAACCCAGGTCGATCATGGCGCCACGCGCGCGATCCCTCAGTTCCTCCTGCAGGAACACGTCGTCCACCGAGCGTGCCCACGCGGTCTTCATCTCGCCGATGACGGGGCCGGGCAGCGTGAACCCGGTCACGCGCAACGTCGACAACGGCCCGCGCCTGACCTGGTAGCGGAGGGCCACCGAGGGGTCCGTCGCAGAGACCGGCTCGCGGGTGGCGGACACCTGGACCTGCAGGTAGCCGCGCGACTGGAACAGGCGTTCGACCCGTTCCCGGTCGCGCTGCCACTCGAAGAAATCGAAGTGATCGCCGGGCCGCACCTTGGTGACGTCGAGGACCTCGCGCTCTGCCAGATCCCCGCCAGACACCGTCACGCTCGCCACGCGCGGCAGCGCCTTTCCCGCCTTCGTGGTCTTCGGCGGCGTCGGCGCCGACCCGCGCGACGTCGGGCTGTCCGAAGATGATCTCGTGCCGGACCTCGACGGACTGGGACTTCGCATCCCGCGAGATGAAGCGAACATCCACGCTCCCGCGCGGGTGGACGGTCACCGCCCATGTCAGGCCGCTCTCACGCAGGTTCTGGGAGAGCAGCAGATCGAGCCAGGCCCCGACCGACTTGCCGATCGTGAGGCGCGTCTGCGGATCGACGTCGTCGCCCATCAGGTCGAGTTCGAGCTGGCCGACGCGGACGTTGTCGAGGCCCACCGTCTTGCCGGCCAGGCCGAGGATGTCGCTGGAGATGGCGGCGACGAGCGCGTCCTGTCCTGCTCCCGTCGTGGCGCCAGGGCTCATCGAGTTCGACGTGCTGCCGGTCGTGATCAGTGCCATCAGGTCGGGCTGGGCCAGCGGCGGATCCGAGGTCAGCACGATCTGGAGGTCTTCGAGGGGCCCGTTCATCCGAAGCCGGATGTCGTACCCCGACCGCCGCGTTTCGGCCAGGATGTCGACCGAGGGCGCGGACCGCGGATCGGGCTTGAACTCCAGGCTGCCGCGGTTGATCTTGAACACGTTGCCGCGAAGGAAGACCTCGCCGTCCTCGCGTGCCAGCAGGCGTCCCGCAATCGCCGGCTGCCCGATGGTGCCGCCCACGTGCACGCTGGCCTCCACCTCGAGTCGCGCGTAGCTGTTGTCCATCAGACCGGGCGACCGCGTCGCGACCGACAGGTCGAGTCGAATGTCGTCCACGAGCGAGGGCTCCTCCGGCCCCGGTCCCTGGGGACGTCGACAGCTTCGGCGGCGTGGCGCGGCGGTACGCGCCCGGTTCCACATCCACCCGGCCAGTGAGGATCCCACCCTGCGCATCCACGCGGTATGTTACGTCGGCGTCCAGGCTGCTGCGGAGGCCTTCGGGCCATTCCACCAGGAACGACTTGCCGCGCGCGCGAAGGCCGGAGGGCGGCGTCTCGCCCTTTGCCAGCGGGAACACCGGCAGCGTGCCGGTGACCTCGACGTCGCCGCCGTTCAGGTTGCCCTTTGCATCGACCACGAGGCGATTCTGTCCGAACGTCACCCGGCCAGACAGGCCGGACACCGCGACTCGCGGGTCGGAGATGCCGAGGCCCACGTTCGCGAGCGTGGCGCTGCCCACGACCGACGGGTCCCGGACGTCACCGGTGATGCGGGCGTCGATCGTCGCGCGTCCCGACAAAGCCATCGGCACGTAGAGCCGGCCGAGGGCGAGGTCGACGTCCCCGTTGACGGTGAGGTCGAGCCGCGGGCGATCGCCGCGAACATCCACGCGTGCCGCCCAGCGTCAGCCCCCGATTGCCCACCGCCCACGTTGCCTCTGCCACATGCACCAGGCCACGTTCGATCGTGACGCGCGCCGGCTTCGGTTGGCGCAGCGTCAGCCCGGCCAGCGTCGTGTCCGATTGCGTGATCACGGCGGTACCCCGCAGGTCTTCGACGGCCAGCGACGCGCCCTGGAGGGTCAGCTCAGCGTCCACGCGTCCGTTCACCTGCCCCACGCGTTGGGCGCCAAGCCAGGGCTCGAGCGCCTTCTCGGTGAGCGAGGTGACCGCTGCGCGAAGTTCGAATGAGGCCGGGAGGTCTCGGCCGATCTGACGATGGGGAAGTTCAATACCGTAATTGCGGGCGAGATCTCCCACCCCGGGAAGCAGGGCGAGCGGCAGCCGGCCGCGGGCCGTGATCGCCGCGCCCGACCAGCCGGCGCCCGCCTCGACGAGTTCGATCGCGCCGTTCGCCAGGCGGGCCTTCGCGGTGATTCCCGTGAGCGGCGGGATGCCCTCCCACGCCAGCGACGCCTCCGCCAGCGACGCCTCGCCGGCGAGCTCCGGACGACGAGGCGAACCCGTCGCCTCGATTGTGGCGCGCAGTTGCCCGGCGGCGCGCGGCCACCACTCGGCCGAGATCAACGACCGCGTCCATCCGCAGCGCTCGCTCTCCCGCGGCGGCGGGAACGCTCCCGGAGACCGCCACAGTCGACCGCCCGACTTCGACCTGCAGATGGTCGGCCGCCACGCGCGCGGACGAGGCCACAATACGCGCCGGTGCCACGAGACGCAGCGCATGCCCGTCGGCCGTGCCCCCCAGGGCCTCGATCCGTGCGTCGAGGACCATCGGACGATCGCTGTCGGCCGCGCTTGTCACGCGTGCCGAGGCCGTCGCCGTTCCAGTCAACGCCAGGCGCGGCGCTCCGAAACCGACGGCCAGCTCACCCAGGCGCTGGAGGTCGCCCTGCTCCACACGCGCGGTGACGTCGAGGTCGAAGGGGGACGACAGCGCGACCGAGCCGCTGACCGTGCTGCGCAGGTCGGGCACGCGGGCCGTGAACTGAACGCGGCCGTCCGCCAAGCGCACGTCGCCAGCGATGGCGCCCGACGTCCAGGAGGGCCACGCGAGACTGGCGCTCGACACGGCTCCATCAAGGCGAGGCGACGAGACCGGTCCCGTCAGCCGACCGTTTCCCGCCACGCTCCCCGAGGGACGCCAGCGCGCCGGCACCTCGCCCAGCCACGCGGCCACGTCGCCGACGGTTCCGGACAGCGCCAGGTCAACCGGCCGGCCGTCGAACGGGACGACGCCCGTCGCGTGAAGAACCGTGTCGCGAAGGGTCACGGACAGCGTCTCGATCTCCGCGCGGCGGCGATCGACGCGCAGCGCCGCGTGCAGCCGGCCGGCGCCGAAGCCCTCGACGTGCAACGCCTCGGCGTCCACCGTGCCGACCAGCTGCGGGTCGTCCAGGGTGCCGGACAAATCCAGGCGTGTCGTCACGTCTCCGTTCACGCGGGCAGCCATTGCGCGCAGCCAGGGTGCGACCGTCGGTGCCAGCGCGGCCATGCGGGCCAGGTCGGCGGCACCCAGGGACGCGCCCAGATGACCGCGGAGCGTCGTGGCCCCAAGGTGCGACTCGTTCAACTGGCCCGACAACTGACCGCGGATGGTGGTGACCTCGCCGAGCGCGTGCGCCGCGTCGAGCACCCAGTGGGCGTCCGCCACCTTCAGCGTCGCGCGGCCGCCGAAGGGAACGGCGCCCGGTGCGGCGACGCGAGACGCCTGCGCGGATGCGCTCACACCGAGAGACGCCAGGCCGCGGCCGTCCCACGTGAGACCCGCCTCGCCGTCGACCTGCGCGGCCAGCGGGAACGGGACCGCCACGTCGAGCGCGCGCAGCAGCCCGACGAGCTCGACACGTCGCCAGCGAAACGATGCCGCCGATCGAACGGCATCGTCGAGACCGATCGTCGCGGTTCCCGTGATGCGGCCGGCGGCCACGTCGACCGACGCCGACGAGAGCGCAACTGCGCCGTGTTCGAATCGACCCTGCGCGGCAAACCTCGAGAGCGGGATGCTGCGGACGACCGGCGACGCGCTCGCGGCGTCGAAGGTGAGCGACAAATCGGAGAACGGACCCGACAATTGGCCCGTTGCGCTCACCTGGCCTCGTGACACTCCGAGGGCCGGCCACAGGCGCGCCGCGGCGGCGAGGCTGACGGAACCACGATATGACACGTCGATGCCTACCGGCCCCGGCGCAAACGGCAGTCGCCCTTCCAGTTCTACCCGGCTGTCGCGCGTCGTCACGGAGAGTGGGCCGATCAGGACGGCGTCTGGAGCAAGGCCGACCGTACCGTCCAGGCCGATGTCGACCACCTCGCCGCCCGGCGTGCCGAAGCGCACGCCGTTCACGGCGAGGAGCCTTCCGGCGATGTGCCCGCCCGCGGGTTCGAACCGCGCCGAGACATCGCGCGCCTCGACCGTCGTCGTCGGCGCCCCTTCGATCTGCAAATCGAGGCCGACAATCGACAGCCGGTCGATCGCGACCGCCGGCGTCGGTCCGCTGGCGGCGCGCAAGCGGGGAAGGCGGTAGCGGCCGTCGCCGCCGCGGGTCAACGCGAGCCTGGGCCGGACGAGAATCGATGGACGAGAAGCCGAGGCGGCCGAGGAGTATCCCTGGGCGCAGGCGGACGGTCACCTCGTTCGCGCGGAAGAACGGCGACGCGGGGCTCCGCGTGGCAGCCGCGGTGACGTCGGTCGCGTGCAACGTCAGCGTCAGCAGGTTGTAGTCGAGTGCGCCGATGGAGAGGGCGGTGTCGAGACGGTCTCGTGCCGCGGCGACGGCGTACTGGCGCACGCGACCGCGGACGAATGGCGCGTGGACCAGGCCCGCGAGGACGAGCGCGGCGCCGGCAAGCACGAGAAGCCGCTTGAGCCAGCGCCGTCTCTTCCGGGGCGTGCCAGGTCCTCTCGTACCGACGTTGGGAGGCCCCAGCTCAGGCCCGGCTGGCGGCATGAAGGTTCTGCATCGACAGGCATCAATTCTAGTCGACTACGTGCTCCCTCGGATGAAGATCACGGCGCATTGACGGGGACATCCGGGGACTCGGCCGGGGGCGTGGATCAGACACGCGCGCCGGCTATTCCAGTGATTTCGTGAGGTTTGCGGGAGAAGTTGAGGTGCTGTGGGGGCGCGGCGGGCTGTTTCGCGCCAACGACCGCATGGTGCTCAACTGCGACGCGCGCGCGAACGCGTCTTCGCCCTTTTTCGTGTCCGGCTTGCCGCCTGCCGAGACTCCTCGCTCGGTTTGCGACCGACGAGTCTGTCGTATTCCGCGTGGGAACCCATCCAGAACCAAACGAGGTCCCCGTCCACCTCGGTTGCCAAAGCCCGATAGTGGAGCCCAACACGGACGGACCAGAGCGAAGCCGTCTTCTTGAAGTGCAAAGACACGTGAGCCGGGTCCGTCGTGACTAGCGCGAATTTGCGATCGGCAAGGTCCCGAATCTCCTCTGGCAACTCCCGGTAGCAACGCCAGAAGCGGGGACTAGCGTGGTGCGTCACAGCGCCTTGGTGCGACCAGTCCGGTGGTCGCGCTGGGCTTCATCGATCAGCGCATCCAGGCGGCCGGCGCCGACGTCGGACTCGAGCTGACGGTCCCACTCGGCTGCATCGTATTCGGCGAACCACTTCCGGAAACGCGCCAGGTCTCTCTTCGGTAGACGCTTCACGGCGCCGGTGATTTCGGTCACGGTGGTCATGGAAACAGGCTACTCCGGTCTGCCGCCGCCTGCAACTGAGCGCCTTGCCGATTTTACTC
>CAWARN010000009.1:0-608423 GCA_963784455.1 uncultured Acidobacteriota bacterium | reverse complement strand
AGCGGCACACTCAATTAAGTCATTGTAAAATAGTTGTTTACAGCATTGGCAATGGACTTGCTTATCTGGGGGAAGAATGCGCTTGTCACTGGCTTTGTCGATCGTGCTTGCTCTGGCGGGAAGCCAGACCGCGTTCGGGCAGCCGGTCGGCGCCCGTGCGCCGAGCACTGCAACTTTCCGTGCTGGCGTGGAGTTGGTCACGGTCAGCGCCGTCGTCCGCGACGGCAAAGGGCGGGTGGTCAGCGACCTCCGGCAGTCGGACTTCGAGCTGCTCGACGGCGGCGAGCCGCGCGCGATCGCCAGCTTTCGTGCCGAGCCCGCGCCGGTGAGCCTGGCCCTGCTGTTCGACGTGAGCGGCAGCATGCAGGTGGCCGCGAAGATCGAGAGAGCCCGCGTGGCGGCGCGCCATATTCTGGCCTGGCTGGAGCCGGGCCGCGACGAGCTCGCGGTCTACTCGTTTGACACCGGCCTGCAACAGCGCCAGCCGTTTGCGCTCTACCAGCAGGACGCGTCGCTGGAGCGGTCGCTGGTCGGATTGGCGCCGTGGGGGATGACATCGCTGCACGACGCGATTGAGGCGACCGCTCGGGAGCTTGCGGTGCGGCCGAACGTCCACCGCGCGGTAATCGTGTTGACTGACGGGATCGACAACAACAGCCGGCTGACGGCGGCGGAGGTCTCCGGCATCGCGAGTTCCATCGACGTTCCCGTCTACATCGTGACCATCGTGTCACCGCTCGACCACGTCGGGGCGAACACAGCGGTGAACTCCGAGCGGCCGGTGCCGGTCGGCGACCTGGCGGACCTCGCCCGGTGGACGGGCGGCGAGTTCTTCGTGACGAGCGCCCTGGAGCAGACCGCCCGGGCCGCGCAGCGGATCGTCGACGAGCTCCGCCACCAGTACCTCATCGCGTTCGAGCCATCCGGCACGGCCGGTTGGCGTCCGTTGGAAGTGCGGACCCGCGGGCGGCACTTCGTGGTGAGGGCCCGCAGCGGGTACATCGCGGGCAACGTGAAGAACGGAAGTTCGGACTCGGCAAGTCGTTGATATAGCAAGGAGATGAAGACCATGAGGCAGTTCGCAATCGTTGTCGCCGTGGCGGCCATCGCCGCCGGCAGTTCAACCGGGTGCGCGTCGAAGGGATACGTTCGCGACCGCGTCGGCCAGGTGAATGACAAGGTCGAGTCGGTTTCGAAGTCGCTTGAAGAGACGCAGGAGCGGACCCGGAAGAACGAGGCGGCTATCGCCGAGGCCAACCAGAAGATCACCCAGGTGGACCAGCGCGCCGCGGCAGGCGTGGCGGCGGCCACCGACGCGGCGGCCGGCGCGAAGACGACGGCGGACGGCGCGGCGAACAAGGCGGCGGCCGTGGAGAAGGCCACCAAGCGGATCGTCTATGAAGTGACGATCAGCGAGGACCAGGGCAACTTCAAGCTCGGCCAGGCCGAACTCCCCGCCGACGCGAAGGCGCGGATTGACGAGGTGGTCACTCAGTTGAAGGCCAATCCGAACGGCGCCTACATCGAGGTGGAAGGGCACACCGACACCACGGGCGCGAAGGAGTACAACGACAAGCTGGGCCTCGAGCGCGCGGAGGCGGCGAAGCGCTACCTCTACGAGGTGCACCAGATTCCGTTGCACCGGATCAACGTGATCAGCTACGGCCCCGACAAGCCGATTGCGCCGAATGCGACGCGCGAGGGCCGCGCGAAGAATCGGCGGGTTGTGATCAAAGTGCTGGTATAGACAGGTTTGTCGGCTTCAGGCTTAGGGCTCAAGGCTCAGGCCGCTCACGGGAAGCGGATGGGCCTTGGGCCTTGGGCCCTGAGCCCTGGGCCATGCTTCCGTCTAGAGCCCGGCCGCAGAGGCGGCGCGCTCCGCGTCCGGCACGCCCACGACCAGACTCGCCATCGGCTGGCCCTCGATCGCCGTCGCGTACAGATACTCCATGTTGATGCCCGCCTCGGCTATCAGGCGGGCCACCCGGAGCAAGGCGCCGGGGTCATTGGGAGCCGTCGTGAAGATCACGTCGCGCTCCTCGACGTGGTAGTTCCGCTCGCTCAGCACTCCGGCCGCGTGGGTGGGGTTGTCCACCACCATCCGCACGACGAGAGGGCTGGCGAGGTTCATCGCCACGATGTTGATGTGCTCCTCGGCGATGACCTGGCAGACCCGGGCCAGCGTGCCCGGGCTGTTCTGCAGGCGGAGCGTGAGTTCAGTGCGGATCGCCATGGCCGGAGCGTAGCACAAATAGCCGTCCGCGGCGCGCGCGATGCGCTAGCATGACCCGATGGACCTCTTCAACCGGCTCGTGCTGCTGACTGGCGGGAAGCGCGTCGGATCAGCCGTGGCTGTGGAACTCGCCAGGCGGGGCGCGGACATCGCGCTCGGCTACCGGGAGTCGCGGGAGGAAGCCGAGGCCACCGCGAACGGGGTGCGCGCGGAAGGGCGCCGAGCCATCGTCCATCGGGCCGACGTCTCGCGGTCCGAGGACTGCGACGCGCTGGTCGCCGCCGCGGTCGCCGAGTTCGGACGCCTCGACGTCCTCGTCAACATGGCGTCGGTCTACCGCGCCGTTCCCTTCGACCGGATGAAGGCCGACGACCTTCAGGCCGCCCTGGACGTCGATTTGAAGGCCGCGTTTCTCTGCGCGCGCGCGGCGGTCCCGCACATGAGAGCCGGCGGCGGCGGCCGCATCGTCAACATCACCGACTGGCTCGCCGCGAGCCGGCGCCCGCGCTACAAGGGCTACCTGGGCTACTACGTGGCGAAGACGGCGGTGATCGGCCTGACCGAGGCACTCGCACTCGAGCTGGCCGAGGATCAGATCCTCGTGAACGCGGTGGCGCCCGGCCCGATCCTCGCGCCGCCGGATCTTCCCGAGGACGAGTTCGCCGCGGTGGAGAAGGCGACGCCGCTCGGCCGATGGGGCGGCGCCAGTGCGGTCGCGCTGGCGGTGGCCTCGCTCGTCGAGTCGGACTTCATCACCGGGGAGACCATCCGCGTGGACGGCGGACGGCACCTCAGATAAGCTAGCAGGCTCAGGGCTCAGCCATCCTGTCAGACCCGCGAAAACAGCCGGCCGAGTGACGCCAGCGCGCCCTGCAGCTCGGCGCGATCTCGCGCGAAGCAGAACCGCACGTAGCCCTCGCCGCCCGGGCCGAAGTCGATACCCGGCACGCACCCGATTCGCCCGGCCGAGATCAGGTATTCCGTGATCGCCCAGGACGGCGATTCGTGCCCGGCGGCCGCCGCCTTCGTCGCCCGCTTCCTCCACTCCGGATCGAACTCGAGGAACGCGTAGAACGCGCCCTTCGGAGGCTTTCCGACGAAGACGCCGCCGAGCGCATCCACTCCGGCATAGAACAGATCTCGCCGCGCCTCGAGTTCGACCCGGTACCGTTCGACGACATCGTCAGCCGCTTCCAGCCCGCCGATCCCGCCGTACTGCACGACCGACGAGACGTTGCTCGTCGTGAAGAACAGCAGCTTGCGCAGCCGATCGCGAAGGGCCTCGTCAGCGACGGCCAGGTAGCCCAGCCGCAAGCCGGTCATCGCGTACGACTTGCTGAAGGTGAACACGGGGACGGTGCGCGGGTACATCCCGGCGAGCGACGCGATGCTGACGTGTTCGGCGCCGAACACCACGTCCTCATACGCCTCGTCCGAGACCACGAACAGTCCGTGCTCGTGCGCCAGCGCCGCAATCGCCTCGAGGTCCTGCCGCGTCAGCACGCCGCCTGTCGGGTTCTGCGGTGAATTCAGGTACAGGACGCGCGTCTTCGGCGTCACGCGCGACGCCAGCTCATCGACGTCGAGGCGCCAGCCCATCTCTTCGTGCAGCGGGCAGCGGACGACGACGCCGTGCGCGGCCTGGATGATGCTGGCCGCGGGCGGCCACTGCGGGTCAGGGATGATGACCTCGTCGCCCGGGTTCAGCAGCGCCTGGAACAGGATGAACAGCCCGTGGATGCCACCGTTGGTGACGAGCACCTCATCCGCCGACCCGACCGGGATGGCGTTCTTGCGGCGGAGTTTCTCGGCCAGCAGCTCCTGCAGCCGCGGCACGCCGGTGGTCTGCAGGTAGTGCGACCGGTTGTCGGCGATCGCCTTCACCATTGCGGCCTTCACGGCGTCGGGAGCGTCGAAGCTGACGTCGCCCTGGTCGAGCCTGAACGGCCGCTCCACGGTGTACATCATGTCGCGGATCCGGATGATGCCGGAGAAGGGGACCGAGTCGAGATGGTGGGACATGAAACTCCAGAGCAAGACCCGTAGTGGTCAGTTGTTAGTGGCCAGTGGTCAGTCTGTCACGCGTGACACACTGGCCACTGATCACTGGCCACTGATCACTAGCCACTAGCCACTGCACTCTCCATGATCCTGCCCAGCGTCTCCTGCGTCCGCCGGAGCGGGAGGTTGCTCACGTAGAACCGCCTCGCGCCGAGCGCGGTCAAGGCTCGAATCGTCCGCGCGCAGACCTCCTCCGGCGACGCGCCTTCGTCGAACTCCCGCACGAGCGCCGCCGCCGGCACCGGGATGAACTCCTGCAGGACCGACAGCGTCCGCGCCCGCGCGCTGCGGTAGAAGAACACGCCGAACACGCCCGGGGCCTTCACACCGCGCCGATCGGCCTCGTTCAGGAACCGCTCGACCGGAGCCGGTTCGTGGTGCGACACCACCTGCGTCAGGTAGAACTCGCCCGTGAACTCGGGTGCGACGAGATAGGCCACCTGCTGCGCGGCGTCCCGGTATGGATTGGCCCAGCCGCCCAGCGCCAGGCCGGCGGTGGTCCGTTCGCGAATCTGCCGCCGCAGCTGCCAGGCGTGCTCCACCGATCGCGGCACGCCGACGCGCTTGTCGCCGCCGAGCACCACGAGCGACTCGAACCCGTGCTGACTCGCGCGATCGGCGTAGGCGAGGCAGTAGTCGAGCGGATGCTTGCTCGTGAGAAACGGGACAATGCGGTCGAGCGGCGCGTCCTCCCCCAGGTTCACGATGAGGTGACGGAGGTTGTCCTCCTCGGGCACGCCAACGGCGCTGTCGGTCAGGAAGACGAACGTCTGCCGCGAGCTGAGCGCGCGGACCGCGTGATACGTGTCGATCCAGGCGTCCATGCCGTCGGCGGACGCCAGCTCGGCGCGGGGCGGGCGGAGTTCGGCGGCGACGACCAGCGCGCCGGAGTTCAACGTGTCGAGGAACAGGCTCACGTTCGGCGAGTATACAATACGGACCCGTGCGACCCGCTGACGCCCCGGGCGCTCTTCGCGCTATAGTTCTCCGATGCCATCGCTGACCTTCCTCGGCGCCGCGCAGACCGTCACCGGGTCGAAGTACCTGCTCGAAGTGAACGACCGCCGCGTGCTGGTGGACTGCGGCCTGTTCCAGGGGCTGAAGGAGCTGCGCGAGCGCAACTGGCAGCCGCTGCCCGTGCCGGCGTCGAGCATCCACGCGGTGGTGCTCACGCACGCCCACATCGATCACAGCGGGTTCCTGCCGCGGCTGTTCGCCGGGGGGTATCGCGGCCGAGTGTTCTGCACGCCCGGCACCGCCGACCTCTGCCGGATCGTCCTGCCCGACGCCGGCCGGATCGCCGAGGAAGACGCGCGCGAGGCGAACCGGCACGGCTACTCGAAGCACAGCCCCGCACTGCCGCTCTTCACCGAGGCCGACGCGTACCGAGCGCTCGTCAACCTCCAGCCGGTTGGTTTCGACCGGCCGGTCCCGGTCACCGAGGGTGTCACGGTCCGCTTCGTCAACTCCGGGCACCTCCTGGGCTCCGCGTTCGTCGTCCTCAGCCTCGATGTCGATGGCGGCCGCGACGTGGTGTTCAGCGGCGATGTCGGACGCTACGATCGTCCCATCCTTCCCGATCCGCTGCCGCTGGATCGCGCGGACACGCTGCTCGTCGAATCGACCTACGGCGATCGCGTGCACGAGCCGGACCACGACGGCGCCGCCCTCGCCGGAATCGTGTCGGCCACGATTGGGCGCGGCGGCAAGGTCATCATTCCCGCGTTTGCGATTGGCCGCGTCGAGGAAGTGATCTACTGGCTGAAGAAGCTCGAAGACGCCGGCCGTATCCCCGTCGTTCCCGTTTTCCTGGACAGCCCGATGGCGGTCGAGGCGCTGAAGCACTACTCCGAGCGCGCGGGCGAACTGGACCCCGACGTCAGGCCGGCGCGCGGCCAGGTGTCGGCCTTCATGACGAAGCGGTTCCAGGCGGTCGCGACGCCGCGGCAGTCGGCCGAACTGGCGGGATCGCGCATTCCCGCGATCGTGATCTCGTCGAGCGGCATGGCAACCGGCGGGCGCGTGCTCAGCCACATGAAGTCGGCGCTGCCCAGCGCCAAGAACACGGTGCTCTTCTCGGGATACCAGGCGGAAGGGACCCGCGGCCGGAAACTGCTGGAGGGCGAGCGCGAGATCAAGATCCACGGCGAGATGGTGGCGGTGAACGCCGAGATTGCGCAACTCCACTCGATGTCCGCCCACGCCGACGCTGGGGAGCTCTTGAGGTGGCTCGGCGGCTTCAAGCGCCCGCCGCGCCTGACGTGCGTCGTCCACGGTGAGCCGGCGGCCGCCGCCGCGCTGGCTGGCCGCATCCGCGGCGATTTGCAGTGGCCCGTCGTCGTGCCCGAGTACCTGCAGGCGGTGGAGCTGCCGTAGCGCGTCGTAGCGAGGGTCTTCAGACCCGCGAGCGGCCGGCAGCTGTCAGCTGGCGGCTGGATGGCCGGCCCTGGAGAGCCAGGGGCTTCAGGCTCGCGAAGTCCTCGGCGGATGAGGCGGCAGTCGTGGCCCGGTTCGTCGGCTCCCGCCTTCGCTGCTTCGCAGCTACGGCGGGGCAGGCCCGGCTCCGGTTCGGCTGACCTCACAGTCGCCCTTTGCGCCGACCCGGTCCGCGCCTGGTTTTCGAGTGCCGGCCCTGAGCCCTGAGCCGTAAGCCGTGCGCCGAGAGCCAGAAGCCGAGAGCCGTTGCGAATGCCTGATCGCGTCTACCTTCTCGAACGCGTCGGTGAGGCCGCCGTCGTTCAGCTTTATGCCGACGGCTTCGGGGCGCTGCCGCTCCGGCAGAAGATCCTCGCCTGGCACCTCTATAACGCCGCGGTGGCCGGTCGCGACATCTTCTATGACCAGCGCTACGCGCACGGGCTCGAGATGCGGGAGGTGCTCGAAGAGATCGTCACGCACGCGGGCGCCGTGGACGCTCGCACCCGCGACGAGGTCCTTCGCTACACGAAGCTCTTCTGGATCAACAGCGGCCCCTTCAACAACCTCACGGCGAGGAAGTTCGTTCTCGGATGCTCTCCTCATGCGTTTCGCGCAGCGGCCCACGCGGCTGCCGGCGCCGGCGCGCGCTTCCCGCTCCGCGGGGGCGAATCGTTGGACGATTCTGCTGGGCCGGCTCGAGCAGCCGTTCTTCGATCCCTCGTTCGAATCCGTCTGCACGAGCAAGACGCCCGGGCCGGGGCGCGACATCCTGGAGGCGAGCGCGAACAACTTGCACCAGGACGTGAGGATGGCCGACCTCGAGGGGTTCGAGGAACGCCACGCTCTCAACTCGCGGCTCGTGCGAGACGGGGATGAACTGGTCGAAGAGGTGTATCGCATCGGCGGCCGGTATGGGAAGGAGATCGCCGCCATCGTCGCGCATCTCGAGGCGGCGATCCCATACGCAGACAAGCCTCAGGCCGAGGCGCTCGCCGCGCTGGTGAGGTTCTATCGCACGGGCCAGGTCGCGGACCGAGAGGCGTACGACATCGCCTGGGTTTCCGACCGCGATTCAGTGATCGACACAATCAACGGCTTCATCGAGGTCTACCTGGATGCCCGCGGCACGAAGGGCGCGTGGGAGGGCGGGGTCTTCTACGTCAACGCCGAAAAGACCCGCGCGATCCGGACACTGGCCCGCGAGGCGCAGTGGTTCGAGGACCGGATGCCGTGGGACCCGGCGTACCGCAAGCAGGGCGTCACCCGTGTCACGGGCAATGCGGTGGTCGTGGTGGTCGAGACCGGGCACGCCGGGCCGGTGACGCCGGTCGGCATCAACCTCCCGAACGACCAGCAGGTGCGTGAGCGGTACGGCAGCAAGTCGGTCACGCTCTCGAACGTCACCGAAGCCTACGAGGAGTCGACGCCGCGCGGCTTCCGGAGCGAGTTCTCGTGGACGCCCGAGGAGGCTGCGCGTGCCGAGACGTGGGCGGCGTTTGTCAGCGAGCTGCACACCTGCATGCACGAGGTGATTGGCCACGGCTCCGGGCGCGTTGAGGAACGGCTGGGCGGGAACCCGCACGCCTTCCTGCGGGAGTACTTCTCGGCGCTCGAGGAAGCGCGAGCCGATCTCGTCGCCCTCTACTTCCTCGCAGACCCGAAGATCGTCGAGTTGGGCCTCGTGTCCGCCGCCGACCACGCCGACACGCTGCTCGCCGGCTACGAGTCATACTCGCGCAATGCCCTCGTTCAGCTGCGGCGCATTCGGGAAGGCAGCCAGATCGAGGAAGACCACATGCGCAATCGCCAGCTGATCGTCCATTGGCTGATTGCCAACACCCGGGCCGTCGACGTGCGCCGCCGCGACGGAAAGACGTACTACGCGATGGCCGACACCGAGGCGTTTCGCGAAGGAGTGGGCCGGCTGCTGGCCGAGGTGCAGCGCATCAAGTCGACGGGCGACTACGGCGCCGCCCGCGCGCTGGTCGAGACCCACGGGGTGCACTTCGACCCGCAGCTTCGCGACGAGGTGGTGGCGCGGGTCGACGCGCTCGACCTGCCGTCGTACACCGGCTTCGTCATGCCGCGCCTCGAGCCGGTCCGCGACGACGCGGGCGAGATTGCCGACGTCGCCATCTCCTACCCGATGGACTTCATGGCGCAGATGCTGGAGTATTCGGGGAAGCGGTAGGGCTCACGGCTCAGGGCTCACGGCTCCGGGCGCGGCGGGCGTGGCCGGGCTCACTGGCAGGGTTTGAATGCGCGGCAAGCTCCTCATCGCATGTGCTTCCGCCTTGGCGCTCCTCGGCGAGGTCACGCCCGGTGCGCAGAATCGTTCGCCTCAGCCCGGCGTCACCCGCCTCGCCATCATCCAGGCTGAGGCGGCGCGGGCCGCCGCGCCCGACCAACTCCAGCTGCTCACCACCGCGGCGACGACGCCTTCTCCGCTTCAGGCCCTGGCCGTACGCGCGATCGGCCGCCTCGAGCGGCCGGACCAGCTTCCGACGCTCGCGCCGCTGCTCGACGCGAAAGAACCGCGAGTCCGCGCCGAGGCCGCCAACGCGCTCGCACAGAGCGCGGGCGCCGATCCGGCCGCCGCGCAGACCGTGCGGGAGCGGTTGACGGCGCGCCTCGTTCAGGAGCGAGACGCCGACGTCAGGGGAGCGATTGCCGAGTCTCTCGGCCGGCTGCCGATCGACTCCCCAGCCGTCGCTGGCGAGACGGAGAGGGCCCTGTGCGACATCGCGACGCGCTACGAGCTCGTGGGGCGCGTCGACAAGAGCGCCGCCGGCGGGCGCATCGTCGGCCTCGCCGTGACCTCGGACAAAAAGGTGGCGGTGCCCGTGCCGGCGCTGCTTGGCGCCCTGCGCGGCCTCGAGTCGTTCGCGAGGGGGCGCGCCCGCACGAAACAGAGCCTGCTGCCAGACACCATCTTCGTGCTGAAGATGCTGGCCCTGGCGCGGCCGCCAGAGCAGGGCACGAGCGAGAGCACGCAACGGGATGCCGCCCGAGTGCGGCGTCTGGCGTTCCTGTGTCTCCTGCCGTCGAACGCCGCGGACATCGAGACCACTGCGCGCGCACAAGGCGATCCGGATCCGCAGGTCCGCCGCCTCGCGATGAGTTCCGCGTCCGCCAGCCGGGAAACGCTCGCGCGGGGGATGAAGGACCCCTCCTGGCTGGTGCGGTACGAAGCGCTCCTGCGATACGGGCGACGCTTCCAGGCCGCCGAAGGGTGCTCGCCGATTGTCGGCGCGATCGGCGCGACGGCCGACCACGTGTCGCTGCTGGCCGTTGACCTGCTCGGCAACGCGTGCCGTCGGGAGGACCGCGCCGTCGAGACGCTCCTCGACCTGGCGGCTGCGCAAGACGACGCCGATTGGCGCCTGCGGGCGCACGCCATCGTGGCGCTGGCGAAGGCGGCGCCCGAGCGAGGGCGGCCGATGCTGGCGCGGTTCCTCCACGCGAAGCAGTGGCAGACCCGCATGTATGCCGCTACCGCGGCGGCGCAGTTCGACGACGTGGCCGCGCTCCGCAGGCTCGCGGCCGACCCGCACGACAACGTGCGCGAGGCGGCGGTGACCGGCCTCGCACGCACCATCACGCACGAGGCGGATGCGGTCTACGTCGAGGCGCTGGCCGGCGCCAGCTTCCAGTTGGTGATGAGCGCGGCGCGGGCGCTGGCGGGCACCCCGGACCGAGCGGCCGCCGTTCCCGGGCTGCTCGCGGCGCTCGCGCGGCTGACCGCGCTCGACTCCGACCCGTCGCGCGACCCACGCATGGCCATCCTGGAGCGGTTGCAGGAACTCGGGTCGCCCGAACAGGCGGCGGCGCTCGAGCCGTACCTCGCGGACACCGACCCGCTCGTGGCGGCGCAGGCGGCGAAGATGATCGGCGGCTGGACGGGCCGCAGCGTCTCGGCGGCACCGCGGCCGCGGGCCGCGCCGAGCGACGTCCTCTCCGAAGCGGACTTCGACCGGCTCGCGCGAAGCGCTGTGCGCGTGACAATGGAGGGCGGCGGGCAGTTCGAGGTGAAGTTGCTGGCGGATCTGGCCCCGCTGTCCTGCGCGCGGTTCGCGGCGCTGGTCGCCCAGGGCTACTACAACGGACTCGCCTTCCACCGCATCATCCCGAACTTCCTGATCCAGGGCGGCAGTCCGGGGGCCAACGAGTACGTCGGCCACAGCCGCTACATGCGCGACGAGGTGGGCCGAGCCACGCAGCTTCGGGGCACGATCGGGACGTCCACCCGCGGCCGCGATACCGGCGATGCACAGATCTACATCAACCTCGTGGATTCGCCCCGCCTCGACCACGAGTACACGATCTTCGCCGAGGTCGCTCGCGGCATGAACGTGGTCGACGCCATCCTCGAAGGCGCTGTCATGCAGAAGGTGGAGCTGGTGCGGAAGTAGCGCGGGTCTTGAGACCCGCGTGCAGGCGGGTCTGAAGACCCGCCCTACGGCTGCCGGCTCAGGATCCGCTCGATCAGAAACGTCACCCTTCTGGCGCCCAGGTCGTGCCAGGTCGGCCGCCGGCCGGTTGAGGCGAGATCGAGGCGGTATTCGAACGCGAGCAGGAGGTTCGCCGCCACCAGCAGGAGGGCGGCTCCGGCCAGGAGCGTGCGCCGCACGCCCGGCAACGTCGCGACGGCGTGACGCGCCGCGTCGATCAACCCGGCCAGTCCTGCCGCGAAGAGCGGCAGGCACGACACGAACGACCGCCCGCCGAATGATCGCCCCTGCGCCCAGTCGAACCAGCCTCCCAGCACGTAGGTCTGGGCCAGGAAGCCGAAGACGAGCGCCGCGGCGAGCATCCGGTCGCGCCGCCAGAGCGGCAGCGCGCCGAGGAGCGCCAGCGCGAAGATCGGGTGCCAGACGAACAGGCCCGCCTCGGCCGAGAACAGCACGCGCCAGAAGTGCGGCGACCACCAGGCGAATTGCGGCACCCCCTGCCAGCTCGCATAGAGCTGCGGTGGCTTCCACCAGGTGCCGTACAGCGTGGCCGAAACGAGGAACTCAGGCGAGTAGACGGCCACCGCCGCCACCGCCATCGTCAACGCGTCGCGGCACGTCGTCGCCACCGCGCCGACGCCGCCTCGCCGCCGGGCCGCCGTGAACGCCGCCGCCAGTCCGGCGGCCAGCGGCACGAGCACCAGCACGAGATCCTGCGTCCGGACGACGGCGACGAGGCCTGCCAGCGCGCCGAGCATGGCGGCGTGGGCGGGGCCGCGACGCCCGCGGGTCCGCATCCAGACCGCGATGAAGAGGCTGACGACGAACGCCGATGCCGCATGGGCGAGCGACGGCTCGGCGGTCATGTAGTAGGTCAGGTTGCCCGCGCACGCGACGAGCACCACCGCCCACATCGCGGACGCTGGTCGCGCCACACGCCGCGCCGCGTCGAAGGCGAGCCACAGCGACGCGCCGCCGTAGATGATGTTCCCCGAGATGACGAACGCCTGGTGCCAGTAGCCGAGACCGTCGAGACGGATGGCCGCACCCGCGACGGTGAGCGCCAGCGCGAGACCGTGGGCGAGCAGAAAGAACGGGAGCCAGAGCAGCGCCGGCCCGATCGGCCAGTAGTTGAACGACAGACCGGTCGACGTTCGCACGGTGAGCAGGTGGTGGCCGGGCGGCAGCAGCACGGCGTACTGGTTTGCGAAGTCGAGGTCGCGGTCGAGGACGACCGAGGGCAGGTAGGCGTAGTACCCGGCGCCGTCGCCGCCGACCAGCTGGCCGTCGACGCGCGGCAGGGGAATCGTCGCCAGAAAGACGACCAGGCACGCGGCAGACAAGGCGCCGAGCACCACCGCCGGCCTCAGACGGGAGCGTCGCATCATGTCGTCCCGCGCTCCGCCGCTCGCGGCCACGCGTCAGGCGAAGGTCGAGCGGACCGTCGCCGTGATCCGGTCGCACGCCGCGGCGGCCTCGTTCGCCAGTTGGCCCGTCTCCTCGCGGCACGCCTGCTTGAAGGCCTCGTCCTTCACCGATCCGAGGTTGGTCAGCACGTTGAGGACCGCGCCCTCGACGCCGGCGCGCGCCATCAGCGCGGCCACGCCTGCGTCCGAGGCCGAGTTCGTGTTGCCCTGCTCGGCCACGACCAGCGCGAGCCCCATCGCCTCCAGACACGCCTTCGCCGTCTCGAGCGGCACGCGGGCGGCCTGCTGGTATCCGGCCTCGAGCGCCGCGTTCCGGGCGGCCTGCTCCTCCGGCGAGCCCTTGGGCATCCGCATCGCCGACATCGCCTGGTTGAAGGCGTCGGTGTCCTCGTCCACCGCGCGCGTCAACCGGTCCTTCACCGCCTGCGCGCGCTCGGCCACGGCCGACAGGTCGTCCCAGGCCGCCTCGTATCCCTTCTTGCCCACAGTCAGGTTCGCGACCATCGCCGACAATCCAGCCGCCAGGCTTCCAGCCAGCGCAGCCACCGACCCGCCGCCCGGCGCGGGCGAGTCGGACGAGACCTCGTCCACGAACCGGTCCACCGGCATCGACACCAGTGCGGCGCGCTTGCGGAACTGGTACTCGATCACCTTCTTGTCTGCGTCGAATTCGGCCAACTGGTCGAGGCCCAGCGAGCGGATGGCCGTCTCGATCACCTCGCGCTCCGGCGCGCCGGCCGACTTCCCCTGCTTGCGCAGGTAGAACTTGCCGGCGTCGATCAGCGGCTGGAGCGGCATCAGGCCGACCAACTCAGAACCGGTGACGACGAGGCCGAGCGTCTCGGCCTCCTCGCGCACCGTCTCGAACACGACGTGCAGCGGCGTGGTCCGGTAGTTGATCAGGTTGATCGAGACCTGCGCCTGGCGATACTGCTCGATGTACCAGCCGATCGCGCGCACGGCCTTCAGCCGGCCGGGCACCTTCACCTGCTTGCCGTGCTCGTCCACGACCGGGTTGCCGGCCTTGTCGCGCTTGAGGCGGCCCCCCTCACGGATGTTGAGCGCGATCTCGTTCGCAAGCCGGCGGTCGCGCGTGTTCAGGTTGACGTTGTAGGCGATCAGGAACTCGCGCGCGCCGACCACCGGCGCGCCGAACTTCGGGTCGAAGCGGGCCGGCCCCGCATCGGGCGCCCACGCCGGGTCCTGCAGCTTCCGCTCCAGCCCCTCGTACTCGCCGGCGCGGACGTTGGCCAGGCTGCGCCGGGCCTCGGACGTCGCCGCGTACTCGTAGAAGTAGACCGGCAGGTTCATCTCGGCCGCGATCCGCCGCCCGAGGCCGCGCGACATCTCGACGCACTCATCCATCGTCACTTCGGAAATCGGGACGATGGGGCAGACGTCCATGGCGCCCATCCGGGGGTGAGCCCCCGAGTGCTTCGCCATGTCGATCAGTTGTAGGCTTTCTGTGCCGCCTTCAGCGCGGCATCGGCCACGGCCTCGGGCGTGCCGACGAACGTGTAGACCGTGCGATTCGTGTCGGCGCCCGGATCGACGTCGAGCAGCTTGACGTCTGCGACGCCCTTGATTGCGTCGGCAATCGCGTCGATGACGGCGCGGTTCCTGCCTTCAGAGAAGTTCGGGACGCATTCCACCAGCCTCGCCATCAGTGCCTCCGAAAAAGAAGGTCAGCGTACCACTAGTGACGCTCGGCCTCAAATCGACTTGCGGCTGTCGGCTGGCAACCGGCGCGCGAAAGGCAGGCGCGGACCGGGTCGGCGCGCAGGGCGACCGCCGTCTCACCGCCGGCCGGGGCCGCCGGTCGCCGCGGGCGCCTACGACAACCGTCGGCCGCGCGCCACCGTCCGCGCGGCGGCCAGGTGCGGGCGCCCCGTTCGCCGGACTCCGATCGGCTGCGCGGCAAACCCGCTCTCCGGCCGTTGTCGGCCGCTGGCCGCGGGGGTCGCGCGGTTTGATTCGCGTGCGTGATCGCGCTCTTCCCCGCTGACGCCCCGCGCCTGCGAGCGTGTTTGCGAACTGACGCCGAGGCGCTTGCCGATAGTCGCCGGTCTCGCGATGCATCCCGCACCCGTCCGCCGCGGCGTCTCGACACGGCCGACGGGCGCTGGGGGATGCCCGCGCGAGCGAGCATGCGAGCAGTGCCGACGGTCGGACGCGCCAACCAGGAGCCGCAGGCTCGGACTTGCCCGGAGGCGCGCTGAAGCATGCCGACTGGCTCACGCGAATTTCGCCGGCCGAGGCGACTGGTTCGGCACTGTCGAGCGCGAGCGAGCGGGGGCGCCCCCAGCGACCGGCGGCTGCCCTGCGCCGCCGCGAGCCCTCAGTCGCAAGCCGCCAGCCGGATCCGACGTAAAATGTGACATCCCAGGCTGCCTATGAAACTCCATCGCATGCTGCCCGTTGTTGTCGTGCTGTCGCTGCTGGCGTTCGGGGGGGCGATGAGCGCCCAGCCGGGAGCCGTCGCTGGCCAGGCCGGCGACGTCGGCCTCGGCCTCGTGCTCAGACAACTCGGCAACGTCGGCGTCTTCCTCCAGGCCGTCGGCCACCCGGACGATGAGAACAGCGCCGTGCTCGCGATGCTCACGCACGGCCAGGGCTACCGCACGGCGGTGCTGACCGCCACTCGCGGCACGGGCGGACAGAACGAGATCGGCCCCGAGCTGTTCGAGGCGTTGAGCGTGCTGCGGACCGAGGAACTCGCCGCCGTCCACCGCTACGACGGCGCCGAGCAGTACTTCGCGCGCGCCATCGACTTCGGCTATTCGTTCAGCGTCGATGAGACCTTCCAGAAGTGGGGCAAGCGCGAGATCCTCGACGATTACGTGCGCATGATCCGAACCATCCGCCCGGACGTGATCGTCACGATGCGGGCCGAAGGCGAACAGGGCGGCGCCCACCACCAGGCGCAGGCGCGCATCATGGGCGAGGCGTTTCGACTGGCCGCCGACCCGGCGAGCTTCCCGGAACAGTTGAAGCAGGGCCTGCGTCCCTGGCAGGCGCGGAAGCTGTACTACCAGGAAGGATTCGGCGGCGGTCCGGCGGGCGCGCCGGCCGCGGGCAGCCCGGCGCTCGTCCGTATAGCCACCGACGTCTACGACCCGCTGCTCGGCCGAACCTGGTCCGAGGTCGGATCGCTGGCGCGGAGCCAGCACAAGTGCCAGGGGATGGCGCAACTGCTGTTCCTTCCGGGCGGCGGCGGCGGCGGCAGCTATCGACTTGGCGACACCACGTTGCCCGGCGGCACCGGCCGCACGGACCAGGCGCTGTTTGACGGGATCGACACCAGCCTCGCCAGCCTCGCGGGTTTCGCCGGGGCATCCGCGCCCGACGCGCTGAAGGCCGGCCTGGCCGCCGTGGCGGCGCAGGCGGACAGCGCACAGAAGGTCTTCAGGTCGCAGGGGCCCGAGGCGGCCAGGGAGCCGATCGTCGCCGGCCTCGGCGCCGTTCGCGCGCTCCGCTCGCGACTTGGGTCGCTCGGTCTGGACGAGGGAGCGCGGTACGAGATCGACACGCGGCTGAAGCTCAAGGAAGACCAGTTCCAGCGCGCGGCGGTCCTGGCCCAGGGCGTCCGCATCGACGTCCTCGCGGACGATGGCGTGGTGTTCGCGGGACAGCCGCTGCGCGTGCAGACGATCGTGGCGAACCGCGGCGCGGCCGACCTGGCGGTGAAGAAGATCTCGCTGTCCGGGTTCGACGGCGACCCGTCGTGCGGGGCCGCTGCGGTCCGAGGCGGCGCGGTCATGCCGCGATGCGACCTCCCCGTGAAGATCCCCGCCGCCGCGCGCCTGACGACGCCCTACTGGCGCCCGCTGCCCGACGCCGCCCGGTACGAGTTCGACGCCGACGCGCCGTTCGGCCTGCCGTACCGACCCACGCCGTTCACGGCCACGATCGAACTGACGATCGGCGGCGCGGCCGTCACGGTCCAGCAGCCCGTCGAGTACCGCTACGAGGGGAATATCTTCAGCGGCGAGAAGCGCACGGAACTGCTCGTCGTGCCGCGCTTCTCGGTGAGCGTCACGCCCGAGATCGCGATCATTCCCACGGCCCCCGTCCCGACGGCGGCGGGAAGAGCCGCGGCGACGGCGCTTGTCGAGCGTGAACTCCGCGTGATCGTGGTTAACGGCAACAAGGGCGCCGCCAAGGGCGAGGTGTCGCTGGCGCTTCCGGCGGGCTGGACCGCGATGCCGGCCTCGGCGCCGGTGACGTTCGCGCGCGAGGACGCGTCGGAAACCGTGCGCTTCACGGTGAAGCCGGCCCTCGGCGCGAAGCCCGGTCAATACCAAGTGAAGGCCGTCGTGCGCGACGGCGCCGACTCGTTCGACCGGGGCTACCAGGTCATCGAGTACCCGCACATCCGCCGCCAGCACCTGGTCCTGCCCGGCGCGGGCCGCCATCAAGCTGATCGACGTGAAGGTGGCGCCGAAGCTGAAGGTCGGCTACGTGATGGGCGTCGGCGACCAGGTGCCGCCGGCGATCGCCCAACTCGGCGCGCAGGTCGACCTGCTCGACGCCGACGCGCTCGCGTGGGGCAACCTCGGCCAGTACGACGCGATTGTCACCGGCGTGCGCGCCTATGAGCGGCGCGCCGACCTGCGCGCGAACAACCGGCGGCTGCTCGACTACGCGTCGAACGGCGGGACGCTCATCGTCCAGTACAACAAGACGGAGTTCAACGAGGCGCAGTACGGGCCGTTTCCCGCGAGGGTCAGCTCGAGCCGCGTGACCGACGAGACCGCGCCGGTCGAGGTGCTGGTTCCGACCAACCCGATCCTCACGTTCCCGAACTCGATTGGCGCCGCGACGTGGAAGGACTGGGTGCAGGAGCGCGGGCTGTATTTCCTCGGCGAGAAGGACGCGACCTACGTCGACCTCGTGCAGCTCCAGGACCCGTTCCCCGCGAACAGCGGGATGAAGAAGGGCGCGCTGGTCGAGGCGAAGGTCGGCAAGGGACGGTGGATCTACGTGGGCCTCGGGCTGTGGCGGCAGCTGCCGGCCGGCACCGATGGCGCGTATCAATTGCTGGCGAACCTGATCAGCGCCGGCAAAGCTTCGCAGAAGTAGTGGCCGATTCCCCCGACGTCCTCGTGGTCGGAGCCGGCCCGGCCGGCTCGACCGCCGCGCGAGCGCTGGCGCTCGGCGGCGCCCGCGTGCGCCTGCTCGAGCGGGCCCGGTTCCCCCGCAACAAGCCGTGCGGCGGCGGCCTGACGACGCGCGCCCTGAAGCGGTTCCCGCATCTCGCCACCGTGCTCGAACGTGTCGGGGCGCACTACATCTCGCGCCTCTACCTCGAAGGACCCGCGCATCGGGGCGTCGTGCTCACATCGCCGACGCCGGCGGTGGTCACCATCCGGCGAACGGACTTCGACCAGGCCATGGCGCAGCTGGCCGCCGAGCGTCGGGCGCGGAGCTGGTCGAGGGCGCGGTGGTGTCCACTGTCAGCGCCGACGAGGACGGCGCGCGGGTGATGACGCGCGAAGGGAGCGAGTTCCGCGCTGACTACCTGGTGGCCGCCGACGGCGTCAACGGCATCGTGGCGCGCCGCCTCGGCCTCAACCCCGGGTGGGAGGATGCGAACCTCGCGCTCGACGTGATGGAGGAATCGCCGAACGAACGCCTCCGCGCGCTGCGATCCCGACACGCTGTGGGTGTCGTACGGGCAGGGTGGCGCCGCCGGCTACGGCTACATCTTCCCCAAGAGCGGCCACACGAACGTCGGCATCGGTTGCCTGCGGTCGTCGCTGCGCGGGGGCGTTGCGCTCCCGCCCGACGAGATGCAGCAGCGGTTCGTCGCAGGGCTGCGGCAGCGCGGCCTGGTGGAAGGCCGTGCGAACCGCCGGGACTTCACGCCCTACCACCTCCCGCTCGGAGGGCCGATTCCGACGACCGCTCGCGGGCGCGTCCTGTGGCGGGCGACGCGGGCGGGTTCGTCAACGCCTACACGGGCGAGGGGATCTTCTACGCGATGGTGACGGGGGAACTGGCCGCGCGCGCGATTCTCGAGGATGCGGCGCTCGATGACCCGCGGCGGGGAACGACCGCGGCGCGCACGTACGTGGGCGCCTGGCGGCGGGAGATTGGAGGCGAGTTGCGGGACTCGGTGCTGCTCCAGAAGTACCTGTTCCGCGACCCAGCCCGGATCGACGGCGTGGTGGCTGGCGCGGGCGTGCACCGCGCGGTGGGCGAGGCCATCATCGCCTACGCGAGAGGCGCGCTGTCGTATCGGGAAGCCAGGCGCTTCCTGATTCGCCGTTTTCCGCGGGCGCTGTTCCGCCTGCTGAAATCACTCCGGGAGTGATGTCCAGGACGGCTCAGCTGGAAATCACTCCTGAGTGTTTTTGGCTGCGCGCAGGAGTGTGGCAACATAGGCGGCGGAGTGTCTCGATGCTGACTCGGCTGTATGCGCTCGTTTTCGTGGTGGCGGCGGCGGCCACCGCGACCGTCAGCGCGGGTGACTGGCCCGGTTTCCGAGGGCCAAACCGCGACAATATCTCGACCGAAACCGGTCTCTACCGCACGTGGCCCGCCGGCGGCCCGAAGGTGCTGTGGAAGACGACGGTCGCCGAAGGCTACGCGGGCGCGGCCATCAAGGCCGGACGTCTCTACGTCAACGACTACGACGAAGCGAAGAAGGAGCACGCCGTCCGCTGCCTCTCGATGACAGACGGAAAGGAAGTCTGGCGGTGGAGCTACGCCGTCGACGTCCGCCCCAACCACGGGATCACGAGGACCGTGCCGTCGGTCGGCACAACACTCGTCTTCTCGCTCGACCCCAAGTGCCGCCTGCACGCCATCGACCAGAAGACCGGCAAGCTCGTTTGGCAGAAGAACCTCGTGCAGGAATACAAGACGACCATCCCCGGGTGGTACGCCGGGCAGAACCCCCTGCTCGATGGAGACCGGATCATCGTGGCAACCGGCGGCGATGCGCTCGCCGTCGCCTTCGACCAGGCGACGGGAAAGGAAATCTGGCGGTCGCCGAACCCGGGCAAGGATCTGATGTCGCACTCGTCGCTGATGCCGGCGACGATCGGAGGCGTCAAGCAGTACCTGTACCTCACCTTGAACAAGGTGGTGGGCCTCGCGGCGGCAGACGGGCAGTTGCTGTGGGGCATCCCGTTCGCCACGAAGATGGCGGCCGTTCCGTCGGCAATCTCGATCGGCGACGGTCGCGTGTTCATCACCAGCGGGTACGAGGCGGGCAGCATGATGTTCCAGGTCGACAAGGGGGCGTCGGGGTTCGCCGCGCGCAAGCTCTACGACCTGACCTCGGCGCAGTTCAACTCCGAGGTGCACACGCCCATCCTCTTCAAGAACCACCTGTTCGCGGTCAGTTCGAAGACGCGCGGGCGCTTCAGCTGCGTCGGCCTCGACGGCAAGGTGGTGTGGCAGAGCCCGGTTGCGTCGGGCGACGCGGCGGCGACGCGGACGTTCGGCCTCGGCGGCTTCATGCTCGCCGACGGGATGTTCTTCGTGCTCGACGGCGACTCCGGGATGCTGCGCCTCATCGAGGCGAGCACCGCCGGCTACAAGGAGCTGGCGAGCGCCCAAGTCCTGTCGGGCGAGGAGGTATGGGGCCCGCCCGCGCTCTCGAACGGCCGGATGGTCATCCGCGACAGGGGCCAGATGGTCTGCCTCCAGGTGGGCCCGGTCGTCGCGGGCAAATAGGGACAGAGGGGAGAGCGCCGCGCGCGCCGAGGGCTCATGAACATGCAACCACGCCGCTACACGCCGGTGGCGACACTGGCGGGCCGCGGAACGGCCGGTGAGTTCAAGAGATTGCTGTCGGGGGTGGCCGTCGGCGCTGGCCGTGTGATCCACGCACTGGGCGATGGCGAGATCCGCGTGTTCGACGCGAAGGGCGGCGTGAATCGGACGTGGAAGGCGCCTGAGCAGGCCGCGTGCCTGACCGTCGCGCCCGACGGCCGCGTCCTGGTCGGCGCGCCCGGACGCGTCGAGATTTATGGCGTGGCCGGGAACCGAGTCGGCGGACTTGCCGTCGGCCAGGCCGGGCAGCCGGCCGATGTGACCGCGGTCAAGGTGTTCCGCGACATGATTCTCGTCGCAGACGCGAGCGCCCGGCTCGTCAGGCGCTTCGACACGAGCGGCGCCGAGCGCGGCCTCATCGGCAGCCAGCACAAGACCGGCAGCTTCAGGCTGCCCAACCGGAGTCTGGACATCGACGTCGACGCGGCGGGCACGGTCTACGCCACCGACACCGGGCGGCACCAGGTGACGACGTGGACGCTCGACGGCGCGGCCGTCGCGGCGTTCGGCAAGTTCGGCCAGGCGAGCCCCGAGGACTTCGTCGGCTGCTGCAACCCGGTGAACCTCGCGGTCGCGCCGGACGGGTGCGTCGTGACGGGCGAGAAGGTGGCGGCCCGCGTGAAGGTCTTCGGCCCCGATCGCGCGCTGATCGCGGTGATCGGGCCCGAGCATTTCGATCCCCTGTGCACCCACATCCATCTCGCGGTGGATTCGAGCGGTCGGATCGTGGCGGCTGATCCCGTACGCCGCACGATCACGATCTTCGGACAGTCATGAGCGATACGAGCACACGCCGCACGTTCATCGATACGACGTGCCGCGTCATCGGGTTTGCCGCGCTCGGCGGCGTCGGCGCCATTCTGACCACCCGCGCGTCGGCGCATGGCGTCTTCCAGGTCGATCCGCTGAAGTGCACCTCCTGCGACCTGTGCCGCACCGCCTGCGTGCTGAGCCTGTCGGCCGTGAAGGCCGTGAACGACTTCTCCAAGTGCGGCTACTGCATGCTCTGCCCGGCCTATATGGACGTGACGAGCGCGCCCAACGAGAAGGGGGTGCCGTCCGGCAAGGTGTGCCCGCAGGACGCGCTGAAGCGGCGCGTGGTGGGCAAGGAAGACCTGGACGATCCGAACAACAACTACTACGAATACTCCGTCGACGAGCCGGCGTGCACCGGCTGCGGCAAGTGCGTGAAGGCCTGCAAGCCGCCGATGGGCAACGGGTCGCTGCGCCTCGAGGTGCGCTACGACCGCTGTGTGACGTGCAACGAGTGCTCGATCATGATTGCCTGCCCCGAGTCGGCGATCGTCCGGGTGCCGGCGCCTGGACTGTCCCCGCTGGTGACCCACGGCGAGACGGCGAATGGATAACCAGGTGGAGCGACCGGCCTCCTGCGGCGGTGGCGCAAGACGCCCGCTCTGGCCGCTCATCCTGCTGGTCGTGGCATTCGCCTCGAGCGCCCTCCTGGCGCAGTACCAGAAGAAGCCGCCGGATTTCGGCGGGATCTACGCGTTCCCGACGCCGACCCACCCCGAACCGCGCGGCATCGTCCTGCTCAGTCTCGACGTGGCGATGCTGGCCCTCGGCCTCGGCGCGTGCGCCTGGCTGGTCCTGAAGCGCCGGAGCCGACAAGGCACGCTTCTGCTCAGCATCGCCGCCATCGTGTACTTCGGCTTCTACCGGCAGGGATGCACCTGCCCGATCGGATCGATCCAGAACGTCACGCTGTCGCTGGTTGATCCGAGGTACATCATCTCGCCCGGCATCATCGCCTTCTTCCTGCTGCCGCTCGTGGCAGCGCTCGTGGTCGGGCGGGTGTTCTGCGGAGGCGTCTGTCCGCTCGGCGCGGTGCAGGACCTCGTGCTACTGCGGCCGAAGAACGTACCCGAGAAGCTCGATCGGGTGCTCCGGTGGATCCCGTTCGTCTACCTCGCGGCCGTGATCTTCTTCGCCGGCTGGGGCCTGCCGACCGTCACCAGCTCCGGGAAGGCCATCGTCCTCCGGCGGTTTCTGATTTGCGAGTGGGACCCGTTCATCGGCCTCTTCCGGCTGTCGGGCTCGTTCCACATGCTCGCCATCGGCGCCGGCTTCCTCCTGGTTGGCATGTTCTACGGCCGGCCCTACTGCCGGTGGCTGTGCCCCTACGGCGGCCTTCTCTCGATCCTGTCCCGCGTCTCCTGGAAGAACGTGAGCGTCACCCCGGACAAGGAAGCCTACTGCGGCATGTGCGCCGACGCGTGCCCGTACGGCGCGATCCACGATTTCAACGCCGACCGGGCGACGTGCGTCTCGTGCGCGCGGTGCTACGAGTGCTGTCCACGTGAAATCGTCCGGCTGCGTCACGCGGGCATCCCCGCGAAGCGCTTCGTCGCGCCGCCAGGCGGCAGGGGGCCGGCATGAACCGGGCAGGACTGACCGCGGCCGCACGTTCCTGGGGCGGCCTGGCTGCCGCGGCGATGGCGCTGTGCTCAGCAGTGTGGCTGACAGCCGAGTACGCGTATGCCGTACGTGTCGCTCCAGCCGAGAAAGCCCTGGTCGAGGCCCTCAAAGTGCAGGCGCGCACTGACGCGACCGTCCACCAGAAGCTGCTCCAGCCCGAATTCGACCGGCAGCGCGAGTCGCTGGCGCGCAGGCAGGCCGTCTACCGCCGCGTGGGTCTCCTCCTCGTCGTCTCACTCGGAGTCTGGGTGGTGTGGTTCCGCTGGCTCAGGCCAAGACCTGGCGAATGGGTCGGCGTGCCGACGCGACTGCGGCAACTGCTCGAAGGCAACGTCGATCACCCGCCGGGCCGAGCCGTGCCGCTGAAGATCCAACGACGGCAGCCCTGACCCTCGCCGCCTGCTACTCCCTCTCGCCAGAGATGGACGGCCGTTGCACACGATTTCCGATCACAGGTGTGTAACCGGCGCGCGATCTCCGCATACTATCCCCACGCTCGCTTGCGTCGACGATTGCAGCGAGGACGCGGTGAAGGGTCCTCCCCGACGCAAAGCCTTTGCCGGCTTTGCGGAGCGGGAGGCCGAGCCGCGGCCGACTCTCATCCAGCGTCGTCAACACAAGCGAAGCCCGGGACAGGCGACGACGGGTCTCGACGCACAGGAGCGGCGGTCGCGACCAACGATGACGCTGGGATGGCGGGGAGCAGACGATGGCATCCGATTCGACGATCGATGTGACGCGGCAGACAGCCGGTTCCGCGCGCGGCGGGGGCCGACTCGTGTCGCGGTTGGCGGGTGTGGCGGCAGGGGCAGGAGGCGTGGCGGTCCTTGCCTTCGTCTCCGAGGCGAGCACGTGGGCTGAGTACGCGCGGACGGTCGCCGGGCTGCTCATGATCGCCGGCTGCGCGTGGGCGCTCGGCGCCCTGGTCGGCTTCCTGTTCGGCATTCCGCGAACGCTGTCGGCATCGCCAGGCGATGTCGCCGAGGGCGCGCCCGGCCGAGACCAGCTGCAGTACCGAGTCAACACGAACCTGGAGCAGATCTCCGACTGGCTGACGAAGATCCTCGTTGGTGTCGGGCTGGCCGAGCTCCACCGGTTGCCGGCCGCGCTGCGTGGCGCCGCCGACTACTTCGCCGCAGCCGTCGGCGGGAGGGCCGGCGCCGACCTCGCCGGATTCGTCGTCGCGCTCCTCGTCTACTTCTCGATCGTCGGCCTGATGACCGGATACCTCGGCACGCGCGTCCTCCTGACGCCGCTATTCAAGCTGGTGGACAGGAAGGACCTTCATTCCGCGATCGAAGCCGTGTCCGGACGCTAGTCGAGCTCGAGCGCTGAACATCAGGCGGGCCAGCGAACCCGTAATCGACCGCGCCGCTTGGCGAATGCGCCCCCCGACCTCGTACAATGCGACATGCGCACTCTCACCTGTCGCATCTCCTTCGGTCTGATCTTCGCCTGCGTCGTGGCCACCGGCGCCGTCGTCGTCGCCCAGCGCGGCGGAACGCTCTCCGCCGACCGGGTCGCGCAGCGGTGGAGCGTCGAGAGGGACCTGCAATCTGTCGCGGTCGTCGAGCGCAAGGTGATGATGCCGATGCGCGACGGCGTCCGACTTGCCACCGACGTCTACCGGCCGAAGAACGCCTCCGGCAAGGTGCCGACGATCTTCGTCCGCACCCCATACAACTTCAACTACTGGGACGTCCGGAACGGCGTGCCGCGCGACATGACGGAGATGCTCACCGCCGTGAAGCGCGGCTACGCCTACGTCATCCAGAACGAACGCGGCCACTTCTTCTCGGAAGGCAACTACGACATCCTCGGGCCGCCGGTCACCGACGGCGAGGACGCGCTGCAGTGGATCTCGAGCCAGCCGTGGTCCAACGGAAAGGTGGGCACCACAGGCTGCTCGTCCACGGCCGAGTACCAGATGGCGATTGCGGCCAAGGGCCACCCGGCCTACGCCGCGATGAACGTCCAGGGGTTCGGCGCGGGCGTCGGCCGCGTGAAGCCCTACTACGAGCAGGGCAACTGGTACCGCGGCGGTGCCGTCCAGATGCTCTTCATCGCGTGGCTTTACGGCGAACAGAACCAGCTCCGGCCGATGTTCCCGGCGAACATGTCGCGCGACGACCTGGTGAAGGCGTCGAAGTACTTCGACCTTGCGCCTCAGCAGCCCGACGTGGACTGGTCGAAAGCGCTGTGGCACCTGCCGATGCAGGACATCTTCAAGGCGATCGACGGGCCGACGGGGATCTTCGCCGACGCAATGCCCGTCCCGACCGGCGGCCGGATGGCGCAGCGCACGCCCAACGACCCCGCCTGGTACAAGGGCGGCCTGGTTCATGACGATGCGACCATCAACGTGCCGGGGTTGTGGTTCATGTCCTGGTACGACGTGTCGATCGGGCCGAACCTCGCGCTCTACAACCACGTGCGGAAGACGGCGAAGCCCGGCGTCGCCGACCAGCAGTGGGCCATCGTCGCGCCGGTCGCGCACTGCTCCTACACGCGCGCCACCGAAGACACCATCGTCGGCGAGCGCAGCATGGGCGACGCGCGGTACGACTACAACGACGTGGTCTACGGGTTCTTCGACCGGTTCTTGAAGGGGGACAAGGGCGGGCGCCTGGACCGGCTCGCGAAGGTCACCTACTTCACGATGGGCTCCAACAAGTGGGAAACGTCGGACACCTGGCCGCCCGCCGGCGCGCGGCCGATGACGTTCTTCCTGTCGAGCGGCGGCAGTGCGAATTCGCTGAGCGGAGACGGCGTGCTGACGACCGCCGCACCCGACGCCGACAAGCCCGACACGTTCGTCTACGACCCGATGAAGCCGGTGACGTCGTACGGCGGCAACGTCTGCTGCACGGGGAACGCCATCACGGCAGGCGCGTTCGACCAGCGCAAGATGGAGGCGCGCAACGATATCCTCGTCTTCACGTCGGAGCCGTTCAAGGACGGGCTGACGCTCAGCGGGCCGATCGAGCCGACGCTCTACGTGTCGTCCGACGCGAAGGACACCGACTTCACCGTGAAGGTGCTCGACGTGTACCCGGACGGCCGGGCGTACAACCTGGACGAGTCGATCCAGCGCATGCGCTACCGCGACGGATACGACAAGCCGCTCACCTGGATGGAGCGCGGGAAGGTGTACAAGGTCACGCTGCAGCCGCTGACGACGAGCAACTACTTCGCGCCGGGGCACAGGCTGCGCATCGAGGTGTCGAGCAGCAACTTCCCGCGCTTCGATCGCAACCTGAACACCGGCGGCGACAACTACGACGAGGCGACGGGCGTCGTCGCGCGCAACAGCGTGCACCACTCGAAGCTGTATCCATCGCACGTTGCGGTGACCGTCGTCAGACGCTAGGCGCCGCCGCGGGCCGGCTGGTGAGACGTCAGTCGTGGCCCGGTTCGTCGGCTCCGGGCTCCGCTCGGCGGACCTCGCAAGTCGCCCTTCGCGCCGACCCGGTCCGCGCCTGCCTCTCTCGTGCCGGCCGATCGACATCCTGCTTGATCTGCCGCCGGGCGCGGACATAATTGACCGGACGACGGGCGGGACGACACCGCAATCGAGGGCGGGAGCGACATGGACGATCACAGGCCGATGGGTTTGCTGGCGACGGTTGGCCACGCGCTCCGCTACTGGCGGCCGCACTGGCGCATCGGCATCCTCCTGCTGGGCGTGCTCGCCGTCCCACAGGGCTTCAAGGCCTTCTTCGCCTACAGCCAGCGGCTGATCATCGACAACGCCCTGATCGGCCACGACGCCGCTCTGCTCACGCGCGTGCTCGCCGCGCTCGCCGGGACCTTCGTGCTGGCCACGGCCGCGATCCTGCTGGCCGACTATCTCGGCGCGCGCATCGGCGCCGCCATCCTCAACACCGTCCGCCTGCGGATGTTCCGCCACCTCCAGCGGCTCTCGATCGGGTACTACTCGCGCGTTCAGAGCGGCGACGTGGTCGCGCGCTTCACGAGCGATCTGGCGGACATCCAGAAGAGCCTGACCACGCGCGTCGTCGACGCGGTGGTCGCGGTGCTCGGCCTGATCATCAACATCCCCGTGGCCTTCATGATCGACTGGCGGCTGGCCACCGTGATGGTGCTGGGCATGCCGCTGGCGGGGTTCGGCACGCGCGTGTTCGGCAGGCGCGCCAGCGCGGCGCGCTACGCGCTCAAGCAGGGAGAGGCGGGCATCGCGAGCACGGTGGGCGAGTCGGTCCGCGCCCAGCCCGTCGTGAAGGTGTTCGGACTGGCCGGCTGGCTGATGGAGCGGTTCGAGACGCAGTTGGCGGATCTGGGCCGGAGATTCGTCCGCGCCGAGTTCCTCGCGGAGCTCGTGGGCAGCTCGTCGAGCTTCGGCGTCCTCATGGCCCAGGTCATCGTGCTGGGCGTCGGCGCCTGGATGGCGTATTCGGGCCTCCTGACGACCGGCTCGCTCGTCGCCTTCCTGAGCCTGCACGCCGTGGTCAGCAAGGACGCGTACGACCTCACCAAGAAGGTCATTCCCGCCCTGATCTCCTCGTCCGGCGGGCTGCAGCGCATCGAGGAACTGCTCGGCGAACCCGAGGACGTGGCCGACGCCAAGGGCGCGGGGACGCTGACGCGGGCGGCGGGTCCGCTGGCGCTCGAGAGCGTGACGTTCGGCTACACGCCGGACCGCCCGGTGCTGTCAGGCCTGTCGATTGCCGTCGCGCCCGGCGAGCGCGTGGCCCTTGTCGGCCCCTCCGGTTCAGGCAAGAGCACCGTCCTGCAGCTCCTCCTGCGGTTCTACGATCCGCAACGGGGGCAGGTGACCATCGACGGGCAGGATCTTCGCGCAGTCACGCTCGATTCGCTTCACGGCCACATGGCCGCGGTGTTTCAGGAGAGCTTTCTCTTCGCCGGGACGATTCGCGAGAACATCGGGCTCGGGAAGCTGGGGGCGAGCATCGACGAGATCCGAGCGGCGGCGCGCGCCGCCGAGATCGACGATGTCATCGCAGGGCTGCCCGACGGGTACGACACCCCGGTCGGCGAACTGGGCGGGCGGCTGTCTGGCGGCCAGCGCCAGCGCGTGGCGATTGCGCGAGCGGTCCTGCGCGATCCCGCGATCCTGCTGCTCGACGAAGCCACATCGGCGCTCGATCCCGGCACCGAGGCGGCGATCAACGCCACGCTCGATCGCCTCGCCGCGGGACGGATGGTCGTGCTCGTGACGCACCGCCTCGCGTCGGCGCGCAGCGCGGACCGGATCGCCGTGCTCGACGGCGGCCGGCTGATCGAGAGCGGGACCCACGCCGAGTTGCTGGCGCGAGACGGCCTCTACTCCAGCCTCTGGCAGAAGCAGAGCGGCATCGAAGTGAGCGCCGACGGCCAGGAGGGGCGCATCGACCCGGCGCGCCTGGCCGCCATCCCGCTGCTGGCGGGGCTCGAAGCCGGCGCGCGCGAGGCGCTCGCACGGCGGTTCGTCTTCATGCGGTACGAGACGGGCGAAACCGTGATTCGCGAAGGCGAAGTCGGCGACCGCTTCTTCGTCGTGGCGCGCGGCAAAGTCGAGGCGTTCGTGACCGTCGGCCAGTCCGAGAAGCGCCTGACGGTGCTCACTGACGGCGACTTCTTCGGCGAGGTCGCGCTGCTCTTCGACGCGCCGCGCACGGCCTCGGTGCGCGCCCTGCAGCCGAGCTCGTTCCTGTCGCTCGCGAAACGCGACTTCGAGGAACTCCTCGAGGCCCACCCCGAAATCCGCGATGCCGTCGAACGCGTCAGCGCCGCCCGCTCAAAGAAGGGGTCGGGAGGCTTGGCGTAGTCGGTGCCGCGAGCAGCAGGCGGTTCTTCGGCGTGATGGCAGCCGGAATCGTCTGCGTCCAGACCCGATAGCCCTGCCGCTCGAGGCGGAGCGCGCGAAGGATGTCGATCGCGAGCGGCTGATCCACCCAGCCGGCCAGCGCTCCCGCATCGCACGTTGCCGGGTCGTGGCAGCAGGGGAGGACGGCAACTCGTGCGCGGGCGGCGGCGGCGAGGTCGAGCACGCGGTCTGTCAGGTCGCCGCAGGCGTGGCACGAGACTACAACGTCGGTGTTCTGCAGTTCGACGCTTTCGAGCAGGCTCGATACGAACTGAACGCGGCCTGCCAGCCGCGGCCATGCTTCCACGAGCGCAACGTGTACCTTCGCGCTCGACGGCGGAAGCGCGGCGTCCACCACCAGCGCGTCTGGCGACGAGTTGTCGAGGAGGAGCATCGCCTGCGCCAGGAGGCCGTGCCCGCCGCCGAGATCGACGACGCGGCCGCCGCGGAAGAGCCGTCGCACGCGTCGCGCCACCTCCCACGCCTCGTAGAGTTCCTTGCGCGGCAGGCAGCCGGCCGTGGAGACGGCGCGGCCGAGGCGGTCGAAGAGCGTGTCGCCGGGGAACCGGCCGAGGTCGTGGCTGGTGAGCCGTGCGCGGGAGGACGGGGAGAAGGGCATCGCGGTGTCCAGAGTACACCCGACGCAAGTTCATCAATTGCAGCCAGCCCAGAAAAAGGTCTCCTCGGGCGGCGACTTTTCGTCGGCGTTCGGCCCGGCTGAGTCGCCTAAACAGCTGATTCCATGAAATAGCCATCTTCTCTCGAGTCTGTGGCGGCGACTGTTTGCTTTCCCTTCACTTATCTTCGTCGGCAAACTCGTGTCTTCAGGGGGAGTCATGGTCGAACCATACGTACCGAGCACTCCAGGTGGCGGTGCTGGCGGTGTTGCTGGTGGTAGCGGGAGCGGTCGCCAGCGAGGCGGTGACCGATCGACTGCGCCAGTGCGTCCTGGTCTCTGGGACAGGTCAGTCCGTGCCTTGGGTCGTTCACGCCAGGGCGTGCAGCAATCGAACAACTGGTGGTTCTACATCTGACCTCGGACAAGTACGCAGCTCATCTATACGTTCCAGATCAGCAGGAACGCCTGACAGCGACCTTTGACGTGTACGTACTGGACGACTTGAACTCCGACGGCCAACCCGTTCCTCTTCTACTATCCACCAGGGGCCACGAACCCACCCCACCGGACGTCGTCCAGTGCGTTCCGACCTTTGACGCGAACAACTGCGGCTACTTTCGACGTGACCCTCGGCTCGACCAGATCCGCCGGTTGGGACATCGAACGGGTATCAGGTCACGATCAAGTGGTCTGTTCCAACCGGGCTATCAGTTCCTGGCAGCAACATCACCATCCTGAGAACCGCCGACCTATGGCGATTTCTCGACTGCCGCGCCGCTCTCAAACATCTGGTATAACCCGAATCTGCCGCCCCCAGACCCCGGCATCGGCGGGCAGGGGAGACACGTTCTCGAGGTTTGGCGTGTTCGCGGTTGAGCGGACCGGGCCTTCCGTGCTGCCAACGTCGTCCCCGAACCCGCCAGCATGCTCCTGCTTGGCACCGGCCTGGCCGGACTCGTGGTGCGCGCGCGGCGGCGGAAGAAGTAGCGCTCGAAGCGGACGCTGCAACTGAAGCGGTACGCAACAACGCCGGGTCACTGCGACCCGGCGTTGTCGTTTCCGCGTGATCTTGCCTTGAGCCCTGAGCCCTGAGCCCTGAGCCCTGAGCCCTGAGCCTGCCGTCGCGCTACCCCGTCTTCCCCCACTTCACACACTCGGTGTGAATGGCCTTCAGGTCGGTGCGCTCGAGGAGCTTCTGACTGCCGTCCTCCCGCGCCATCTCGTCCAGCAGCTGTAACGCGGCCGTGTAGTGCCGGCGCGATTGCGCGTCGCCGACCAGCCGCTTCGCGGCGCCGACGACGTATTCGCTTCGCGCCCGCAGTTCGCGCAGCCCCAGCGTTTCGGCACGCGCGAGCGCCTCTTCTGCCTGCATGCGCGCCTGCTGGTTGTCGCCCGCCCGCAGCAGCGTGTCGGCCTGCTGGAGCGCGCACGACACCGCGAGGTAGGCAAGGCCTGCCGACTGCGCCTGCCGGCCGATCTGCGCCAGCGTCGCCGCCGCCGCCTTCGTGGGCTGCGAGGCCGCGGAGACGTTCGCCGTGACGAAACGCGCCCAGAGGTCCATCGAGCGGTCCGACGCCTGCGACGCCGCCTGCAACGCCTCCCCGGCCAGCCGGCCCGCCGCCGCCGCGTCGCGCCTCAAGAACGCGCCCTCCGCCTGGAAGCGGAGGACCTGCGCTGTGAGGTTCGCGTGCTTGAGTTCGCGAGCCAGCGCCAGCGCCTCGTCCAGGTTCTTCGACGCCTCGTCCGATCGCCCGCCGAGCGCCAGGCTGTAGCCGACGCCGCTCAGAATCTCGCCAAGCCACGAGTCGCGCCGCTTCCCGTCTCTGAATGCCTGGAGCGCCTCGCTTTTCGACGTAATGGCGGCGCCGAAACGTCCCTGGTAGTCGAAGATCGTGCCGATGCTATATGACTCCTTCGCTGCGGTTAGCGGGTCCCCGTCAGCCCGCCTCGCCTCCAGCGCCTTCAGGTAGCGTGCCAGTGCCTGATCGTACTTGCCCATCCTACTGAGCGTTTCGCCGAGGTTGTGAAGGGTGTCGGCCGTCTCACGCGGCACCTTGAGCTGCTCCCGGATGTCGAGAGCCCGCTCGAAGTAGGTCTGGGCCTCGGAGAACTCGCCCTTCGCCAGGAATGCGACGCCGATGTTGTTCAGCGCCAGCGCTTCGCCGGAGCGATCCCCTTCTTCCCGCATCAGGGAGAGCGCCTCGCGGAAGTGCGGAAGCGCCTCGTCAGGCCGGCCGAGGCTCTCGTTCAGCAGCACGCCGAGATTGATCAGCGTGAAGCTCGTGTCCGACTTGTTGCCGAGCTCCCGATACAGCGCGAGCGCTTCGTTGTAGCTCCTCACGGCCTCCTGCAGGCCTCCGGAATCGGTCTGGACTCCAGCAATCTGGTTCAGGCTGGACGCCATTCCCCTCCTGTCGCCGATCCGCCGCTTGATGGCGAGCGACTCCTGGTACTGCCTCAGCGCCTCCGCGGGCTGTCCCATTCTCGTGTAGGCCACACCGATGGCGTGGAGGACGTTCGCCCGCGCCGCCTCGTTCCCCAGCTGGATTGAAAGGCTCAGCGCGTTGTTCAACGGCTGAAGTGCCGCCTTCGGATCGCCGCGCCTGATCGCATTTCGGCCGAGGGCGATCAGCCCCTCGACGTACTTCGGATCGAGGGCGACGGCCTTTGTGAAATGCGCCTGCGCCTTGGTCAGATCGCGGCCGCGCTCGTAGAGGCTGGCCAGGTCGAACTGGATTCTGGCGTTGTTGGGGGACACGGCGATCAGCTTCTCGTACGTCTCAATAGCCTTCGCGCTGTCGTTCGTCAGACGGTAGTGGGCCGCCGCAATCAGATACCGTTCCTGAGGCTGGAGCGCCTGGCTCAGGTCCATCGCGCGCCGGGACTGCTGCTCGGCCTTCGCGTCGTATCCGAGCTTCGCGTATGTTTCGGCGAGCCCAGAGTAGGCCAGCGCGAAGTTCGCATCCTCCGCAATCGCCGCTTCGAAGCTCTTCGCCGCGCCCTGCTGGTTGTCGTCGCGCGAAAGACCGAGCCCTTCGTTGTACAGGCGCAGCGCCTCGAACGACTGCGTCGAGGGCTTCCACGCCGACGCCTTCAGTTCCTTCAGAACATCGGAGGACCCGGCTGCGAGCGCCTGCTGGACCGATCCGGCCAACTGGCCGACAGCGGCGAGCAGCGCCGACTGGTTGGCAGCGGTCGCCTTCAGCGGCGTCGTCTTCTGCTGTTCGAGGTCCTGTAGCGTTGCGTCGATGCGGATCTCGTCGCCGAACTTGACGTACTGGCCCCAGAGGATCGTCTTCGCGCTCGCGAAGTCGGCGATGCGCACCAGGTCGGCAGGCGCGAGGCTTGCGTTCGGATCGATCCGCAGGTCACGAAGCACCTCGCGCAGCCGCACCGACGGAACGGTGTGAACCTGCGCGGACTCTCCGAGGTCCGTGGCCAGCACCTCGCTGAGGCTCGTGCCGAGCGAGTCGAGCGCCGGGTCTCCCGACGCATTGCGGAACGGGAGCACAGCCAGAGTGACTGCCGGACCGCCCGAACCCAGCGCGCCCGCCCCGCCGCGAGACGCGCTGTACCAGCGCCACGCGCCGTAGCCGACGGCAGCCACCACCAGCAGAACCGCCGCGGCAGCAGCCGCCCTGACCAGCCTGCCGCGGCCGGCGTGCTTCGGAATCGGCGTCGTCTGCTGTGCGGCCGCCTCCACGCGACCGCCCCCGGCCACCCGCTCGAGGTCCTTGAGCAGGTCGGCGCTCGTCTGGTAGCGGGCCGCAGGCTCCGGCTGGAGGCATCGCGTCACGAGCGCATCGAGCGGCTCCGGGATGGTGGCGTCGCGCGCCCGCATCGCCGCCGGCGGGTCCTTCATGCGGGACATCAACTCGGCGAACTCCGTCGTGGCTCCACTATCCCGGCTGCCAAGCAGCATGTCCCGCAGGATCAGGCCGAACGCGTACACGTCCGCCCGCTGATCGACCGCATCCCCTTTCGCCTGCTCCGGCGCCATGTACGCCAGCGTTCCGATGACGACGCCGGCGGCGGTCATCGTGAAGCCCTTCTCGCCGGCCGTCGAGCGCGCGATGCCGAAGTCCATGATCAGCGCGTGGTCTTCCGCGTCGATCATGATGTTGGCCGGCTTCAGGTCACGATGAACGACGTCGGCCTCGTGGGCCGCAACCAGCCCCGACGCCACCTGTCGAGCGATGGAAAGGGCGCGCTGGACCGGCATGCGGCCGTCGCGCGCAAGGATGCTGGAGAGATCGGAACCCTGGACGTAGGGCATCGTGATGTACTTGATGCCCTCGATCTCTCCGAAGTCGTGGATGCGGACGACGTTCCGGTGCGTGACCTGGCGGGCGAGCAGCAGCTCCCGCTTGAACCGCTTCTCGATCTCCTTTGCGGCCGCCGGATCTGCCATCGCCTCCGGGCGGATGACCTTGATCGCAACCGCGACTTCCAGTTCCTTATCCCACGCCTGGTAGACCGATCCCATACCGCCGGCGCCGAGCAGGCGGATGATGTGGTAGCGGCTGCCGAACTCCTGGCTCACGTGCAGCGGACCGGTCGCGGGAGCTTGCGACTGGCCGGGCATGACGGTTGGGCCCGCCGGCGGAATCGTCGCGGCATCGCGGACGTTGCCGAAGAGCGTCGGAATCCCGTGGCGGGATGCTCCCGGCGCGGCAGGCGCACCTGGTCCCGTCGCCGCGGACCGCCCAGCCGCGGCTCCGCACTCGGGACAACGTCCGTCGACGGGCACCGCGGCGGTACCGCATTGGGCGCAAGGCATACAGAGGCCGTGCCATTATACGGCAGGGGTCCGGACCCGCCGGAGGGTCGCTGCTACTTTGCGCGGATGCAGTAGATCCGGGCCTTGCTCCTGAGGAAGATCTCGCCGTTTGCGATCGCCGGCGTGGCGATGAACGTCTCGCCCGGCATCGTGTTGGTGGCCAGCACCTCGAACGTTTCGGCCATCTTCACCACCACGACGTCCTCGTTCTCGGTGGCCATGTAGAGCTTACCGTTCGCGCCGACCGGCGACGACTTGAAGCTGTAGGTCTTCGGCAGCCGCGTCGCCTGGTAGTACGGTTCGCCCGTGCGGGCGTTGTAGCAGCTCAGCATGCCGCTGTCCGTGAGCACGTAGAACTTGTTGTCGAACAGAACCGGCGAGGCGGTGTACGAGTTCGCCTTGGTCTGGGTCCAGACGATGGCATCGGTGCCGGTGAGGTCCCCTTCGCGGCCCAAGCGAATCGCCATGAGCTTCGGGTTCTGATAGCCGCTCATGACGAGCACCAGGTCGTCCTGCCGCACCGGGTGGGGGATGGTGTTCATGCCGAGGCCGGCGCACTCCCAGATGAGCGAGCCGTCGCGCAGGTCGTAGCTGCGGACCCTGGAGGTCGCCGCGACGACCACCTGCTTGCGCCCCTTGAAGTCCACCACGAGCGGTGCGGCCCAGTTTGTCTTCTCGGCGCGGGCCACTCGCCAGATCTCCTTGCCGGTCGCCTTGTCGAGCGCGACCATGAACGAGTCGCCCTCGTGGTCGAAGACGAGCAGCAGCTTGTCGTCGGCGATGACCGGCCCCATGCCCTCGCCGAAGGCCATCTTCATCCGCAACTGCACGCCGAAGTCCTTCTTCCAGACGAGCGCGCCCTTCAGGTCGTAGACGTACATTCCCCGCGACCCGAAGAACGCGTAGACGAACTTCCCGTCAGTCACGGGCGAGTGCGACGCGAAGCTGCCGTAGGTCGAATGAAACCCTTCATGAGGCGCGGCGGTCGTGGCGGTGCGCTGCCAGAGGATCTTGCCCGTCTTGCGATCGAGCGAAAGGACCTCGAAGCGGTGCTCTGGCTGCGGCCCCGACCCGCCGCCGGGACCGCCCCGTTGCGGGGGCTGCGACGCGGCCGCCGGCGCGCTTGGTGCCGCCGCGCCCGTCGGAATCGCCGTCGTCAGGAAGATCTGGTCACCCCAGAGGACAGGGCTGGAGTTGCCCAGGCCGGGGATGTCGGTCTTCCACGCGACGTTGTCCGTGCCGGACCAGGTCAGCGGGGCATCTCCGATCGCCATGCCGTTGACGGCCGGGCCGCGCCAATAGGGCCAGTCACCTGGCCCCGCGCCGAGAACCCGATGTCCGAGCGTGAGCACCACGAGGCCAACAACCAACAGAATGCCGAACGTTCCACGTCTCATGCAGCGATCTCCTTCAATCAGTTGGATTGCGTGAGCCTTGAGCCCTGAGCCCTGAGCCTTGCGCCAGGCTCGCTCACTACCTGCCAATACAGTACCAGGAACTTCGTCGTCCGGATGAAGAGCTGGCTTCCCGAGACGGCAATCGACGACAGCGTGTAGTCGGCCAGGTCGTTCTCCGCGACGACCTTGAACACTGGCCCCGCCTCGAGGACGGTCGTCACGCCGTCCTCGCTCGTCACGTACAGCTTGCCGTCGGCCACGACGGGCGATGCGCTGTAGGTTCCGGTGCGCGCACGCTGGTTGCCCCAGATTTCGGCGCCGGTCTGCGCGTCGCGGCACCAGAGAATCCCGCGGTCGTTGAGAATGAAGATGTACTTGTCGGTGACCGCGGGCGTCGGCACGTCGGGCCCCTGGTCGGTCGTCCACGCGACGTGCGACCGCGTGATGTCGCCTCGCCCGCCCACACGCAGCGCAATCAGCGGCCTGACACGCGACGGAACATAGATCAGCCCGTTGGCCACGGTCGCCGACGCCACGAGGCGGTAGTTCCGGTCCCTTCCTGGATTGAGCCCCCCGGCCCGCCACAACTCGGCGCCTGTCGCCGGGTCGTGCCCGGTGGCGTAGTCGCCGCCGGTGACGACGATCTCCTCCTTCCCGCCGTTCCGTAGGACGGCCGGCGTCGTGTACGCGTCCGGCGACTCCGACACCGCGTCGGTCGGACGTTCGACGCGCCAGATCGTCTTGCCACTGGCCGCGTCGATGGCGAGTACGTACGACGGGTCGGCGGTCCTCATGCCGTGCAGCACCTGAACGTAGAGCCGATCGCGCACGAGCAGCGGCGACGAGGCGTAGCCCCAGTTGAGGCCGAACGTGCCGTAGTCCTTCTGGATGTCGCGCGACCACAACTCGAGCCCGCTGAAATCGAACGCCTTGAGGATTCCGGTGCCCGTCATCACCCACACGCGCTCGCCGTCGGTGACGGGCGACGGCGTCGACATGTTCTGCTTGTTCACCCTGGCATTGCCGCTGCCGAGGTGCTTCTTCCACAGCTCGGCGCCCTTCCGGCGATCGACGCAGAGCAGATACAGTCCGGTCCCGTCGCCGATGTTCAGGAAGATCCGGTCGTTCCAGACGATGGGCGTCGAGCCGGAGAGCTCCGGCAGCGCCAGCTTCCACGTCACGTTCTCCGTGGTGCTCCACGTGGCCGGGAGGCTCTTCGCGACCGCAACGCCGGTCATCTCGGGACCGCGCCACTGCGGCCAGTCTGTGCTCGGCGGCGTGCCCGTGCCCTGTGCGACGAGCAGTCCCATGACGAAGACGAATCCTCTCAGCATGCTGCCGCTCCCACCTCATTCGGATCTGAGCGCCGCGAGCAGCGGCGAGCGAAGCGCCGCCACGCCCGCAACCACGGACGAGGCAAGGCCGGCCGCGATCACCGCCACCAGCAGCACGCCGACCATCGCGACCGGAACCGCGCCGCCCCGCGCCCACAGCGCCGGCGCAATGGCGACAAGCGCGCTGATGGTCCCGCACGCCAGGCCGCTGACCATCAGCAGTAGGTGCTCGGCGACCAGCATCATCGCCAGCGTCTGCCGGCGGTAGCCGACCGCGCGCAGGAGGGCCATCTCGCCGCGCCGCTCGAGCACATTCCTCAGCAGGACGGCCGCCAGCCCGATCGTTCCGAGCACCAGGCCCAGGCCTCCGAGCGACTGGAACGTCGAAAGATACGTGTTCTCCACCTGGCGGAATGAAGCCAGCCGCTCGCGCGACGACTCGATCCTGACGCCCCAGTCGGTCAGCCGATCCGTCAGCGGCGCGACGACAGACGCGGCGCGCCCGGCAGGGACGTCCACAAGGAAGAAGCGGTGGCCCTGCTGTTCGGGGAACGCCCGCAGGAAGTTCGGCTCCGACACGATGAGCACGCCCTGCAGGACGCTGTCCGAAAGCGTCCCGACAATGCGCAGGCGGACGGGTGCGCCGCCAGCGCCGCCTCCAACCGTCACCTCCCCGCCGACGCCGAGGTTGAGACCGGTACTGGATCGAGTTGGCGTCGCCGATGGCCGGAATCGCCCCGCCCGCGACCGCCTTGTCCAGGAGGAGCCACGGGTTAGTCTGTTCGGCCGGCGTGGTCGCCTCCGATGCCGCGAACGTGAATCTTCCGTCTTCGATAAACGCGCGTGGCGCTCCGAGAATCCTCGGCTCGCGCGGCGCGTACAGGTTCAAGCAGCTCGCGTCATCTCCCTCGCGCTGCCGGAACGACGCGAATCTGAGGCCAGCGAGTTCAGGTGCTTCGGACGCCGTCATGCCGAGCGCCTCGCGCCCGGCCGGCGTGTCGGGGTCGTAGACGATGGGAAGTGCCGACGTGCCGACCAGGGCGTATCCTCCCGTTCCCGAGCGCCGATGGAGCCCGTCGTCGCCGAGGTCCTTCCGGAACGCTTCGACCGAGACGATGATGAAGGCGGCCGAGGCGATGAGCGCGACCGGCAGCAGACTCCGGGCCGGCCGGTGCACGGCGCCTCGGAATGCGAGGCGGGCGACGGCCCGCCAGCCGTGACCTGCAATCGGGCGCGGGCGCGGCCGGCGCAGGATCGCGGCCGCCAGGCTCAGGCTCGATACGAGCAGCAGCGTGCCGGCACCGAAGAATCCGCCGACGTCCGGAATCGAGCCGACGGCCGACGCCGCCAGCACGAGGATGGAGGCAGCGAACGCGGCTGCGGACACCATGCCCAGCGCGCGAGCCTTCCGCGTGGTGGCCGCTCGCGACTCCAGCACACCCGCGAGCAAGGCCCGCGGCGAGCTGCGGGCCAGGCTGCGCAGTGTCCAGACAACGACGCCGAGCGATGCCGCGATGCCGGCAGTCATGCCGATGCCGATGGCGTCCCAGGAGACGTGGAGGTGGACCCGGTCGGTGCCGACCGCGCCGACCCACCACGAGCGGAGGCCGGCGACGAGTGCGCCGCCGTAGGCGAGGGCGCCGACAGCGCCCAGCAGGCTGCCCGCCATCGACAGCACGGCGCCTTCCGAGAGGAACAGGCGCCGCAGCGTGCGCGAGGAGTAGCCGATGGCTCGCAGCGTGCCGACCTCCCGCGCGCGCTGCTCGAGGCCCAGTCGGAAGAACGACGCCGACAGCAGCACGGCGGCAACGATCAGGAAGAAGCTGAAGTAGAGGAAGTAGGCGCCCAGGTCGACCGCGCCGCGCGACGAGTCGAGGCCGTCGCGACGGACCGCCGCGACGGTGAACCCCGCCGTCTCGGGGTCGATCCGGCGCCGGAGCGACTCGGCCAGCGTCGGCTCCGTGAGCGCCACCCGCACCGACGTCAGCCGCCCGAATCGGCTTTGCCACAGGGACTGCCCGCCGGCGAGCGTGACGAACGCCTTCGGCGTCGCGCGATACCGATCCCAGTACCGCCTCGTCTGCCGGGCGGATGCGGCGAAGGTCCAGCGGAAATGGCGGGTCCCACGTCCGCACGCTCTTCGCGCCGGTGATGCCGGGCACGTCGGGCGCGAGCGTCGCGTCCACGGCGCCGCCGATAGCCACGACGCCGGCCAGGCGGAGCGTTGCGCGCTTCGTCACGAGGCCCGAGGCGCTCTCCCAGTGGTAGTACTCGATTTCAATCGGCGCCCCGATGGGGACGCCGACATCGCGCCATGCCCACTCGTTGAGCCAGATCGATTCGTGCGCGCCCGGCGCGTCCGGATTCATGGCTGAGCCCGCCACCAGCCGGACGTCGGTCAGCGTGCCTCGGCCGAGATCGGCGGCGGCCACCACGCTGTAGGGAATCTCGCGTCCGCCCGCCAGTATGACGTTGGCCAGATAAGCGAGCACGCCGGACGCCGGTGCGCCTGCTTCGTCCGCCGCGGCGAACGCCGACCGTGCGATCGAATCGTCCAGCAGGACGCGCGCGCTCTCGACCGATGTCGTGCGCCCGTCCGCGACCGTGCGAAGGCGCAGGCCGACGTCCGACAGGGAAGCCCGCTCGCGGAGCGCCTGCCGAAGCTGAGGCAGCAGGTCGCCCTGCAATCCGCCAGTGAACAGCATCGCGTTGACGCGCGAGGGCTGCGCCAGGTCGCGCTGCAGCCGTTTCAGCGGCACGAAGACGGAGAACACCGCTCCCTGGCCGGGCCGCAGCGCGAACTCGCCGAGCTGCTTCGGAGACGCCACTCCGCTGCACGTCAGCCTGATCGTCCGGCCCGCGCTCTCGCGGCGGCCGTAGAGCGACTCGCCGGGGATGTCGCGGTCCGACTCGATTCTCAGCAGGAGGCCGTCGCCTGGCCTGGCCTCGAGATGCGCGGCGAGCGGCGCGCCGACGAAGGCCGAGCGATCACCGAATCCCTCGGGCGCGGGGAGGCCATGAAACCGCCAGAACCGCTCGTCGACGCCGTAGACGTTGACGCCGTAGGCGCGTCGGCCAGACGACTCCCGTACGAGGATGCCGGGAACGGCGATGATCGGGCAGGTGTCGGGGCCGAGTGTCGTCGTAGCGCGGGTCTCCCCGCCCGCGTCCTTCCATCCCGCCAGAAGATCATCGCGGAAGTAGCGGTCGGCCGACACGGCATAGGCCGTGGCGCCGATGCGTTCGACCAGGAGATCGCGGAGGCTCGCACGAACAGACTGGCCGACGAGCAGCGCGCCGGCCAGGACGGCCACCGCCGTCGCCACGCCTCCGACGACCGCGGCGTTGGTGCGCCAGTAGTGGGCGAGGCTGCGAAGCAGGAGCCGCGTCATGTCCCTACCGGGCCACCAGCCTGGCGTCGCGGAGCACGTACTGCGTGTCCATGCGCTGCGCCAGCTCGAGGTTGTGGGTGACGACGATCAGGATCGACTGCTGGCGCGTGTGCAGGTCGACGAGCAGCGCCGCGACCGTGTCAGCCGACTCCTGGTCGAGGTTGCCGGTCGGCTCGTCGCATAAGACGAGGCCGGGGTGCTGTACCAGGGCTCGCGCCAGCGCCACCCGCTGCTTCTCGCCGCCGGACAGTTCATGCGGCCGGTGGTGGAGGCGAGCGGTCAGCCCCACCTGCTCGATCAGCTCTCGGGCCCGCTGCTCGACGTCGTCGATAGCCTCGCGCGCGACGAGCGTCGGCACCAGCACGTTCTCGAGTACGGAGCACTGCGGCAGCAGGTGGTGGTCCTGGAACACGAAGCCGACATGCCGGTTGCGGAATGCGGCCAGCCGGCGGTCGTCCAGCTCGAACGGGTTCTGCCCGCCGAGCAGGACAGTGCCGGACGAGGGCGGTTCGAGGGCGCCGAGGATGTAGAGGAGGGTGCTCTTGCCGCTGCCTGACGGTCCGACGATCGAGATGGACTGTCCGGGGCCGACAGAGAGGTCGATGTCCGACAGGACGCGGATCGGTCCTGACGGCGTCTGGTAATCCTTCGAAACGCGTGTGACCTCAAGCACCTGTGTCCCCCGTTGCGCCAAGTTACATGATGTTCGACGAAAGGCCAAGCGCCACGAACCCGTAGGCGGAAGGCGGGGAGGCGGGACGACCTTGCGATCGTGCGAGCTGGCGACCGTGCGAACTGGGGGGATGGCGACTGCGGACTACCGCTTCGCCGGCGCGCGCCGACGGGCGGCTTGCCGGGACGGACCGCGGCGCGGGATCTGCGCGCCATTCTCGCCGGTCGGCACGGCCGCACCGTTGCCAGCCAGCACTTCCTGCGCCTGGTGCGAGGATGACTGCGAGAGATGTTCGCTCATGGCTGCACGGGCTGCGTCCGCGCGGCCGGCTCGGATGGCCTGGTAGACGCGGCGGTGCATCTCGGCCGCATCCCGCAGGTTGCGCTGCGTGGCGCGAGCCGCCGTCTCCCGCCGCCGCTCGTAGTAGAGCGACGAGATCATCTCCATGACCGCGGCGATGATCGGATTGCGCGAAGCGGCCGCGACGGAGCGGTGGAAGTCGATGTCGTGCACCAGGAACGCCTGCGGGTCGTTCATCGCCGAGAACAGGTTGGCGACTTCCTCGGCCATCGCCGCGATCTGTTCGGGTGCCGCGCGCTCTGCCGCCATTCCTGCCGCGCCGACCTCGAGCAGCGTCCGTGCCTCGTACATCTCTTCGCGCGTGAAGCCGTGCAGCGCAGCGAGAAACCCCAGAGCAGCGCTCCCGAGCTTCGGCGGACCCGACGGGATATAGGTGCCGGAGCCGTGCCGAGAGACGACGACGCCCATGGCTGCCAGCGCGCGAAGGCCCGCCCGAACCGTCGGTCGGCTCACGCCAATCTGCACCGCCAGCTCGCGTTCCGCCGGCAGCCGGCCTCCTGGCTTCAGTTTTCCGCCGACGATGAGCGCGCGGACGTGGGAAACCACCTGATCAGTGGAGCCTTCGCGCGGTTCGGACGGCGGGTCGGGCCGTGTGGCCAAGGGCATTCACCTCATCCTAACTGGACAAACCACTCGGCAGAGGATGCACCGCCAACCGGCGGCCTGTCAAGGACGCGGGGAGGCCAACCGCCGGTACACATCCATGACTTCCGCCAGCATCTGCGGCGTTCCGTAGTGCCTCCGAACGGCGTCGAAACCGGCGGCGCCGAGCTGCTTCCGGTGCTCCGGTTTCTCCCACAGCGACGCGATGCCGGCCGCGAGGCCGTCGAGGTCGCCGTCGTCCACGAGGATCCCGCCGCCCGTCGTCTCCACCAGTTCGGTGAACGCGCCGAGCCGCGGCTGCACCACCGGCACGCCGCTCGCCATCGCCTCGAGCAGGAACTGACCCTTCTGCGTGGGGTAGGGCGAGGGGACCGAGAGGACGCTGAGCTCTCGCAGAAACGCGATCTTCTCCGCGCGGTCGAGCGCGCCGCGGTACTCGAACTGGTCAGCCAGGCCCCACCCAGCCATCTTCTTCTCGATGTCCGCCAGGTAGCCCTTGTGCTCCGGCGCCAGGTAGCCGGCCGCCAGGATCCGGCTCGGCGGACAGCCGGGGCGGGCTCTCAGCCGGCGGTACACCTCGCACAGCACGTGGAGCCCCTTCTCGGGTGTCAGGCGCGCGAGATACCCGATGGTGAACGGCTCGCCGTCGAGCGGGGCGGGCGAGTGTCCCTCGAAGTCGATGCCGATCGGGACGATGTGGATCCGGCTCCGTTCGATGCCGAGGAACGCGCTCATCCGATCCGCGCCGAACCGGCTGACCGCCAGGAAGGCGTCGACGCTCGCCGCGTGCTCGCGGATCAGCCGCAGCGCTTCGTCACGGTGCGGATGGCCGAGGCCGTCGAGAAAGCCGTCCTCCCCTTGCAGCGTGCAGACGATCGGCACGTTCAGCCTGCGCTTGATGGCCGGCGCCAGGGCAATCAGAAGCGAATTCGGGATGCTGACGATGTCGGGCACGGCCTCGTCGGCCAGGAACTCGATCAGCTCGAGCACGGTGCGGTGCTGCGCGCCGTCGACGCCGCGGAGCATCGAGACGGTGAGCCGGCCCAGCTTGGCCGGGTCGACGCTCACGCCTCGGCTCGTGGCCAGCCGCAGCAGCGGCGCCGCGTCGAGCATCCGGCTCAGGAATCGCGGCATCCTGCGGAGGATCGGCACGTGCTCCTGCAGGAACACGTTGATGCCGCCCATGTAGATCCTGTCGAGGCTGACGTTCCGCCCCTCGGGGCGCGTCGGCGTGTAGGTGGGAATCAGGAGGACGTCGTGCCCCGCGTCCAGCTGCGCCGCGGCGATCGTGTTGTCGCGCAGGCAGCTCCCGCAGTACATGTGCCCGGCGCCGGCGGTGATGTGGGCGATGCGCATATCAGAAGCGAGACTGCCAATCTGCCAGCCGGCCATCGTGAGAGGCAGGTGCGGACCGGGTCGGCGCAAAGGGCGACTTGCGAGGTCCTCCGAGCGGAGCCCGGAGCGACGAACCGGGCCACGACTGCCGTCTCGCTGGCCGGTCAGACTACCTGAAACAGGTACAGCACGCCGTCCTGCGAGCCGATGACCAGCGCTCCGGCCGCCGCTGCGGGCGACGCCGACAGCGGCGCGCCGGCCGTGAACTCCCACACCTTCTTGCCTGTGGCCAGGTCCAACTCGTACAGCAGCCCGTCGTTCGACCCGACGAACACGCGGGTGCCGACGATGAGCGGCGACGACTCGACGCGGGCGCGCGTCGTGAACGACCACAGCTCTTTGCCGGTGGACGCCGACAGGCAGTGCACCAGTTTGTCCCGTCCGCCCAGCACGATGCGGTCGCCCGACACCGCGGCCGACGCGTAGAACGGGAAGTTGCGCGTCGGATGCTTGTAGGTCCACCGGATCGCCCGCTTCACGAGGTCGATCCTGAGCACCTCGTTGGCGAAGGTGCCGACATAGGCCTGGCCGTCTCTCACCGCCACCGACGCGCCGGTGTAGCCGCCGAGCGGCAGGATGAACCGCAGCTTTCCGGTCGCGGCATCGATGCCGCGCAGTTGCTCGTCACACCCCGACACGTACACGGTGTCCTTGTCGATCGCGGGCGTGCTGTGCACCGGCCCTCCGGTCTCGAGCTTCCACACGAGCGCCCCGGTGGCCGCCGACAGACAGTACAGATTCTGGTCGTACGACCCGACGTAGACACGATCGCCGAGCCAGTTGGGCGACGACCTGAGTTCGCCCTCGGTCTTGAACGTCCACCGCGCCTTTCCGGTGGCCGCGTCGACGGCGTGCAGCGTGCCGTCGAGGTCGCCCACGTAGACGACGCCGTCGCGAACGGCCGGCGACGATTCTTCGACCGACCCGCCGGTGGCGTACAGCCAGCGCGCCTTCCCGGTGGCGAGATCGATCGCGTGCAGCATGCCGTCCATCGACGCCGCGTACACCGTGCCGTCCACGATGGCGGCCGACGACCCAATGCCCTCCTTGGCCTGATAACTCCAGCGTAGTGTGAGCGGTCGCGACAGCGTCGTGTCGGCCACCCCCAGCAGCGCCGCCGATCCTCGGAACCGCGGCCAGCTGCCCGCGGTCAGCTGCTGCTGCAAGCCACTCCCGGAGTGATTCGCAGCCACCGCCAGGCACCCCACCACCGCCGCTCTCAAGAGCCAGCTGCCCATCACTTCGTTCCCGCACCCGGCGCCGCGATCGCGTAAAGATCCGACCGGGTCATGATGTAGAGCGCGCCGTTCGCCGGCACCGGGGTGCCGTAGACCGCGTTCCCCATGTTGATCTCCGCCAGCTTCTTCATCGTCTTGCCCGCCTGGAGAATCACGACGTCGCCGTCCTCATCGCCCAGGTAGACCTTGCCGTCGCCGACCAGCGGCGAGCCCCAGACGGCGGCCAGCGCGTCGAACGTCCAGTACGGCGCGCCCGTCGCGGCGTCCACGCAGTGGAGGAATCCGCTGAAGTCCGAGATGTAGAGGAGGCCTTCGGCGATCGCGGCGGTCGAAATCGACCGTCGGATCTTGTCGTACTGCCAGACGCGCCCGGTCTCCGTGATGTCGCCGCGCTTGCGCGGGTCGACCGCGTACATGTGGCCCACGCCCTCGCCGCTCTCCGGGTCCTGTCCGACCGACATGTAGACCCTGCCGTCGTGGAACACCGGCGTCGAGATTCCATCGTTCTTCGTCTTCGGCCACACCGAGCCCTTCGGGTTCAGGTCGAACCACCACAGCTTCTCGCCCGTGCGCGCGTTGAAGCCGTAGAGCCAGCCGTCGCCGCCCGCGAAGAACACCTGCATCGTACCGTCCACGAGGCCCAGCCCCGGCGACGACCACTGCCCGTGCTGGATGTTCTCACCCGGCGAGGCGTCCTGCCACACCACCTTCCCCGTTGTCTTGTTCACCGCAAGGAAGCTCGGCGCCTTCGGAGCGGGGACCTTCTCGTGGTTCTCGGTGCGCCCGTTCGACGTCCCGACGAAGACGAGGTCTTCCCACACGGCCGGCGACGAGTTCGCCATGTTGTGCGGGAAGACGCCCAACTCCTTGATCATGTCGAGCGTCCAGATGACGTCCGCGTCGGTCTGGCCTTTCAGCTTCTCGTCCTGGTATGGGCCGTCGTTCTCGCCGTCGATGAACCCCTCGGTGTCGAGGCACACCAGCTCGGCGCGGTTCGTCACGTAGTAGAGGCGCTTCCCCTCGACCGCAGGCGACGAGCAGACGCCCTGCTCGGGCCAGTCGTTCTCCATGCCCGTCTCAAGTTTCTCGCTGACGGCCTGCCAGAGAAAGGCGCCGTCCGATTCGCGGAAGCACATCAGCACGCCCTTGTCGCCCGTCACGGCCGGGTTCCGCGGCCGGTCGTTGTTCGTGCCGAGGAACACCTTGCCGCCTGCGACCACCGGGTTCCCGTAAGACGTGCTTCCGACCGCGGCCTTCCACTTGATGTTCGTCTTCGCCGACACGTCCCACGAGGCGGGAAGCGGCCCGGACGGGGCCGTCATGTTCCGTTGCGGCGTGCCGCCCCACATCGGCCAGTCCTGCGACGCGAGCGGCGCCACCGCCAGCACGACGGCGAGGACAACGAGTGCCGGCAGGACGGGCCGGGAGGATCGCACGGGACGGTTGATCATGGTCTATCGCGCTTGACTCGATGGTGGTAGTTCACTGGGCCATTCTAGCGCAGGGCGGCCCCACATGCCGGCCGCGTACGCCGGCCCGAGAGAGGCGGGCGCGGACCGGGTCGGCGCGCAGGGCGACTGTGAGGTCTGCCGAACCGGAGCCCGGAGCCGACGAACCGGGCCACGACCGACGTCTCACTGCCGGCGCCGGCAGCCAGCCGCTTCCAGCCGCCAGCTGGTGTAAGCTGTGGGCGCTGGTGACACTCATGTCCACACGGAGCTGGGTCATCGTCTACACGGGCGGCATGGCCGACACCGCGCTGCTCCGGGACCTGCTCGTCGCGGCCGGCATCGAGGCGCAGCTCGGCGACGAGGTCATGGGCACGATGGCGCCCTACATCGTCTCGGGCGGAACGATGGCGGCGATCAAGGTGGTCGTGCCCGAAGAGCGACTCGAGCAGGCCCGCCCCATAGTAGAGGAGTTCGCCTCACCCGAGGCGAAGGCTGCGCCCTTCGGTGCGCCGGCGTTCCAGCCCTGGGAGTGCCCGTGCTGCCACGAGCAGAACGACGGGACGTTCGATCTCTGCTGGAATTGTCAGAGTGAACGGATAGAAGAAGCTAGAAGCTAGAAGTCAGAATCCAGAAGGCTGGCGCTCTGAGCCCTGAGCCCTGAGCCCTGAGCCGAGAGCCGGAGGAGATCAGAATGGCCGACCACGCATCCGTCCAGGACCGATTCATGGCGAGGCTGGCGAGGCGCGAGCCGCTGCTCGGCACGGTGCTGACGCTGCCGGCACCCGAACTGGCAGAAGTCGCGGCCGCGGCCGGGTTCGACTGGTTGTTCGTGGACATGGAGCACGGCCTGCTCGACTTCGCCGCCGTGCAGCGCATCGTGCAGGCGGCGGGTCACCTCTGCCCGTGCGTCGTCAGGGTGCCGAACAACGAGCCGATCCTGATTGCGAAGGCGCTCGACACCGGCGCGGCCGGCATCATCGTGCCGCACGTCAACAGCGCCGGCGAGGCGAAGGCCGTCGTGCGCGCCGCGCACTACCCGCCCGCGGGCGCGCGAAGCCTCGGCGTGTCACGCGCGCAGGGCTACGGCGGCCGCATCGCCGACGCCATCGCCCGCGACAACGGCCGGACGGCCGTCGTCGTGCAGGTGGAGCACGTTGACGGCGTCGCGAACATCGCCGAGATCGTCGCGGTGCCTGGCGTGAGCGCCGTGTTCATCGGTCCGTTCGACCTGTCTGGCAGCCTTGGCAAGCCGGGCGAGATCGGCGCGCCGGACGTGCAACAGGCCATCGGCGAGGTGATCTCGGCGTGCGCCGCCAGGAAGCTCCCGTGCGGGATCTTCGTCGTGAGCGGCGAGGCCGCCAATGCCGCTTTCGCGGCCGGGCATTCGCTGGTGTCCGCGACGACCGACATCCAGCTCTTTGCCGGAGCGGCGGCCCGACTGAGGGCGTCGGCGTTTCCGGAGGAGGGCGGCCGGCGTGGCTGAGACGGACCACGAGGCCTTCATGCGCGCGGCGCTCCAGCAGGCGCGCCTGGCGGCGCACGCCGGCGAAGTCCCGGTCGGCGCCGTCGTCGTCGTCGCCGGCGAAGTTGCGGGCGCCGGCTTCAACCAGCCGATTGGCAGCCACGACCCGACCGCGCACGCGGAGATTGTTGCGATCCGCGCCGCCGCCGCGCGCGTCGGGAACTATCGCCTGACTGGCGCGACGCTCTACGTCACCGTCGAACCCTGCCTGATGTGCGTCGGTGCGATGGTCCACGCGCGGATCGGGACCGTGGTGTTCGGCGCGCCGGAGCCGAAGGCGGGAGCGCTGGTGTCGACGCTGGCGGCGCACGAACTGCCGTCACTCAACCATCGAATGGCGGCCGTCGGCGGCGTGCTCGAGGACGAGTGCCGCGAGATGATCCAGGCGTTCTTCAGGGAACGCCGCTAGGCTGATCGATCCGTTCGTGATGGGCACCGGGCGCCTGGAGGGCACCCGGCGCCATCATTCGTGTGGCTATCGGACGAGCGGAACCTCGCCGGCGAACATCGCGTCGATCAGCATGTCGATCCGCGTGTTCACCTGGTAGAACCGCGCGACGGTCTTGCCAGGGAATACCTTCCCGAGTTCGGCGAGGAAAGTCCGCTTGGCAGCGGCGGTCTTCTCCTCGAGGCCGAGGGCGCGCTGCATCAACTCGGCGGCCTTCGGATCGGTCATCGCGGCGAAGTTCTTCGCGTACTCCTTGATGATCGAGAGCCGCTCGTCGGTCAGCGCCTTGCGGCTCTGTTCGTACGTCTTGTAGAGCGGCCAGAACTTCACGGCCTCGTCACTCGTGAACTGCATGCTCGCGGTGATGAGGGTGTTGACGTCGGTTCGAGCGTCCTTGCGGAGCTGTTCGATGGCCTGATCCACCGTCGCCTGCGACGGTGCCGCCTGCGCGAACGCTACGCCCGAGCCCGATGCGAGAACGACCGCCGCCAGAGCGGCGCACAACCACTTCTTATTCAAGGCTTCCTCCTGATTAGAACCGAAGGGTCACGCCGCCCGAGAAATCGAACTGGTTCGCGTACTGGGCGTCGCCCACCACGTAGCAGCCCCAGTAACCGCACCAGTAGCCGCCCGGGTCGCTCTTGATGTAGGTCGGCGTCCACCGCATGCCGAAGCGCAGGCCCACTCGCGGGCTCGGGAAGAACTTCACGCCGGCGCCCCACGTCGTCGAGAACTGCGTCTCCCCCGAAGTCGAACCGGGCTTGCCCGCGGCGTCGGTGTAGTTCACGGCGCCGTAGCTGGTAGCGCCGATCCCGCCAAGGATGTACGGCCGCACCTTGGCCTCCGCGTCGCCGAAGTTGTAGCCGAAGTAGCCGTGATACGAGTTGATGGACATGTCACCGAGATCGCGGGTCGTCGTGCCCTCGAGCCTCAGCGCCGACTGCTGCTGGTTGAACATGAACCCGATCTCGACATTGGGGTTCGCCATCACGCCGAACATCAGGCCCCAGTTCATCGAGTCCTTGAGGTCGACGGCGTTGTACTTGTTGCCGTCTGGGGCGGTCACCGAGTCGCCCGTGACGCCGTCGGAGAACGTCCAGCCGAAGATCCCGCTGACTTCGACCTTCCCCTGAGCCATCGCCGGACCAGCCGTCAACACGAGTGCCGCCACGATTACCGCTACTACCCTGCGCATGCGCAACTCCTTGGAACGGGGAAGGTGCATCCATCCCCCAGGAAACCTGGCGCTTCTTGATCCGAGCCAATCTCTCAAGCGCCCGAACTGCTTAGTATAGCTCAGCGCCGCGCAGGTTGGCGGATTCCGGGGCGTCGGCTACAATAAGTGATTGCGCATTCCGTACCGCGGAGAGGTACCGAAGTGGTCGTAACGGGGGCGCCTCGAAAGCGTCTTGTCGCGTAAGCGGCACGTGGGTTCGAATCCCACCCTCTCCGCCAGCCTTCGCCAAACCGCTCGCTACGCTCGCTGGCTACGGCTGGCAGGCCAGCGGTGTGCGAGCGTCGCGCGAAGGCTGTCCACCGAAGCCAGCGAGCGTAGCGAGCGCTTCAGGCGGAGGTGGACCCTCCCCCGTCGTTCGAACCCGAACCTCAACTCATTAGGAGCAAGAGACTTGGCATTGCTGAGACTGCTGGCGGTGTACGCGATACGTACGCCCATCAACCTGTAGGCACGTGGGTTGGTGTCCCACCCTCTCCGCGCGTAGTTCGCGGGTTGAGACGGTCGAAATGGCCCGATCGTTCGCCATGCCAAATGTGGCATACTTGGTATCGTGACCGCCGGCCCGATCAAGCCTGTCGTGTGGCTCGGCGACTCGCTCCGGGCGCTCAGGACGTTTCCGTCCGGAGTGCAGGACGAGGTCGGATACGCCCTGTACCTCGCCCAACGCGGCGAGAAGCACATATCGGCGAAGCCCCTGAAAGGGCTCGGCCCGGCCGTACTCGAGGTCGTGTCTGATCACCGAGGAGACACCTATCGCGCGGTCTACACGGTGCGCGCCTGTTCGTGCTCCACGCCTTCCAGAAGAAGTCGAAGCACGGCATTGCGATGTCAACGAGGGATCTCGACCTGATCAAGCGGCGATTGCGACTCGCTGTGGAGTTCAGCGAAGCCAGGGGGTAGACAAGATGGCCGCGAGAGGATGCATCGTCGGCAGCAGCAACGTGTTCGCGGACCTCGGCCACCCGCGGCCAGCGGAAGCGCTGGCGAAGGCGGAACTGGCGCGGAAGATCGGTGCCATCATCGAGCGCCGCGGCCTCACCCAGGCGGTGGCGGCCGAGATTCTCGAAGTCGATCAGCCCAAGGTCTCCGCGCTCAAGCGGGGACGCCTCGCCGGCTTCTCGCTCGACCGCTTGGTACGGTTCCTTGTCCTGCTGGGAAGCGACGTGAAGATCGTCGTCAAGCCTCGCGCGAGCGGCGCCGGCCAAGCCCGAGTGATGGTCGCCTGATTGGCCCTCGCCTGAGTTTCGTCGCGTACGCGATACGTACGGGCACCGGGCGTTTCTATCGGTCTTCGCGGTTCTGGCGGTTCTGTCGACTTCGGGTCAAATCACTGAACCAATTTGGGTCCAATCACTTGTGCGGATTCTGATTCGAGTCCGAATCCCACCCTCTCCGCCATTGGACCCGCCTGGCTTATTCCCACGCGAGCCGCCAGGCTCGCTCCCTTCGACTTGGCTCGGGGAGCCCCGAGCCAAGTCGAGGGGCTCATGGCAAGCCAGCCATGGAGCGTGCCCTGAGCGACCCCGAGCGAGGTGCCGAAATTGCCGAGTCGAGGGGGAGTCGAAGGGCCACTCCGACGCGAGCTCGCCCCCGAATCGAGCGGAACTCGGGCAAAGGGTGTCGCCCGTCGCGACGCGAGGACCGACAGCCAGGTGGTGGCCGGCTCGCGCTCATCGCCGTTCCCGTGCCCGCCCCTGCACGGGCGTCAGCGTACGCGCGGACTACCCCGCAGCCCCCGCTTCCCTCGCTGCGTCGTCGAGTCCGTTGCCGAAGCCGATTCCCGTCAACGAAGGGCCAGTCAATCCGGCTACGCCGACTGGACGTAGGCATTCGCCTCGGGACAGTTCGGGAACTTCGCGTTCACCGGATCCCACTTCAGCTTCCTGCCCGGGAACAGCAGCGCGATGTTGGACAGCATGCCCAGCTCGGACAGCGGGCAGCCGTAGTCGAAATTGGATTCAGGCGCCTTGCCGCCCTTGCACGCCTGCAGCCACTCGACCATGTGGCCCGGGGATCGCGGCAGCGTCGGCTCCGGCCGCTTGTAGGCCTGCATGGCGTCCTCGGGGATGATGCGCAATCCCGACGCCCCGTGCGAGTCGTGCACCATCATGCCCTTGTCGCCGCGGATCAACGCGCCGGCGTAGGACCACTTGCGGTCGCCCATTTCCGGCGGATGTTCTGCTTCCTGCCCGGTCAACCAGTTCAGCGTCAACGGCGGCATCTTCCCCCTGGCTGCGAACTCGAACCGAATGTGCATCGCCTCCGGGAATGTCTCCTTGTGCTGGACCGGGTCATACCCGCCGACGGACACCGCTTCGATCGTCTCCGGATACTTCAGCTTCAGCGCCAGGAAGGTCGGATCGACCACGTGGCACATCCAGTCGCCGGCCGCGCCGGTGCCGAACTGCGACCAGTTGCGCCAGCGGCCGGGAAGATACATCGGATTGTAGGGACGGAACTTCGCCGGACCCAGCCACAGCTTCCAGTCCAACTCGGGAGGAATGTCGTGGGTTTCTTTCATCTTCGGCAAATCGCCGATGCAACTGTTCTTGCGGTTCACAAAGGCATCGACCACCCGCACATCCCCGATGGCGCCGTCCCAGATCCACTCGCACATCAGGCGCATCTGCTCGTTGGCATGGGCGTGGTTTCCGAGTTGCGTCGCCACCTTGTACTTGTGAGCCGCCTGCATCAGGGCGCGCCCTTCGGAGATGGAGTGAGCCAGCGGCTTCTCGCAGTAGACGTGCTTGCCGCGCTCCATGGCCGCCATGGTGGCCACGGCATGGCAATGGTCGGGGATGGCGATGATCACCGCATCGATGTTCTTGTGTTCCTTGTCGAGCATCTTGCGGAAATCGCGATACTTGTTGACCTTGTCGTGCACCTTGTACATTTCCGCGCGCCTGTCGTCGACGTCGCACAAGGCCACGATCCTTCCGCCTACGCTCGCGCACCGCTTGATGTCCACCGCTGCCTGGCCGCCGGCGCCGATGGAGGCGACATTCACGGTGTCGCTCGGCGGAGTCTGGCCGTTCCGTCCGAGAACATGGCTGGGAACGATGGTGAAGGCCGCAGCCGAAACGGCACCCGTGAGGAACCGCCGTCGGGATAGTGGGTTTCTTCCGTCGGTTTCGGTAGACATGATCGTGCCTCCTGGAAATATGGCCGGCCGATGATAGCACTCTCGGGGCAACCGTCAATCTGATCCATAACGGGAACGTTGGCCGAAAGGTGGTCCACCGGGAGGAAGCAAGCGGACGCTCTCCTCCTCGCCCGTGGGCCTCCGGAGCGACACGATCTGGCGCGAGCCGACCGGTTGCTAGCCGAGCGCGAGATTCACGTTCTCGATGGCTTCGTCGATTTCAGCAGGGCTCTTGTATCCCACCGTGACGCAGTCGACACCAGCGTTGCGAAACGCGAACCTCATGGCCTTCCGACGGTCCTCGCGATCGAAGGTGCCTTCGCCCGCAAGCTTCATCGAGATGACACCCATACCGTGCTTGCGAACGTCCTTCACGTGGGTCACGACTTCCGCGACGTTGCCCGGACCCTGCGTCGCGTAGTCCTCCGCGTCCATGCTCTTGCCCGTGTGGTTCATCCGAATCATCGCGACTTCGAGCCAGTTGTTTCCTGGAACCCGGCGCAGGGCGGGCAGTCCGTGAACCGAGGCACCATGGCTGAGCACGACCTTCCGTGACTGGGCCTCGAGGATCGCGTCTTGCCAGCGCGCCGTGTCGGCCGGCCATGTCGCCGTGTGCTGCCAGTGGAGCAGCATGATGTCGAAGTATTCGGTGTTTGCGAGGCGGCGGAGCTCGTCAAGTTTCTGCTGCGGTTCGACACCGTTGCGGGTCGTCACCTTCGACATGAGCGTGTAGCTCTCACGCGGAACGCCTTTCAGGGCGATACCGAGCATCTTGTGCATTTCGGCGTACGATTCGGACGTCTCGAAGAAGCGGATGCCACGGTCATACGCATGGCGCGCGAGCCGCGTGAAGCCGTCCTGTCCGAGCTCGCGCTGTAGCTGGCCGCTGACGCTGCCCGTGCCGAACGCAAGCCGAGTGACTTTCACTCCAGAACGACCGAGCGTGACAACGTCCGTCGCACTCCCGGGCTGGGCGTTGAGCGAAACAGCTCCGGACACCGCAATCGTTCCCGCGGCGAGTCCGGTCTTCAGGAATTCGCGTCGAGTGAAATGCGCCATCTTCGTCCTCCCAAGCCGGTATGGCCAAATGGTATCAGAAGGTCGGAGCTGAACCGGGCGGTGGCGCAAACACGCGTGCTCGATGACATGCCGGCCGGCACGACGCGCCAATCCGCCCTTGTATCTTCCCAACCAGTGATGCCGGCGGTACACTACGGCGCAAGCGAGATGCCTGGTGGTGACAGCCAGACCGTCCTGTCGTCGGGCTCAGGAGTCGGCAATGAACGCGTCCTTCCTGCTCTTCTTGTTCGCGTTCTGCGTGGCAACCGCTGTGTCAGCCCAGGCTCCGTCCTCCGGCGCGGACCTCGTGTACCTCGGCACGTACACCAACGGGACGAGCCGGGGAGTCTACGTCTCCCGCCTCGACGCCGCATCCGGAGCGCTGAGTGCGCCGCGTCTGGCCGCGGCAACACCCAACCCGAGCTTTCTCGCCGTACACCCGACCGGCGCGCTTCTCTATGCTGTCAACGAGGTCGAGACGTATCGTGACCAACCTGTTGGGGCCGTGATCGCGTTCAGCATCGACCGCACGACCGGCCTTCTCCAGGCGCTCAACCAGCAGTCGTCGGCGGGCGCCGGCCCGGCGCACCTGTCGGTGGACAAGGCCGGGCGGAACATCCTCGTCGCCAACTACGGAGGCGGCAGCATCGCGGTGCTGCCGATCGGCACCGACGGACGCCTCGGGCCGCCATCGGCCTTCGTGCAGCACGTGGGATCCGGCGTGAACAAGAAGAGGCAGAACGCGCCGCACGCACACTGGATCGGCGTCGACCCTTCGAATCGGCACGCCTACGTTGCTGACCTCGGCCTCGATCAGGTGCTCGCGTACCGCTTCGATCCGCAAGAGGGCTCACTGGTGTCCGAGGCGGCTGCCTCCGCACGGTTGGAGCCTGGTGCGGGTCCGCGCCATCTGGCCATCGACGAGGCGGGCACACACGCGTACGTCATCAACGAGTTGACGTGCACGGTGACGGTGCTCAGCCGCGATGCGGCCACGGGGAGCTTGCGCGCGCTGCAGACGGTTTCGACGCTGCCGGCCGGGCGGTCTCTGCAGCCAACCGACAGCGCCGCCGAGATCCAGGTCCACCCGTCGGGCCGGTTCCTCTACGCGTCGAACCGCGGGCACGACAGCATCAGCGTGTTCGCGATCGATCGCGGCACGGGCCGCCTGTCATTCGTGCAGAATGCGTCGACCCTCGGCCGGACGCCTCGCGGTTTCGGCATCACCCCAGACGGGCGCTATCTTCTGGCGGCAAACCAGGGGTCCAACTCCGTCGTTGTCTTCGGGATCGACCCGGAACGTGGAGTGCTCACGCCAACGGGTCACGTGATCGAAGTCGGCGCACCTGTGTGCGTGACATTCGTCAAGTGAGCCGCTGTCGCCTTAGAAGGTCACCATGACTTTCATGGCCTTGTCTTTCTGCTCCTCGACGATTCGGTACGCCTGGGGATAGTCCTCGAATCTGACGGTGTGGGTGATGAGGGCATCAAGTTCAATCAGCCCGGCGCCAACCAGCTCTATGGCTGTGAGGTAGTCTTCAACGCGATACATCGCGGTGCCGATGACCCGGAGTTCATGATCCTGGATGAACCCCATATTGACTGTGCCCAGGTCGGCGAACACGCCGACCACAACGATGTCGGATCCCTTGCGGGCGCACTCGATGGCCTGTTTCATCGTGGCGTTGATGCCAACGCACTCGAAGATCACGTCGGCCTTGTCCGGACCAAAGGCTGCGACGATTCCGTCCAGGAGATCTCCCTGGCTGGGATTGACGGTCTTGATGCCGCACTTCGAGGCCGATTGGAGGCGATAGGTGCTCAATTCGCTGAGCAGGACATCGGCCGCGCCCAAGGCCTTGACGGTCTGTCCCACGAGGTTGCCGATCGGCCCTCCGCCCAGGACCAGGGCCTTCTTGCCGGTGACGTCGCCGTAACGCCGGACGGCGTGAACGGCTACAGCCAGCGGCTCAATCATCGCGCCCTGTTCATAGCTCGTATTGTCCGGCAGCTTCAGGGCCTTGGCGGCCTCGGTCACGAAGTACTCGCTGGCCATGCCCGTGGTCTGGAACCCCATCACCTGCAACGCCTCACAGGCGTTGTACATCCCATGCGTGCACGGGTAGCAGCGGCCGCATACAACCTGGGGCTGGATGGTCACCTTGTCTCCGGCTTTGAAATCGGTGACGTCAGCGCCCACTTCAACCACCATGGCCGAGACTTCATGCCCCTGCACAACTGGATAGGGTGTGTAGGGGTGTTTGCCATGGAAGACATGAATGTCGGATCCGCACACTCCAATCCGCTTCATCTTCACTTTGATTTGATGTGCCGCGACCGCAGGCACCGGGACGTCTCGAAAGGTGATTTCTCCCGGTCTGTTCATGATGGCTTGAATCATCTCGATCTCCCCGCGTCAACTCGCTAGTTGGAAGCGTGCGCCGCCAGCCTGACGGCCGTGCGTTGCCCGCTCTTCTGGTAACAATCGAAGCCGACCGCCAGCAGCAGGACCGCGCCCTTGGTGACCATCTGGACGTACTGACTGACATTCAGGAGGACCAGGCCGTTGCCGAGGACACCGAGAATCAGGACGCCCGCCACGACGTTGTTGATCTTGCCCTCGCCGCCGTTGACACTGACGCCGCCGAGAACGACTGCCGTCAGGACGTCGAGTTCAAAGCCTTTGCCCGCCAGCGCCTGGCCGGAATTGGTTCTGGAGAGCATGACGACGCCCGCGATGCCTGCAAAGAGACCGGAGAGGGCATAGACCAGATACTTGACACGCTTCACGTTGATGCCGGACAGGTTGGCGGCCTCTTCATTGCCGCCGACGGCGTAGAAGTAGCGCCCGAAGTAGGTCTTCTCGAGAATGAAGGATCCGACTGCCAGAATGACGACCATGATGATGACAGGCACCGGGACCGGGCCGACATACCCCTGGCCGATCACTGAAAAGCCTTTGGGAAAGCCGAAAATCGGAATGCCGCCGGAAATGATGTAGGCCAACCCTTCGAGAATGGTCATGCCGCAAAGGGTGACGATCAGCGGTGGCATCTTGAGATTGGCGATGATCCAGCCATTCAGGAAACCCACGCTGGTGCTGATGACCAACGCAACCAGGCAGGCAATGAGGGGATTCTGGTGACCGTTGACCATCAGCCACGCCGCCACGATATTGACCATCGTCATCTGCGAGCCGATGGAAAGGTCAATGCCACCGACCAGCAGGACGAAGGCCATTCCAACGGCTGCGATCCCCAGCATGGATACCTGGCGGGCAACGTTGAACAGGTTGGCCGGGACCAGGAACGCTTCACTGCTTGCGGCAAAGAAGGCCGCGAGCAGCAAGAGCACGACGTAGATGCCGTATTTCTTCAACGAATCAGCACCCTTCATGAACCGCGCCCCTTCCTCCGGCGTTGGATGCATAGCTCATGATCACTTCCTGACTGAAATCCGCCTTGTTCACCACGCCCGTCATGCTGCCCTCCGACAGGACAACGATGCGGTCTGAGAGGCCCAGGAGTTCCTCCAACTCGGAGGAGATCATCAAGACGGCTTTGCCGGATTCCGTCAGGGCGCGGATCAGCCTGTAGATCTCCTGCTTGGCGCCGACATCGATGCCCCGCGTCGGTTCGTCGAGAATGATCAACTCCGGCTCCGCCGCGAGCCCCTTGGCCAGGATGACCTTTTGCTGATTCCCGCCGCTCAGGTTCCCGACCCGTTGCTCCAGGCCGGGCGTCTTGATTCTCAACTCCTCGCTGTACCGTTGGGCAATTCCGCTTTCCTTTCTCTTGCTGACAACTGAAGCGAAGGAGATTCGCTTCAGGATGGCCATGCAGATGTTGCCCTTGATATCGATCGACATCAGCGCCCCTTGCCGTTTTCGATCCTCCGGCACCAGGGCGATGCCGAGATCAATGGCGTCCCGCGGCGTGCGCGGGGCAATCTCCCTGCCTTTGAAGATGACTGTGCCGGCAGTCTTCGGCTTGACCCCAAAGAGCAACTCCGCCAGTTCCGTCCGTCCCGCGCCGATCAGTCCGGCGAACCCAAGAACTTCGCCGCGTCTGATCGTGAACGAGATGTCGCTCAGCCCATTGCCATACAGGTGTTGCACGCTGAGGAGGGGCTCGTCGGGAATGGCGGCCTTGCGGGCCGGATAGGCTTCCTTCAGTTCCCGGCCCACCATCAATCTGACCAGTTGGCTGACTTCCGTGTCTCGAGTGTTGACGGTTTCGACTTCCGACCATCGCGCATGACCGTGATGCGATCGGCGAGCCGGAAGATCTCGTCCATCCGGTGGGAGACGTAGATGATCGTGACGCCCGCCGCCTTGAGTGCTGTCCACCAGGTTGAAGAGTCGTTCGACCTCCGCGATCGTGAGTGCGGCTGAAGGCTCATCCATGATCAGGAGCCGGGCGTTCTGGGAGATCGCCTTGGCTATTTCCACGATCTGTCGATGCCCCACCGCGAGGTTCCTGACGAGCTCGTTGGGATTGATGTCAATTCCCAGCTGACTGAAGATGGCCCGGGCGCCTTCCGCCATCGCCTTGCGGTCAATGACGATCCCTTTGCGGATGGCTTTGCCGAGAAAGATGTTCTCGGCAGCCGACAACCCGCCCACCAGGTTGAGTTCCTGGTAGATGGCGGCGATGCCATTCGCGGCAGACCGCCTGGGGGTCATGAAGCTGAACTCCGTGCCGCCAACGGAGATCGTCCCGCTGTCTGGAATGACCGCACCGGTGCAGGTCTTGATCAGTGTGGACTTGCCGGCCCCGTTCTCACCAACCAGGGCGTGGACCTCGTTCCTCGCAACATCCAGGGTCACGTCCCTCAGGGCGATCACGCCCGGATAGCTCTTCGTAATGTTCCTGAGCTGCAGGATCGCGTCTGGCCCGGACATGGTTCCAGCCTCTCAATCCCAAGCCCTTTGCAGCCTCTTGCCTCGGCCCGCTACTTGCTGGGTGTGTAGTACAGACCGAGATTGTCTCTGGTCACCGGGGTGATTGTGCGATAGATCCTCTTCTCGACTCTCTCACCGGCGACGAGCTTCCTGACCCAGCCATAAATCTCGGCGGCGATTTTGTCCGGGCCGCCGGTAATGAGCACGGACATCCTGCACGCCTCATTGTTGGACGATGGCCACCAGTTCTTCCGGGGTGGCGTCGGCTGCGAAGATTCCGAAGGTGTCCGTCAATTTGCCGGCGGCCTTGACGGCTTCGTTGGCCCCGATGGCGCCACCACCACCGATGCAGGCAATGACTTTGACGCCGGGGTTGGCCTGGAGGATGGTCTCGGTCTTGGACTGGCCTTCAGTCGGGTTGATGGCGGCAGACTGGGCAACGATTCTGGCTCTAGGCGCACCGGCCTTGATTCCATCGACGATGCCCTTCCCTCGCTCGAGCAGCACCTGGATCTGCGGATAGTCAAGCACGGCGACTTGAGCAGTGCCGCCGAGCTTCTCGTTGATCCACTTGGCCGATTGCTCGCCGATCACTTTGCCCAGAGCATAGTTGTCGATCAACCAGTTGATGTCAGAATTGCCGATGTCGTCGTCCCAGCAGAAGACCTTGATGCCGGCGGCTCTGGCCTGGCCGAGAACGGTCTCAACGGCATTCTTGTCAGCCGGATGCACAATGATGACCGTGACCCCGCTGGAGATGAAGTTCTCGATCTGCTGGATCTGGGCTGAGGCGTTGCTCTTGCAGTCGACGTAGGTCATGGTGCCGCCGTCGGCTTCCACGAGTCGCCTTCAGCGCCCGACAAGACCCTGACCAAATCTGGTTGCTCAGGTCCTGGACGCTCATGCCGACGCGAATGGCCCTGGCGGTTGCCGTCGAGGCTGAAGATGCGGGCTGGCTACCGCCGGAGCAGCCGGCCAGCAGCTGCGGCACTCAGGATGGCAGAAAGCAGTCCTCTCTTCATGGGCTCAAAAGGCCTCCACGCTGCGGGGTTCTTCAGTGTCGTTTCACGCTATCAGACGCGGGGGCGACGGCCGGACGAGCCCCCGGCCCAGGCAGCCAGCCGATTATCGCCGTTTCGGCCGACGAATGAACAAGGAAACCCGCGCGGGTTGCGACGCACTTGATCTGACACCGCGCGCCTGGGTCCAGTCCGGCCAGCCGTTGATGGAATACAAGAAGTGGGAGAAGGGGCGGTTGCGAGCGGACGGGCGGCAGAACTCGCGATCAACACCGTGGGTGAAGCCGATGGCGTGAGAACGCTGCGGGACCGGTTGGAGGCGGAGATCCGACGCCTCGTGCCCGGTGCACGGCTGAACGGGCACGCCACGGCTCGACTCCCCAACACGCTCAACCTGACGCTGCCCGGCCTGCGGGGCGAATCGCTCGTGGTCGCCCTGGACCAGCACGGCATCGAGCTGTCGTCCGGGTCGGCCTGCAAGACCGGGTCACCGGAACCCACACACGTCGTGCTGGCGATGGGCCGCACACCGGAGGACGCGCATTGCGCCGTACGGCTCTCTCTGTCTTCGCTGACGTCGGTCGAGGACATCGACCTCGCGGTCGCCGCGCTGGGCCAGGTGTTCCAGGAGATGGAGACGACCGTGCGATTCCTGCCGTGCAAATAGACGTCGCCAGGTCGCTGCAAACGACGTGCTCGTCTCTGCTCTTATTTGTCGGTCCTCCATAGCATCTGCAGGAGGTCAGCGGCGTCGCCGCCCACACCGATCCCGCGGTCTCCCAACTCCGGTGGTATGGCGGGGTACTCGCGGTTGATGCGCACGAATCGCGAGAGCGGATGTCGGACCGCCAACCGTTCCAGGGGCCACCTCACCACACCCGGGGTGTTGAAGCCAGCACCGATCTCGATGATCAGCAACGGCCGGTCGGCGGCCGACCGAATCCAGTCGACGCACCGTTGACCGCCCTCGGCGTAGGGCTCCTCGACGAACGTCGCGTCTTCGCGCACGTTGAAGAACACGGACCCACCGCATGCCGGGCACCGTGGTACGACGGCGGCGTCAGTGACTTCTTGCGTCGACGGATCGAGATGGTTCAGGACCTCCTGGATGATCGGGAGACTGTCCCACACCATCTCGGCGCACGCCGGGCGTCGTCGAGCCGTGCAGTGCAGGTGGGCGAAGTCGCCCTGTGGCGTCCACACGCGCGTGGCGTCGAAGCCGTGGCGGGTGAAGAAGGCATCCACATTCGACGTCACGACGAAGACGTCCTTGCCGGCCGTCAACGCTCGGAGCGCCTGGTAGACGGGCGCCGTTCGTTCGCCGAAGCGGGCGTCGTGGACGTGAGCCGCCCAGTAGCCCCAGAACGCCTCCGGTGGCAAATCGTGGCGGCCGATCAGCTCGTAGCACGCACTGAACCCGCGGCGTGTCATGCCTGGGTAGAGCCGGGCGAACGACGCGGTATCGGTGTAGTCGATGCCGGCGGCCACCGACAAGCCCGCCCCTGCCCCAATCAGCACCCGTGGGGCGCCTGCAATCCAGGCGGCGACGCGTTCGGCCGTTGCGCGGTCAGTGCTCAACACGACCCGCCTCGGGTGAGAGGACCGCCTCGTAGGCCTCGCGATCGTCGTCGGCGAAGACGTTGAAGATCACCTTCGCCAGGGCACCCGGATGGGCGTTCAGCCAGGTGCCGACGGTCCGAACGGCCACCTCCGCCGCCGCGACCTTGGGAAAGCCGAACACGCCCGTCGAAATCGCGCAGAAGGCGATCGTCCGAATGAGCCCGACCTCGGCCGCGAGGTCGAGACACGACCTGTAGCAGCTCGCGAGCGCCAGGCGGTGATGGTCGGCTACAGGCCCTCGAACGATGGGCCCGACGGTGTGCAGCACGAATCGCGAGGGCAGATGGTAGCCGCGTGTGATCTTGGCTTCTCCCGTGGCTTCCTCGCATCCCTGGGCCGCCATGATGCGGGCGCAGTCTTGACGGAGTCGAGGTCCGGCGGCCGAGTGGATCGCGTTGTCGATGCAGGCGTGGAACGGTCGGAAGCACCCGAGCATTTGCGCGTTGGCCGCGTTGACGATGGCATCCACGCCGAGGTGCGTGATGTCGCCCTGCCAGAGCGCGATTCTCGTGCCGGGATGGTGCGACGCGCCTGGGACGTCGGCTGACAAAGGCCCGATTGCGGCGGCGTCGACCGTGTCCGTCGCGCGCCGTTCATTCTGGAGAATCGCATCGAGCCACCCCTGCACGTGCTCGGGCAGCGGGGCTGGTGGCCGGACCGTCAAGAGGGCGCGGAGCCGGCGGCGTGCGCCGGCGACGTCACGGGCAGCCGCCGTGCTGGTGGGCCTCGGTAGCAGCGAGGAGGTAGTGGGCTCGGCTTCGAGGTACGCGACCGACTGGTCGATCAGCGTCGGCAGTTGCTCGCGCGTCGCGGCTTCGGCCACGAAGCCGACGTCGAGCGCGATCCTCGCGCGGTAGTCGTCGAGCGGAAGCATCTGGTCTTCGGTCACGGTTCCTCAACAACGGGGCCAGGCGGCCCTACGTCGCTTTGACGACTCTCACAGACGGGTGCGCCGCAGGCTAGCGGCCTGCGGGCTCCCCTTCATCCGACCGGCTTCGCGAACAGACCTGCTCCAATTCTGGCCGCATCTGAGCCTGCGACCGGGTGCAGGTAGTTGCGACTCCGTTGATTCATCTCGATGGGCACAGGCTGATTCGTGACCTTGCTTCCGACCAGCTCCATGAAGGCGGGCTCAATGGGCACATATCCCAACGTCGCCCCGGTCCCGGATCCAGCAAGGTTGAGGTTCTTGCCGAAGTGGCAGTTGACGACCTTGTAGCGGATCAGTTCCTTGGGCGGAATGGGGCCACGTCCGCCGCCGCGGTCCGGGGCCCGCGGCCGCTCCACGACGGCCGCCTTCTGCGGCCGCTCCACGCCCTGACGCCTCGGCCGCCGCGTCGGCGGCCGCGCCACCACGCGATGGAATGTCGGACTGCGAGCCGTCCGGATTGTAGAGAAAGGGCGGAGCCGGCGCCGCGTTCTGGTACGTCCAGGCGTAACGACAGTCATCCACCACGTTGTTCTCGAACTTGAAGTCGGCCATGATCCCAGCCGTCCACAGGCCGCTTCCATAGCAGCCGGTGACGATGCAATTCCGCATCGCGTGCCCGCGGCTGCCGCCCTGCCAGTAGACCACCGTGATCTTGTTCTCGCGAAAGATCGTGTGGTGGATGTCGATCCCGTTGCCGTTCGCGATGATCGCGACATGGATGGGGTTGGTCACCAGATCGCCGAGAAACATGCAGTGGCCGATCTCGAGATCCTCGAGTTCCCTGCTGTTTCGGTTGATGCCGTACAGGCGGTGCTCGATGCCAGGTCGCGGGCCTTCCAACACCGGCAGACCGAGGAACTTCAGCCCCAGTACGGACACGTGGCTCGTCGCGATCAGGATTCCGTCAGCCGCTCCGCCGGCCGCGTCGGGACGCCCGTTCCATGTCGGAGGGTCGGAGAATGGCATGGTGAAGATGAGCGTCGGCATGCCGTCGGAGGTCCACCCCGGCTCGTCCGGCAGGAACTCTGAACGAATGGTCAGTCTGTTCGCGGCTGAAAACGAGCGCTTCTGGGGCTTGAGCAACATCGACTCGCCGACGGCATAGATGCCCTTGGTGAGCACGATTGTCATCGGCCCGGTACCGGTGCTCTGACTCACGCGCCGCCCGGCTTCAGCGAGCGTCCGCAGCGGCGCCGCCTTGGCTCCGGAATTGCCGTCGGCTCCCGTGGCCGGGTTCAGATAGATGGTGTCTCCCGCCCCGGACGCAGTCACGGCTTGGGCCGACGAGCGTCCCGGTCGGAACAAGGTGGCAAGCGCCGTCGCGTGGACACCGGCCTTGAGAAGATCTCTTCTGTGCATGTCTCAGTCCTGTTCTCGAAACGGTCAAAAGTCTCCGCGTGATCCATCGCACCTTTTGACGAGGCCAGGCTGCCGAGTGTGAAAGCGGGCTTTGAGTCGGCCACTCCAGAGCCAAGCGGTGTAGACGTCCTTCAGACCGTCGAGACGGGCCTGGTCGGCGCCGGACTGATCCTTGGCCCGCTCCGGGCGGGCGAGATCCGGCCGGTGCGCCATGATCGTCGACGTCTCCGTCTCGCCCGCATGCATGTCCATCGCCGTCCGGCGCAGCGCCTTCACAGCCGCGCTGGTCTCGGCGTCGGCGGACGGCTCAAACAGATAGAGGGCATAGATGCGTCGCTGGGCCAACTGCGCCTGGCAGAAGTACCGCAGGAAGTTCGTGTTGCCGCCGTGGCCGTTCACCAGGACGATTCTCGTGATGCCGTTGCGCGCGATCTCGTCTTTCGCGGCCAGCGCGCCCGTTGCTGCCGGCACCTGTGCGCCAGCCGGGTCTGCGCCGAGGGTGAGGGCGCAGACGGCGGCCAGCAGCACGGCGTGAACCGCGCCGCTCCATTGACGCCGCGCGGGCGGGCGGCGTAGCCTCACCGTCAGACGACAGGGAGGTCTTCATGCATACTGGGCGGCGCGTGACGATGATTCTGGCCGTGCTCTGCGCGGTCATGACAGGAGGGCTCGGGTCGAGGGCGGCGGAGGTGCGCCTCGACCTGCGCGAGGGATGGGCAATCCAGTCCTCCGCGAGGGTGGCCGCGGGCGGCGAGGCGGTCTCCCGGCCCGGCTTCGCGACCGCGGGCTGGCATCGCGCAACCGTTCCCACGACGGTCGTCTCTGCCCTGGTGGCCGACGGTACGTACCCCGACCCGTACTACGGCACGAACCTGCGCGCGATCCCCGGCGCGACCTACAAGATCGGCACGAACTTTTCGAATGTGCCCATGCCCGACGACAGCCCGTTCACGGTGCCGTGGTGGTACCGAGCGGAGTTCACGCTGCCCGCCGAGGCGGCCGGCAGAACGCTCTGGCTGCGCCTCGAGGGCGTCAACTTCAAGTTCGAGGCGTGGCTCAACGGGAAGAAGATTGCCGACGCGGCGGAGACCGCCGGAGCCTTCCGCCTCCACGAATTCGACGTGACCGGAGCCGCAACGCGCGGAGTGAACGCGCTCGCCGTGCTCGTGTCCGCCCCGAAGCCGACCGACCTCGGGATCACGTTCGTCGACTGGAATCCCACGCCCCCCGACAAGGTGATGGGGCTGTATCGGCCGGTGACACTCGTCGCGACCGGGCCCCTGGCGCTCCGCCACCCCCAGGTCGTGACGACGCTGAACTCTCCGGCTAACGACCGGGCCGAGCTCACGGTGAAGGTGTTCGCGACGAACGCTACGAAGACGCCCGTCACCGGCACGCTCAAGGGCACGGCGGCCGGGGTCGCCTTCCAGAAGGGCGTCGCGCTCGCCGCCGGCGAGACGCGCGAGATCGCGATCGGACCGAAGGACGTCGCCGGCCTGGCGCTGGCGAACCCGAAGCTCTGGTGGCCGGCGCAGTACGGCGAGCCCGCGCTGCACGACGTGGATCTCGAGATCGCGGTGAACGGCACGGTCTCCGACCGCGCGCACGCGAAGTTCGGCATCCGCGAGTTCACGGCGGACCTGGCCCCGAACGGCCTCGTCTACCGCGTGAACGGCCACCGGATCCTCATCCGGGGCGCCGGCTGGACCTCCGAGATGATGCTGCGCTACTCGCCCGAACGCTATGCGCAGGAGATCGCGTACGTCAAGGACATGGGCCTCAACACCATCCGGCTCGAGGGCAAGCTCGAGGCCGAGCCCTTCTTCGACATCGCCGACCGCGAGGGCATTCTGGTCATGCCGGGCTGGTGCTGCTGCGACCACTGGGAGAAATGGAAGGACTGGGACGCGGAGGACCTGCCGGTCGCCACCGCGTCGCTGCGCGATCAGAATCCTCCGCCTCCGAGGGCACGCGTCGGTCTTCACCTGGCTGAATGGCTCCGACAACCCGCCGCCGGCCAACGTCGAGAGAGCCTATCTCGACGTCGAGAGGGAGCTCGGCTTCCCCAACCCCATCGTCTCTTCGGCGACGGAGAAGACCGCGGAGGCCTCGGGCTCGAGCGGGGTCAAGATGCGGGGGCCCTACGAATGGGTACCGCCTCTCTACTGGTACACGGACACGAAGATTCGGCGGGCCGCACGGCTTCGCCACCGAGATCGGCCCCGGGCCCGCCCCGCCACCGCTCGAGAGCCTGAAGCGCTTCATTCCCGCTGACAAGCTGTGGCCGATCAGCGACGTCTGGAGCTTCCATTGCGGCGGCGGGCCGTTCCGAACCCTCGACGTCTTCACGAAGGCGTTGGATGCCCGCTACGGGCCCTCGACCAGCGTCGAGGACTACGCCCGTAAGGCCCAGGCCGCGGCGTACGAGTCGCACCGCGCGATGCTCGAGGCCTTCGGCGAGCGGAAGTACACGGCCACCGGCGTCATCCAGTGGATGCTCAACAACGCGTGGCCGGGGATGATCTGGCACCTCTACGACTTCTACCTCCGACCCGGCGGTTCGTACTTCGGAGCGAAGAAGGCAGGCGAGCGGCTGCACGTCCAGTACGCCTACGACGATCGCTCGGTGGTGGTGGTCAACGGCGCGCTCGATGCGCGACGCGGCCTCAAGGTGACGGCCCGAATCCTCGACCTCGGGTCGAAGGTGCTCTTCTCGAAGACGACGCCCGTGGACGTCGGCCCCGACGCCAGCGTGAAGGTCTTCGCGGTGCCGGAGCCGGCCGGGATCACGCCCACGTACTTCCTGGCCCTCACGCTCGACGATGGGGGCGGCCGCACCGTCAGCCGCAACGTCTACTGGCTCTCGACGAAGCCCGACGTCCTCGAGTGGGCCAAGTCGGACTGGTACCACACCCCGCAGTCGCAGTACGCCGACTACGCCAGCCTGCAACGGCTCCCGCCGTCCGACGTGCAGGCGACGGCCCGGTTCGAGAGCGGCCGGGCGAGGGTCACCCTCCGGAACCCTTCGAACGCGCTGGCCTTCTTCGTTCATCTCGCTGTGCGCAAGGGCCCTGGCGGTGAGGAGGTCCTCCCCGTCCTCTGGGAGGACAATTACGTGACGCTGCTGCCGGGCGAAACGCGCGAGCTCACGGCCACGTACGCGGCCAAGGACCTCGGCAAGGCTGCGCCCGTGGTGACCATCGACGGCTGGAACGTCGCGGGGGTGACGGCGAAGCAGCGGTGATCCTACACCTCCTTGTGGCATGATCGGCGCGATGCGCGCCGACGAGACGAACGCCGGACTCGGAATCGAGGGGCCGCACGCGCTGCGCGACGTGCGGCGCTTCTCGCACGAGGCCATGGCCACGGTCTTCGAGGTGCACGCCGCGCACCCGGACCGACGCTACGCGGCGCAGGCGGCGCAGGCCGCCTTCGATCTCGTCGATCGGCTCGAGCGCGAGCTGAGCCGCTTCCTCCCAAACAGCGACATCTCGCGGGTCAACCAGCTTGCGGCCGGCGAAAGTACGCGGGTCGGTCCGTCCGCGATGGAGTGCCTCGTGATCGCCCGTCACATGTTCGACCTGACGGGCGGCGCCTTCGACGTCTCGATCGGGACCGGGCTGCCGTCGCTCGAGATCGATCCCGACGACTGCCTGGTTCGCGCGGCGAGAAGCGGCGTGCGGATCGATCTCGGCGGCGTCGGCAAGGGCTACGCGGTCGACCTGATGGCCGAACTGCTCGAGGAATGGGAGCTCGACACGGCCCTCGTTCATGGCGGATTCAGCTCGGTCCTCGCCCTCGAGGCGCCGCCCGCCCTCGACGGGTGGCCGCTCACCCTGAGCGACCCGGGCGATTCCTCCCGGGTGCTCGCCCGCCTCTCGGTCCGCCAGACGGCGCTCGGAGCGTCAGGACTCCGCAAGGCTGATCACATCGTGGAGCCGCACACCGGCAAGCCCGCCAGAGGGCGCCGCGCGGCCTGGGTCGCGGTGCCGCGTCCGGAAGCGGCCGGATCCGAAGCGCAAGACAACGGCTGGCCGCGGATTGCGCCGGCGGCCGTGGCCGATGCCCTGACGACAGCCTTTCTGCTGTTGAATCCGGGCGCGATCGAGACGCTGTGCGCGCGGAGTCCCGGCGTCGAGGCCTGGGTCCTTCCGGAGCCTGGCGAAGGCCAGCAGGGAAAGCCGAGCTTGCTTCACTTCGGCGGCCCCGGTCCGGGGTATACTTCGGAGTCGTCCGGGACGACGTAGCGCGGGAGACAAGCGATGGCTGGCGAGCGTGAGAAAGACAAGGGGACGGCGAAGCCCGGGGCTGAAGCTCCGCGGAAGCTCGATCGCCGTGAGGTGCTGGCGGGGCTCTCCACGGTTCCCGCGCTGGGGCTCTTCGGCTACGCCTGGAGCAAGCAGCGCGAGTACCAACAGGCGACGATCCAGGCAGCCGCCGCGCCGCAGGCCGCCGCGGCCGGCCTGAAGGAGATCAACGTCGCCCTGATCGGCGCCGGAGCCCAGGGCCAGGTGCTGACCGACGCGATGCTCCGCATCCCCGGTCTTCGCTTTCTCGCGGTGTGCGACATCTGGGCCGAGTACAACCAGAAACGCGTCGTCAACAGCCTCGCGAGGTTCAAGCACGAGGTCCGCGCCTACGAGGACTACCGCGAGATGCTCGACAAGGAGAAGGAGATCGAGGCGGTCGTCATCGCCACTCCGGACTTCTGGCACGCGCGGCAGGCGGTCGATTGCCTGAAGGCCGGCAAGCACGTGTACTGCGAGAAGGAGATGTCGAACACGCTCGAGGGCGCGCGGAGCATGGTGGCGGCCGCCCGCGAGACCGGGAAGCTCCTCCAGATCGGCCACCAGCGCCGCTCGAACCCGCGCTACCTCCACTGCCACGAGAAGCTCCTCGGCGAGGCGAAACTGCTCGGTCGGACCGTGACCGTGAGCGGGCAATGGAACCGCGCCGTCGCGCCCGACCTTGGCGCCCCGGCGCGCTACGCGATCCCCGACGCGCGGCTCAAGCAGTACGGGTTCAAGGACATGCACCAGTTCCGCAACTGGCGCTGGTACAAAGGCCTGGGCGGCGGGCCGATCGTGGACCTCGGATCCCACCAGATCGACATCTACACCTGGTTCCTCGGCGTCAACCCGTCCCACGTGTTGGCCAGCGGCGGACAGCTCTACTACGATCCGAAGACCCACGAGTGGTACGACACGGTGATGGCCGTCTACGACTACGAAACGCCGGCAGGCCCGGTGAAGGCGTACTACCAGACGCAGACGACAAACGGCAGCCAGGGCTACTTCGAGAACTTCATGGGCGATCAGGGGACGCTGCTCCTCTCCGAGTCGGAGACGTATGGCGCCAAGCTCTATCGCGACCCGAACGCCCCCGCCTGGGACACCTGGGTCCAGAAGGGATACATCGCCGCACCCAAAGTGCAGGAGATGAAGGAAAAGACGGAGGGCGCGGCGCTGGACGTGCGCGAATCGGTATCGCCCGACGAGCACAAGGTGCCGGTCGTGCTGAGCGACCCCTACCACCAGCCGCACCTGCAGAACTTCTTCGACACCGTCCGCGGCAAGGCGACGCTCAACTGCCCGGCCGAGATTGGTTACGAGAGCGCCGTCAGCGTGCTCAAGGTCAACGAGGCGATCGAGGCCCGGTCCCGGCTGTCGTTCAAGCCCGAGGACTTCCGCATCTAGAGGAGCATCGAGATGGACGACGGGAAGATGGCTCGCTGGTCGATGGTCGCGATCACGGTGATGCGGATTGCCGTCGGGTGGCACTTCCTCTACGAGGGCATCGCGAAGCTGACGGCGGCCTCGTGGTCGGCCTCCGGATACCTGAAGCAGGCGCGAGGGCCGTTCGCCGGCTTCTTCAAGTGGCTGGCGGCGGAGCCGAACATGCTCGCCTACTCGGACCTCATCACGATGTGGGGACTGATGGCGGTCGGGGTCCTCCTGATTCTGGGCCTGTTCACGAGGCTCTCGAGCCTCGGCGGCATCGGGTTCATCGTGCTGTTCTATCTGTGCAATCCGCCCTTCGTCGGCTACTTCTACTCGATTCCCACCGAGGGCAGCTACCTGATCGTGAACAAGAACCTGGTGGAGCTGTGCGCGCTGGTCGTGATCTTCGCGACGGGCAGCGGCCGGTTCGCCGGGCTCGACGTGTTCCTGCACCGCTGGTTCGGACGCCGGCCCAAGGCGATCGCGGCGTAGCGCGCCTGCCGGCGGCATTCAACCTCGCGTACTCGCACTTGCTATATTTCGATATTTCCAATAACATAGAAATATGAGCGGGAAGGAAGAGAACATCGCGGACTACGCGGACATGCTCGCCGCGATGGGGAGCGAAGCCCGGCTCCGGATCATGCAGCTGCTGTTGTCCGCCCATCCGGACGGGATGGTGGTCGGGGACATCGGCACCGAGCTCGAGGTGCCGCCGAGCACGCTGTCGCACCACCTGGACAAGCTCAGGAACGAGGGCCTCGTGCGCGTTCAGCGCGAGGGGACGTTCCTGCGCTACTCGGCGAACGCGAAGGCGCTCGAACGCCTGCTCGGCTTCCTGTACGCCGAGTGCTGCACGCGCAACAAGGCGGCGAGGCCGAAGAAGATCGTCTGCTGTCGATAGGAGGACACCCGTGAGTGACGTCAAAGATGTCGTGAGGGCCAACTACGGCCGGGCGGCGCTGCGCGTCGTATCCGGCGAAGGCGCCGCGTGCTGCGGCAGCAGCCCCTCGTCGTGCTGCTCGGGCGGCGACCCGATCACCTCGGATCTGTACGACCAACGGCAGAAGGACGAACTGCCAGCGGCGGCCGTGCTGGCGTCGCTCGGCTGCGGCAACCCGACGGCGCTGGCCGAGCTGAAGCCGGGCGAAATCGTGCTCGATCTCGGCAGCGGCGGCGGGATCGACGTCCTGCTGTCCGCGCGACGGGTGTCGCCCGGCGGCAAGGCCTACGGGCTGGACATGACCGACGAGATGCTGGCGCTCGCTCGCGCGAACCAGCAGAACTCAGGCGTCGAGAACGTCGAGTTCCTGAGGGGTGAGATCGAGCAGATCCCGCTGCCCGACAACTCGGTGGACGTCATCATTTCGAACTGTGTCATCAACCTCTCGGCTGACAAGGACCGGGTGCTCAGGGAGGCGTTTCGCGTGCTGAAGCCGGGCGGCCGTTTCGCGGTCTCGGACGTGGTGACACGGGGCGCCATCCCGACCGAGATCAGGAAGAACGTGCTCCTGTGGGTGGGCTGCGTCGCCGGCGCCCTCGACGAGGACGAGTACCGCACGAAGCTCGCGGCAGCAGGATTCGAGGCGATTGGCATCGAGCCGACGCGGGTCTACCGTGCGGAGGACGCGCTGTCATTCCTCGCCGACAAGGGGATCGACCTGGAAGCGATCGGCCCCCAGGTCGACGGGAAGTTCATGAGCGCGTTCGTGCGCGCCCGAAAGCCGATGGTGGCGTAGACGCATCGGCGCCGGCGCGATAGGACCGAAGCGCGCACTGAGGCCTCGCGAGGAGCGGCGTCGAGGGGATTGACGGCTCTCGTATAGAATGGGCCCATCCCGCGCCCGCGGGCTCCCGGAGGTGCCATGACGAGAGCCATGAGCGAGAAGCAGAAGCGGCTGTTCGGGTTGTTCAAGGTCGCGATCGCGCGAGAGCAGGAGGCGCAACAGCTCTACGCGGACATGGCTCTGAACTGCGAGGACGGCGAGTTGCGCCACGTGATCGAGACCCTTGGGGCGTCCGAGCGGACGCACGAGGAACTGCTGCTCGAGCGGTACAAGATCCTCAGGGCAGACGCCGAGTTCACGGACTGACGGGCGCCGCGCGGCGGCGACTGATTTCACAGGGCCTGGAATAGTCCTCCCCGACGGCGGGCGCGGTTCGTGTAATCACTGGACCCCTCCGGCGGAAGCTGGCAGGATACTACGGACCCCCGGACGGCGCCCTCGCCATGAAAGAACGAAAACCCTTCGGCCTCTGGACCCTTCTCGTTGCCGTCGGCTGGATTGCCGGCACCATCCTGGCCGGCATCGTGATCTACCGCCTCTGGGCCAACATGCCGAGGTGACCGGATTCCCCGCCTGAGACCCGGCCGCGAGCCCTTCAGCGTGCGTTCAGCCACTCGTCGGCCGTCACGATCTTCGCGTAGGTGCCCTTCAGCGCCGCCAGCGTGGACGCGTGGACCTGATCCGCCGGCACCTTCACGCCGCCGTACTCCAGCGGGCGCGTGGCGCATGCGTCCGCCACCACCGTGACCTCGAACCCGAGATCGGCCGCCGCGCGCGCCGCCGCCTCGACGCACATGTGCGTCTGCATCCCGACGATGACGAGGCGCTTGACGCCGAGCCCGCGAAGGAGTTCCAGCAACGGGGTGTCGCGGAAGCTGTTCGCGTAGCGCTTCTCGACCACCTTTTCTTCCGGCAGGGGCGCGACCTCCGGGCGAATCGCGTACTGCTCGGTCGCGGGCCCGGACGACGGCATGTGCCGGACGTGAATCACCGGCAGACGCCGCTCGCGGAAGCGGTCCAGAACGCGGCGCGCCTGCTTGCAGCCTCGACAGGCCCGGTGAGCGGCAGAGACCCGCCCTCGAAGTAGAAGTTCTGGATGTCGATGATGAGCAGCGCCTGGTCCGCGTCGGCCTGCATCGTCCCGCCCACCTGGCCGGCGCCCGCCGGCGCCGCGACAACGATGCCCGCGCCGCAGACCAACCCCGCCAGAACCGCCGCCAAGGTCGCCGCTTGCCGCATCGCTTCCTCCTCGCGCCATTCTGCCACGGAGCCGCCTTCCGCCTCCCGGCTTACCGCCGGGCACCCTGCAAACCCGGCATCAGGTCGGCAGTTCCGCCAGGAATTCCCCGAGCGGCACCGCCTCCGCCCCTGGGAATTGCTGCCGACGTGCGCCAAGGTAGACGATCACGCTCCGCGACACCCGCCGCGCTCGCTCCTGGAATGCGGCGAGCCCCCGCATGTCGCGCGCGTCGACCGAACGCGACGCCTTCACTTCGATGGCCCAGAGCTCGCGGTCTACCTCGACTATGTAGTCGACTTCGAGACCCCGGCGCGTGCGGAAATGCCAGAGCGAAGCCTGGGGCCAGAGGCCGCCGCACCGGCGCCGCAACTCGAGTCCGACCAGATGCTCCAGCAACAAGCCGCGCTCGTCCTCTGCCGGGCGGTCCAGGGGCCGCCTGAGCAGCGCGTTTCTGATACCGACGTCGAACAACAACAACTTGGGATGTGCCACCAGGCTGGCCCTGTCCGACCCACTCCAGGCCGGAACGCGGAACAGAATGAGCGTGTCTTCGAGAACCTCGACGTAGCGGCGGGCGGTTTCGTAGCTGACGCCGGCGTCCCCCGACAGCGCGTGCAGGTTGATCACCCTGCCCGAGGCGGCGGCCATGAGGTCGAGCAGCCGCGCGTAGCCTCCGATGTTGCGCACGAGAGACTCGGCCTGCACCTCCTCCCGGAGGTAGGTGTCGGTGTAGCTCCGAAGATCGCGTGCGCGAAGTTCAGCGTCGCGCTCGGCGTAGATGCCGGGCAGCGATCCGTGAGCCAGCACGCGGTCGAGGTCGAAATCGGCGCCCAGCTCGCGCGCGAGCAGCGGGTGCAGGTACTCGACGTGAACGCGCCCCGGCAGCAGGTTCGCGTGGCCGCGCTTCAGCTTGCGCGCGCTCGAGCCGGAGATCAGGAACCGGAAACGCCGCGGGTGCGCGTCCACCAGCGCTTGAATGCCGTCGAGCAGCGCGGGCACGCGCTGAACTTCGTCGATGAGTACCGTGCGGACCGACGGCGGGGCGGCCAGCAGTTCCCGCTCCAGCCTCTCGGGCTGTGAAACGTAGTCCTTGAACGTTGCGAGGCTTGCCAGGTTGACGGCAAAGTCCGGCTTCAGCGCCGCCAGCAGGGTCGACTTGCCGACCTGCCGCGGGCCGAGCAGGAGAACGTTGCGCCGATGGGCGGCCAGGCGTTCGAAGAGATACCTCTCGTACACGTGGGTAAAATAGCGTACATTTTACCCACGCTCAAGAAGTTACTCCCGCCCCTCTTGAGGCTATAATAGCCGTCCGCCCCCGGACGGTTCTTCTGACAGGAGTGGTCTTCATGTCCAAGTACACAATCGCGTGGCTTCCAGGAGACGGCGTCGGCATCGAAGTGATGGAGGCGGCGAGGATTGTCCTCGACCGGATCGGGTTCGACGCGGAATACACCCACGGCGACATTGGCTGGGAGTTCTGGAGAACCGAGGGCGATGCGTTCCCGGCGCGGACGGTCGACCTCCTCAAGAAGGTCGACGCCGCCATGTTCGGCGCCATCACCTCCAAGCCACTGAAGGCGGCCGAGGCCGAGCTGGTCGACTCGCTCAAGGGCACGGGGCTGCAGTACCGCTCGCCCATCGTTCGGATGCGCCAGACGTTCGACCTCTACAACTGCCTGCGTCCGTGCAAGGCGTACCCGGGAAACCCGCTCAACTACAAGGAGGGTCTCGACCTCGTCGTCTTCCGCGAGAATACCGAGGACCTCTACGCCGGCGTCGAGTTCAGCCCGGTGCCCGCCGAGTTGGCCGAAACGCTGGGCAAGCTGTCGAAGGCGTTCGCGCCATTTGGCGCGCTGCCGGCGAACGAGTACGCCGTGTCCTGCAAGATCAACACGAAGAAGGGCTCTGAGCGCATCGCCCGCGCCGCATTCGACTTCGCCCGCACGTTCGGCCGCAAGAAGGTCACCATCGTCCACAAGGCCAACGTCGTCCGCGCCACCGACAACCTGTTCCTCGAACAGGCGCGCGAGGTGGCGAAGGGCTTCCCGGAAATCCAGCTCGACGAGGCCAACATCGACGCCTTGACGATGTGGCTGCTGAAGAACCCGTTCAACTACGATGTGCTCGTGGCGCCGAACCTCTACGGCGACATCATCTCGGACCTGTGCGCGCAGATGGTCGGCGGCCTCGGCTTCGGCTGCTCAGGCAACATCGGGACGAAGCTCGCGGTGTTCGAGCCGACGCACGGGTCGGCGCCGAAGTACGCCGGGATGTACAAGGTGAACCCGATCGCGACGATTCTCGCCGCCAAGATGATGCTCGACTGGCTGGGCGAGACCGAGAAGGGGACGAAGATCGAGCAGGCGGTTGCCGCCGTAATCGCGGAAGGCAAGGTCCGGACGTACGACATGGGCGGCAGCGCGAAGACGCTCGAGATGGCCGAGGCGATCGCGGCCAAGCTCTAACGAGTACGCAAGGAGAATGGACATGGCGGGAATGACAGTCGTCCAGAAGATCCTGGCGCGCGCGACGGGGCGGCCGTCGGTCGCGGTCGGCGACGTGGTGGAGCCGGCCGTGGACCTGGCGATGTCGCACGAGAACGCCGCGCTCGTCCTCAATCAGTTCCAGGACGTGTACAAGGGGACCGGCCTGGAGCCGCGCATCTGGGACCCGTCGAAGGTGGCGCTGATCTTCGACCATCGCGTGCCGGCCGAGAGCTCGAAGACGGCGACGAACCAGAAGAAGGTGCGGGAGTTCGCCGGGGCGCAGGGGGTCACGAAGTTCCACGACATCCGCGGCGACGAAGGCGGCATCTGTCACCAGGTCCTCGTCGAGTTCGGCTACGCGCGGCCTGGCCAGGTCATCGTCGGCACCGACAGCCATACGACGACGCACGGCGCGATGGGGGCGTTCGCGTTCGGCATCGGCGCGACCGAGATGGCCGGAGTGTGGGCGCTCGGCTCGATCTTCAACGTCGAAGTGCCGGCCACCATCAAGGTCGCGGTCAACGGCACCATGCCCGCGCACGTGCTGCCCAAGGACCTCGTCCTCTACATGGTCGGCAAGATGACGGCCGAGGGGGCGAACTTCAAGGTGATCGAGTTCCACGGCGAGGCGATCCGGAAGATGCCCGTGTCGGGGCGCCTGGTGCTCTGCAACATGTCGGTCGAAGCCGGCGCCACCGCTGGCATCGTCCCCTGCGACGAGGAGACGCTGCGGTACCTGCGCGACGAGGCGGGCGTGGCGGATCGGCTCGAGCCGGTGCTGCCCGACGCGGACGCGGCATACGACCAGGTGATCGAGATCGACGCGGCGACGCTCGCGCCGCAGATCGCGTGCCCGCACACGGTGGACAACGTGAAGCCGGTCACCGAGGTGGCCGGGAAGGGGATCCACCAGATCGTGATCGGGTCGTGCACGAACGGCCGGCTCGACGACCTCGAGGTGGCGGCCGGGATCCTCAGAGGGCGCAAGATCGCGCGCGGCGTGCGGATGATCGTCTTCCCGGCGTCGTGGCGGATCTACCGGGCGGCGATGAAGCAGGGCATCCTGACGGACCTGATGGATGCCGGCGCGGTCATCATGAACCCGGGCTGCGGCTGCTGCCTCGGCATCCACCAGGGCGCGCTCGGCGACAACGAGGTGGCGCTGTCCACGACGAACCGCAATTTCAAGGGGCGGATGGGGAACCCGAAGTCCGAGGTCTATCTCTGTTCGCCGGCCGTCGCGGCCGCGTCCGCGTTGACGGGCGTCATCACCGACCCGAGACAGTAGGAGGGAGGACATCATGCCGAAGGTCGTGCTCAAGCTCGGCAACGACATCTCGACCGATCACATCTACCCGGGGCGGTTCATGGCGACGGTGCTGCCGACCGAGACCCCCCAGTTCGCGTTTGCCGACTTCGAGTTCAACGCCCGCCTGAAGGCGGGGCAGGTGCCCAACGGCAGCATCATCGTCGCCGACAACAACTTCGGCTGCGGGTCGTCGCGCGAGCAGGCGGCGTCGTGCTTGAAGGGGTACGAGTTGACGGTGGTGGCCAGGGGGTTCGCGCGCATCTTCCTGCAGAACTCGTGCAACCTCGGGCTGAACACCGTGATCTGCCAGGGGATTGAAGCCTCCGAGGGAGACGAGCTGGACGTGGGCGCGGCGGAGGTCATCAACAAGACCACCGGGAAGTCGTTCCCGATCACGCCGCTGCCGCCGGCGCGGCAGGCGATCATCGACGCCGGCGGTCTCATCGCCTACACGCGCAAGCGCGTGCTGCAAAAGCACGGGCTCGCGTAGAGGGGCGCGAGCCCGACGGCCGCTACTCGTTGATCCGCAGAATCGCCACGGTCTTCATGACGACGGGCGTGACCGGGCGATCGCCGGGCCCGGTCCGCACGCCGCCGATCTTCTTGATGACGTCCATGCCCTCGACGACCTCGCCGAAGATCGTGTGCTTGTTGTTCAGCCATTCGGTGGGCGCGAGCGTGATGAAGAACTGGCTGCCGTTGGTGTTCGGCCCGCGGTTGGCCATCGCCAGCAGTCCCGCGCGGTCGAATCGCAGGGTGGGATCGAACTCGTCGGTGAACGTGTAGCCCGGCCCGCCGCGGCCGTCGCCCTGCGGGTCGCCGCCCTGGAGCATGAACCCGGCGATGATTCGATGGAAGACCAGCCCGTCATAGAACGGGCGCGCCTGCCCCGGCTTGCCGGTGGCGGGGTCCTTGGTCCCCTCGGCCAGCCCCGCGAAGTTGGCGACCGTCTTCGGGGCCTGCTGTTCGAACAGCCGAACGGTGAACTCGCCCTCGCTGGTGGTGACGCGCGCGTAGGTTCCAGGTGTCAAGAGAAGCTCCTTGTCGGGGGATGAAACGGCTAACGGCTGGCGGCCTGCGGCTTGCGGCCTTTGCGCCCTGGCGATCCCCGTGAGGAATACCGCGAACAGAACCACGAGCAGCGCGAGGCGCACGGACGAAGATCGCATGGACATTCGAGTATATCCCGGTCGAGCTATAATGCGCCGAGCCTGACCTCCCGTCTTCTGTTCCGGAGGGCGAACATGCGCGGCCGCGTCCTGGGGCATTACCGGCTGCTCGATCTAGTCGGTGCGGGCGGGATGGGCGAGGTCTACCGCGCTCGCGACGAGCGTCTCGACCGCGACGTCGCCGTAAAGGTCCTGCCCGGGACGGTTTCGTCCAACCCCGAGCGGCTGGCGCGCTTCGAACGCGAGGCGAAGGCGCTCGCGCGCATCGAGCATCCCAACATCCTCGGCATTCACGATTTCGGATCGGAGCCGTCAGGCGACGCCGCGGACGCGCCCTCGATCGCGTACGCGGTCACCGAACTGCTCGTCGGCGAGACGCTGCGCGCGCGGCTGTCGCGCGAGCGTCTCTCGTGGCACCGCGCGGTCGAGATCGGAGCGGCGGTGGCCGACGGCCTCGCCGCCGCGCACGGGCAGGGGATCGTGCACCGCGACCTGAAACCCGAGAACCTGTTCCTGACAGCGGACGGGCGCGTGAAGATCCTCGACTTCGGCCTCGCGGCGAGCGGCGCGGTCGCCTCCAGCATGGCGGAGACGGGTCTGTCGCCCGGGAATCTCACGTCGCCCGGCGACGTCCTCGGGACCGTGGGCTACATGGCGCCGGAGCAGGTGCAGGGACAGGCGGTGGACGCGCGGGCGGACATCTTCGCGCTGGGATGCGTGCTGTACGAGATGGTGACCGGGCGGCGGGCGTTCGCCGCAGGCGACGGTGACCGAGACGCTGACGGCGATCCTGACGGCACCCGCGTCCCGGACGTGTCGACGAGCGGAACGGACGCGCCGCCGGACCTGGGCCGGATTGTCGCGCGCTGCCTGGAGAAGCAGCCAGGACAGCGGTTCCAGTCGGCGAGCGACCTGGCCTTCGCGCTGCGGGCGCTGACAACAGCTCCGATGACGGCCTCACCCGGCATCAGCCGTTCCGGTCGCGGCGCACGCCCAGTACGGCGGCGCACGGGCGCAGGCCGTCGCCGAGGGTGTTCGGCGGCCTCGCGGCGCTGGCCGTCATCGTGCTGGCGGCAATCGCCGTCGTCTGGCTCTGGCCTCGAATGACGAGCAAGCCAGCAGCGACCACGAGCGGCCTCGATCCCGAGAAAGTCGTTGTTGCCGTCTTTGTGAACCAGACTGGCGACGCGACGCTGGATGCGCTCGGCATGCAGATCAGCGACTGGGTGACGCAGAACCTGACGCGCATCACGCCGAAGGTCGCCATCAACCCCGAACTGCCGGCGATGGGCGGTCGGGGTCTGCCTCGGTCGGTGCTCGCGAAGGAAGCCGATCCCCTCCGGGCACTCGCCGAACGCACCGGCGCGGGACTCGTGGTCACCGGGACGTATTACCTCGAAGGCGACCGCCTCCGTGTCCAGAGCCGGATCGTCGACGTCGCCGGCGGCGGCACCATCGGGCTGGAGCCGACCGTCGGCCTGCGTTCGAAGCCCAGCGACGTCGTCGCCGAGGTGACCTCGCGAGTCAAGGGCGCGCTGGCCGTCCGGTCGAGCAAGATCTGGTCGACGACGGTCGAGGTGGCATCGGCCGCCATCCTACGAGGCCTATCTCGAGTTCCTGCAGGGCGTTGCGGTCCATGGCCTGGGAACCTACCCGGAGGCCGAACGCCACTTCCGGCGCGCGCTCGAGCTGGACCCGGGATACGCCGAGCCGAGGGGGTGGCTCGTCAACGCGTTGGCCAGTCAGGGCAAGTTCGCCGACGCCGATGAGGCCCTCCGGCCTGCGGAGGAGCCGACGGCCTTCGGCGAGGCCACGCCAGCTGAACAGGCGGCCATCCGCTACCTCCGCGCCGAGCTCGACGGGAACCTCCGTGGAGGACTGGCCGCTGCGTCAGACTGGGCGCGTCTCGCGCCGTTTCTCGAGAGCTTCTATCATGCTGGGTCGCGCGGAATCGCGCATCAACCATCCTCGCGCGGCCCTCGCGTCACTGTCACGAATTCGCGTCGAGGACGCGCCCGCGGCGGCCGGGCCGAACGCATTCTCGTTTCTGAGCCTCCGCGCCGCGCAGTATCACCAGGTGGGCGAGTACGACGAAGCAACTCGAGGACGCCCGCCTCGGACAGAAGTCCTACCCGACCGCGTCCGCGTTCTTCTTCGCGGAGGTCGGAGCGCTGGTCGCGCTCGGACGGGCGGCCGAGATCGACGGCGTCGTCGCCCGTAGCGAGCAGGCCCTGGGCAACTCGAACAGCACAGGCAGCGTGTTGCTCCAGGCCGCCGGAGAACTGGCTGCGCACGGGCATGCCGAAGAGGCGCGCGCGATGGCGTTGCGAGCGGCCGCGTACTACAAGCGGCGGCTCGACACGGGGGCGCACACGCCGGCACTCGGCGATTCGTACGCGAGCGCGCTCGTGATGTCGGGGGACTGCCCGCAGGCCCTGCAGATTCGGCGCGACCTGGCGCGGCAGGCGCCGGACAACCTTCCCTATCAGGGCTCGTACGCGACCGCGCTCGTGTCGTGCGGCCCTTCGACTCAGGCGGCTCGCTCAGGGCCGCCCCGAGCGACGCCGAGGGGCGGTGGCTCGCGCGAGGAAGCGCTGAAGATCGCGGACGCCCTGGCGAAGGTCGAACGGCCCTATCTGCGCGGGGCGAACCTCTACCAGCGCGCTCGAATCCTCTCCGCGCTTGGCGACGGCGAGGGCGCGGTCCGCGAGTTGCAGGCCGCCTTCGCGAAGGGGAATGCCTGGAACGGCGGCGCGATGCACCTCGACACCTGTTGGGACCCGATCCGCACCTACCCGGCGTTTGTCGAGTGGGTGAAGCCGAAAGGGTAGCGGGCCGGCTTGCGGCCGGCGACCGGCGGTCGGCACTGGAAAGGCAGGCGCGGACCGGGTCGGCGCGCAGGGCGACTTGCGAGGTCCGCCGAGCGGAGCCCGGAGCCGACGAACCGGGCCACGACTGCCGCCTCAACGGCCGGCCGCAACCCGGAAACGCGTCTGATAGAATACCCACTTGTCCTTCTTTCGAACAGTCGCTCAGGTTGAGGAGGTCATGACCATGAAGATGTTCCGTACGCTGTTCGTGCTCGGCGCCATCCTGGCGCTGTCGGTGTCCGTCGCCGTCGCGCAGCCCGCCGCCAAGGCGAACCTGAACAACCCGGCAGCCTTCAAGGAACAGGCGCCCGCGGTGTTCAAGGCCAGCTTCGACACGACTGGCGGCACGTTCGTCATCGAAGTCCACCGCGCTTGGTCGCCGAATGGCGCCGATCGGTTCTACAACCTCGTCAAGAGCGGCTACTTCGACGGCGTGAAGTTCTTCCGGGTCATCCCCGGCTTCATGGTGCAGTTCGGCATGCACGGTGATCCGGCCGTCCAGACGGCGTGGACGAGCGCCCGGATCCAGGACGACCCGGTGAAGGAAAGCAACAAACGGGGCTACATCACCTTCGCGAAACCGAACGCGCCCAATTCCAGGTCCACGCAGGTCTTCATCAACTTCGCCGACAACGCGGGCCTGGACGGCCAGGGCTTCTCGCCGTTCGGGAAGGTGACGTCGGGGATGGACGTCGTGGACAAGATCAACGCGAAGTACGGCGCAGACCCCGGCAACGACCAGGGGAACATCGCATCCGGCGGCAACGCGTACCTCGACAAGAAGTACCCGGGGCTGACCGCGATCAAGACGGCGACGATCGTGCAGTAGGTCTCAGGCGAGTGTAGTGGCTAGTGGGCAGTGGCTAGTGGGCAGTCTGACACGCGTGTCGACCAGCCACTGACCACTGATCACTGGCCACTATTAACCCGGCGTCATGATCACAGCGCCGGGTTCATCTCCTTCCACTTCGTCCCCCGCTCGTACGCCAGCGCGACGCGGAGCAGCGTCGCCTCGTCGTAGAGCCGGCCGGTGATCATGATCGCCGCCGGCATCTTGTCGATGAACCCCGCCTTCATGCAGAGCGCCGGGTGGCCGGTCAGGTTGGTCGCGGAGAGGCTCGCATCCGCCCGTGGCCGACAGGAACACGTGCACTTTCGACATCAGCTCGTCGTACTTCCGCATCAGCAGCGTGCGCGCCCGCTGCGCGCGGATGAACTCGACCGCCGGCACGAAGCGGTGCGTGCGGAACTGGTTGGGCCAGTCGCTCTGGCCCTGCGCCGTCAACTGATCGATTCCGCGCGATCGCGTCAGATCGTCGAAGGCCGCGGCGGCTTCGGCGCTGAGGATGAAGTTGATCGCTGGGACCGGGAAGTCGGGCAGCTCGACCGGAACCAGTGACGCTCCCGCCTTGCGGAACACCTCGAGCGCATCCTTCATGATCGCCGCGCGCGCCTCGAACTGCTTCTTCGCCTCGTCGGTCATGTTCGCCCGCGGCGTCGGCTCGAAGTCGGCCTTGATGTAGCCGATCTTGAGCGATCCGATCGGCACGTCAGGGTTCCACGCGAACGGCGCGTCCACCACCGTGTCGTCCTTCCCGTCCGGGCCGCAGATCGCGTTGAACGCCAGCGCGCAGTCTTCCACCGTCCGGCAAATCGGCCCGATCTTGTCCATCGTCCACGAGAGCGCCATCGCGCCGTAGCGGCTCACTCGGCCGTAGGTCGGACGGAGACCCGTGACGCCGCAGGTGCTCGACGGCGAGATGATCGAGCCGCGTGTCTCGGTGCCGATCGAGAAGCCCACGAGTCCCGCGGCCGTCGCTGCGGCCGGGCCGGCCGACGACCCGCTCGAGCTGCGCTCGATGTTCCACGGGTTGTGCGTGCTGCCGCCGAACCACACGCCGCCCTGCGCGAGCGACCCCATCGAGAGCTTCGCCACGAGCACCGCGCCCGCCTCGCGCAGCCGTTCGACGACGGTGGCGTCGAGGTCGATGACCTGGTTCTCGTACGGCTTGGCGCCCCACGTGGTCTTGATGCCCTTGGTGGCGAAGAGGTCCTTCGCGCCCCACGGAATGCCGTGCAGCTGCCCGCGGTAGCGGCCCGACGCGATCTCCTTGTCCGCCTGCGCGGCCTGCGCGAGCGCCAGTTCCTCGGTGAGCGTCACCACGCACTTGAGCGTGTCGCCGTGCTTCTTCAGCCGCGCGAGGTACATCTTCGTCAGGGCCGTTGACGACACCTTGCGCGCGCGAATGAGCGGCGCGAGGGCGGTCACGGGCTGGAAGGCCAGTTCGTCGAGGTTCGACGTGACGCGGACCACCGGTGCGGAGACCTTGAGCGTCTTCGCACGAGGGCCCGCGGCGGGGGGGCGCTTGCCGGGCAGGTAAGGCCGGAACGTGATGGCCGGCTCGGTGTCGAGCGGGATGTCGAGCTTGCGCAGGGCGTCGTAGCTGTCGAGGTTGCGGCTGACGCCTCGGAGCATCATCTCTTCCTCGGCGTCCTTGAAGTCCAGGCCGATCACCTTCTCGGCCCCCTTCAGCGCGTCGACGCCAAAGCGCGTGGCCGCATCGGCCTGCTGCCCGGCCGCTCCGGGCGCTCCTCCGGCGGGCCGTGCCGGAGCCTGTCCGGCGAGGGCCGGCGCCGCGACGCCAGCCGCGACCGCGGCCGGAACCGTTCCGAGAAACGCCCGGCGGCCGATGCGCCGTGCGCGGGAAGAAGACCGGCGTTCGCTCATCGCTGAATCTCCTGGTGTTGATGCCGTTTCCGTCAACCCGTGCCGAAGGCGCTAGAATACTACCCAATGCGCCGCACTGATCCAGTCGTCGCGCTCCAGCAGGGCACCAGCCACGATCCGTTCGCGCTGCTCGGGCCTCACCAGACGCGGATCGGCGGCCAGCCGGCGCTCGCCGTTCGGTTCTTCCACCCGTGGGCGGAGGGCGTCGAGCTGCTGGCGGCGGTGCCGGGCGGGCCGGTGCGCCTCTCGCGGCGCCAGGGGACCGATCTGTTCGAGGCCGTGATCCCCGGCTGGACGGGCGATCACCACGCCGTCGCCTACCGCCTGCGCGTGACGTGGAAGGACGGCCACGTGAGCGAGGTGGACGATCCCTACCGCTTCGGCCGCATCCTGAGCGATTTCGACCTCCACCTGATCGGCGAGGGCACCCAGCTGCGCACCTACGAGAAGCTGGGCGCGCACGCCATCGAGCTCGGACCGGTCGCCGGGGTGCACTTCGCGGTGTGGGCACCCAATGCCGATCGCGTCAGCGTCGTCGGCGACTTCAACGGGTGGGACGGTCGCATCCACCCGATGCGCTGCCTGACGCCGCACGGGGTGTGGGAGATCTTCATCCCGGGTATCGGGCGCGGCGAGAAGTACAAATTCGAGCTGCGATCGAAGGCGGGCGTCGTCTTCACGAAAGCGGATCCCTACGCGCTGCGCTTCGAGCTTCCCCCGCGGTCGGCGTCCATCGTCTGGAGCGTCGGCGGCTACGCATGGGGCGACGAGGCGTGGATGGCGGAGCGCCCGCGGCAGAACGGCTGGCTCGATCGGCCGATGTCGGTCTACGAGGTGCACCTCGGATCGTGGGCGCGCGGCGCGGACGGCGAGCGGTTCCTGTCCTACCGGGAGCTGGCCGAGCGCCTGGTGCCGTACGTGCGCGAGATGGGCTTCACGCACATCGAGCTGCTGCCGGTGATGGAGCACCCGTTCGCGGGCTCGTGGGGCTACCAGGTCGTCGGCTTTTTCGCGCCGACGAGCCGCCTGGGCGAGCCGGACGAGTTCCGGGCGTTCGTGGACGCCTGCCACCAGGCGGGCATCGGCGTGCTGCTCGACTGGGTGCCCGGGCACTTCCCGAAGGATGCGCACGGCCTGGCGCGCTTCGACGGCACCGCGCTCTACGAGCACGAGGACCCGCGCAAGGGCGAGCAGCTGGACTGGGGCACGCTGATCTTCAACTACGGGCGCAACGAGGTCCGCAGCTTCCTGCTGAGCAACGCCCTCTTCTGGCTCGAGCAGTACCACATCGACGGCCTCCGCGTGGACGCGGTCGCGTCGATGCTGTACCTGGACTACTCGCGCGAGGCGGGGCAGTGGCTGCCGAACCAGTACGGCGGGCGCGAGAACCTCGAGGCGATCGAGTTCCTGCGTTCGCTGAACACGCTGACGCACGGCGAGCAGCCCGGATCGATCACCGTCGCCGAGGAGTCGACGGCGTGGCCGGGCGTCAGCCGGCCGGTCCACCTTGGGGGGCTCGGGTTTCACCTTCAAGTGGAACATGGGCTGGATGCACGACATGCTCGCGTACATGAAGGAGGACCCGGTCCACCGCCCGTGGGCGCACAACCACATCACCTTCTCGATGCTCTACGCGTATCACGAGAACTTCATGCTGCCGTTCTCGCACGACGAGGTGGTGCACCTGAAGGGCTCGATGATCGGGAAGATGTCGGGCGACAGCTGGCAGAAGGCGGCGAACCTGCGCGCGCTCTACGGCTTCATGTTCGGGCACCCGGGCAAGAAGCTGATGTTCATGGGCGACGAGTTCGGCCAGTGGCCCGAGTGGAACCACGACCGCGGCCTCGAGTGGGCCTATGTCAACGACGCGCCGCATCGGGGCATCCGCCGGCTGGTGACGGATCTCAATCACCTCTACCGGGCCGAGCCGGCGCTCTTCGATCTCGACTTCGACCCGGCGGGCTTCCAGTGGATCGACTGCAACGACCACCTGAACAGCGTCGTGTCGTTCATGCGGCGCGCCCGCGACGGGCGCGACTTCGTGATCGTCGTGCTCAACTTCACGCCCGTGGTCAGGCACGACTACGTCGTCGGCGTTCCAGAGGCCGGGGTGTACCGGGAGCTGATCAACACCGACAGCGAGATCTACGGCGGCTCGAACCAGGGCAACGCCGGCGCGATCGCGTCGCAGCCGGTCGCCGCGCATGGCCACTCGCAGCGGCTTCAACTCACGCTGCCGCCGCTCTCGTGCCTGATTCTGAAGAAGAACGCGTGACGGCGGGCGGTTCGCGGCGTGCGGCGGCAACTCGCGGCCGTCGCGACTGCCACCTCATCGGCCTCGAACCGGCCGCAACTCTCAACCACGCCAACTCACCGTGGGCTCGCCTGGCGTGACTAGAGCCCGGCCTTCAGAAGGGCACGCCGCAGGTGGCCGACCTTGTCGCGGACGAGGACCGGCAGTTTCGATCGGAGAAGCCGGGCGCCGCGGGACCACTCCGCCGGTTCGTCGAGAACCAGGCAGCATTCGATGAACAGAGCGCCGACCGGCGCTGCCAGCCGCGTCACGGTCGCGTATCCTCCGAGGCCCGAGTAGGTGTGCCGCTTCTCGGTGCGCGTGGTGGCCCGGTCGTCACGCTCGATGAACCTCCAGTGATTGGACAACGCCCCCCCGGACGCCCCTCGGGCATCGAGCGTGATGGCATAGGCCAGGGATTCCGCCGTTTCGGTCGGACAGAACCGCGCAATGCCGCACAGCTGAACGCGGTCGAGGACCGGAACGGAGAACCAGTAGCTCGACTCGCGGCCGACCGTCTTGGGCGCTCCGACCGCCCCGAGCATCCGCAGTTCGTCGGTCGTCAGCGGGCGGATTTCGCTCCCGGGGCGGCCCTTGCCCGCTGGAGCCAGGTTGACGAAGTCCTTGAGGAGGTCTCCGTCCTTGACGACCTTCATCGACCCGTAAGCGACGAAGTAGACGGTGATGAGCCACCCCGTTCTGTTTCCTCCCGAGCCGGCCTGGGGCCGCATGTTGATCACGAACGGCGCAGTCACCGAGTTCTGCAGGAAGGCCTCACGCGGATAACGGGCGGCGACCTCGCGCAACACGCGATCCTGATCCGCCGCCTTCATGCCATCCGTCATCCTGGGCGGCGGCAGGACCACCCGCAGCCCCGAATCCAGCCGCACGCCTTCCGTTGTCAGCTGCACGAGGATTGGGTTCTCTGCCCACGCGGGCGGGCCGAGGAGCACGGCCAGACACGCAACGAGACCCACGACGCACCGTCCGTTGAGCCCTTCGAGGTCTGCTCGCGGAGCCTTCATGTTCTCGTCCACTCGGCCGACCGGCCGTCGCCTCCTTGGAGGGCACGCGCCCCGAGTATCGCCTACACGCGGCTTCTGAGCAAGGCGGTTGGTCGTCAGTTGATGGTCGCGAGCCGCTCGACGCGTCGGGCGGCGCGACGTCGAGCGTGCCGGCTGACACCGGCGGGCGGGAGGCACGTTTCAGGACCCGGCGCAGGTCGTGACAGATCGCCTGCAGCAGCAGCGTGCGCGTTCCGCCCTTGAAGAAGAAGTGCCCGCCGGGAAGCTGGCGGAGAACGAAGTCGCCACGAGTGTGGACGGACCAGGCTTCGAGGTCCGCGAGCGGCACGTGATCGTCGCGATCCCCACCGAACACGGACACGCCCGTGTCGAACGGCTCCGCGGGCACGTGCCGGTACGACTCGAAGATCGTGAAGTCGGCCCGGAGCGCGGGCAGCAAGAGCGTCATCAACTCGCGGCTGGAGGCGACTTCCGGGGGGATGCCCTGGTACTGCCTGCCAACCATCTCGGTGAACTCCGCGTCGGGCAGCCGATGCAGAATCGGCTCAGGGTTGGGCAGTTGCGGGGCCCGGAACCCAGAGACGAAGAGGCGACACAAACCGGGGACGCGGCGTCGCCGCAGTTCGCGCGCCAGCTCGAAGCTGATGAGCGCCCCCATGCTGTGGCCGAACAGCGCGAAGGGCCGGTCCAGGGCATCGTGCAGGGCGTCAGCCAGGTCGGCTACGAGGCTCGCCAGCGAGGAGTACGGGCGTTCCCTCAGCCGCCGTTCTCTCCCCGGGAGCTCGACGGGACACACCTGCACGTCGGCGGGCAATTCGTCGGACCACGTGTGATATCCGGCGCTCCCGCCGCCGGCGTACGGAAAGCAGAACAACCGGAGGCGAGCGTCTCGGCTCAAGGCGGCAGGGAGAAACAGACTGCGCAAGACGTGTCCCGTGGGACGCCTCCGCTATTCGTACCGCAGCGACTCGCCGGGCTGCATCAAGGTGGCTCGAACCGCCGGCCATATCGCGCCTGCCAAACCTGTGGCAAACGTCAGCAGAATTCCCTCTGCCATGATCGAGGGCGTCACGCTTCGAGGCACGATATTGCTGGCGACTTCGAACGAGCTGATGAACACGGTCAGTGCCCAGGACATCAGCAGGCCCACCGCCGTGCCCACAGAACAGAGAAGCAACGCCTCGATCAGGATCATCGTCGCAATGCGCGCCCGGCCCCAGCCAAGCACCATCAGAGCGCCGATCTCCTGCGTCCGCTCGAAGATGGAGACAATCATCGTGTTGAGCATGCCGATCGCCCCGATGAACAGCGCGATCACCGACATCGACCAGCCCATCGCCCCAAGGATCCTGAATTCCAGGCTCGCGGCGACGTGAGTGGTCATCGGCATGGCGCTGATCCCCAACGGACGTCCCCGTTCGTCGCGGAGTTCTTCCAGTTGTCGGCAAATCGCCTGCACGGCCTTCGTGTCGCGCCGCAAGGCAGGCTCCACACGGAGGTGGAACATCGTCACCTCGCCTTCGCGGCCCATCAGAGGCTGTAGATCCGCCAGGGACACGATCGCCGTCCCGTGTTCCAGGAGGTTCGTGCCTTCGAAGATCCCCACCACGGTGAAATCGGCGTCTTCAATCCGCAACAGGTCCCCGACGTTCTTCCGCAGGCTCTTCGCCAGAATCATCCCCAGTACAACCGCGTGATGGTCGGCCGGCGTGAGCGGCCGGCCGCCCAGCATCTGCATATTCTCGAACATCAGGCCTCCGGGAACCCAGCCCAGGATGGCCACGCCTATCAGACTTGTATCCTCGAACGACACGAGATCCATCAGCGACGGCTCTACGGCCGCCACTCCGGGCACCTGCTTGAGCCGGCGGCCAGTGCCTTCCGGCAGCCTGCCAACCAACCGCTGCGGGGCGTCCTGCGGGCAGACGATGATGTCGATGCTTCGGTTCTCGTACGTCGAAATGGTCGCCCGCGGGACCGCCTCAGTGATGTTCACGATCGTGACAAAGGCGCAGCATGCGACGGCAATCCCGACGCACGTCAGCGCGGACCGGACTTTGCGATGAACCAGATTCAACCAGGCGATCGTCGCGAACCACATCGCATCCTCAATTCTGCGGGAGTGTGCGCATCAAGAGGCCGCTTCCGGTCCGAGCCGGCGGTCGGATTCGATCTTGCCGTCGCGGAGCCGGAGCAGTCGCGTTGCCCGCTGGGCGCACGCATCGCTGTGGCTCACCAGGACGATGGTGAGCGAGCGGGCCCGGTGCAGGCTGTCGAACAGGTCCAGGATCTGCTCCGCGGATTTCGAGTCGAGGTTCCCCGTTGGCTCGTCTACCAGCAGCAGCGACGCGTCATTGGCCAACGACCGAGCGATGGCCACGCGCTGTCTCTCGCCCAACGACATCTCCCTGGGAAGGTGGTGCATCCGGTGCTGCAACCCCACGACTGCCAGCAGCTCATTGGCTTTCGCTTCGCGCTGACGCGAGGTCAGCGAGCTGGTGAACATCGGAATCTGCACATTTCGCGATGCGCTGAGCGTGGGGAGCAAGTGAAACGTCTGAAAAACGAATCCCAACTCCCTGGCCCGAAAACCACTCAGCGGTTTCATCCCGGAAATCGGCTGCCCGCGGAAGAAGACCTCCCCGCGGGTCGGGCGATCGATCCCGCCGAGAATGTGCAAGAGCGTGGACTTGCCGCTGCCGCTCGGTCCCATGATGACCAGGTACTCGCGCTCGTGAATCCCCAGGTCTACATGCGACAACGCTTGGACATGGCCGTCGTGATACTGCTTGCTGACATCCCTTGCGAGGAGTAAAGGCTGTTCCGGCATGAGACGCCCTTTCGCTTCCCTCAGCGACACATCAAACAGGCTGTTCGCGTCAGACAGGTGTGCCGGGGAAGGTTCTCACGATGCCGGGCATGTCGGCACCGAGCCTACGCAGTGTCCGACGGCTCGGATGACCTGTCAAGCTGGCCCCCTCGGGGGGCGGAAGCCGGGTTGACGAACGGAGGTATTGACTGATACGGTAGCCACCCTGTGGATCTTCGGTTCAGGCTCCGGCCTTCGGCCGAGTTTGCCGTGCGGAGCCATCGCCACGCGTGGAGCGCGTTGTGGCTCGCGTTACGCTGATCGAACCGCGGTCTGAATTCTTCCAGTATTGGCGGCCCGGCATGCTCGGCAAACGGGCCGTCTTCCCCCCGGCCTGCTTGCCGTTGCTGGCCGCCCTCACGCCTGCCGACCACCAAGTCACGCTTGTCGATGAAAACGTCGAGACCCTCGACTTCGACCGGATAGCCCGATCCGACATTGTCGGTCTTACGGGAATGAGTTCCCAGCAGGTTCGGCAACGCGAGATCGCCGCGGAACTGAAGCGGCGCAACGTCTTTACCGTTGCAGGCGGCTCGTGGATCAGCGTCAAGGAAGATGCCTTGCAGGGGCTGGTCGACGTGGTGTTCATCGGAGAGGCCGACGGGACCTGGCCGCAATTCCTTGCCGATTGGGCCGCAGGCCATCCGCAGCCTCGCTACGAGCAAGCCACCACGACCGACATGAGCCGTTTGCCCGGTCCGCGCCTGGACTTGCTCAGGATGCGGCATTACCTGTTCGGCAGTGTCGAGTTCTCCCGGGGTTGCCCCCACCAATGCGAGTTCTGCGACGTGTCGGTGACCTTTGGTCGCCGCCCGCGGTTCAAGACCTGGTCGCAGATCAAAGCCGATCTCGAAGGGCTCCTGGCCCAGCGGATGAAAGTCGCCATCATCCTCGACAGCAACTTCATCGGCGATAGAGAGCCCGTCAAGGCCCTGCTGCGGAAGTTGGTGGAATGGCAACGTGCTCAAGGATATCCGTTGGCGTTCATCGTGAGCGCCTCGCTGGAGTTGGCGGAAGACGGCGAGCTGTTACAGCTGATGGCGGACGCCAATATCCAGGTCGTCTATATTGGCATCGAGAGCACCAACGAAGCGTCGCTCCGTGAGACGAACAAACTGCAGAATCTCAAGGCAACGCCGATTCTTGACCGCGTGCGTACCATTCAAGCTGCAGGGCTGGACGTGATGTGCGGGATGATGGTGGGGTTCGATCACGACGACGCGTCGGTCTTCGCAGCTCACAGCCGGTTTGTGCGGGAGACCGGTCTCAGCCACGTCACTGTCAGCATGCTCACGGCGCTGCCCAAGACCCGCCTTTATGCGCGGTTGCAGGCCGAGGGCCGTGTGGCCGATGAAGACCGAGATCTCTATGGAACGAACGTTGTCCCACTGCACATGACACGTGCTGAACTGCGCGATGGTTGCCTGCGGCTGATGCAGGAGATCTACGAGCCAACCGCCTTTCTTGAGCGACTGGACCGGATGTTCTCGTCGGAGCCGTTCGCCGTCGGCGCAAGCCGCGCAGCTTGGCTGCGAGGCCATCCCTGGTCCCGGCTGAAGGCTGAGTCACTGACCGTCGCCCGACTGATTGCTCTTTTCTGTCTCCTGATGCATCACATTCCTCAGCCCAGTCTACGCCGACTGTACCGGCGGCATATTTTTCGACTGTTACGCAGGCGCCCCATCCCCTGGGTGCTGCTCACGTACTTGGCAAAGTGCGTTTCGGATTATCACTGTCATACGCTGCTCCAGCAATGGTCCACATCTCCCCGGCACGTGTCCTACGGTTGAGCAAGCCTTGCCCATGCGCTGGGCGCTTGCCACGCACCCGGCCACATTCTGTGCGGGACGTGCGGGCCCTTCTGCCGGTGTCACCCAGCGGTTGCCTCCACCCCTGGCCCAGGCGGTTCGATCAGGCCGCTGCGCACGGCATGCGCGAGATAACGAGCGATGAGCGCCGCGTCGACGGGCGGGCAGGTGACGCCGCTCGCCGCGAGCGCGGCCTGCGCGTTGGAGAAATCGAACTGCCGCAGCGACCCGGCGACCTCGTCCTCGCCAGCCTCCAGCTCCGGCAGGAACGGTGACAGCGCCGTCATGGGATGCGGCTCCGTTGTCGGGACGGCAATCAGCGCGCCGCGCCACTCGGGGAACGGAACCCGCCGGAGCGCATAGCCAAACTCGCCGATCCAGTCGAGCAGCGTCGTCCAGTTGGTAAGCTGACCGAGCACGTGATAGACCTGGCCGGCAGCGTCCGGGCGTCGGGACAGATGGACGATGGCGCGGCTGGCGAAGTCCACGGGCGTCACGTGCACCCCCAGGCCGCTGTCGGGTGCGAGCCCGACGTGGACACAGCTCAGCATGACCCGCGTCAACAGGTCGTTGCGGTGGGTCTCCCCGGTGCGGCTTTCGCCGGCGATGATCCCCGGCCGGTAGATCGTGACCGGCAGGCCCCGATTGGCCGCAGCGCGAACGAGGCATTCGGCGACCCACTTGGTCTGGAAGTAGCCGAGGTCCAGGGCTTCGATGCCCTCGGGGATGTCCGTCTCTCTCGCCGTCTTCAGGCGCAGGTGATCCGCCAGCGAGAAGACCGCCAGCGTGGACACGTAGTGCACCTTCTTCGGCGTGCCGTGGCATGCCAGCCGGAGGACTTCCCGGGTGCCCAGTACGTTGTCCGGCTTCAGCATCTGGTAGGGATAGACGAACTCGACCCGCGCGCCGCAGTGGTAGACGGCATCCACGGTGCCCGCGAGCTCGTCGAACTTCCCGGCCCCGAGTCCCAGGAGCGGTTGTGCCAGGTCACCTGGTACACCGACGATGCGTGGACGCCAGGTTTCGTCCCAGAGCCCACGGGCCCGAAGGCACTGCTCGAGGCGCGCGGCGGCCTCGGCCTCGTGGGCGGCCCGCCGGATGAGGCAGTGGACTCGCGCGTCGGTTGCCTCGAGCAGGTCGTGCAGGAGCCGGGAACCGAGGAACCCGGTCGCGCCGGTCAGGAGGATGTTCGCCGGGTCCCTGTCCCCGATGTGCTGGCCGGCAGGCCGGATGGTCTCGTCGAGGACGGCATCGGCCTTCAGCTCCGCAGGTTCGGGTCCTGAGGGGTTCAACTGCGCGCTGATCCTGGCCGCGATCTCCAGTTCCCGGGCGGCCTGCGCGTCCCGCTCCTCGTCGGCGGCCGGCGGCTGCTTGCCTCCAAGAACCTGCGACACTTTTTCCGACAGAAGGACGTCCAGCATCCGTTTCGCTGTCGGCCCGGTCCAGCCGGCCGGAAGGCCGCCCCTGTGGCTCGACCTTCTCGATCCCAGGTCGGTCGACAGGGGATGTCTGCTGGTCACTCTGCAACAGCTTCAGCAGGTGGTCTGCCAATCTGGCCGTCGTGGGATAGTCGAATGCCAGCGTGGCGGAGAGCGTCACCTGTTGGCCCAACTGGCTCTGCAGGCGGTTGCGCAGTTCGACCGCCATCAACGAGTCCATCCCGAGCTCGGCAAATCCGGTCTGGACATCGGGCGGCGCCTCCAGGCGCAGCACGCGGGCGACCTCGTCCTGAACGAAACGGGTCAACGCGGGCAGGTGTTCTTCGGCCGGCAGGCGCCGCAGGCGGTTCCACAAGTCGCCGCCCGTGTCGGCGCGGGCCGAGGTCGGTTGCCGCCTGGCGCGGAAGGTCTCGAGAAAACGGCCGGCGCGCTCGCCGGCCGGCTGCCGTGCGAAGACCTCCCAATCCACAGGGACGACGCCCAGCTGCGCGCAGTCCTCGCCCAGCGCTCGCTCGAGGGCGGCGACGCCCTGCTGGGGGGTGATCCACCCGAAGCCGGCCTGCGCCAGGTGCCCGGCCAGGTCGCGCCGGGACGCCGCACCCACGTCCGACCAAGCGCCCCAATCGAGGCTCGTCGCCGGCAGCCCCGCGGCGCGGCGGTGATGGGCCAGGGCGTCCAGGAAGGTGTTGGCCGCCGCGTGGTTCGCCTGGCCGGGATTGCCGAACAAGACCACGGCGCTCGAAAACAGCACGAACAGATCGAGATCGCGGTCGGCCGTGAGGGTGTGCAGATGCCAGGCGCCGAGGACCTTGGGGGCCAGCACGTCGGCGAACCGCGTCCAGTCCTGATTGACAAGAGCCCCGTCGCGGAGCACGCCGGCCGCGTGGATCACGCCGCGCAGCGGAACCGGCGAGGCGTCGATCTGGCGCAGGATCCGCTGCGCCTGGGCTGCCTGGGAGATGTCTCCCAGGCAGACGAGCACTTCCGCTCCCGTCTGACGCAGCGCGGCCAGCCTCAGTTCGGTATCCGCAGACGGCGAGCGCCGTGCGTTGAGCACCAGATGCCGCGCGCCGTGCTGGACCATCCAGCGGGCCACTTCCAGCCCCAATCCGCCCAGTCCGCCGGTGATCAAGTAGGTCCCTTCTGCATGGAAGCGGCCTTCGACCAGCGGCGGCATGCGCAACACGATCTTGCCGATGTGCCGCGCCTGCTGCATCCAGCGGAAGGCGGCCGGGGCTTCGCAGAGCGGCCAGACCCGAGAGGGAAGCGTCTTCAACTGGCCGCTGGCAAACCGCTCCATCACCTGGCTCAGCACGCGCCCGGCGTGCTCCTGCGCGGAGCCGGTCTCCAGGCCCAGGACGTGGTAGTCGACGTCGGGGCGTTGGGCGTGCATCCGCTGGGCTGGCCAGACATCGCGCTTGCCCAGTTCCACGAACCGTCCCCCTGGGGCCAGCGCACGCAGCGTGGCGGCGACGAACCCTTCGCCGGTGAGACTGTTGAGGACCGCGTCGACCCCCTGTCCGCCGGTGGCCTCGAGAATCCCGTCGGCAAACCCCCTGGAGCGCGAGTCGAACACGTGCGCCACCCCCATCGATCGGACGTACGCCTGCTTGGGGCGGCTCGCGGTGGCGAAGACTTCGACCCCCAGGGCCTGCGCGAGCTGCACGGCCGCCAGCCCCACGCCGCCGCTGGCGGCGTGGATGAGGATCCGCTCTCCGCGGTGCAGGCGCAATCGCTCGATGGCCAACTCGGCTGTGACGAAGGCGACGGGGATGGTGGCCCCTTGGACGAAGCTGGTCCCCGGCGGCAATGGAGCCAGCAGGCCCGCCGGGACGTTGAGGCGCGTGGCGAACGTGCCCGACGCCAACCCTACCACGCGGTCGCCGACGGCAAACTGCCTGACGCCCTCACCGACCGCCAACACTTCGCCGGCCAGTTCGCTGCCCAGGGCGCCGATCTGGACCGGCACCATCCCCAGGGCGTCCAGCACGTCGCGGAAGTTGAGGCCCGCCGCGTGCACCTGCACCTGTACCTCGCCGGGCCCCGGCGCCGCGATCTCGAGCGTCTCGAAGTGCAGACCGGCCAGCGTGCCGTCGCTGCCGGGCGCCAGTCGCGGCGTGCCGGCATCCGGCCAGCGCAGCCGGTCCGCGGCGGCGGCGCTGCGCAGCAGGCGCGGCACCCAGCGGCCCGACGGCCGCAACGCGATCTGGTCCTCCTGGTCGGGCTCCAGGAGCTCGTCGGCCAGGCGGTCCACGCAATCTACCGGGGCGGCAGGGTCCAGATCCACGCGCCGGCACGCCAGCTCCGGGTGTTCGAGGGCCAGCACCTTGCCCATCCCCCACAGGGGCGACTGCGCCAGCGACCCGCAGTCCTCCTCCGCCAGCGCCTGTCCCCCGCAGGTGACCAGCCATACGCCTGCCCGCGGTACCGGCGTGTGGTGCACCAACGCTTGTACGAGCGACAACACGCTGCCGCAACTGACTTCCACGTCCGCCGACAGCGTCTCCCCGGTGGTGGACTCGGTGGCGGCGGCGTCCAAGCTCCAGAGGTGCACCACGCCGCAGAGCGGCGGTGCGCCGGCCAGGTGGTCCTTCATGAGCCGCTCCCAGCTGCTCGCGTCATCCCGCGCCGAGATGCTGCAGCGCCCGTCACTGAAGCGGCCCGTGTCCTTGCCCTGCTGGACCAGCAGGCAATGCTGCTGCTGTTCGCGCAGGCGCGCCGCCAGGCGTCCGCCCACGTCTTGCTGGTCGGTGAGAATCAACCAGCTTCCGGCAACGGGGGAGGCGCGGCGTTCCGCCTCAACCTCCGCCGGGCCACGTGCCACCAGCACCGCCCCGGCATCCGCTGCGGGCGGCGCCATCACCGTCAGGTCGGTAAACGCCTGCGCCTCCAACAGCCGCCGCCACTGCTCCTCGTTCAACAGCGGATAGTCGCTGCGCACCGCGTCGTCGAAGCGCCACCAGCCCTCCAGCAGGCCGAACGTCAGGTCGACCCAAGCAAGCGGCCGCAGTCCCTCGAACAGCAGCAGCCAACCATCGGGGGCCAGCAGCTGGCGGATGTGGCGGAGCGTCTGCTCCAGGTCGCGCGTGGCGTGCAGCACGTTGGCGGCCAGCACCAGGTCGAACTGGTGCGGCGGCAATCCCTGCTCGCCGGGGTCGCGTTCGATGTCCAGCGTCTGGTAGCGCACGAACGGGTACTGGGCAAACCGCGACTCCGCGGCGGCGAAGAAGCCGGCCGACAGGTCCGTGTAGACGTATTCGCTCCGCCCGGGAGGGAGAACGGGAAGCACGAAGCCTGTGCTGCCACCGGTGCCCGCGCCGACCTCCAACACGCGCAGGCGGCGATCGGCCGGCAGCGCGGCGGCGGCGCGTTGCACCAGCTGGGCGATCAACCCATTGAACAGCTGCGCCGCAGGAGCATCGCGGTACAGCTCTTCGGCGCCGACTCCATCCTGCGGAAACAGCAGGCCCAGGGGGTCCGTTCGTCCCGTGAGCACCTCGGCCAGCTTGGCGCCGCACCGGCCCAGCAACGTCAACTCGACGCGGCCCTGCGGATGCTCCTGGTGCAACTGCGCTCGCAGCGATTCGGGGTCTGCGGGCCCGGCCGCTTGCGCCACCCGCCACTGTGCTCCGTCGGCGCGCAGCACATCGTCCTCCGAGAGGACGCGCAGCAAGCGGGCCAGCAGCCGCCGATGTCTGGGCAGGATCCCGAGGCGCTCGACCAACTCGTCCACATCGAGCGTCCGGCCCACCTCCAGCGGCGCACCGAGCGTCTGGAAGGCCTGCAGGATGTACTGGCGAGCCAGCCGATCGATCTGGTTCAGCAGCGCGGCATCATCCGGTTGTTCGCCCGGTTGTTCGGCCAGTGAGGCGGTCGAGCCTTGGGCGGTTGCACCCAGCTGGGACGGGGGCGGCAGGAACGCGGCGGACAAGATCTCAGCTGAGCGGGGCTGCTGTCGCCATTGAACGGCGTACAGCCAATCGGAGAAATCGACTCGGCCTCCTCCGAACAGCGTCTGGCGCGTGGTCCGCCTGGCCACGAGGCCTTCGATCTGTGCTACGGCGCCCCCGGTCTCGTCCTGCACCCACAGGTCGAACGTCGCGGTCGCGGGCGAGGGGCCGGTCGCGGGCCGCAGCCGTGCGTAGCAGAACACACGCGCGGGCGCGGGGCGCAGCAGCGCCAGGCGCTCCAGGGCGAAGGGCACGTACACCGCATCGGGCTCACCTTGGACGCCGTCGGCCGCCGCGCCGGAGACCTGCAGGCAGGCGTCCAAGAGGGCCGGATCCAGCGGCGCGGCGTGGGAGGGTCCCTCGCCCGGCGCGGTGATCTCGCCCAGCGCTTCGCCCTGGCCGGTCCACAGCGCCCTCAGACCGCGAAAGCGGGCACCGTATTGGATGCCTGCGCTGGACACTCGCTCATAGAAGGTCTCCGGCGAGAGGGGCAGGAGGCGCTTGCGCAGAGACTCGAGCGATTCCGGCGACCCTTCCTCGGGCATCCCGGCCGAGCGGGGTTGTGCGGCGTGCAGCTTCCCCTGCGCGTGCAGCGTCCAGGCGTGCTGGCCCGATCCGGCGCGGCTGTACACGGCGAAGCTGCGTGGCGCATCGGCTGCCGCCGGGTCCAGCATCAGTTGTACCTGCCGTGCCGCGTTCGACTCCGGGCGGCGTAACCAGAGCGCTTCGCGGAAACTCACCTCGGACACGGCGCACGGCGCGTCCGCCAAACACAGAGCCATGCTCAGGTACAGCGCGCCGGGGGCGACCACCTCGCCAAAGACCCGGTGGTCCTGCAGCCAGGGCTGCAGCGCGCAGCTCAGCGTCTGGGTGTAGGCCACCTGGCCGGAGCCCAGATCCTGGCGCACACCCAGCAGCGGATGGGCCTCCTCGACCGCCCTCCCCTTGCGCCGCGGTGGCTGAGGCCAATAGCGCTGGCGTTGGAAGGGGTAGGTGGGCAGCGCCAGCTTCCGTCGCGGCCGCGGCGCGTGCATCGCCGCAAAGTCGGCCGTCACCCCGTGCACGTACAACTGCGCGAGCGTGTCGGCCAACTGCCGCTGGTCATCCGTGCCGCGGCGCAGGGTCGCCACCAGGGCGGGCGGCGATGAGCCGTGCGGCCAGGCCGCGGCGGCCATGCCCAGCAGCACCGGCTGCGGGCCCAGTTCCACGAGCAACTCCACGGCCTGTTCCGCCAGGCTCTGCAGGCTGCAGCCAAATTGCACCGGCTCCCGCGCATGACGCCGCCAGTACGCCGCGTCCAGCACCTGGCCGCCGACCAGCGGCCGGCCGGTCAGGTTGCTGATCAGCGTTCGCCGCGCCGGGTGACACGGCATCGTGCCCGCCAGAGCCTCCAGCGGCTCCAATGCCGGCTCGATCAGCGCCGAATGAAAAGCGCGCGTGGTGGTTAACCGTTGCGTGCGGATGCCCTGCCGGGCACACTGGGCCACCAGCGCGTCGGTCTGCTCCTGCGGGCCGCTCACCACCGTGTGCGCGCCGTTGTAGGCGGCGATCGACAGGCCCGGATGCTCGCGGGCGGCCGCCGCCACCTGGTCCTCCGGGGCGAACACGGCGGCCATCGCTCCGGCCTCCGCCAGTTCGCTCATCCAGAGGGCGCGCTGCGTCACCAGGCGCAGGCCGGCGTCCCAGTCGAACACCCCGGCCACGCACGCCGCCACGTACTCGCCCAGGCTGTGGCCCAGCACCACGTCCGGTTCGATCCCCCAGCTTTGCCACAACCGGGCCAGGGCCAGCTCCAAGGCAAACAGCGCCGGCTGCGCGTAGCGTGTGTCGGCCAGCAGGTCGTCCCGCTCAAACAGCGCCTCCAGCAAGGGACGCTCGAGTTGACCGCCCAGCCGTTGGGCGCAGTCGTCCAGAACCTGGCGAAACACCGGCTGCGTCGCATACAGCTGCCGGCCCATGCCGGCGTACTGGCTTCCCTGCCCGGTGAACAGCCAGGCCATTTTGGGCCGGCCGTGGGCGCGGCCGGTGTACAGGCCGGGCGCCGGGCGTCCGGCCTCGAGCGCCGCCAGCAGTGTCCACGCCTCCTCCGGCGAGCCGGCCACCAGCGCGGCGCGCTGTTCGAGGTGGCTGCGCCCGGTGGCCAGCGTGAAGCTGACGTCGCTCAGCGGAGCCTGCGGATGTTCCGTCCACCACGCCGCGTAGCGAGCGGCCAAGGCCTGCAACGCCGCCTCGGTCTTGGCCGACAGCGGCAGCACGTGCTGCGCCGGTGTGGGCGTCTCGGCCTCCGCCTGGGCTTCCGGCTGCTCCGCCGCGCCTTCCAGCACCACGTGCGCGTTGGTGCCCGAGAACCCGAACGCGCTCACGCCGGCAATCCGCCGCGGCTTCGGCCAGGCGGTCGCCTCTTGCGTGACCCGCACCGGGAGTTCCGCCCAGGGGATGTGGGGATTGGGTTGGCGGAAATGGAGGTGCCGCGGGATCCGCTCGTGCTGCAGCGTGAGCACCACCTTGATCAAGCCGGCGATCCCCGCCGCCGCCTCGAGGTGGCCGATGTTGGTCTTCACCGAGCCGAGCAGCAGCGGCCGCCTGGCGTCCCGGCCGTCCCCCAGCGCGGCAGCGGCTGCCTGCACTTCGATCGGGTCGCCCAGCGACGTTCCGGTGCCGTGCGCCTCGAGATAGTCCACCTCCCCGGGCGCGATCCCCGCCTGCTCCAGCGCGCGGCGGATGACCCGCGTTTGCGCCGGGCCATTGGGCACGGTCAATCCGCTGGAGGCCCCGTCCTGGTTGACGGCGCTGCCACGAATCACCGCCAGGATGCGATCGCCATCGCGCTGCGCGTCCGACAACCGCTTGAGCACCACGATCCCGCAGCCTTCGCCGCGGGCAAATCCGTTGGCGGTGGCATCAAACGTCTTGCAGCGGCCGTCGGGCGCCAGCATCCGCGCCTTGCAGAGGGTGATCGTGGCCGCCGGCGTGAGGATCACGTTCACCCCGCCGGCCAGCGCCAGGTCGCTCTCGCCGGCCAGCAGGCTCTGGCAGGCCTGATGCACGGCGACCAGGGACGAGCTGCAGGCGGTATCGATGGCCAGGTTGGGGCCTTCCAGCCCGAAGAGATAGCTGATCCGCCCCACGGTGGCGCTATGCGCGACGCCGGTTCCCAGGTACGCGTCGATGGTCGCCTCGTCCTGTGCGGCCAGCAGTTGCGCGTAGTCGAAGCTGCTGATGCCCACGAACACGCCCGTGCGGCTACCTCGCAGCCGGGCGGGTGCCAGCGCGGCATGCTCCAGCGCTTCCCAGGACACTTCCAGCAGCAGCCGTTGCTGCGGATCCATGCCCACCGCTTCCCTCGGGGAGATCCCGAAGAACTGCGGATCGAAGGCGGCGCAGACCTGGTCCAGGAAGCCTCCCGAGCGCGTCGTTATCTTGCCTGGCGCATCCGGGTCCGGATCGTAATAGTCCTCCACGTCGAACCGATCCGCCGGAACCTCGCCGATGGCGTCAACGCCCTGCTCCAACAGACGCCAGAACGCGTCGCTGTCCGACGCCCCCGGCACGCGGCACGCCAGTCCGATGACCGCAATCGGCTCGCTCTTGGCCCGTTCCAGCGAGTGAATGCGAGCCTCCAGCGCCTCGATCACACGCAGAGCGTTCTTCTTCCATTCGATCGCCTCATGTTTCGCGGACATGCTGGCCTCCGAGAATCTGCGACACCTTTTCCGCCAGAAGGACGTCCAGCTCCGTTTCACTGTCGATCTGGTCAAGCCGGTCGGAAGGCCGCCCCTGTGGCTCGGCATTCTCGAACCCAGGCCGGTCGAATGAGGGCTGCGAACGGCCACTCGTCTCGGTCGGGTCCGCCGCCGATTCGGCCGGCAGCAGGGCCTCGCTCAGATATCCGACCAGCGATTCGACCGTGGGATGGTCGAACAGCAGCGTGGAGGGAAGACCCAGGCCCAAATCGGTGGTGAAGCGATTCCGCAACTCGACCGCGGTGAGAGAATCCATGCCGACGTCAAACAAGCCTTGTCGCGGGCCAATCTGCTCGGGCGAACACCCCAGCGTCCGGGCGATTTGTTGGAGCACGTATGTCTGCAGAAGATCCGGGCGCTGACGCGCTGGTGCGTCGAGCAGTTCTCGGACGAAGGTGGAAGGGCCGGGCAGATTGCCGGCCGCGTCGGTCTCGTCTTGCCGCCCCAGGCCGTCCAAGAGGGGCCGTCTTCTGGCCGACTCGTAGGTCCCTCTGAACCTGGGCCAGTCGACCTTGGCCGCGACGGTTTGGCTTGCACCGCAGACGAGCAGCTGGTCGAGCACCTCCAGAGCCTCGTCACGCTTCATCGCCCTCACGCCGCGCCCTTGCAGCCACGTCTGCGAGTGTGTGTCGAGCATTCCCCCGTCAGCGATGGGCCCCCAATTGATGCTGAGCGCGGGCAGGCCGAGATGCTGTCGATAGTGGCAGAGCGCATCCAGAAACGCGTTTGCCGCCGCGTAATGTGCCTGGCGCGCCGAGCCCCACACCGCTGCAATCGACGAGAAGCACACGAAGAAGTCCAAGGGCATCTGCTCGGTGAGCGTATGCAGATTCCAGGCGCCCTGCACCTTGGGTCGGAGCACCTCGTCCCAGCTGGATGCCGTCATCCGCGCCAGCGGCTCGTTACCGAGGATCCCCGCGGCATGCACAACGCCGCGCAACGGCGGAAGTTCCGCGCGAATGGTCTGCAGCAACTGCCGGACGTCCTCCTCGCGGGCGACATCCGCCCTCAGCAGGCGCACGTTGCAGCCCGCAACGTCCGGACCGACCGCCCGCCACCGAGCCTCCAGATCTGCGCCGTCGCGGCGGCCGCACAATACGAGGTTTCTGGCTCCGCGTGTCACCAACCACTGCGCCACGTGACTGCCCAAGGCCCCCAGCCCGCCCGTGATGAGATACGTGGCGTCTGCCGAGGCGCAGAACGGGCGCGCGGGAGAGACAGACGCACGGACCAGGCGCAGGACGTGCCGCTGGCCGCGGCGATAGGCCACCTGGTCTTCGTCGCTCCGGCCCAGAATCTCGTCCAGTACCCGCAAGGCCTGTTCGTCCGCCTCCGCGCCGGGCGGCAGGTCAATCAGGCCGCCCCACAAGTGCGGATGTTCCAGCGACAAGGCCCTGCCCAGTCCCCAGGCACAGGATGCCGCCAGCGAGACGGGAGGCTCCGCCGGTCCGGCCGCCACCGCGCCGCGAGTGACGAGCCAGAACCTCGGCTCACCCGCCTCAGCGTACTGTAAGAGCGCCTGGAGCATTAGCAGCACGCTCTTGGTGCCGGACTCCTGAGCGGACGCGAGAGACTCCTGTGTCAGTTCGGACGGCGGACCCTCGCCCAAACTCCACAGGTGAACGACGCCGACGAGCGGCGCACCTGTTCCCTCGACAATCTGTCGGAGCAGACGTGCATAGGCTGTGAGATCGCCAGGCGGAATCCGCCAGCCGCGCTCGTCCACCTGCTGCCAGGCGGAGCCAATCTCGACCAGGCAGCAGCGTCGACCCGCGCGCTCCAGGGCCGCGACCAGCGCCCGGCCGACGCCTCCCCGATCGGCCAGCACGAGCCAGGCGCCGGCGGCCGAGCGGCCTGCTGGCTGTACAGCCGGCGTGTCCGGGAGACCCGCGGAGCGAGGAGCCGCCTGCGGTTGCCACTGCAGTCCATAGAGCCACCGATGCGGGGCGACGTCGCCATACGCTACCGAGTTGCCGAGCGCCGCGCGGTTCAGACCGAGCAGTTCACTCGCCGCCGATGCGGGTCGACGCCGCACAGTCAGGAGCACGTATCGCATCAGGCCCTTCCGCAGCATCTCGCCCAGCTGCACGTAGGACTCGATACCCCGGAGGACGTTGGCGTCGGACACGCGCCGGCCCAATTCTCGCAGCGTGTCCTCGCGTTCTGGTTCGTAGAGGGAATTCGCCACTTCCCGGCCCGCATCGATGCACTCGACGACTTCCAATTGGCGACGCGCCAGCAACTGGGCCCACTCTTCCTGGGTGATCAGATAGGAGGACGTGCTCGGATGCTCGATGGCAAACTGCGCATTGGAAATGAAGTCGGCAAGCACCAGCGTGCCCGCCTCACTCAAGTGGTCCGCGATGTTCCGGACCAGGCCGTCCTTGTTCTCGATGTGACACGCGACTTCCACGCCGAAGATGAGGTCGTAATGTCCCGGGAATTCGTCGCCGGAACTATCCCGATGGAATACGCGCGCCCGCGACTGCAGCTGCCCTTCGGTGATCTTCTGCGCAACGATTTCGCGCTGGCGAGCGGAGATGGTGAATCCGTCGAGCTTCAGGTGCGGGTGTTGGCTTCCCAGGCGAATCAGATCCGATCCGTACCCGCAGCCGAAATCGAGCGCCGTCCGGCACGACGTGAAGTCGACGTGCCGGAAGAGAAGTCGTCGCATGTGCTGCTGTTCCCGGAAGACGAGCGCGCGATGCTCGGCGTTGTTCTCGCCTTCGGGAAAGGCAAACGTCCGGATCCACGAAAAGCCCTGGACGATCTCGGGAAAGGGCACGAACGTGAGATACGCATCGTCGATCTTGCCTGGACCGAAGAGCAGATCGGGAGCCAGGACGGACGTGGTCAGCGCGTCGTAGTACTCGGATGCGACGTCGGATGCGGTCGGCGGACGGCTGGTCTCCTCCGGCAATGCCGGCAGCCAGTAGCGCTGCCGCTGGAAGGGATACGTCGGCAGCGACGGCTTCTGACGAGGCCAGGGGCCATCCCAGTTGGCCCACTGAACGGAGACGCCCGAGGCGTACAACTGGGCGACCACCAGGCACAGTTCGTATTCCCCGTTCTGGCCGCCCAGCGACGCGTCGATCCAGGTCGGCGGCTTGTCATCGGGCCAGCAGGACAGCGCCATTCCTGACAGCGCGGCTTGTGGGCCAACCTCCAGCAGCAACTCGCAGCCCAGTTCCTTCAATGCCTGCACGCTACGGGCGAACTGCACGGGCTGTCTGGCGTGCCGACGCCAGTCGGCCGCGCTCAGAGTCTGGCCGCGAAGGATCGGTCGGCCGTCGACATTGCTGATCAGCGTGCGGGCAGCAGGACGAAGAGCCAGGCGGCTGGCAAACGCCTCGTCTTGGGCGAATGAGCCCATGGACCGGCCTCGCTCAGCCAGCAGACGCAGACCTTCCTCCAGCGTCAGCATGTCCGCGACGCACGCCGCGGCGTACTGACCGACGTCGTAGCCCAACAGCACGTCTGCGTGCAGCCCCCAACTCTGGTAGAGGCGGGCCAGGGCCATCTGCCAGGCGAATAGGGCGGCCTGGGAGAACGTCGTGTCGTCCCGCAGGGTCCCGGCCCCGAAGAGCACCTCCCGCAGCGCCACGTCCCACATCGACGAAAGAACGTCGGCCGACTGATCGATCACCCCGCGAAACACCGGCTGCGTCTCGTACAGCTCTTTCCCCAGCGTCATCGACAGGGCGCTTTGATCGCTGAAGAGCCAAGCCATCTTGGGGGGGGCGCTGGCGTGTCCGAGGAACATCCCGCGGCCGGCCGGTCGCCCTCGAGACCTTCCAGCAGGCACCGCAATTCGCTCGAGGACGCCGCCACGAGCGCCGCGCGATGCGGGAGATGACTGCGGCCGGCCGCCGCTCCATGGCACACATCGGGAAGACGCGCATCGGCATGAGCGTCCAGCCACTGCCGATAGCGCGCAGCGAGCTGCCGGAGGGCTTGCGGCGTTTTGGCCGAAAGCGTCAGTACGTGGTGGGACCGATCTCGAACCGGGGGGGCATCTCGAGGAGGCGAATCGGGAGCCCCTTCCAGGACGACGTGCACGTTCGTGCCGCTCGCGCCCAGAGAGGTGACCCCGGCCAGGGGCCGGCGCGCTCGCTGCGGCCACGGTGTCGCCTCATCCACCACCTTGACGGAAAGCCGCTCCCAGGGAATGTGCGAACTGGGATTCTCGAAATGAAGGTGCTTGGGAATGAGACGGTGCTGCATCGCCAGCACCACCTTCATCAAGCCGGCGATGCCTGCCGCCGACTCGAGGTGGCCCAGGTTGGTCTTCACCGAGCCGATCAACAGAGGCTGCTGCCGCGTGCGCCCGGCCGCCAGAGCCGCCGCCGCCGCTTGCACCTCGATGGGGTCCCCGAGGCGGGTCCCCGTGCCGTGCGCCTCGAGATAGTCGACCATCTCAGGCTTCACACCGGCTTGTCGGAGGGCGGCGGCAATCACGCGTTCCTGGGAGGGTCCACTGGGGGCCGTGAACCCGCTGGTGGCCCCATCCTGGTTGCATGCGCTGCCGCGAACCACGGCGAGAATCGAGTTGCCATCTCTTTGGGCGTCCGCGAGGCGCTTCAACAACACCACCCCGCACCCTTCCGCTCGGCCGAACCCGTTGGCGCCCTCGTCGAACGCCCTGCATCGTCCGTCGGGCGACAGCATGCCGGCCTTCGCCAGCTCGCGAGTGGCACGCGGTGTAATGATGGCGTTCACCCCTGCGGCCAGAGCGATGTCGCATTCCCTCATCCGCAGACTGTTGCAGGCCTGGTGCACAGCGGCCAGGGACGAACTGCAGGCCGTATCCAGCGCCCAGGCCGGCCCCTGGAAACCAAAGGTGTAGGACAATCTGCCTGCCGCGGCGCTGAGCGGGATTCCAGTGACGGCGTGGATTCCCAAATCCCGCTCTCGCTCGTAGAGCAGGTGACCGTATTCCATTTGGGAGATACCGACAAACACTCCGACAGGCGCACCCGCCAACTGCTCGACAGGCAGCCCCGCGTGCTCGAAAGCGTTCCAGCTCACCTCCAGCAGCAATCGCTGCTGCGGATCGATATGAGCAGCCTCCCGCGGCGAGATCCCGAAGAACAACGGATCGAACAGGTCGATGTCGTCCACGAATCCGCCGCGGTCAATGCCGTGACTGTCGCCCTGCTCGCTCCGCATCTCCCAGCGGTTCGAAGGCACGCTCCTGACGGCGTCCGTTCCTTCCCGCAGCAGCGTCCAGTATTCCTCCACGCTCGCGGCTCCAGGGAATCGGCAGCCCAGTCCGATGATCGCCAACGGCTCCTGGAGGTCGCGATGGAGTTCCGCCTCCGAACTCGATGGTGCCGGCCCGCCGGGCAACGCCACGGAGGGACTCACCCTCTCGACGAGGTAGGCGGCCAGCGCTCGGATCGTGGGGTGGTCGAACACAAGGCTCGCCGGAAGCGGCGGCTCGACTCCCAGCGTGGACTGCAGCCGGTGACGGATTTCGACCGCCATCAAGGAGTCCACTCCAAGGTCCGAGAATCCGGTGTCCGGCTGGGGGGGCGTCCTGCTCTGCAGCACCTCGGAGACCAACTGCTGCAGGTGCACCGCCATCATCGTGGTCTGTTCGGAGGGCCCGGCATCGCGCAGGCGATCCGGCAGACCATCGTGCGACACCGCACCGGCTTCAGGCGCCGGACGGGCTGCCGGCACCGCGATCTCCGCGAACAACCGGCGTCTGCCGCGGGACTCGTAGGCCGCCTTGAATCGGCTCCAGTCAACATCTGCCACGACCGCTTGCGCGGCACCTCTGGCGAGCAGACGGCCCAGTGCTGCGAGCGCCTCTGCGGGGCGAAACGCGCGCAGCCCGATTGCCTGCATCGATTGATGATGCGCCTCGGTCGTCGTGCCGATTGACCACCGGGCCCAGTTCACGCTCAGCGCCGGCAGGCCGGCAGCGCGCCGATAGTGGGCCAGGCTGTCCAGAAACGCATTGGCGGCGGCGTAAGCGGCTTGGCCGGGCGCTCCCCAAACGGACGACGCTGACGAGAAGTTCACGAAGAAACGCAGGTCCTGGCCCGCCGTCAACTCGTGCAGGTTCCAGCCCCCCTGGACTTTCGCGGCAAGCGCCGCTCGCAACGAGTCGGGGGACCAGTCACCGAGTTGCTGAAAATCGCCAACGCCGGCCGCATGGATCACACCGCGCAAGGGAGGGGCCTCCAGCCGTTGCCAGGCTCTCCTCAGCGCTTCCGCATCGCTCACGTCAGCCGCGAGCACGTGTACCACTACCCCCGCGCGCCGAAGCGACTCCACCGCCTGGAGCCGCCGCCGGAGAACGTCGTCAGGCGTACGCGATCCCGCTTCCATGTCGGGCAGCGGCCTGCGGGCGTTGAGTATCAGGTGCCTTGCGCCCCGTTCCGCCAACCATCGGGCGGCTTGCAGCCCCAGCGCACCGAGTCCCCCGCTGATCAGATAGCTCTCCGCATCGCCCAACACCAGTTCTTCCGCCGGGCGCAAACGAGGCAGCGCGGCCAGGCGGGCAACGTAGAGCCCCTGACGGCGAATGGCCAACTGGTCTTCCCCGCCGGCGTCCAGCAGTGTCTCGACGAGCGTTTCTACATCGGCAGGCTCGACCGACAGCGGCAGATCGATCTGACCATGGCAACACTCCGGCATCTCAATCGACGCCACCTTCGCCATTCCCCACAGCAAGGCTTGTTGCGGCGCTGTGCTCTCGTCCTCCAGAACGGACTGCGATCCTCGAGTGACGAACCAGACACGCAGTTGCCCGGCGCGCCGTTGGACCTCCTGCATCAAGGAGGCTGTGATCAGCGCCACCTGCTCCGCCTGCCGGAAGGCCTCGGCACTGGGAACCGACGCGACGTCCAGATTCCAGAGATGAACGATGTGCCCAGGTGAATCCGGGTTCGCCGCGAGCTGGGCCACGACTCGTTCGAACCCGCTCGACGGGTCTTCCACGTCCTCTCGGTAAAGAAGCTGAGCCCGCAGACCGCGCGACCGCAGCATCTCGACGAGAGTCCCTCCCACGTCGTCCTGGTCCGCCAGAATCAACCACGTTGCGTGTTCTTGCGCCGGCCGCCCACCGCTCGACGGACGGTGGAGCGGGGCCTGCGCCAGGAACAGCGCCTGGTCCGCGGATCCACGTGGAGCAAGCGACTCGACGATGAATCCTTCGCGGCTCAGGACACCGAGCCATCGCTCGACATCCATCAGGGCGTAGTTCGAGCGCAGGCGGTCGTCGAACCGCCACCAACCTTCCAACAGACCGAAGGTCACGTCCAGCCACGCCCGGGGCTGCACCACTTCGAGCAGGACCAACCAGCCGCCCGGCGCCAGCAGTCGGCGCGCATGGCGCACACTCGCTTCGATGTCCCGCGTCGCGTGCAAGACATCGGCGGCCAGGACGATGTCGAATTGATGTGCGCGAACGTCCTGGGCCTCCGGGTCTCGTTCGGCGTCCAGCGTGCGGTAGCTGACGAACGGATACTCGGCAAACCGTTGCGCGGCGCCTGCAAAGAACCCGGCGGACACATCGGTGTAGACGTACTCACAGCGACCCGCGGGCAGCACGGGAAGCACCGAGGCCGTCGTACCTCCTGTTCCCGCGCCGATCTCCAGAACCCGCAAGCGGCGCCCTGACGGCAGGGAGGCCGCCGCCTGCTCGAAGACTCGTCGTATCCAACGGTTGCAGGCCGCCGCGTCCGACGACACGCGATACAGGTCTTGCGCACCGAGCCCCTGTTGCGGAAACAGCAACTCCAGCGCGTCTGCCTTGCCGGTGAGAGCATCAGCCAGCCGCGCGCCGCAACGTCCGACGAGCGTCAATTCGACTTCCGCCCACGCGTATCGCCGCAGCAACTCGCACTGCCGCTGGTTTGCCTGCGTCGGCGGCCATTGCGCGGGCAGGCGCCACTGCGTTCCGTCCTGGCGGATCCAGCCCCCGTCGCTCAACACCGAAAGCAATCGATTGAGCAGTCTCCGGCGGTAGACGACATCAACGCCCCAGGCCTCGGCCAGTGTGTCGGCGTCCACGCACGCGCCGGGCGACCAGGCACCGCCCAACCGCTGAAACGCCTCCATCACGTAGCGGCAACTCAGGTCGTCGAGATCGGCCCTCCACGCCGGATCGGCGATGTGCGGTCCCTCATCGCGCGGGGGATCGACCTCCTGTTGCGCACGGCGCTTGATCTGAGCCGGCGCGTCCAGGAATCCCGCGTGTGCGCCACCGAGAGCCTGGGCGCGCCACTGCACTTCGTAGAGCAGCTCATCAACGTGCGCGCTCTCAGCAGGCGGCTTCTGGGTGGTGCCCAGCCGGTGCTGAGTCTCGGCCCAATAGCGTTGGCGCTGGAAGGGATAGGTTGGCAGGAGGAGCTTCTGTCGGGACCACGGTCGATCGAAGGCCTCGAGATCGAGCGCCACGCCTCGCACGTACAACGCGGCCAGAGCCTCGACCATTTGCTGCATGTCGCCTTTGCCCGCACGCAGCGAAGGGACCAACGTGAGCGCCGCGTGTCGGGGCCAGACATGCGCGGCCATCCCCGGGAGGATTGGCTGGGGGCCGATCTCCATCAGCACCGCGATGCCCGACTCCGCCAGGGCGGCGATAGAGGCATCAGACTGCACCGGCTCACGCGCGTGCCGCCGCCAATACGCCGAGTCCAGGACTTCGCCGTCCGCGAGGGGCTGACCCGTGAGGTTACTGATCAGCGTCCGTTCGGCGGGCTGAAACGCAAAGCGTCCGGCAAACGCCTCGAACTCGTCCAAGACGGATTCGACATCGGCCTCCACCGCAACCATCGCGCCGCCTGGTGGCAGACGGCCCATCAACTCCCCTCGTTTGGCGACCAGCAGCAATCCGTCTTCCAGGCGCAGCGTCCCGGCGACGCAGGCCGCCGCGTATTGCCCCACGCCGTGCCCAAGTACCGCGTCCGGCTCAACACCCCAGCTCTGCCACAACCGAGCCAATGCCATTTCGAGCGCAAACAACGCCGGCTGGGCATAGATTGTCTTGCTGAGAAGATCCTCGTCCTCGAACATCACCTCCCGCAAAGGACGCTCCAGTTGAGCCGCGAGCATGTCGGTGCACTGGTCGAGAACTTCGCGGAAGTCGGGCTGAGTCTGATAGAGCTCACGGCCCATGCCGGCGTACTGGCTGCCCTGCCCTGCAAACAGCCATGCCGTCCGGGGCTTGCTCGCGGCGCGATCGGTCAGCAGGCCCTCGGTCGGCCGGCCGAGCTGCAGGTGTGTCAGCTGATGCCTGAGTTGGTCGGTCGACCGGGCCACCAGAGCCGCCCGCTGCTCCAAGTGACTGCGCCCTACCCCGGCGGTGAAACACACGTCCGCCAGGTTGGCCTGCGGATGTTCCTCCAGCCAACCCAAATACCGCCCGGCCAGCTCGCGCAGGGCGTCGTCCCGCCTGGCTGAGAGAACCAACAGGTGATGCGCACGTTCCGGTCGTTTCGGCGCGGGCAGGCTGTCACTCGCAGGCGGTCCCTCCAGCAGGACGTGGGCATTGGTCCCGGAGAAGCCAAAGGCACTGACTCCCGCCAGCCGACGACGACGCGGCCACGGCACGGCCTCGCTGGCGACTCGTATCGGCAGTTGATCCCACGGAATACGCGGGTTCGGCTGTGTGAAATGCAGTTGTCTCGGGATCACTCCATGCTGGATCGCGAGTACGACCTTGATCAGGCCGGCGATTCCTGCCGCAGCTTCCAGATGGCCGATGTTGGTCTTTACCGATCCGATCAACAGCGGCTGCTCCGGCGAACGGCCGTGGCCCAATACGGCGGCGGCTGCCTGCACCTCGATCGGATCTCCGAGCGCCGTGCCCGTCCCGTGCGCTTCCAGGTAACTGACTTCCCATGACTTGCAGCCGGCCTGTTGGAGGGCAGCTCGGATGACGCGCTGCTGCGCCGGGCCATAGGGAACGGTCAGCCCGCCGGCGGGCCCGTCATGGTTCACCGCGCTGCCGCGGATGACGGCCAGAACGCGATCGCCATCTCTCCGGGCATCGCGCAGGCGCTTGAGCACCACCAGCCCGCAGCCTTCCGCCCGTGAGAATCCATCGGCCGCCGCATCGAACGCCTTGCAGCGACCATCGGGTGCCAGCGCCTTGGCGCGCGACAGAAACACATAGGTGGCCGGCGTGAGTATCAGGTTGACCCCGCCCGCCAGCGCCAGGTCGCATTCACGAGACCGCAGGCTCTGACACGCCTGATGAACGCTCACCAGCGAGGAGCTGCACGTCGTGTCGATCGCCTGGCTGGGACCCTGCAGCCCGAATACGTAGGAGAGACGGCCGGCCGCGTAGGCAAGACCACCGCCGATTCCGGCATACAGGTCCATCTGGTCCAGATCGCCGCCCGTCAGTTGCGCGTAGTCGAAGCTCGAAATCCCGATGAAGACCCCGGTCTTGCTGCCGACGAGTCCACGGCCCGCAATGCCCGCACGCTCCAACGCCTCCCAGCCGACTTCCAGGAGCAGTCGGTGTTGCGGGTCCATGCGGACCGCGTCGCGCGGCGCAATGCCAAACAACTCGCTGTCAAAACCGTCAACCTGCCGGAGAAAGCCGCCGTACCGCGTCGACATCTTGCCGGGCTTGTCGGGGTCAGGATCGTAGTAACGCGTCAATGTCCCACCGTTCTGCCGGCACCTCGCTGATGGCGTCCACACCCTGATTCAACAATTGCCAGAACGCTTCGCTGTCCGGCGCACCAGGAAAACGGCAGGCGAGCCCGACCACGGCCACCGCATCCGACCCATGGGCGCGACGGCGCTCTCGTTTCGGCTCGGGTCGGGAGCGCGGCCACAACCGGTCAGCGAGGTGCCGCGCCAGCTGCGTCACGCTCGGGTAATCGAAGGCCACGGTGGACGACAACGACACGTGGTCGCCAAGCTGGCTTTGCAGGCGTTCACGGAGTTCTACAGCCCGCAGTGAATCCAGCCCCAGTTCGCTGAAGCCGGCGTCGGGATCCGGCGGTCCGGGCAGGTGCAGGATCCTCGCCAGTTCATGCTGCAGGTGCGCAGCGAGCAAGTCCGGCCGACGCGCGGGCGGAGCCTCGCGGAGCTGTTGAAAGACGTCCGGCTCCCTTTGCGGACACTGAAGTCCGTCCCCCTGCAACCGCCACAGCGGCGGCGGGTACTGAGAACCGGCCATGCGGACCCGTTGCTCCCAGCCGGCGCCCAGCACAAGGCCTTCTGCTTCGCCGCTCCGCAACAGCTCGATCCAGCCCTCGCTGTCCGCCCCGGCCTCCAACGACAGGGAAGCCGCGTGTGCCAAGCCTCCGGCTTGCGCGTCCACGCCGCCGGCGCTGCTTGCCACCGGAGGGTCCCAATGGACGCTCAGCGCAGCCAGGCCGCTCGCCTGACGATGATGCGCCAGACCGTCCAGGAACGCGGCGGCGATCGCATCGCTGCTCTGGCGCGCCGGCGCGAGAACCGAGGCCGCCGACGAGCAGAGCACGAAGAAATCGAGGGGGACTCGGCTCGTCGCCTGGTGCAGATGCCAGGCGCCGCTCAGCGCGGCTGCCAGCGAGTCCTCCATTTGCCGCCAGCTCTGCTCGATGAGCGCGTGGTCGTCCGACACACCGCCGGCGTGAACGACGCCTCGCAGAGGCGGGAGACGCTCGGTGATCTCGCGGAGCATCGCCTGCACGTCGGCGCCCCGGCTCACATCCGCCCGACGCACGTGGACCTGGCAGCCCCTGTCACGCAACCGTCGAACGCTCGCGTCGGCGGCTTCGCCAGGATCAGCCGAGGCAGCCAATACGAGGTGCCTTGCGCCGCGGTCGGCCAAGATGTGAGCGGCCTGCAGGCCGAAGCTGCTGAAGCCTCCGGTGATCAGATACGTCGCATCGGCACGCAGCCGATGGTCCGGCGGCACGCTCAAGACGATCTTGCCGAGGTGGCGAGATTGCTGCATCCGGCGGAACGCGTCCCGAGCTGCGGCCAAGGGATAGACTCGGTGGTGCAGCGGCGCCAGTTCACCCCGTTCGAGCTGCGCGGCGATTGCGGCCAGCAGTATCGCTCGCGATTGCGACTGGTCACCTGGCGGGTCGTCGAGAGTCAGGAGTCTGTAGTTGACGTCGGGCCGTTGCCGGCGCATCTGTTCGGCCGACCAGATGTTCCGCTTGCCGATTTCGACGAAACACCCGCCCACGGAAAGTGTCCCGAGTGTCGCCTCGACGAATCCCTCTCCAGTCAGGCTGTTCAAGACCGCATCCACGCCTTGCCCGCCGGTCGCGTCGGTGATCGCCGCGGCGAACGCGGTCGTGCGCGAGTCGAAGACGTGCTCCACGCCGAGGGACCGCAGGAATGCGTGCTTGGGTCGGCTGGCCGTGGCGAATACCTGGGCGCCGGCGGCCCTGGCGAGCTGCACTGCGGCGAGGCCGACTCCGCCGCCAGCGGCATGGATCAGCACGCGCTGGCCCGCCTTCAAGCCGGCCAGACGGAAAGCCAAACGGGCTGTTGAGAACGCCGTCGGTATGGTGGCACCGGCAGCATAGCTGATGTGATCGGGGAGCCGGGCCAGCAATGACGCGTCCGTGCTGACTCGCTCCGCGAACGCCCCGGTCGCGAACCCAAAGACCCGATCCCCGGCGGAGAGATGCTGGACCCCGTCGCCCACCGCCACCACGTCGCCGGCAAGATCACTGCCCCACGGGCCCGGATACATGTTCAGCGCGTGCAGCAGATCACGGAAGTTGATGCCCGCCGCACGAACACTCACTTGTACCTGGCCGGCCGCCGGCTGCTGAATCTCAATCGGCTCCAGCTCCAGCCGCTCAAGGTCGCCGGGCTGATGGATCACGAGCTGACAGTCCTGCTCGGGCACGCTGAGTCGCTCGCACTCCCTCTGCGGGACAACCCGCGGTACGTACCAACGACCGCCGCGGAGTGCCATCTGGGGTTCAGCACCGCCGGCCAGCAGTCGATCGGTCAACTGCTCCAGATCCGCGTCGCCGGATTCCAGGTCAACCAAGGCGCACTGCCGCGGAGGCTGCTGGACCGCGATGGCGCGGCCAAGTCCCCATATGGCGCTGTGCGCCGGACACACGTCGTCTCCCGGCTCGACGGCAACGGCCGCGCGGGTCGCCAGAAACAGACCGCCAGGCGGCGGATCGTCAGCGCGGCGATGCAGCGCCTCGATCAAGCGCACGACGCCGCCGACGTGGCGCTGTACCTGATCGACGGTTCTTCCGGACGAGTCATTCGCGTTGGTTCCGGCGGTCGTGGCCAGCCACACGACGGCGTGCAAAGCGGATCCGTCTTGCTCGAGCACGCGACAGAGCAGCCGATCCCATTGATCCGATTCGCCGGCGTCCACCCGATACAGGCCCGGCGCCGTTTCCGCGTACTGTTCTCCAGGTGCAGCAAGGACCATCACACAACGCTGCTGACGGGCCGCCAGTTCCCGGACGAGGCGAGACGGCACGACCTGCTCGTCGCTCACGACGAGCCAGATGCCAGCCGGTGCGGCTGCCGTCGCCGGGGCCAGCTCGTGCGGGCACCAGCGAATGACGTAAGGGCCGACTGCGGCCATTTCGCGCAGCTTGAAACGTTGGATCTTCCCCGTGGCCGTCTTGGGTAATTGCGCGACGAACGTCACGTGCTGCGGACACTCGTGGGGGCTGGTTCTGCTCCTGACGAGGTGCTGCAGCTGGCGGGCCAGTTCAGCTGACGGCTCGTACCCGTTCTTGAGAACGACATGCGCCAGCGGTTTGATGAGACCGTCGCGATCGGAAGCGCCGGCGACCGCACACTCCAACACGGCCGGATGCCCCTGCAGCACGCTCTCCACGCGAGCGGGCCAAACGGCGTGGCCGTCGACCTTGAACATGTCGTCGGTTCGGCCCGCGTACCAATAGAATCCGTCCTCGTCGACCATGAACGTGTCGTGCGTATCGACCCACTCGCCACGGAAAGTCCGGCGGGTGGCGTCGTCCCGGTTCCAGTACCCGGCCGCGGCGCTGTCTCCCTTGATGAACAGCGTTCCCACTGTTCCGGCAGAGACTTCGTGGTCATCCTCGTCGAGGATCCTGGCCTCGTAGCCCGGGACGATGCTGCCCGTGCTGCCAGCCCGGGCCCGGCCGGGGCGGTTCGAGATGTAGATGTGCAGCATCTCCGTCGAGCCGATGCCGTCGAGGATCTCGACGCCAAAACGCTCGCGCCACTTCTCGAAGATCGGCTTCGGCAGCGGTTCGCCCGCCGAAATGCACATGCGGATCCGTCCCAGGCTCGTCCGTCCGGTCGTCTCCGCGGTGTGTAACAGCCCTGCGTAGCTTGTCGGGACGCTGTAGAGAACCGTGGGTTGGTACCGGTCACAGACGGCGAACACCGTTTCCGGCAACGCGGCGTCGGGCAGGAGCACAGTGGTCCCACCGCAGCGGAGAGGGAAGTAGAGTCCGTTGCCGAGCCCGTAGGCGAAGAACAGCTTGGCGACCGAGAATGAAACGTCCGTGTCCTGTAGACCGATCGTCTGCCGGGCGTACCGATCGGCCGCCACGATCATGTCGCGATGGCGATGGATGGCGGCCTTGGGGACGGCCGTTGTTCCCGAACTGTACAGCCAGAAGGCCATGTCTCCTTGGCTCGTGTCGGCAGCGGAGAGCGATGCCGAGCACGTCCGTTGGATCTCTTGGAGCGATACGCAGCCGTCCTCTTCGTCGTCGACGACTATCACGTGCGCGACGTGTGGAAGGGCGGCGCGGATCTTCGTCAGGCGATTCAGCTGTGGGCGATCGACGACGAGGATGCGGGCGTGGCTGTCGTTCAGCACGTACCGGCAGTCATCCGGAGTGAACATCGTGTTCAGCGGAACGGCGACTGCGCCGATCTTGATGGCGCCGAAGAAGGCAAAGGCCCATTCGGGCCGGTCGGGCAACAGGATCGCCACGCGGTCCTCGCGGCGGACCCCCAGGTCGATCAGGGCGTTCCCGACGCGATTGACGCTCTCGTGAAGGTCGGCGTAACGGACCGTCCGATCCGCACACAGAATGGCCGGCTTGGCGCCGCGCCCAAGACTGATGTGAGAGTCGACGAGCACTTCAGCCACATTCAGTCGTTCCGACAACTGCATGCGACACCTCCTGGGCGGGCCGTAGCGCTCCCGGCGATACCAAGGCGAGTCGACGCCGGTCCGAGCGAACCGGTGAGATGGGCATGAGCCCCGGCATCTCGTTCTCCCTGAATGGCGAGCGCCGGGCCCTCCGTGGGTGACGCCATTGTATTGTGAAGCCTCCCCGAAGCCACACCTCTATCGACGCAGGCGCCGGTCTTCGTCGGCTTCGCCCTTTGGCAGCGTTCAGGGCGTGGAGAGCCTGTCGAACCACGGGCACCGCACGGCGGACCTCACACGTCGCCCTGCGCACCGACCCGGTCTGCACCAGGCCTTCCAGCGCCTGCCGTCGTCCGAGGCGGTCCTTCCAGCGTCGGCAGGCACTCGCCAGAATGGCGTCACGCGCCGCAGACGATCGCGCGGAGTGATACAATCGTCCGGCAGCACTTCTCGTCGCGGAGAGATGACCGAGAGGCTGATGGTGCACGCTTGGAAAGCGTGTGTAGGGGAAACTCTACCGAGGGTTCGAATCCCTCTCTCTCCGCCAATTCCAGCAGAAATAAATACATTCTCGCGTCTTGCTGCTATTCGTCCCTCATTAGAACCCCCATTGATCTTGCGGGACGCCACAAGCCGGCAAGGAGGGCGCTGACCGGGCGGCTCTGCGTCTGTCCTCCTGGGCGGACTACGCCGCTGCAACTGGCATCAAGCCGCGTGCTACCAAGCACCACTTTCGATTGACTGTCCGGCGGCGGCTCCAACTCCACCCGGTTGAGCGTCCGGCACAGGTCGTTCGACTGGTGACCCAGGATCGCCTGGAGCTGCCGTGCTCTGTCGGCGTCCTTTCTGCTATCGTACAGGCGAGAGTGAGTTCCATGAAGCTGTACACAGCTGTGGTTGAGCGCGACTCGGACACAGGGCTCTTCGTCGGGTACGTGCCGGGACTGCCCGGGGCACATACACAGGCCGAGAGCCTGGACGAGCTCAACGCGAATCTCCGCGAAGTGATCGCCATGCTCCTCGAGGATGGCGATCGGGCCCTTGAAGCGGAGTTCGTCGGCATTCAGACTGTTCGCGTCGCCTAACCGTGGCGAAACCTCCAATCCTCAAGCCTCGGGAAGTCGTCGCGCTGCTCGAGCGACTGGGGTTCGCCGAAGTCCGCCAGCGAGGTTCGCACAAGCAGTTCCGCCACCCGGACCGCCGTGTGACGACCGTTCCCTTCCATGCAGGGCGCGACATCTCACCCACGCTGCTGCGGCAGATCGCGCGCGACATAGGCCTCTCGATCGACGAGCTGCTCACCGGTCCCGGCCGGCGCTGAGCCAACCAATTCGATCTCCTGACGTCGGAGTGACCTGCCGAGCCCTCCATGACCGCTCGTCTACTGGGCGAACGCCGAGCGCGCGGTCGATTTGTAGGGCGGCGCCCAGGCGGTCAAGGACGAGGTCCCGCCCACCGCGCGCCATCACGCCCGCCAGGAGGGATTCGATCTCCATGCGGGCGTGCGTGTCTTCGCCGACGCGCGGGAGCGTCTCGAGAAGCTCTGTCGGTAAGCCTTGCGACCGCCGATGGCGCAGGACCGGCTCCGCCTCACCCCGGAGGGGCAGGTCGTCTTGCGGCTCCGGCACCCGTGGTCGGATGGCACGACGCACCTCGTGTTCGATCCCGTCGAACTCCTGGAGCGCCTCGCGGTGCTGATCCCGCGGCCGCGCATCAACCTGATCTTGTATCACGGCGTCCTGGGGCCGCGAGCCGCGTGGCGACCGCTTGTTGTCGGCTTCGGGAACCCGGCCGACGCCACCCCCGCCGCCGCATCGACGACCGAGGCGAGCGTCGACCGCGGCGAGCCCGGGCCCGGGCCCGCCCAACCCGATCCGTCCGATAGCGGCGAGCGGCGACCGCCCCGCGGGGGTGCCCGCCTGTGGGCCGATTTGATGCGTCGAAGTTTCGGCCTCGACGTGCTCGCGTGCCCGCGCTGCGGTGGGCGGCTCCGGCTCATCGCACTGATTGACGAGACCGCGGTGATCGCGCGCATCCTGCGTTACCTGCACCTCCCGACCGAGGTGCCCACGCCACGCCCGGGGCGGGCGCCGCCTCTCTTCGCGCCCTGTGACATGGCAGAGGACTCCGGCGTGTCGGCCTTCGTTCCGTGCCACTGACCGACACCCCGAGGCGCGGACTCGCCGGAGGTGTGCCCGCCCGTCGCCCGAGTCGCTTCCTCTGTGGACTTCTTCCTTGTTCCGTCGATCAGAACGGCGATAATCAGCTCTGTGCCTGAGCGGGGCGGGACCGCGGCACGACGCGCGGCTGCTTCTGATAGCGGGCGGGGGTTACGTTAACTCGCGAGCGGCAGACGAGCGGAAACCGCTCTAATGCTTCCTATCGTCGGGATTGGCAGGATCTGCTGCGGGTGCCGGTCACCGAGGCGCTCGTCGATTGAGCCAGAACGCTCGCGTGGAATCACGCGCTCCGCGGCTACGACGCGGTGCAGCTCGCATCCGCACTGATGTGGCAGGAGTCCGTCGGCTTGGAAGTCATCGTGGGCACGTTCGACGGGCAGCTGTGGACGGCTGCTCAACAGGCTGGCATGAAGGCCTGGCCGGAGGAAGCGAGGGTTGCAGTTGGCCGCGGCCGGCGGACGCGGCCTCCGGACGCTGAGACGGCATGAGACATTTCGCGCAAGACCAGCGCGTTTCAGGCGAGGTCAGTCCTGCGCCGGCCGCGTCTGAGAACGGGGTTGCTCTCACCGCCGTCCATCCCGCTGGCGCGAAGGCCGCTAGTGCGGCCCGTTGTCACCTTGGTGATTGCCCTCGCGGCGGTCCTGAAAGGAGGGTTTTGCGATGGCGGCGCGATTCCAGAAGGTCAACGACCCGATCTTCGGAGTGGTCGACGGCTTCGACGGCAAGGTCCTCTATCAGATGGTCCCGGAGGGCGGCAGACGGATGATGAGCGTCGTCACCGATACGGCCGAGGTCGACCTCGCCTTCGACTCGCAGACCGTCGCCCGCTTCGGGGAGAAGAAGTTCTCTCCTCCGACACCATACCCGGTCAACGACGACCACGCGATTCACCTCGCGGCCCGGACGACGTTCGAGTTCCAGATTGTCGGGGAAAGAGCCGGCAACACGAATCTGACGATCCGGGAGTCCGGCGGTCGAGCGGTGAGCGGTCTCACCGTGAGCGTGAAGAAGCAGATCTCCAGGACCTACTCGCTGTGCCGTGTGTCGGACATGGTGCGCACCTGCCCCTTTTCGGAGGGAGAGCTCCAACCAATGATGCGCGCGGTCGAACAGACGTACCTGCAGCAGGCCAACGTCCGGCTCAACCAGAAGGGTCCCGTCTTCCACGTCCTCGTCAACGACAAGGACCTCGGCGACCCGCTCGTGCCCAAGAAGATCCTCAAGCCGGAGAACGTCATGGTGGCCCAGCACATCCTGAACAAGACGCCCACGAATGCGCTGGGGGGGCTGATCCTCTATTTCGTCTGGGACCTGAAGTCGCTCGACGGCACCGAGATTGTCGGGCTGAACATCGCTTCCGCGTGCTACGTCGAGCACAACAGCACGAGCCAGAGGGAGAACGCCCTGACGGCCGCGCACGAGATTGGGCACGCGTTAGGACTGGGGCACTGCGGGGCGAACAACCTGATGGCCGGCGACGGAGTCTCGCGCAACTCCATCCTCCAGCAGTTCGAGATCGACACTGTCAATCGGACCGACGAAAGGAGCTGACGCCGTCATGCCGCTCGTGTCGAACCTCTTCCGCGACAATACGCGCCTGAACGCCTGCCTGACGAGCGATCCGGCCCACGTCGTGCCGGGCGACGCTGGCGAGCACGTCCACCTGATCCAGGTCGCCGTCGGCTATCTCGACGGCGCCACCATCGACGACGGAGAGCTGACGACCTACCGCTACGGGCCCTCGACGGCAAACGCCGTCCTGGCCTACAAGCAGAAGCGCAACATCATCAACCGGGCCTACCAGTCGACGGCTGACAACATCGTCGGGAAGATGACGATTGCCGCGCTCGACAAGGAGATGGCGAACGCGCAGTACGTCCCGAAGCCGGCGACCGGCAAGCGCTGCCCCAGGACCGCGAGCTCGACCTACGTCGTCGAGCGGCCTCGCCGCGAGTTCACGGGATAGAGCCGGGAGAGGGTCCGGCCTCCCGCCTTGCGACACCCGAGTTCACGCCGACTTGCCCGCACGGAGGAGCGAGTCCTTGTTGGAGACCCCGTTCGGGATCACGGTAGCCCGGCCACTACCTCTGCCCCCAATCCGGCATCAGGGCCGTGGAAGCCGGCGCGTCCTCGCGGATCTCCTGGAACCAGCGGGGACCGAAGACGTCCTTACCCAACCCTCCAGATCACCGTGGGCGGCACGTCCACAGGAAGCCGTTCGTCCGGCGTTCGCAGGACACGGGCGGGGAGTGGGGTCCTGGAAAGGTCGAACACCACGAGGACGGTACCCGCCGGGGAGGACACCGCCTCTACCCCGAGCTTGACACGCATCGCTTCGCCTCCGAGCACCTCCACCGGAAGGCGACAGATGAATCCCCACAACCGCACCGGCGGGATTTCGCTGATCGATGCACGGGCGGTGTCGCTGTGTCAGAGAGCCGCCCGTCGCCGGTGCGCTGAGGTGGGCGCAAGCCGTGTCTGAGAACGGGGTTCTGTTCACCGCCGTCCATCCCGCTGGCGCGAAGGCCGCACATGCTGTCGGATGTCCGATTCCCATGAGCGTCGGCATTGTGTTGGTGCGGCGCGTCGACATTGCTTCGCCGGATGACAGAGACGCGGTGACGTTGTCGGTCCTCACTCTCGTCGAAGGGCCACCGCGCGAGGCGTGACCTCGACATCGAGCAACGTGCTGCACAGCGCGCGCAGAAAGATCCAGGCCTCCGACGGCGGAACGACGCGCGCGAGAGCAGTCCACTCGCGTCGGAACATCCCCGTGGCCTCGGCGGCACACGAGTCGAGCGCGCCCGACCTGCGCACGAGGCTGGCGGCCATGCGGAGCGCCTGCGCGTCTCTGCGACGACGCGGCGAGCAGAGGATTGAGCCGAGTTCGTCCCGGTCTCGGGGAGTCAGACGCTCCAGAGCGCGGAAGACGACATATGTCAGCTTGCCCTCTCGAATGTCGTCTCCGACAGTCTCTGGCGCCCGCCGGCGATCGGCGAAGTTCCGCACGTCGTCGGCAATCTGGTAGGCAACGCCGAACGCACTCCCGAACGCGGCGCACGTGCGCCGCGTTGTCTCGTCCGCCCGCGCCAGGATGCAGGCGACCTCCGAGACGCCCGCGACGACGGCCCCGGTCTTGTACGCATACGATTGCAGGATCCTCGGTCCGGTGTCGTCCGCACACCAGACACGGAGATTCTTCTCCGTGGCGTGACGGGACCAGTAGATGTCAGTGGCCTGGCCGAGGTGGGATCGCACGAACTGCTCGCTCAACACGCGGTACAGCGCATCGCGCTGGTTGGCGGCCAGCTGCGGGTGGTCGCGAATCGCGAGGTAGGGCAGGAACTAGCCGGTATTGGCCGCGTTGATCGCCACGTCGCAGCCGTAGCGGCGGTGGATGCTCGGTTCGCCGCGCCGGGTCGGCGAGTGGTCCTCGATGTCGTCGATGATCAGCGCGCCGGTGTCGGGAAGCTCGGCAGTGATGGCGAGCAGGGCCTCGAACGCTGTGCCTGAGCGGGGCGCGACCTCCGCACGACACGCGGCTGCTTCTGATAGCGGGGGTTACGTTGACTCGCGAGCGGCAGACGAGCGGAAACCGCTCTAATGCTTCCTATCGTCCGTCGAGCAGGATCTTCATGACACCTTGGCGACGAGCAGCGCCTTGGCCTCTTCCAGAAATGCCACCACCTGCTCGCGCGTGACGGACGGAAACCCCTCGAGGAAGTCGTCGACCGACTGTCCACCTTCGAGGTAGTCCAGCAGCGTCTGGATCGGTACCCGGGTACCTGTGAAGACAGGTGCACCGCTCATGACGTCCGGACTCCGCGACACGAAGCGGCGGGAGGACCTCCTTCCAATCGCACCGCCGCGAAGGTGGACCACCCCCCCACAGAACAAGCTACGGCTGGCAAGCCAGCGCCCCCGGGACCTCCGTGTGCCCATCTTGGCGCGACAGTCCGCCGCAGATGAACCTCGCCTCAGGCCGGACATCGAACTCCGCAGATCTTCAGTGGTAACGAATCTGTTACCATTTCACCGATGCCACTGACACGCGACTTCAAGCGCAGCGTTGTGGAGAGGATGGCTCGCGATCCGTCGTTTGCCAGGGCCTTGCTGGACGAAGCGGCCACTCTCTTCCTGAACGGCGAGCCGGGGACGGCGCGCCTGACCCTTCGTGACCTGGTGAACGCCACGGTGGGGTTCGAGCGACTGGCCGAGGCCACCGGCAAGCCGGTGAAGAGCCTCCATCGAATGCTGTCGGCCGCCGGCAACCCGAGCATGGACAATCTGGCCGTGATCTTCGGTGCCGTTCGGCGGGAACTGGGCGTCGGGATCCGGGTCAAGGCGATCAAAGCGGCGTGACCACAACGCCGGCGCGATCGACTGCTGCTCATAGCGGCCGTGCCCGCCGCCGTCATCGCCGTCTTCGTCATCGCCCGGCGTTCCATCGCCGACGCGTCGCGCGGGCCCGCGCGGGTTCTGCTCGCCGCCGCCGTGCGATCATGCGCACACGTGGCGGGCGAGTGTCACCCGCTTCACTGAAGGCGAATCATAGTGACGCATCCGTATCACGCCGATGGCCGGGTCGCCAGGCCCGAGATCGGCACGCGCTGACAACAAGCAGAGAGGAGAGGACACATGGACACCGAACGGGACATGCAGGCCCAACCGATGCCCCGCATCGGCGACAAGGCGCCCGCCTTCAAGGCGGTCACCACTCAGGGTGAGATCAACTTCCCGGAGCACTTCTCGGGAAGCTGGGTCATTCTCTTCAGCCACCCGGCGGATTTCACGCCGGTATGCACGTCGGAGTTCATGACCTTCGCCTCGCGCGAGGACACAGTTCGCCAAGGCCAACTGCAAGCTGGTCGGCCTCTCGGTGGACGGGTCTGTACAGCCACATCGCCTGGCTGCGCACGATCAAGGAGAAGATCGAGTACAAGGGCATGAAGAACGTCGAGGTGAAGTTCCCCCTGATCGAAGACATCACCATGGAGGTGGCCAAGAAATACGGGATGATCCAGCCGGGCGAAAGCACCACCAAGGCGGTGCGGGCGGTCTTCTTCATCGACCCCAAGGGGATCATCCGCGCGATCATCTACTACCCGCTGAGCCTGGGGCGCAACTTCGACGAGCTGTACCGCGTGCTTGTCGCGCTGCAGACCGCCGATGCGTTCTCCGTCGCGACCCCGGCTGACTGGCGGCCCGGCGACGACGTGATCGTGCCGCCGGCGGGTTCCTGCGGGGTCGCCAAGGACCGCATGGAGGGCAAGGAGGAGATGAAGTGCTACGACTGGTTCTTCTGCACCAAGAAACTGCCAGAGAGAAGGTGTTGAGCACGATCCTGAAGGACTGAGTGACCGCCCGAGCGTCCGCGTCCGGCGACCGCGTCGATAGAGTCCGCGTGCTGTGACCATCCTCGCCTTCACGCTGCTCGTCGGCGGCGCCTCACTCCTGGCCGGGCGGCTCGGTGCCCTCCTGCATTCAAGGAGAATCAGATGGCTACCCCTTCAACTCCTTGTGCAGTGCGCCAGGCGTGCCGACGCAGGCCTCCCTGACCGTCTGCTCGATTGACGACAAGGGCTCGAGGAGTGTAGAACATCCGAGTCTGCGATGGCACCGGTGGAGGCGCCGATGACGGGGTACCAAACGCCTTGGTGGAGGGGCGCCCGCGGCGAATGGCTGGTGGTGCTACAGGTGGCCCTGGTCGCGCTTGTCTTCCTGGGACCTCGAACCCTGGGTGGCCACCCCGCGACGACATTCCCCTTCTCGCGCGCGTGCTTGACCGCGGGTCCCGTTCTGATGACCGCCGGAGCTGCACTCCTGCTCGCCGGAATCATCAAGCTGGGACCCGGCCTGACCCCGTTGCCGTACCCGAAGGACGACGCCAGACTCATCGACACCGGGCCATACGCGCTCGTTCGGCATCCGATGTACAGCGGCGGGTTCGTGCTGGGCCTGGGATGGGCCCTGTCCGTTCGCAGTTGGCTGACGGTGGGCTACGTGGTCGTGCTGTTCGTCTTCCTGGACCTGAAATCGAGGCGCGAGGAGACATGGTTGGCGGACAGATACCCGGACTACGGCAGCTACCAGAGGCGTGTGCGGAGACTCGTGCCTTTCCTGTATTGACTTGCGGCGCTGGCGGCAACGGATCGCTCGACCACGCGACAGCGACCGAGTATCCAAACGCTCCGACAGGACGGGGTGGCCATGTTCGAACCACTTGGTGTCACGCTTCTCCCGATTCTGTTTCTCGCGCTGCTATTCGCCGGAGGGGCAGCGTTCCGACGCCAGAACATCGACCCTGACGGCGAGCCGCCAATCGACCGCCGACCGTTCGATGCGAGCAAATACGCCATTCTGATCGTGTGGGGCGCCATGGTCGCCAGCAGTTGGGGTGTGCCTCTTTCCTTTGTGGACGTGCCGGTGGCGTCGCGGTGGTCGGCGCTGTTTCTTTGGCCTGCGGGCTTTCTGGTCCTGTTCGCCGGGCGATTCGGACTCGGCAGTTCCTTTCGAATCGGATCGCCTCGGGAATCGACCCGCCTCAAGGTGACCGGCTTGTTCGGATTGAGCCGCAATCCGATGTACCTGGGAGTGTACCAACGATCCTGGCGTCAGTCCTCTACACGCTCAACCCGCTCGTGCTCGCGGCGGGCGCCTTCGTGGCGTGGTGCACCACCGGATTGTCCTGGCAGAAGAGGGCTATCTCGCGGACGCCTTTGGAGCGGAGTACGCGGACTACCGCCGGCGCGTGCGGCGGTACCTGTAGCCGGCACGCAAAATCCGGCCAGCGACGTGGCGAGCCGAGTCGGCGAGATCGAGGACCGCGTGTGCCCACATGTATGCCCTGGCCGCGGGAGAGCATGCGGATTCCGTCATGCCCGGATCTCAAGCAGCCGCAGGGCATTGGCAATCACGAGTAACGAGACGCCCATGTCGGACGCGATGGCCGCCCATAGCGAGGCGGCGCCGAGCAGCGTCAGCACGACGAAGAGGGCCTTCACGCCAAGCGAGACGGCGATGTTCTGACGGATGATGGCGAGGGTGCGGCGCGAGTGCAGCATCAGCCATGGCACCTTCGCGAGGTCGTCGGACATGAGCGCGACGTCCGCCGTTTCGATGGCGGCGTCACTCCCGGCGGCGCCCATCGCGATGCCGAGCGTCGCACGCGCCATTGCGGGCGCGTCGTTGATGCCGTCCCCGACCATCGCGACCGTGCCGTACTTCGCGGCCAGGCTCTCCACGGCCTGGACCTTGTCCGCCGGCAAGCAGCTCGGCCATCACCTCGGTGATGCCAGCATCGTTCGCAATCGCCTCCGCCGTCGGTCGGTTGTCGCCGGTCAGCATCACGACGTGCCGGACGCCGAGCGTTCTCAGTCGAGCGACGGCGTCACGCGTCTTGGGACGAACGGCGTCCGCGAGGGCGATCATGCCGCACACATGTTCGGCATTGCCCGATGACGACAACGCTGCGCCCTGTGCTCGACAGTTGCTCGAGTTCGGCGTGCACCGCTGGAGTTTCCTGACGCCGCTCCTCGAGATAGCGGTGGGATCCCAGCCAATACGGCACCCCGTCAATCGTTCCGGTGGCTCCCTTGCCAGGCAGGATGGTGAAGTCCGTCACCCGGGCAGGCGCGACGGCCCTGCGCTCGGCGTGAACCAGAATGGCGTGGGCGAGCGGATGATCGCTGTGCGTTTCGAGTCCCGCCGCGATGCCGAGCAGCTCCTGTTCGGTATGACCGCTGTGCGGCAGGACGGCGACGACGGCCGGCCGGCCCTCCGTCAGTGTGCCGGTCTTGTCGAGCGCGATGGCCTGGATGGTCGCGGGAGCCTCCACAAACGCCCCACCCTTGATCAGCACGCCGTTGCGGGCCGCAGCGGCGAGCGACGCGACGACGCTGACCGGTGTGGAGATGACCAGCGCGCACGGGCATCCGATGACGAGCAGGACCAGCGCGCTGTAGAACCAGCGGCTCCATTCGCCGGTGACGAGCGGCCCGAGAAGCGCGACGGCAGCCGCTGTCGCGAGCACGGCTGGCGTGTAGACCCGCGCAAACCGTTCAACCCACTGCTCGGCGGGGGCTCGGCGGCTCTGGGCGGAGTCAATCAGGCGAATGATGTGGGACAGCGTGGAGTCCCCGGCGGTCTTGGTCGCCTCCACCTCGATGGCGCCCTCGCCATTGATGGTGCCGGCGAAGACCTCGAGGCCCGGCTCCTTGAGGACCGGCACACTCTCCCCGGTGATCGGCGCCTGGTTGACGCTGCTGGTTCCCGCGACCACACGTCCGTCGAGCGGGATTCGCTCCCCGGGCCTCACGGCGAACCGTGCCCCCACCATCGCTTCTGCAGCCGGCACGTCCAGGAAACCGTCCGGCACCACGAGGCGGACCGTGTCCGGGGCGAGTTCCAGTAACGCCTCGACGGCGTGCCGCGCCCGGCCGACGCTCCATCGTTCGAGGGCCAACGCGACCGCAAACAGGAACGACACCGTCGCGGCCTCGAACCACTCGCCGATGACCATCGCGCCGCACGCGGCAAGGGTCATCAGCAGGTTCATGTCCGGGCGGAGCGTCCGGAGCGCAAACCAGGCGCGAGGCAGGATGAACCAGACACCCGCGAGAACCGCGAGCGCGTAGATGATCCGAGCCTGCGCCGGCACCCCGTGAGTCGAGCCCAAACCCTCCGGAGCCGAGCGCGGCACCGAGGCCGCCAGCGAGCGCCGCCTGCTAACCCGAACCCGACGGCGGTCAGAAGCCCGCTGGCCACGGTGAGCACCGTGCGGGTCGCACCGCGCCGTCGGGGACTCGACCCGTCGGCGGCCTCAATCCACGGCTCCGCGCGCATGCCGGTCTTCGCCACTGCCCCGACGATCGTCGCCGACGTCACGCCGGCTGCCGCCGGGACGGACATCCGCCCCTTCAGCACGTCGAACGCGAGCTTGTCCTCGCCGCCGACGATGGGACCGAGCTGCCGCCGGAGGACGGCCACCTCGTCGGCGCAGTCCATCCCGTGAATCCGGAACGAGAGGAAGCGTCTGTCCGAGCGGCTTCTGACACCGTCAGAGTCAACGGACACGCGTCATTCTCCGATCGTCGTTCATGCGGGGACGGCTACGATCGCCAGGTTCGTTCAGAGGGCACACTTCGATTGTACCTGCTGGCGGAACGCCGTGGGCGGGGCTGACCTGTGCTACTGGATCCGGATCCCTCCAGACGAGGTGCGGACGCTGACGAGCGGGCCTCCGCCCTGGACCTTGCCCTGAAGGCGGCGCTTGTCGATCGTTCCCGTCATCGTGATGGCGTGGGTCGTTTCGAATCCGGCCGGAAGACACGTGGGCGTCCAGATCGAACCGGGCGTCCGCCGGAATCCGAAGCGTCACGCTGCCCGACGACGAGTGAACGTCCCAGGGGCCGGCGGGGCGCCCCTCGACGACGACGCTCCCGCTCGAGGCTGAAACCCGCGCGGCGCCGTCCACGCCGGTGACCTCCACGGTGCCTGACGATGACGAGACGTTCACGTCGCCCTTGCCGCTCTGGGCGAGATGCACGCTGCCGGACCCGCTGCTCGCCGTCAGGGACCCGGCTACGCCCGAGCCCCGAATCGAGCCGCTCCCCGTTCGCGCATTCAGGCTCCCGGCGCCCGTCACGGCGATGCTGCCTGACCCTGTGCTGGCGGTCACCGGTCCGGCGACGCGCCCAACCGTGATGCTCCCGGAGCCGGTGTTGGCGTCGACCGGGCCGCTCACATCTCCGACGTCGATGCTGCCCGACCCGGTTCTCGCAATCACGGTCGTTCGCGCGGGCACGGTGACGTCGTAGCTGATGCTGATGTTCTTCGCCAGGGCCTCGTCGGCGAACCGGCCTAACTGAAGCGTGTTGCCGGTTTGTTCGACGGGCGGGTTCTTCTCAATTTCCCGAATCCGGGCGCTCACGTCGCCAGAGAACCAGGAGTTGTCGGCCCGAAGGCGCGCCGCTATCTTGACGGTGTCGCCGACGCCGGCGATGACACGAATCCGGCCCGAACCCGTGCGGACGCCCAACTCCACCGGGCCGGTCACCTTCAGCGTCCTCTCGAACGATCCTTCGGCGGTCTGCGCCGCCGCCTGCGGCGCGAGAGCGAACCACACGAGAGCCGCGGTCGCCAGGGGCACGAGCCCGAGCTTTCGACGGGAGAGAATCCTGGGGGTCATGAGGCCATCTCCATGAATGGTTGAGTGCACGGCCACCACGCGGCGGGCGGGCCTATCACTTGGACGAGGTTTCGCGCACATCCGTTGCGCGCTGGCGGCGCCCACGCCGCCTGCAGTGAGAAACGCAGCCCGCGCGGAATAGTTCGATGGGCGATCCTGGCAGGAATGAGCGTATCATCACGCCCAGACACACCTATGGCAAAGAAACCAGCACCTCGAACACCGCATCGCCGCAGACCACAGCCGGTTCGAGCCCCCAGCGAGACGCCTGAAGCGCCGGCGGCCACGGCACCCGTCGATCCGGGCGCCTTCCTGTCGCAGGTGGTACATCACCTCCGCGCCCCGGTCGCCGTTTCTCGAACGATGCTGTCGCTGCTCTCTCAGGGCTACGCCGGCAAGATGGACGCTCAGCAGGCGGACCTGGTGCGTCGTGTGGAGGCCCGGATGGCCTATCTCCAGACGCTGATCGACGACCTGGTTGACTTGACGTCAATTCGTGCGGGGCTTGGCGTCGCAGGCGGTCCGACGCCGCTCGACGTCCTCGTCCACGACGTATGCGCCAGGTTCGAGCCGGCGGCCCGCGAAAAGGGGATCGGCCTCGAGCTGGAGAAGCCGTCCGCATCGGTGTTGGTCTCGGCGGCGGCGGGCGTGCTCGACCCGCTCGTGACTCAGCTCGTGCGCAACGCCGTGACCTACACGACCAGCGGGGCCGTCCGCGTGTCGATTGAGCAGGATCCGCGATTCGCTCGCCTCGTCGTGTCCGACGATGGAATCGGCATCCCCGCGAACGACCGGGCGCGAGTGTTCGAGGAGTTCTTCCGGGCGCCGAACGCCAAGGCGCTGGAGGATCTGGGGACGGGTCTGGGATTGCCGATCGTCCGCGCGGCCGCGTGTCGAACCGGCGCGACGATCGAGTTCAACAGCACCGAGGGCCGGGGCACCACGTTCGCGGTACTGCTGCCGCGGGCGACAGCCCCGTCGAAGGCGGTCGCGAGAACCGCCGGGCGAGGAAAGGGGGCGGGCAGACGATGGCCAAGATCCTGATGATCGACGACGACCGCGACCTCGTGGCCTCGATGAAGATCCTGCTCGAGGCGCACGGCCACGAGTTCCATGCGATGCCGAACGGCGAGGCCGGCCTGCGCGCGGTCACGGAGATCTCGCCGGACCTGATCGTGCTCGACGTGATGATGGACCGCTATACCGAGGGATTCCGGGTGTCGCAGCTGCTTCGGGACCCGGCCGACGACTCGCCGTATGCCGCCCATCGGGCCGTGCCGATCATCGTGCTGACGTCGATCCACCGGACGACGCCTCACCGCTTCGGCCCGAACGAGGACGCCCTGCCGGTCGACGCCTTTCTCGAGAAGCCGGTGCCGCACGGCCAACTGCTGGCGACGATCGACACGCTGCTCGCCCGGTAGGCGTGGTGCGGCCGGGGAGCCCGATCGTGTCGACTACCAGACTGCTCTGCGCCGGCGTCCTGCTGGGCGCCAGTGTCCTGGCCGCGCAGACCGGCCCCGGTACAGCACCTGCACGCCCCGATCCTCGCGAGATTCCAGTGCCTGCCATCAAGACCGCACTGGGACGCCTTCCCGGCGTGAACGATCTGCCGGCCCGCCCGGACATGCCCGACGTGCTGTTCATGAACGACGGCGCGCGGGTGACCACGCCAGAGCAGTGGCAGAAGCGGCGGGCGGAGATCCGCCGCACGCTCGAGTACTACGCGACGGGTCACGTGCCGCCGCCGCCGGGGAACGTTCGCGGCAGGGAGGTGCTGTCGTCGGTCGTGCTCGAGGGCCGTGCGCGATACCGCTTCGTTCGCCTGACGTTCGGCCCGAGGGCGCAGCTGAGCCTGAACGTCGGCATCCTCACGCCCGCAACTGGCGGTCCGTTCCCGACGATCATTCTGCAAGGGGAGACGCCCCCGGGCGCGCCCGTCCTGCCGCGCCTGCCCCCCGGTCCAAACCAGGGGCGCGGCCAGAACGTCCTGCTGATCGTCGGTCGAGAACTGCCGGACGGGCAGACGCCGGTTCCGGCGGCGCCGCCGGCGGTCGAGCCCTCGACGGCCGAAGCGCTCGCGGCGCGCTACACGGACCTCTTCGCACGCGGCTACGCGCTGGCGGTCTTCAACCACAACGACTGCGCGGAGGACACGACGCTGCGCAATGCCGACGGCAGCTTCGCGTTCAGGACCACGAGGTTCTATCCCGCCTATCCGGGCTACGACTGGGGCATCCTCGCCGGGTGGGCGTGGGGCGCGTCGCGTGTGGCCGACTATCTGGCGACCGACCCGGCCATCGACAAGACGAAACTGATCGTCACGGGCGCGTCGCGCCTCGGCAAGTCGGCCCTGATTGCCGCGGCCTTCGACGAGCGGCTGATGGGCGCCCCTGCCATCACGGGCGGCGGGGGAATGGGCGCGCACCGGTTCGCGGGCGCGAGCGGAAGCGAGTCGTTCGACGTGATGCAGATGAAGTACCCGAACTGGTTCTCACCCAACCTGCACGAGTTCTGGGGGCAGCGCGAGAAGCTGCCGTTCGATCAGCACTGGTTCCTGGCACTCTGCGCGCCTCGCCCGTTCCTCGCGCTCGAGGGCGTGGCGGACAGGATCTCGCTGCCAGAGGCCGTCCGACAGACCGTCAGGGCGGCGGAGCCTGCCTATGCGCTGCTGAGTGCGAAAGGCAGGGTAGGCGTCAACTACGAGCCGCACGGCCACACGGTGACGCCGGCCGACTGGGCGGCGCTGATGGACTTCTTCGACGCGCACCTGCGCGGCAAGCCGACGGCGCGCGCCTTCGACCGATACCCGACCGACGCGGAGCGCGACGCGGCGATTGCAGCCGCGGCGCGAAAGTGAAAGCGGGGCCACCCTGAAGTCGTGGCGAGAGACGGCCGATAAGGTCGGTAGGCAGGAGTGTCTCACCATGGTCATGGCGAAGTCGGTCCGGATCGGCGTAGCGGCAGCGCTGGCGCCGTTGGCGCTCTGGGCGAGTGCGTGCTCTTCGAGTTCGTCACCGGGCGTCACGACTCCTACGGCAACGGTACGCTTCGAAGCCGGCGAACGAGCCTCGGCGAAGGCGGTCGAGGGCCTCGTCTCGGCAGTGGCGGGCGCCTACGGCAAGGCGGTCGCATCGCCGTCGTCCGCCCAGGCGGAGGGCAGCGGCTTTCTGACCGTGGGTGGCTGGACGCAGGCCGCCACCGCACCGGCCGCGTGCGACAGCGTGGCGCTCAAGTACTTCAACGCTCAGGGCCAGGAACAGCCAAAGTACGACCCGGCGACGACGACCCGGGTCGGCGCCAAGGGGCCCTGCTCCACCACGTACGGCCCGGTGACGCTGGACGCCACCGCCGACGATGCCCAGGCATCCTCGTCGACGGTTCTCATCAACGGCACCGCGCAGGGCACATACGAGGGGTACAGCGTCCTAGCCGCGGCGACGAACGTCAGGATGACGAAACAGTTCTGCGGCGCCCCTGCCAGCGGCGTCCTCGTCGCGACGACCAGCGGCCTCGTGGCGACCATCCGGTTCGACGGCTCGCTGAACGCGCAGGCCACCTACACCTGGAGCGGCATCGCGGTCTCGTTCACCGTCCCTCTGCAGCCGTGCTCGTAGGGTGTTCAGGGCTTCCGCCTTCGCCCGCGGTGCTCGGCCATGCGGGCTACGGCGGACCCGCCGAAGCGCTTCGCGCGAAGGCGGGCAGGGCTCAAGGCCTCCAGTTCGCAGGATCGCCACTTCGCAAGATCGCCACATCGCGCGATCGCAAGATACCCCCGTCCGTCTCTCCGGATTCTGCTATACTACCGACCGGTAGGTAGTTGATTTCAGGCGAAGCCTGACTCCTCGGAACTCCAGACACCTCCCCCTCGTAACTGGATTCTGGTGTTGCCTACCGGTAGGTATAACGAAGAGCAGCAAGCAAGAGGGTCGATGGACAGAATGGACGACGCCACGACGACCGGCCTCGCGCCGCCCGACCAGGAACCTCTGGCCGTCGCACAAGCGGGCGCCGCGCCACAAGCTGTCGCGCCAGCCGAGCTCGACGAACAAACCAGGGCACGCCTGATCCGCGCCGCCGTCGGCGTCTTCGACCGCAAAGGCTACGCGGCCTCATCCGTCCGCGAAATCGTCGAGATCGCCGGCGTGACCAAGCCGGCGCTCTACTACCACTTCGGCAGCAAGGAAGGCGTGCTGACCGCCATCCTCCAGGAAGCCGCCCGGGAGTTCGGGTCGGCGATGCGCCGAGGCGTCGATCGCCCCGGCACCGCGCGCGACCGCCTGTTCGGCCTCTGCGCCGATCTGCATGGCCTCTTCCGGGAGCACGTCCCGGTCGTCCGCGTCGCCCACTCGGTGTTCTTCGGCCCGGTGGAAGGCGCGCCGGAGTTCGACTTCAGCATCTACGACCGGGAGATGGAACGGGCCGTCCGCCGAATCGTCGAGGACGGCCAGGCGACGGGCGAGATCACGCCATGCGCGGCTCCCGCGGACATCGCCCTCGTCATTCTCGGCGTCATCGGCGTCTTCGCGACCCGGCACCTGCACGGCGGTATCGAGCCGCTCGACCTCGACAGTATGAGACGCGTCCTCGGACTCATCTTCGACGGCGCTTTGGGAGCACCTCGGCAGCAAGGAGACATTCGGTCATGACACCCACCGCACGAGCCAGCGTCTTCGTTCTTCTCATCGCCACGTCCATGGTCGCGACTGGCGCCTGTTCGAAGCAGGCCGATTCGAAATCAATGGAATCGGGACGCCCGCCGGTGGCCGTCAGCGTCGAGGCAGCCGCCACCGCCGACCTGCTCGACACGATTGACGTCGTCGGCACGCTCGAGGCGAAGTTCACCGCCGACGTGAAGTCGGAGGTGACCGGCGTGGTGACGGAGGTCTACGTCACGGAGTGGGTGCCTGTGAAGCGGGGCGACAAACTCGCGCGCCTCGACAGCCGCGAGACGGAGGCTGGCATCGAGACGCTGAGGGCAGCCGAGGCGCAGGCGAAGGTCGGCCAGAACCGCGCGCAGCGCGAGTACGAGCGGGCGCAGCAGCTCAAGGAGTACGGCCTGATCACCCCGCAGGCGTCCGACGATGCCAAGACCGCGGTGGAGGCGGCCGACGCCGCGATGACCGCCGCGCGCGCGCAGATCAAGGCCGCCGAGACGCGGCTGAGCAAGCTCCTCATCACCTCGCCGCTGGACGGCGTCGTGGCGCTGCGCGGCGTCAGCGTGGGCGACCGCGTCGAGAACATGGGCGGCAATGCGTCGATGTTTCGGATCGTGGACAACCGGTTGCTCAACCTGACGGTGTCGGTGCCCTCGACGCGGCTCGCGACGGTGCGCGTCGGGCAGACGCTCGAGTTCTCGACGGAAACGCTGCCAGGCCGTTCTTTCACCGGAAAGGTCATGTTCATCAACCCGGCGATCGACGCGGCGAGCCGGTCGGCGAAGGTGATCGTCGAGGTGGCGAACTCGGACGGCGCGCTGAGGGACGGCGCCTTCGCGAAGGGGCGGATGCAGGTCGGCCGCCGCGCGAGCGTCCTCCAGGTTCGCAAGGAAGCGCTGCTCAACTGGAACCTGGAGACGGCGAAGGCCGAGGTGTTCGTGGTGAGCGGGGACACGGCGCAGAAGCGCGTGGTCTCCACGGGCGCGGCGAGCGGCGCGGCGGTCGAAGTGCTGTCGGGCGTCCAGCCCGGCGACCAGGTGGTCATGCGCGGCGCGTTCGCGCTGAAGGACGGTGACCGCGTCGTGGTGTCCAAGGGCGAAGGGGCGTAGCCATGTTTCTCTCCAACCTGTCCATCAGCCGGCCGGTCGTCGCCACCGTGATGATGCTCACGCTGGTAACGGTCGGTGTGTTCTCGCTCCTTCGTCTGCCGATCGACCTGATGCCGGACGTCGAGATTCCGGTGCTGTCGATCATCGCCGAGTACCCGGGCGCGTCGCCCGAGACGGTCGAGCGCGAGGTGAGCAAGAAGATCGAAGAGGCGGTGAACCCGATCGCCGGCGTGAAGCACGTCAACTCGATCTCGCGCGAGGGGCTGTCGTCGGTCATGGTCGAGTTCAATCTCGAGGTGAAGGTGAACGACGTCTCGCAGGAGGCGAGGGCCAAGATCAACGCGGCGCGCCGCGAGCTGCCCGCGGGGATGAAGGAGCCGGTCATCCAAAAGTTCGACTTCAACGCGATGCCGATCATCTCGCTGGCGATCCAGTCGAAGACCATGTCGGCGCGCGACCTCACGACGCTGGCCGATCGGCGGATCAAGCGCCGGCTGGAGAGCATTCCGGGAGTCGCCAAGGCGAAGCTGGTCGGGTCGTCGAAGCGCGAGATCGCCGTCAACCTCGACCCGACCAAGCTCGCGTCGCTCGGGATGGGGGTGGACGAGGTCGTGGCCGGCCTCGCCTCCGAGAACGTGAATACTCCGCTCGGGCGCCTCACGCGGGGATCCACGGAGATGCCGATCCGCATCAGCGGGAAGCCGCGCGACGCCGCGCAGTACCGCGAGATGGTCGTCAGCCGCCGTGCCGGCCAGCCGATCACGCTGGGCGACGTGGCCACGATCGAGGACGGCGTCGAGGAGCAGCGGTCGCTGGCGCTGATCAGCGGAGAGCCGGCGGTGGCCATCGACATCACCAAGCAGACGAAAGCGAACACGGTGGCGGTCGTGGACGCGGTGCGCGCGGCCGTGGACCAGCTTCAGAAGGAGGTTCCGGCCGGGACGGAGATCCGGATCATCCGCGACACGTCCTCGTTCATCCGCGAGGCGGTCAGCGACGTCTACAACACGCTGCTGCTCGGCGGCTTCCTCACGATCGTGATCGTCTTCTTCTTCCTCAACTCCTGGCGCTCGACCGTCATCACCGGCCTCACGCTGCCGATCTCGGTGATCTCCTCGTTCATCGTCATGTACTTCCTGAACATGACGATCAACACGCTGACGCTGATGGCGCTGTCGCTCGCGATCGGCCTGCTGATCGACGATGCGATCGTCGTACGGGAGAACATCGTCCGCCACCTGGAGAAGGGCCAGGATCACTTCGAGGCGGCGCGCGAGGGCACGGCCGAGATCGGCCTCGCCGTTCTCGCCACGTCGATGTCGATCATCGCCGTGTTCCTGCCGGTGGCGTTCATGAAGGGGATCATGGGCCGGTTCTTCTACCAGTTCGGCCTCACGGTTGCTTTCGCGGTGTCGGTGTCGCTGTTCGTGTCGTTTACGCTCGACCCGATGCTGTCCTCCCGGTGGCACGACCCGGACATCGACCGGAAGGGGAAGCGGAGCTGGTGGCACCGGCCGCTCGACGGCTTCAACGACTGGTTCGAGCGGATGGCGGAGGGCTACAAGACCGTCATCGCGTGGGCGCTCGACCACCGGCTCGTCGTCGTCGGGACGGCCGTGGCGGCGTTCGTCGGGGGCCTCGCGGTGTTCACGATGCTCCAGACCGAGTTCATGACGCCGATGGATCAGGGCGAGTTCGCGCTGAAGTTCAAGAGCGCGCCGGGCTCGTCGATTCAGGAGACCCGCGGCCGCCTCGAGTCCGTGCTCCAGGGGCTGTCGGAGTTCAAGGACGTGCGGTACACCTACGCGTCGATCGGGTCCGGCGACGCCGACACGGTCCGTGACGCAACGGTGTTCGTGAAGCTGGTCCCCAAGAACGAGCGCTCGCGCGGCCTGAAGATGTTCATTCACGACGCCAGGCTGCGGCTGGAGAAGATCCCGGGCGTCGTTCTCAACTTCCTGGAGGATCCGGACTCGTTCCAGAAGCCGCTGTCGGTCGCCGTCCAGGGCGACGACATCGCGACGCTCAAGAAGTACGCCGCGCAGCTCAAGCAGGAGATGTACGCGATCCCGGGCATCGTCGACATCGAGGCGACGATGGAGCAGGACCTTCCGGAGTACCGCCTCATCGTGAACCGGGAGCGCGCGGCGGCGTCCGGGCTCGGGAGCGGGGCAGTGGCCAATACCGTGGCGCTGCTGGTCGGCGGGCAGTCGGTATCGACCTATGAGGACGAGGAAGGCGAGGCGGTGAACGTGCGGGTCCGGCTGCCGCAGTCGCTTCGCACGGACGTGAACCAGATCAACGACCTGAAGGTGACGGTGCCTGGTTTGATGGGGACGTCGCTCGTGCCGCTGGCGGACCTGGTGACGTTCACCCGCGCGACATCGCCGGCCGAGATCAACCGGCGCGACCTCACGCGGCAGGTGACCGTGGATGCGAACCTCGATCGGCTGCCGCTCGGCACGGCCAACGCGCTCGCGATGGCGGCGGGGCGGTCGCTGAACATGGCGCCAGGCTATCGCCTCGTGGCGGGCGGCGACGCGGAGATGATGACTGAGTCGTTCGGCTACATGGCCGAGGCGCTGCTGCTGGCGATCATCTTCGTCTACCTGATCCTCTCCGCGCAGTTCGAGTCGTTCGTCGATCCGCTGGCCATCATGCTCTCGCTGCCGCTGTCGATCGTCGGCATGGCGGGCACGCTGCTCATCACCGGCGACACGATCAACATCATGTCCCTGATAGGCCTGATCATGCTGATGGGGCTCGTCACCAAGAACGCGATCCTGCTGGTGGACTACACCAAGGTGCTGAGGGGAAGAGGCATGGATCGACGAACCGCGCTCATCACGGCCGGCCGGACCAGGCTCCGGCCGATCCTGATGACCACCTCGGCGATGGTGTTCGGCATGCTGCCGCTGTTCTTCGCGCTCGGCGAGGGCGCGGAGTTCAGGGCGCCCATGGCGCGGGCGGTCGTCGGCGGCCTCATCACCTCCACGCTGCTCACGCTGATCGTCGTGCCGGTGGTCTACGCCATTCTCGACGACGTCACGGCGTGGATGTTCAGGAAGGGTGTGCATCAGGCCAAGGCCGCCGCAATCGGCCTGGCCCTGCTTGCCCTCGTGGCGGGCGGCGCGGCGTCGGCGTCGGCGCAGACGGCGTCGTCGGCGCCGGGCGGGCCGGGCCTGCAGACGTCGCTGACGGTGGCCATCGAACAGGCCGCGAAAGCGGCGGCTCAGGCGCCGGTCACCCAGGCGGGGCCGAAGGTCCTCACGCTGGACCAGGCCCTGGCGCTGGCGGCCGAGAAGAACCGCGACATCCAGAAGGCCGTCGAGTACCAGAAATGGGTGCGGGGCAAGTACGAGGAAGAACGGTCCTACGCTCTGCCCCACGGGTCGTTCACGGGGTCGCTTGGCCGCAACTTCGACAATCGGCAGGCCGACCTGTTCAAGATGTTCAGTCCGGGCGGGTCGACGGGCGGCGGCACCAGCATCAGCGACATCTTCAGCGGTCGGCAGGACGCGGCGACGGCGCAGTTCAGGGTGACGCAGGTGCTCTTCACGTGGGGCCAGGTCGGCGCGGCCGTCCGCGCCGCGAAGCTCGGGTTCGGCCTCGCCGACGAGCAGTTGCGGCGGTTCAGGCAGGACGTCGCCAGGGACGTCACGGCAGGCTTCTACGAGGTCCTGGTCGCGCAGGAACTCGTGAAGATCACCGAGCTCGACCTCGCGCAGAAGCAGCGGCATCTCGACGAGGCGACCAAGCGGCAGTCGGCAGGCACGGCGACCGACTACGACGTGCTGGCGGCGCAGGTCGCGGTCCAGAACGCCACACCCAACGTCATTCGTACACAGAACCTCGTCCGCCTTGCACGGCTGCAGCTGGCCTTCCTGTTGGCGGAGACCGGGGAGATCGACGTGACGGGCAACCTGAGCACGCCACTCGAGGCGATCCCGGCGTACCAGGAGACGGTCGCCAAGGCGCTGAGCAACCGTCCGGATCTCGGAGAACTGACGGCGACGCGAGGCGTCTACAGCGAACTCCTGACCATCGCGAAGGCAGGCGACAAGCCGAGGGTGGACTTCTCGGCGGGATGGGGCGTCGGATGGGTCGGCCTGAAGAGCATCTCCTCGCACGGCTACCTGTGGAATGCCGGCGTGGTCGCGTCGATGCCGCTGTTCGACGGCTTCCGGACGAAGGGGCAGGTGGCCCAGGCCCGGAGCGACCTGTCCAGGATTTCGCTCGACGAGATGAAGCTGCGCGACGCTGTCGCGCTCCAGGTGCAGGCGGCGCTCGACGCCGTGCGAGAGGCGTCGGATGTGGTGAAGGCGCTCTCCGGCACCGTCCAGCAGGCGGAGAGGCTGCTGGCGCTGGCCGAGAAGGGGTTTGAACTCGGCGTGAAGACGCGGCTCGAGGTGCAGGATGCCGAGCTCAACGCTTCAAACGCCCGCCTCAGCCTCGCGCGCGGCCAACGCGACTACCGCGTGGCGCGCGTGAATCTCGAGTGGGTGTCGGGTACACTCGACGGCGGCAAGATGTAGCGGAATCTCGCGATCTTGCGAACCAGGGATCTTGCGAACCGGTTTCGCAATCTGAGAGACCGCCCGGTTCACTTCGCACGGTCGCCACATCGCCACATCGCCAGATGCCCTGGCGCGGGGGGCTTCATGAGGGGGTGGCTGGTCATCACCGAGGTCCAAGACCCTGAGCCCTGAGCCTGCATTGACATGGCGAACCAGAGAACTGGTCAGTTCGTCTTCTGGGGATTCCGGCCGCCGCGCGAGCTGCTGCGCGCCCGCCTGGGCACCCTCGAGCGCCAGGTCATCGAGGCGGTCTGGGCCGGCGGCGAGGTGACCGTCCGCGACATCCACGCGACGCTCGACGACAAGGTGGCCTACACCACCGTGATGACGACGCTCGACCGCCTGTTCCGGAAAGGCCTGCTCGTGCGCACCAAGCGGTCGCGCGCCTTCGTGTATTCCGCGCTTGCCAGCCGGGAGGAACTCGACGACATCGTCGCCAGCGACGTCGTATCGGGCCTGCTGGCCGGCGAATGGTCGGCCCCGCTCCCGTTCCTCTCGAATCTGGTGGAGGCCGTCGGCGAGCGCGACCGGGCCCTGCTCGACGAGCTCGAGCGGCTGGTGAAGACCAAGCAGCGGCGACTCGGGCGAGACGGCAAGGGAATGGCGGGCGGCAACGGCGTGACGAAACCGGAGGAGCCGTGAGCGAGGAGCTGTTCGCGCTGGTGCTCGCACTGGCGTGGTTCGGCGCCGTGAGCGCGGCGTTGTCGGCCGCCGCGGCGGGGATCGGCTGGCTGATTCAGCGGAACGCCGTCAGGCTGCGGTCGTCGAGCGCGCCAGTGGTGTTGCTCCTGCTGAAGCTCGTCCCCGGCGTCGCGGCGCTCTTCTTCACCGTCGTCGTGTTCCTGCCCGGTCACCTTCAGTTCGAGCCCGCGGGCGCGGAGGAGTCGGCCGGCTATACGCTCGTGGCGTTCGGGGTGCTCGGCGTGGTGACGCTGGCGCTGGCCGTTCGGCGCGCGGTCAGGGACGCCGCCATGACGCGCAGGCTCGAACGCGACTGGGGCGAGCGAGCGAGGGGCCCGCGGAGGTTTGCCGACGGCCGGTTGCCCGTCTACGATTTGCCCGACGCCTCCCCGGTGATCTCGCTTGCCGGGCTCTGGCGGCCGCGCGTGTTCGTGGCGAGTCCGGTCATCGAGGCTTTCACGAACGACGAGATGGACGTGAGCCTCGCCCACGAAGTGGCGCATCACGACGCCCGCGACAACCTGAAGCGCATGCTCGTTGCCTGTTCGCCCGACGTGCTGGGGATCTGGCCGTCGGGCCGCGCCCTCGAGCGGCGGTGGCGGGCGGCGGTGGAATTCTCGGCGGACGATTGTGCGGTGGGCGGCGACGAGTCGCGCGCGGTCGCGCTGGCGTCGGCACTGATCAAGGTGGCACGGCTCAGCCCCGCGGCGGCGGCGGCCGGCTCCTCCAGTGCGTTCTACGACGGGACGCTGCTCGCCGCGCGCATCGACCGGCTGCTGGCGCCTGCCGGTGACCATGTCGCCGGCCGCCGGCCGGCATACGGATGGCGTCTCCTCCTGGGCAGCGCGACGCTGCTGGCCGCGCTGCTGGCCTCCGAAGCCGCGTGGTTCGGCGTCCACCTGGCCACCGAAGGCCTTGTTCGCCTCCTGCCCTGACGCGGCATCGACCCAGGAAGCCCGCATCAGGCCGCCGTCACCGCTGCTCGACCTGGCTCAATCGAGCGGCGAGCATCTTCGGGTCGGCGAGGTGCACGAGGAGAAGGTCGGCGGCGCGCATCGATTCGGTCAGCGTCACCTCGTCCAGGTCGCGTTCGGCGGACGCGCAGAGACCGGCGGCTTCCACCCGCACGACCGCGAGCGCCGCCGAGAGACATCGTACCACCGTCCTCAGTCCCATCCCGTGGTAGGCGCACCAGTTTCCGAACGCGTGCGCAGCCAGGAAGCTTCGGAGCGGTTGCGAGAACTGCGGCCACGCATCGGCCACCCACCTGGCGTCGATTGCGTCGAGCCGATCCGGCGCCGGCTTCGTCGCGATGCCTGCCGGCACCGACGCGCGGACAACCTCGTAGGCGTCGGCCAATGGCGCCGTGTCCGGCGGTCCGTTCGGCATCCGAACCGACTCTTCCTGCCGGCCACGTAGCACCGGCCGGTACCGGTCAACCGCCGCGCGCATGTCCCCATCCCGCGGCATCCATGTGCGGACCCGCTCGGTGAACGCGGAGATCTCCGACGAGCGCAGCCTCGGGCGTTCCCGGAGACGCCAGGATCTCAATGACAGTCCGTTCCCACGTCCGGTAGCCCGCCAGGTCCGTCAGCAGGCCGGGCCTGAGAAGTGGCGGCAGCGCCTCTCGTGCATCGAGGCCTTCGAGCGCGATGTGGCCGACGAGCGACGCCGGCGCGGAGACGATTTCGGGACGGACGTCAGTCCTGAACGCGAGCCTCGCGACCGTTGGACAGTAGTGCGAGAGCGAGACGGCCATCCGGTCGGGCTCGATGAGGCAACGCCGCGGGAAGTGCTGGCAGGCCGCCGGCAGGTGGTCGTGGCCGAGCGTCCGCTGGATGGCGCAGAGGCCGCCGCCGCGCTCGTAGAATACGCACGCGCCAGACGCTGTTGTGCGAAGCGCGGCCCCGGCGCCGGGAGGGAGGCTTCGGGGCTCGAGGAAGGGCGAACCCTCGCGGGTGTCGTCGGGTGAGGCTGTCAGGCGCCCGGCCCTGAGCGCCTCCCGAAGCGCGGCCAGTCTGTCCGTCTCGACGTGGATCGGCCACCCGGATGTGCAGCAGGCGCCGGAGTGGCAACAGTGGAAGTCGGCGTGAAGGGACAGACAGAAACGGGGCACGGCGGAATCTTGCGATCTTGCGAACTTGCGATCGTGCGAACTGGCGATCTTGCGAACTGCCGACGTGAGACTCACTGCGCGACGTCCGAGAGGTTGAGCCGGGAGAGGAGTGCCTGGTACCGCGGGTCGGCCGTCAGCGCCGGCGCCATGAACTCGGAGTAGATGTGCAAGAAACCGACGAGTGTGTCGCGTTCGTCGATGGCCCTATCGATCCACCGGAAGGCGGCATCGAGGTCGCCGATGTTCGCCGCGGTCCACGCGATCGCCATGGCGGACACGTTCGCGTGCTGCTTCTGTTCGATCATCTCGGCGAGGAGGCGCTTGGCGCCGTCCCTGTCGCCCTGTCCCAACCGAACGTCGGCGATGACGCCATCGCCCCACCCCGGGTGCCCCGCGATTCTTCGTGCCCCGCTCGATCACCTCGAGGGCCTTCTGCGGCATGCCCTTGCGGGCGTAGGTCAATCCCGCGTGGAAGTACGGCAGTCCGAACGTCGGGTCGATCTCGATCGCACGCTCGAAATCACGGAGCGCGTCGTCGAGCCGGCCTGTTGCACAGTGCAACCCGACCGACCAGGCGTACAAGAACGGCATCAGCGGGTCGAGGCTGATGGCCACCTTGATCTCGTGCAGGCACTCGTCGAAACGTCGGCGATTGAGCAGGAACCAGGCGTAGTTTCCGTGGGTGAAGGCGTCACCAGGGTTGAGCGTGAGAATGCGCTTGAAGCTCGCCTCGGAGGCGACCCAGTCCCAGTCGTACCAAAACGCCACCATTGCCGCCACGGCGTGCGCTTCGGCCAGGTGATCGTCGATCGCGAGGGCCTTCTCGACCGCGGTCTTCGCCTTGGGCCACGCTTCGTTCGCCGGCGCGAAGTTCAGGTTGCCGAGCACGGCGAACACGGCCGCGATGCCGGCGTGGGCCTTCGCGAAGCCCGGGTCGAGGGCCAGCGCTTCCTGGAAGAAGCGCAGGGCCGTCTGGAGCAGATCGGGGCGCGGACGGGCGAGGAAGTAGAGTCCTTTCAGGTACAGGTTGTAGGCTTCGTGGTTGTCGGTGGCGCGTTTCTGCAGGGCCGCCCGCTCCCCGACGTGGAGCGTCACCTTCAGGTGCTCGACGATCGACAGCGACAGCTCATCCTGGATCGCGAAGATGTCGCCAGCGTCGCGGTCGAACCGCTCGGACCACAGATGGAAGCCATCCGCCACGTTGATCAACTGCGCCGTGATGCGGAGCCTGCCGCCCGCCGCGCGGATGCTCCCCTCGAGCACGGCCTCCACGTTGAGCACGCGGCCGATCTCGCGGACGTCGAGCCCTTTGTCCTTCAGGGCAAACGCCGATGTACGCGCCACGACCCGGAGGCTCTGTATGCGGGCGAGCGAATGAATGAGCTCCTCGGCGATCCCCTCGCCGAAGAACTCCTGGCTCTTGTCCGCGCTCATGTCGACGAACGGCAGAACGGCGACCGAAGGCACCTGAGGCTGCTCCGCCGCCTGAGACCTGGACCGCCGGCGCCGCCGCCCCGAGGTCGATGGCCTTCAAGTCGTCGAACAGGCTCGTGGCGTCCGGGTACCGCCGGCGAGGGTCCTTCTGCAGACACCGGTCGACAATCGCCACGAGCCGTGGCGGCGCGTCTGGCCTGAACGCCGCGATCGGACGCGGATCGCCAGTGCAAGAGGGCGACGAGATCCGCCTGGCCCCGCGAAGGCGAGAACGGCGCGCGGCCGGCGAGCATTTCGTAGATCACGCAGCCGGCCGACCAGACGTCGGTGCGCTGGTCCGTCGGGAGACCCTGGGCCTGCTCGGGGGACATGTAGGCGAGCGTGCCGACGATGCCGCCGGTCCTCGTCGTTTCGCCGGAGCCTTCGACCCGCGCGAGCCCGAAGTCGGTGATCTTCGCCTGCCGCCCGGCGGCCAGCATGATGTTGGCCGGCTTGATGTCGCGGTGGACGACCCGCTTGGCGTGGGCTTCGGCCAGCCCTTCGGCGATCTGGCGCGACCACGTCAACGCCTCGTCCAGCGTCAGCGGGCCTTTCGCAATCCGTTCCTTGAGGCTACAGCCCTCGATGAACGCCATCGCGATATAGGCGCGGCCGTCATGCTCCTCGGCTTCGTACACCGTGCAGACGTGCGGGTTGTCGAGCGCGGCCGCCGCCTGGGCCTCGCGCAGGAATCGCGCGCGCGCCTCGGACTGGGCTGAGAGGTCTTCTGAAAGGAACTTCAGGGCGACCGGGCGCTTCAACCTGGTGTCTTCGGCCCGGTAGACGATGCCCATGCCGCCGCGGCCGAGCTCGGCCGCGATTCGGTACTTGCCGGCGAACAGCGCGCCGCGGTCCATGCCTGTCATCGCATGACCCTCGCTCGTGAGGCGGTCTCAATCCGGCCCAATCATACCCCTCGCAGCGAAAGACGGGGGCAGGAAGGGAAAAGACATTGCCTCGGCCCCGAAACGGTGTAGTAAGGTGGCATCAGAGAGGAGGGGAGAATGCCGCGAGTCCTGCTGATTGGCAACCACCCCGAGATCAGGCACGGCCTGGAATCATCGCAAGCGCTGGCCGACTGCGAGTTCGTGACCGCCGCCGGGAACGTCGACGCCGTGCGCATCGTCCGCACCCGTGCGATCGATGTCGTTCGTCACGGACCCGGACACGCCGGTGCACGACGACCTCGCGCTCGTGGAGGAACTCCGCGCGTCACGCCCGGGGCTCAAGGCGATCGTACTCGCGCCGGCCGCTGCGCCGGGCGAGTTCATCGCGGCCGTCCGCTCCCACGTCTTCGCGTGCTTCGTCGCGCCGTTCGACATCACCGCCGTCGCGGACATGACGAGGCGCGCCATCGATGCCGTCGACTGGCGTGACGGCATCAGCCTGCAATCCGGTCTGCCGAACTGGATTTCGCTCACGGTCACCTGCCAGCTCGTCACGGCTGAGCGGCTCGTCCACTTCATGAACGAGTACCGGCGCGATCTGCCCGACGACGATCGGGACAGCCTGATGACCGCGTTTCGCGAGGTGCTGATGAACGCGATGGAGCACGGGGCGGGGTTCGATCCCGAGAAGGTGGTCAACGTGACCGCGGTCCGAACCGAGCGGGCGATCGTCTACCACTTCCGCGATCCGGGGACGGGATTCTCTCCCGGCCTGCTCGAGCGAAAGGCCCTGCCGGACACAGAGGCCGACCCGATCGCGCTCATCGAGCGCCGAGCCGAGATGGGCCTTCGGCCCGGAGGATTCGGGATCCTGGTGGCCAAGCAGTTCGTGGACGAGATGTTCTACAACGAGCGCGGGAACGAGGTCCTGCTCATCAAGCGGCTCGGGTGACGATGCTGCTCGTGATCCTCTGCGCATGGCTCTCGCAGGCGGCGCCAGCCGCACAACAGTCGCCAGAACTCCTGCTCCTCTCCCGGTGGGTGCGCTCGGTTGACCGTCACGAGCCCGCCCGGGCCGACGTCGAGGCCGCCACCATCGCCGTCTGGCCGAGGAACGACCTCCGGACGACGATCGAGACGCTGCGGAGCCTGCGCGATGCGCTGCAGCGCGGCCGCAGACTCGTCCGCGCTCCAGGCGCAGAGCCTCCTCGGCCTCACCGAAGGCGAGGCGCAGCGCGGGGACATCAATCGGCTGCTGAAGCGCGGGGCGATGCTGCACGCGGACATCGCGATGCTGGCGCAGGAGGGCCTCGTCCGCGCCACCGCACCCGCCTCGCCGGGGACGCCGCCCAGCCGCGGGCCCGTCCACGTGTCCGACGGCAGGGCAGGTGGCACCGACGATGCCGACCGGCACTGGGAGATGGCCCGCGCCCTTCTCGAGATCGTCGCGCCGGAACCCGCCAGCGACGAGTGGGTCCACCGCTGGTATCGGGCCGCGGCCCAGCGAATGCGTCGCGACAGGCTGCTGGCATCGTCTGAGCCGCTGCTCGGACGGGCCCGACAGCTGTTCCCGAAGGACGCTGCCTTTCCCTTCTACGGCGGGTGCCTTCACGAGACTCAAGCGTCTCCCGCCGTCCAGGCGGTCTACGAGGCGACCGCGCCGTCTCAGCGCAGCGGAACCGCGCCATGGCTCTCGGGTCCCCAGTTGAACCAGGCGGCCAGGCTGTTCACCGAAGCCCTGGCGCTGCAGCCCGCGTGGCCGGAGGCGCGCCTGCGGCTCGGCCGCGTTCTTGGCCTGCTCGGCCGCCACAAGGAGGCGGCCGCCGCGCTGCGCCGCGCCCTCGACGAAACGGACGACCCGCCGCTCGCCTACTGGGGCAGTCTGTTTCTCGGCGCCGAGGAGCAGTCGCTCGGCCGCGACGGCGAGGCACGCGCCAGCTTCGAGCGAGCGCGAGCGCTCCGGCCAGGCGCCCAGGCTCCCCGTCTGGCGCTCAGCCAGCTGGCCAGGCGGGCCGGCGACCGGCCGCAGGCGCTCGCCGAGCTTCGCGCCGTGCTGACGCTGCCGTCGGACGAAGTCTCGCGGTACGACCCGCTCTGGGACTACTACATCTCCCGCGGGTCCGAAGCGAACATCCTGTTCGCCGAGTTGCGTCGGCAACTGGAAGCGGGCGGCGCGCCGGAAGCCGGAGTCGTCCGATGACGGGCCGGCACGCCGTCGCGGTCGCTGTCGTTCTGGCGCTGGCGCCGCTCGCGGGAGGCGAGGCGCGAATCGCGGCCGATCCCCAGGCGCCTCGGTTCACCAGCGCCGTCGAGACCGTTCGCGTCGACGTGCTCGTCACCGCCGGCGGCAAGCCGGTGCGAGGTCTGCAGGCATCGGACTTCGAGCTGTTCGACAACGGCGTGCGTCAGACGGTGAACGTCGCCGCCTTCGAGCAGCCGCTGAACGTGATCCTTGCGCTCGACATGAGCGGGAGCGTGGCCGGCTCGCGCCTGGCGGACCTGCAGCGCGCCAGCTGGATGGTCCTCGACGGTCTCCGCGACGGCGACCGCGCCGCGCTCGTGACATTCAGCCACCTGGTGGTGCTCGCGGCCGACCTGACCAGCGACATCACCAGGGTCGGGTCCGCCGTTGACCGCCTCGTCGGCAGGGGCGACACGGCGCTCATCGACGGCGCTTACGCCGCGCTGATTCTGGGAGAGCAGGAGGCGGGCCGAAGCCTGTTGATGGTCTTCAGCGACGGCCTCGACACCTCGAGCTGGCTCACGCCAGACGCTGTCGTCTCCATTGCCAGGCGGTCCGATGTGGTGGCCTACGCGGTGGCGACGGGCGGCGCCACGCCGCCGTTCCTTAGGGAACTGGCCCAGACGACGGGAGGCCGATCGATCGACGTCTCGTCCACGAGAACGATCAGCGACACCTTCGTCGGCATTCTCGACGAGTTCCGCGGGCGGTACGTGCTGGGATTCACGCCGCAGGGGACCGGGCACGGCGACGGCTGGCACACGCTGCGGGTGCGCGTGAAGGGACGCAGCGTGTCCGTGAAGGCCCGGCCCGGGTATGACGCGGGCCGATAGGGAACCGCCGCGTCATCGGCAGCGCGGCCGCCCCTTCGTCACTCGTTCCGCAGGACTCGCGCCGGAGCGACGCGCGAGGCGCGCCGCGCCGGCAGCCAGCCTGCCAGGGCGCCGACCGTCATCAGCACCGCCGCCGCCGACGCCAGCGTGTACGGATCGCGAGGCTCCAGACCGTAGAGCAGGCTTCCCGCAAAGCGCGCCGTCCAGAAACTGGCGAGTCCGCCGAGCACCACACCGGCGCCTACGAGCATCGCCACCTGGCGCAGCACCATCCGGACCACGCCGCCGGGCTCGGCGCCGAGCGCCATCCGGATGCCGATCTCCGTCCGGCGCCGGCTCACGCCGTACGACGTGACGCCGTAGAGACCGATGCCGGCGAGCAGGAGTGCCAGTGCGCCGAAGAACCCCGACAGCATCGCGAGCAGGCGCTCCTGCGTGAGCGAGGCGTTCACCTGATCCGACAGCGTTCGGACGGTCAGAGACAGGTTGCGGTCTACGCCGAAGCACCGCCGCGAGCACCGGCCGCGCGAGCAGGGCCGGCGGGCCACCGGAGGAACGGACGCTGAGGCTCACGCTCGACGCGGCTCCGCCGCCCTCGCCGTATCCATCTGCGCGACGGGCAGGTACATCGTCGGCGGGACCGGCGTCGCGCAACGACCGGTAGACGGCATCGCGAACGAGGCCGACGATCTCGATGGGCGGCGGGACCTTGCCGGGCCGGCCTTCCTGCCGCGCGAATCCGGCCGACGGGACTTCCGGTGCCCAGGAATTTCCGGGCGAACGTCTCGTTGACGAGCGCGACCGCCGGTGCGCCCACACGGTCTCCGGCCGCGATGTCCCGGCCCGCCAGGAGCTTCGTGCCGTAGGTCGCGAACCAGTCCGGTGTGACGTAGTTGATGTTGGTGATTCGATCTCTCTCCGGCAGGGGCGCTCCGCCCACGACCTGGATCAGGTTGTTCCACGTGCTTCCGCTCACGGGAGTCACGGCCGAGAGCGACCGCATGCGACACGCCGGGAAGGCCGGCGGCGGCCTCGCGCACGCGCGCGAAGAGGTCGAGCCGCTGACCCATCGGACTCGCCGCTGCGCTGGGCGTTGACGCCGACGATCAGGACCGGGTCCCGATCGAACCCCAGGTCGAGGTTCGCCAGCGACGAGAATGTGCGCATGAACAGCCCGGCCCCGACCACGAGCACCACCGAGAGCGCGACCTGCGCCGACGACGAGCGACTGGCCGAGGCCCGCGTCGCCGGCCGGCTGCCACGCTGCGTCCCTGGTCCTTCAACGCGTCGTTCGGCTCGACCCGCGCGGCCCGCAGCGCCGGGACCGTGCCGAAGAGGAGCGCGGTCGCCACGGCCACGGCCGTTGTGAAGCCAAGCATCCGCCAGTCCACCGGCATATCGAGGAACACCGTGCTTGTGGCGGTCGACAACTGCTTGACGAGCACGGCGCTGCCCCAACGCGCGAACGCCAAGCCGAGCGCCGCGCCCATCAGCGCGAGCATGAGGCTCTCCGCGAACAGCTGCCGGGCCAGACGCCAGCGCGAGGCCCCGAGCGCCAGCCGCACGCTGAATTCGTGGCGCCGCGCGGTGGCTCGGGCCAGCAGCAGGTTGGCGATGTTGGCGCAGGCGATGAGCAGCACCAGGCCGACGACAATCATCAGGACGACGACTGGCCGCTCGTACCGCCGCCGGAGGGCCGACGCGCCGCTCGCCGCGGGCTCCAGCGTCAGCCCTTCCTTCAGGTAATCCTTCAGGTCCTCTGGCCGCCAGCGGTCGGGCAGCGTCGCCTCGCGAATCTGCGGCTGCACGGCGCGCAAGCGCATGCGGTCGCCTGTTCCGCGCTCTGGCCCGGCTTGAGCCGGGCCATGACGTTCAGCCACCACCACGATCGCTGATCGAGCGCGCTGCGATCGGGCCGCAGCAGCGGCTCGACGCCGATCGGAATGACGACGTCGAAGGTGCGGCCCACGTCGGGTCCGAAGAAGCCGGGACCGGTGACGCCGATGACGGTGAACGGTACCCGGTCGAGCGTCAGCGAGCGCCCGACCACGTCGGCGGCGCCGCTGAAGTGCCGCTGCCAGAAGCCATAGCTGATGACGGCGACGGGCCCATCCGGCTCGCCGCGCCGCGTATCGTCCGCTGTCGTGAAGGTCCGGCCCAGGATGGCCGGCACGCCGAGCACCTCGAAGAATCGACCGCTGGCCCAGATGCCGTTGGCGAGCTCGCGTCTCGCCGCCGGCCGCGAGATCGAAGCGTGTGCTCGACCACGCGAAGGCCCCATCCGAGAAGCTGGTCCTGTCGCTCGCGTATCTGCTCCCAGATCGGGTTGGTCCACGATCGGTCCTTCAGCATCACGAGGCGCTGTGGCTCCCGCACGGGCAGGGTCCGGAGCACCAGGCTGTCGAACAGGGAGAAGATGGCGGTGTTCGCGCCGATGCCGAGCGCCAGCGACAGCGCGGCAATCGCCGAAACGACGGGAGTGGCGCGCAGGACCCGGAACGCATCACGCAGGTCGGACATGGTCTCTCCACCGTGGTCAGCGAATTAGACGGGCCTGCCGTCTGGCTGGTTCGCTCCGGCGTCACTGAGATCCCCTGGCATGCTCTGCGCAAGCCCGGCGCGTGATTCCGCTGTGTGAGGCGGGCTTCATCCTCAGCTGTGCGAAAGCGGCGTGCAAGAACACGTCTACCTCCTTCCCGGCTATGATTGTTCACCAGTATTTGAGCCATGCTGAAGATCGCCACCTGGAATGTGAACGGGATTCGGGCGAGACACACGCAGGTCGCCGAGTGGGTTGCGCGCGAGCAGCCCGACGTCCTCTGTCTGCAGGAGATCAAGGCGACGCCGGACCAGATTCCCGAGGCCATTCGCGACATGGATGGCTACTGGTGCTATTGGCACGGCGGGAAGGGCTACTCCGGCGTCGGCCTGCACCTGCGCAAGGCCGCGTTCCCGGAGCGGCCGGCCTTCTCCCATCCCGATTTCGACTTCGAAACACGAGTCGTCATCGCCCGACTTCCCGAGCTCGACGTGGCGTCGATCTATGTGCCGAACGGCGGCAAGGACTTCCCCGCGAAGATGCGGTTCCTCGAGGCGATGGACGAGCACGCCCGGCAGGCGCAGGCGTCGGGCCGGGCGATCGTGCTGGCCGGCGACCTGAACGTCGCCCGGACCGAGATGGACGTGCATCCGAAGGAACGGAAGCCGAGCGCGATCGGCCAACTCCCCGAGGAGCGCGAGTTGCTGGAGCGGATCATCTCCCGGGGACTCGTCGATCTCGGCCGCGCGCTCGACCCCGACAACGAGCAGCTCTTCACCTGGTGGCCGCCCTGGCGGAACATGCGGCAGCGCAACATCGGCTGGCGCCTCGACTACGTGCTGGCGAGCGCACCGCTCGCCGCGCGAGCCGCGCGCTGTCCGGCGCTTCGCGAGGTGGGCACGAGCGACCACGGGCCGGTGCTCGCCGAGTTCGACGCCGCTTGATATCCTGAAGCGTGCCTCTGACCACCCTGTTTCTCGACGCGGGCGGCGTGCTGGTGACGCCGAACTGGCAGCGGGTGAGCGACGCGCTCGGCGCGCACGGCGTGAGCGTCACCGCTGCCGCGCTCCAGGCCGCCGATCCGCTCGCGCGCCGCGACATCGACTTCGGGCATCAGCCGGCGGCGAACGACCGCCAGCGCGGCTGGGCGTACTTCAACCTCGTGCTCCAGCACTGTGGGATCGCACAGTCGCCCGGCACCAGGCTGGCGCTGGACGACCTTCAGGCGTACCACTCGACGCACAACCTGTGGGAGACGGTCCCCGACGGCGTGCCCGACGTGCTCGACACGCTGCGCGCGTTGGGGGTGAAACTCGTGGTGGTGTCGAATGCGAACGGGAAGCTGAAGGTGCTGTTCGAGCGCCTCGATCTGGCGCGCCGCTTCGACGTGATGCTGGATTCGCACGAAGAAGGCGTGGAGAAACCGGATCCACGCCTCTTCGAGATTGCGCTCGAGCGGTCGGGCGCGCAGCGCGGGGAGACGCTGCACGTCGGCGACCTCTATCACGTCGATGTGCAGGGCGCCCGCAGCGCGGGGCTCGACGCGGTGCTGCTCGATCCCGCCGACCTCTACGCCGGCTTCGACTGCCGCCGCATCCGGTCACTTGGAGAGCTGCCGGACCTCATCGCGGAAAGCCGAGAGCCCAGAGCCGGAGGCCGGTCGCGGGTCTGCCCACCTTCGCCCTCCCGGGCTTCGGCGGGTCCGCCGTAGCCGGGCGGAGGCGGAAAGACCCGCGCTACTTCAGTCTTGCCTCTACCGCTCCCCAGTTGATGTTGGTGAAGAACGCGGCGATGTAGTCGGCGCGCTTCAGGCCGAAGTCGATCATGAACGCGTGCTCGAAGACGTCCATGATGAGCAGCGGCGTGCAGCCTGCCGGGTGCGACACGTCGTGCTCGTTGATCCAGAAGTTGATGAGCCGCCCGTTCGCCGGATCCTGGTAGAGGATTGTCCAGCCGATGCCCCGCATCGCGCCGGTCGCCTTGAAGTCCTTCTCCCAGCTCTCGTAGCTGCCGAAGTCGGCGGCGATCTTCTGCGCCAGCGTGCCGCCGGGCGCGAGCGGCCGTGCGCCGAGGTTCTCGAAGTAGTACTCGTGGAGGCGCATGCCGTCGAATTCCCAGCCCAGGCGCCGCTTGAGCTCGGCGTACTCCGGTGTGCCGGCCTTGCCGTCCTTGAGCATCGCGTCGAGCGTGTCCAGCACCTTGTTGGTGTTGGTCACGTAACCCTGGTACAGCGTGAAGTGATTCTTCAGCAGCGTGTCGCTGAAGCCGGGCAGTCCGATCAGCGCCGAGTAGTCCTTCGCGGTGTATGCCATGCTGTCCTCCTGGAGCCCCAAGATTACTACAGACTTGGAACCAGATCGCCCCCCCGCGCGTAACCTTCCACAGGCCCGGTTTCAGGCTCCGGAGGACACGATGTCGAACCTCATCCAGGACGTGCGTCACAGCGTTCGCCTGCTGCTCAAGAATCCGGGCTTTTCGCTCACCGCGATCCTGGTGCTCGCGCTCGGCATCGGCGCGAACGCGGCGGTCTTCACCCTGGTGAACGAGCTGATGTTCCGCCCGCTGGTCGGAAGCCAACGGCCCGGCCAGCCGGTGGGCATCTACAGCCACGACCACACCCGCCCCAACTCCTATCGAGGCTTCTCATATCCGGCCTTCGTCGACGTTCGCGACCGCGCCTCAGACTTCAGCAGTGTCACGGCGTTCACGCTGTCGTTCATCGGCATCGGGGAGGGTGACGCGACGCGCCGCTCGTTCGCCGTCACCGCCAGCCGCAACTACTTCGCAACGCTCGGCGTGGACCTGATGGCCGGCCGCACGTTCACCGAAGAAGAAGAGCGCCCGGGCAGCCAGATTCCCGTGGCGATCGTCAGCTACGCCTACTGGAAGAGCCACGGCGCCGACGTGTCGATGCTGGGCAAGACGATCCGCCTCAACTCGCGGCCGTACACCATCGTCGGCATCACCCCGCGCGGATTCACGGGGAGCTCGGCGCTCGTGGCGCCAGAGGCGTGGGTCCCCATCGGCGCGAACGAACTGGTCCAGAACGACTTCATGCGGGATGGCGACCCCGGGAAGACACTCGCCGACCGCCGGAGCGAGGGGCTGATGGTCATCGGCCGCCTGAAGCCCGGGCTGACGCCGGAGGGGATCGCTCCGTCGCTCAAGATCGTGTCCGGGCAGCTCGAGCGCGAGTATCCGGCGGAAAACAAGAACCAGCTGCTCACCGCGGCCAGGCTCTCGCGCGTTTCGATCTCGACCAACCCGCAGACGAACGACGGGCTCGGCAGCACGTTCGGCCTGCTGATGGCGATGGCCGCCATCGTGCTGGTGGTGTCGTGCCTGAACCTCGCCAACATGATGCTCGCTCGCGGCACGGCGCGCCGGAAGGAGATCGCGATGCGTCTGGCGCTCGGCGGCGGCCGCGGGCGCATCGTGCGCCAACTGCTGACCGAAGGGCTGATCCTGTCGCTGCTCGGCGGCGCGTTCGGACTGCTGCTGGCGTACTGGGGCGTGAACCTGCTCGTCGCCACGCTGCTGCCGTTGTCGCCGGTGCCGCTGACTTTCGACGGGACCCCGGACGTCCGCATCATCGGGGCGACGTTCGGCATTCTGCGTCCTCAGCACGCTCGTGTTCAGCCTCGGTCCGGCCTGGAAGCTGTCGCGCACCAGCGTCGTCTCTGAACTCAAGGAGCAGGGCGGTGAGGATTCGCGCGCGCGGTTCCGCGCCTTCTCCGCACGGAACCTGCTCGTAGGCACCCAGATCGCGCTGTCGCTGGCGCTGCTCACAACGGCCGGCCTGTTCACCCGGGGCGCGATGAAGGCCGGGCAGGCCGACCCAGGCTACCGGTACGCCAGCCAGGTTCTGGCCGAGGTCGATACCGGCCTTGCGGGGTACGACGAGACGCAGGGCCGCCAGGTCTACCGCCGGCTGATGGACCGGCTGCGCGGCATTCCCGGTGTGAAGTCCGCGAGCTTCTCGTCGATCGTCGCCTTCGGGGGGATGTCCGAGGGCAAGACGGTGCAGAAGGGCGGAACGCCCCCCGGGCGGGGGAAGGACGGTCGCGCGGTCGGCGTCTCCGCGGTGTCCTACATCGTCGGTTCCGACTACTTCACGACACTCGACCTCCCGATCCTCCGCGGCCGCGACTTCACGCCCGGCGAGGAACAGGATGCGAAGGCGCCGCCCGTCGCGATCATCGACGAGCCGCTCGCCCGAGAGCTGTTCGGCCGCGAGAACCCGGTCGGCCAGCAGATCCAGTTTCCGCGCGGTGACGACGCGGCACCGGCAAATGGAAACGGCATCGTGCTGAACGACGACAGGCCCGAGACGCAGTTGATGGAAGTTGTCGGCGTGGTGCCGGGCCTCCGGCACGATCTGTTCGACAAGGCTCCTGTCGCGCACGTCTACCTGCCCTTCGGCCGGCAGTTCCGCAGCGGCATGAACGTGCATCTGCGCGCGGCAGGGGCCGGGCCGGCGGCAGAGACCGCGGTGCTGCAGGCCGCAAGGCGCGAGATTCGCGCGGTGGACGAGCGGCTTCCGGTGCTCGGCCTGAAGACGATGGCGCAGTTCCGGGACGCGAGCGTCTTCTACTGGATCGTCAAGGCCGGCGCGTGGCTTTTCGCGGTCTTCGGCGCCGTTGCCGTATTCCTGGCCGTTGTCGGGCTCTACGCGGTCAAGGCGTACGTCGTCGCGCGCCGGACGCGCGAAATCGGCATCCGGATGGCGCTCGGCTCATCGCCTCGCAACGTGCTGTGGATGGTGCTCAAGGAAGGAATGGCGTTGACTGCGGCCGGCCTCGTGCTGGGATTCTGGCTTGCGGCCGGCATCGGCATGCTGGTGGGCAGCATGCTCTACGAGGTGAGCGCGTTCGACCCGGCCGTGTTCCTGGCGGCGCCGCTGCTGCTGGCGGCGGCGTCGCTCGCGGCCTGCTATCTGCCAGCACTCCGAGCTACGCGCATTCAGCCGACGGTGGCGCTGAGGACGGAGTAGACCCAGTCCAAGGACGGGGACAGGACCAGGAATTGAGAATTGAGAATTAGGAATTGAGAATTGGGAACGGAGAGTCCTTCATTCTCCATTCCTCATTCTCCATTCTCAATTCGGAACGCCCGCCATGCCGCACGCCCCGGGGCCGCCCGGGACCTGGCACGAGGCGCACGGGCTGTCGGCCGGCATGCTCGCGGCTGACGACCCGCCCTGAACGCTGACGGCAAACACCGACAACTGCTTCTCCAATTGCCCACCCTGGCATTTCGGACACGACGGCGCGATTCCAGTCCTCGTCAACTGCTCGAACTGGTGCCCGCACGACTGGCAGCGATACTCGAACATCGGCATCGACGTAATCTCCATGGCGCCGGGTCTTGAACTACGATAGTCCTCGACCAGAGGCCGGCTCTTCCCTGCGAGGATCCATGATCGCACGACTTCGTCATTCCAGGCTCGCCTGGTTCTCGTTCGCCGTCCTGCTACTGTCCTGCCTGGTCGTCGCGCAGGAAGCGCGACAGGCGGCTCCCGCCGATCCGCTCAGTGAAGACCGCCTGATGGCGGACATGCACGGCATCTCGAGCCATACCCTGCTCGACTACGTGAAGGAGATGGCGGATCCCGAGTACAAGGGCCGGCTGACGGGCACCGCCGAATACGACGCCGGCGCGAAATGGACCGCCGACCTGCTGGCCGGCTGGAAGATCAAGCCGGCGGGCGACAAAGGGTCGTTCTACCAGAAGTTCCCGAACCCCTACACGCTGGTGTTCCCGGGGGGCTCGCTCAGTCTGGACGTCAAACTGCCGAACGGCGAGGTGGTAAAGCGGCCCTACGTGTTCGAGGACGAGTTCTACCCGGGCTCGACCTCCGACGCCGGCACGATCACCGCCGAGGTGGTCTACGTCGGCTACGGCGCCACCGCGCCCGAGCTCGGCTACGATGACTATGCGGGCGTCGACGTGAAAGGCAAGCTGGTCATGATGGAGCCCGAGGTGCCGGTCACGCCCGACCGCGACCCGGAGCTCTTCAAGAAGTGGCGGCCCTACTCGTTCCACGACTACAAGGTGCAGAACGCCGCGAAGCACGGCGCCGCCGGCCTGGTCTACAACTACTTCATCGTCAACCCGAACTGCGCCTTCGTGAAAGGCTTCGGCTGGGCCGCCGTCAGCCGCGCGGTATGGGACGACGTGTTCGCCGGCACGGGCAAGAAGCGCGACGACGTCGTGAAGCAGATTCGATCGACGCTCAAGCCCGCGTCGTTCCCGACGGGCAAGGTGATGACGATGAAGAACGTCACCGAGCATCACCCGGAGGGGATCGGATCGAACGTCGTCGGCTATATCGAGGGGACCGACCCGGTGCTGAAGCAGGAGGCGATCGTCATCGGCGCGCACCTCGACCATCTCGGCATGAACCCGGTGCTGATGCCTGGCGCGAACGACAACGCGTCCGCCGTCGCCGTGATGCTCGCCGTCGCGGAGGCGCTGTCGAGGTCGGGTATTCCGTTCAAGCGGTCGATTGTATTCGTCGCGTTCGGCGCCGAGGAGCAGGGCGTGAAGGGATCCGAGTTCTACGTCGCCCACCCGTTCATGCCGAACGAGAAGACGAAGGCGATGCTGAACCTCGAGAGCGTCGGCCGCGGCGAGTCGATCAGCGCAGGGTCGGGCCGGAACTTCCCGCAGCTGTGGGAGGTGATCGACCGGCTGAACAAGAAGTACATCCATCGGCCCGTGACCGCCAGCGCGAATTCGAACCTCGCGCGGCCGCGGCAGGACGCGGCGCACTTCCTGTGGGCGAATGTCCCGACCATCTCGTTCGGCACCGGCGGCGGCAAGCCGCTTCCCTACGCGTCGTACCACACGACGAAGGATGCGGTGGAGATCATCACGCCGGAGATCATGGAGGACCTGGCGCGGCTCGTGTTCCTCACGACGGTGGAGCTCGCGACGAAGTAGTCGGGACTGACGGACGTGAGCGGCCGGCAGCCGACGGCTCGCCCTGAGCGAGCGCACCGAGTCGAAGGGTTAACCACTCCGCCCTCTCGTGCGTATCACCGGCAGAAGGAGTTGCTGCCGATGACCGACTTTGCACGACGTGGAACCGTAGCGGCCCTGCTGGCCGTGTCGCTGATTGCCATCTCGCACCGGGCCGAGGGGGCCCGCCAGGCGCCGCGTCCCCAGCCGCCCCCCGGCGCGGCGCAGGCCCAGCTGCCGCCCGCGACACTCCAGGCGCAGGTGCCGCCCGCGTCCCCTGCCAGGGTGGTGGCGCCGGCCGACGCGGAGCAGACCCGCGAAGCGCTCAGGGCGCTGCTGAGCCGCTACAGTCCGACCATCGGCAGAGTGCTCGCGCTCGATCCGACGCTGCTCCAGAACCCGGTGTATCTCGAGCCGTATCCCGAGCTCGTCGCATTCCTTCAGCAGCACCCGGAGGTGGCGCGCAACGGCGCCGACTTCCTGTCGGACTTCAAGCCCTCGTACTACCGCGAGCCCGACCACGACACGCAGGTGATTCGCATGTGGCAGAACCTCTTCCAGGGCGTCGCCATCTTCATGGTCTTCGGCCTCGTGACGGGCGCGCTCGTCTGGCTGGTCAAGACGCTCGTGGACTACCGTCGCTGGTACCGGCTGTCGAAGGTGCAGACCGAGGCGCACAACAAGCTGCTCGACCGGTTCACGAACAACGAGGACCTGCTCGCCTACATCGCGACGCCGTCCGGCAAACGATTTCTCGAATCGGCGCCCATCATGCTCGACACCTCGGCGGCTTCCATCGGGGCGCCCGTGAAGCGTATCCTGTGGGCGATCGAGATCGGCGTGGTGATGGTGTGCCTCGGCATCGGGATCTACTTCGCCCGGACCGCCGTGCCAGTCGAAGTCAGCCTGGTGCTGCTTGCGGTGTCGGTCGTCGTGACGGCGCTCGGCGTCGGGTTCGTGCTCGCGTCCGGGGCGTCGTACCTGCTGTCGCGGCGCCTGGGCGTGCTGGGTTTCGCCGCTTCGCGTCAGACGGGCGACGTCGATGCCCAGACCGGCGCGTGATTCGGAGGGTTCGAGCGTGAGGCGAGGCCTGGTCGTGGCCGGCGTCGGGCGCGTCGACGAGGACGCTCTCGACGCCGTCGAGCCGCTCGAGATGGACGAGGACGCGTTCCGCGCGTTCTACGACCTCACGTCGAGCGCTGTCTGGGCCTACCTCTCCCACATCACCGGCGATTCCCACGCGGCGGACGACCTGCTCCAGGACACATACATCCGGTTCCTCGGCGCGCGCCGCCGCTGGGAGAGCGACGCGCACCGGCGCAACTACCTGTTCCGCATCGCGACGAATCTGGCGCACGACCGCCACCGTCGCCAGAGGATCCGTCGGGCCGAACCGCTCGACGAGGCGCGCGCAGAGGCGGCCGGGCCGTCGTTGTCCGGCGGAGCGGGCTACGAGCAGCGCGAGGACGTCCGCCGCGCGCTCGCCCGCCTGTCGCCGCGCGAACGCCAGATGCTGTGGCTGGCCTACGCCGAAGGCTCGTCGCACCAGGAGATCGCCGACACGCTGGGTCTCAGGACCGGAGGCATCCGCGTGCTGCTGTTCCGGGCGCGTCGCAAGCTCGCGGCGCTCCTCGCAGCGCGGCGAGGGGAGGAGAGAGCGCCATGAAGCGCGAGTGCGTGCGGGCGGCGGACGTGCTGGCGGCGATGGCCGCCGGCCGCGAGCCCTGGCTCGCGAACGAGGAACTGCGGCAGCACGCGGACGGGTGCGAGGCCTGCCGCGAGATGGTGATAGTCGTGAGCGCGCTTCGCGGCGAACGCGACCGCCTGCGCCGCAGCACAACCGTCCCATCGGCCGGTCTCGTCTGGTGGCGCGCCCAGCTCCGGCAGCGCCAGCAGGCCGCGCTCAAGGCGACCGCTCCAGTCACCGCCGTCCACGCCGCTGCCATCGTCGCCGTCGCCGTGCTGGCCGTCGCGCTCGCGACGAGCGTGGCGCCGTTCGTGGGGATGCCGTCGCTGGCCGGGTTCATGCCGTCGACGGCGTCGTTTGTCGAGGCCTCGCGTTCGCTGACGACCGAGTTCCCGCTGCTGTCGTACGGAGTGATGCTGGGCGCCACGGCCTGGCTCATCCTCGGCCCCGTGGCCCTCTACTTCGCCCTCCGCAGGGACTGACGCGCCAATTCGCACGATCGCCACATCGTCACCTCGCAAGATTGACGATAATGGTGCAAGCGTCCGATGTCTGCATCCTTCCTCCGTCTTCTCGTCGCCCTCGCGATCGCTGCTGTCTGTGCCGGCGCCGTCCTGCCGGCGGTGGCTGTTGCGCAGGACCCGGCCGCCGCGAAGCCGGCGGTGCCGTTCTCCGACTGGCTGGCACAGCTCCGCAAGGACGCACTGGCCAGAGGAATCACCGAGAAGACCGTCGAATCGGCCCTCGTGGGCATCGAGCTGCAGCCGGTGGTCGTCGAGCGGGACCGGACGCAGGCCGAGCGCACGCAGACGATCGATCAGTATCTGAGGCGGCGGTTGAACCGGGAGACGGTGACGACCGGGCGCCAGATGATGACGCGCCACGCCGCGCTTCTTGGGAAGATCTCCGCGCAGTACGGCGTCCCGGCCAACATCATCGTCGCGGTCTGGGGCCTCGAGTCGAGCTTCGGCCGCTTCACCGGCGTGCGCCCCACGATCGCGTCGCTGGCGACGCTGGCCTACGACAACAGACGCGCCGCAATGTTCCGAGAAGAGCTGTTCAATGCGCTGCTGGTCCTCGATCGCGGAGACATCGAGGCCGAGAAGATGAAGGGGTCGTGGGCGGGCGCGATGGGCCAGCCGCAGTTCATGCCGTCGAGCTATCTGAAGTACGCGGAGGACTACGACCACGATGGGAAGCGCGACATCTGGGGATCGCAGGCCGACGTCTTCGCGTCGGTCGCGAACTACCTGACGCGGAACGGGTGGGTGCCCGGCGCCCGGTGGGGCCGCGCCGTATCGGTTCCCGCCGGCGCCGCCGAGAAGCTCGCCGCGGAGGCTCCGCTTCGCGCGACCGGCTGCGAAGCGGTGCGCCAGATGACCGCGGCGTTGCCGCTGCCCGGCTGGAGCGCGTTGGGTGTGCGCACGGCGCAGAAGCAGGCGCTGCCGGCGTCGGACATGACCGCCTCCCTCGTTCGCGCCGGCGCTCGCGACTTCCTGGTCTACGACAACTATCTCGTGCTGTTGCAGTACAACTGCGCCCACGCCTACGCGCTCGCCGTCGGCCTGCTCGCCGACTCGCTTCCGGCCGCGCGCTGACCGAGTCACGGGCTGGCCAGCCAACTGCGGAGATCGCCCGTCGCCGCGTGACGCAGGCGCGCTGTGGGGGCGCGGCGGCCCGTGGCGGGCGCCTCGCTCCCCGGACTCCCGCCGCCGCCCGCTCAGCCGTTGCTCGCGGGCTTTGGCGAGGCTCGCCGTAGCGCTTCGCGCGGAGGCGGCCGGTCGGCTGCGCGGCAAACCCTGCTCTCCGGCCGTCGTTGGCCGCTTGCCGCCGGGTCGCGCGGTGCGATCCCCGTGCGTGATCGCGCTCAACCCGGCTGCCCCCTGAGCCTGCGAGCAGGTTTGCGAACTGACGATGCGACGCTGGCCGACAGTCGCCGGCTCGCGATGCATCCCGCCACGGTCCACCGCCACGCGCGCGATGCGGCCGCCGGTCGTCGTGGGCGCCCGCGCTCGCTCGCGCAGGCATCCCGCAACGCCCGACGGCCGGCGCTGGAAAGGCAGGCGCGGACCGGGTCGGCGCGGAGGGCGACTTGCGAGGGCTGCCGAGCGGAGCCCGGAGCCGACGAACCGGGCCACGACTGCCGCCTCATGGCCGGCCGCTTCAGGCCGCCACGCGCCCACAACGGCCGGCGGCTCAGGCGCGGCCGAGACTCCCGCACCGGGCCGCCGCGGGCCCACGCTAACCAGCGGCCTATCCGACGCCGTAGTACGTCTCGATTGGAACGGACACGCGTGCGCGGACGATGGCGGACAGCCGGTCGAGTTCATTGTCGGGCAGCGGCGTGACCGCCGGATCGGACGGCTTCCGCGCGATGGTGTGGATCTGAATGGCCTTGATCTGTCCACCCTCCGCCAGCAGCCAGTTGAGCTGATCGCAGTAGGCTTCGACCTCGGCCTCAGGCATCGGCTGGTCGTTCACCCGCACGAACAGCGACTGAATGACCACCGGACGCACGCGCGCCGCGTCGCGAATGCTCTCGAGCACCCGCGTCAGCGACACGTTCGGCCGGTCGATCCGCTGGAAGTACTCGTCGCTGCCCGCGTCCAGCTTCGCCCAGATCTCGCCGTTGTTGGCGTCGAGCACCGTCAGCGCGTCGCGCACCGACGGCTTCGACAGGTACGCGGCGTCGGTGAGCAGGACGATCTTCGCCGCGTCGAGGCCGAAACGGGCGCGCGCTGCGGCCGCCACCTCGAACGCCTCCTTCAGACGCGGGTAGGTCGTCGGCTCGCCGTCGCCCGAGAACGCGATGTCGCGCACGCCGCGGGCCTCCGGGGCGAGGGCGCTGAACGGCGGAGCGCCGTAGAGCGATCCGTCTGCCTCCGCCTGCAGCACCGTATCCAGCTCGAGCGTCACACTATCCAGGTCCACCTTGCGGACGCTCGACGGCACCGAGCGATCGACCTGGCAGTAGATGCAGTCGAAGTTGCACTCCTTGCCCGGGTTCAGGTTGATCCCGATCGACACGCCGCGGCTCCGCCTCGACACGACCGCGTAGACGTAGAGGTTGTCGGCCCACCGGCGCTCGTGTCGCTGGTAGGCCTGGCGCAGGGCGCGAGTCGGCTCGTCCATCACCCCCATCATACGACACAGCCTGACGAGGCCCATTCGGGCTATGCTGTTGCCTGAGGAGAGCGGCATGAAGACACGTGTACTCGGCAGGACCGGCCTCGATATCACGACGATCGGTGTAGGCGCGTGGGCGATTGGCGGCCCCGGCTACGCATTCGGATGGGGGCCCCAGAACGACGACGAGTCGGTGGCCGCGATTGAACGTGCCGTTGACCTCGGCATCAACTGGGTGGACACCGCGCCGGTCTATGGTCTGGGCCATTCGGAGCAGGTCGTCGCGCGCGCGCTCAGGAATCTCGGCTCGCGCCGGCCGCTCGTCTTCACCAAGTGCAGCCTCGTCTGGCCCGAAGGCCGCCAGGACGTCCAGCACAACCTCGAGGCGGCGTCGATCAGGCGCGAAGTGGAACAGAGCCTTCGGCGGCTCGGCGTGGACACGATCGACCTGATGCAGATCCACTGGCCGCGATTCTTCGACGCGGCGACGGCTGGGAGCATCGAGGAGGCGTGGGGAGAGCTGGCGGCGCTCAGGCAGGCCGGCAAGATCCGCCACATCGGCGTCTCGAACTTCAAGGCTGAAGACATGGAGCGGGCCTCGAAGATCGCGCCGGTCGAATCGCTGCAGCCGCCGTTCTCGCTGCTGCGGCGCGCGATCGAGGCCGAGACGCTTCCCTACTGCCTCGCCCACAACATCGGCGTCATCGTCTACTCGCCGATGCAGGCCGGGATGCTCAGCGGAAAGATGACGGCCGAGCGCGTGGCCTCGCTGCCCGAAGACGACTGGCGGCGGCGGACGCCCGAGTTCCAGGAGCCGCGGCTCTCGAAGAACCTGGCGTTCGTCGAGGTGCTGCGCGGTGTGGGCGCGCGCCACGCTGCATCCCCAGGGGCAGTTGCTGTGGCCTGGACGCTTCGAAACCCCGCCGTGACGGCGGCCATCGTCGGCTTCCGTCGTCCGCAACAGGTGGAGGAGATGGTCGGCGCCGCCGAGCTCCAGCTGACCGACGCCGACGTTCGGGACATCGAGGACGAGCGTCAGCGCAATTGAGAATGCAGAATGGAGAATTGACTTCAATTCTCCATTCTCAATTCCGAATTCTCAATTCCTGCGCTGTTCCCGCAGCGAAGCCTCAAGCCCTAGCGCAGGATCGTCGCCTTCACTTCCACCGTCTGCTTCCGCTCCACGCTGTCCACGACGTCGCTCGACTGGCCGACGATGAGCGGCTTTCCGCTTTCGAGAACCAGCGTCAGGTTCTGCGAGAAGGTCGGGAACGAAGGCAGGTGTCCGGCCGCATCCGACGTCTTCTCGTCGATCGTGCTGAACTCGACGCTCAGGTCCATCCTGGTCTTGTTCCCCTGGGTGAAGACACGGCTGGCGTCGAGGTTGAACCCCACCGACTTGTAGCTGTACGACGTCATCGGGACGGTCGCCGGAGCGCTTGTCGCCGCCGGCTGGAACGTCGTCGACGTCACCGCCACCTGATTGCCCGCACGCAGTGAACCTCGGCCCCCGTCGGCCACTGTCAGAGTGGCCGTGCGTTTCACGGGTGCCGCGTTGCCCGCCTGGTAGGTGATGGTCACCTCCACTTTGACGTTGGCGGCTTCGTATTCGGACACCGACTTCTGAGGCGGTGCCAGGTCCGGTCGCGGGGCTGGCGGCGCCGGGGGCTGAGCCACGGCCGGCCGCGCCTGCGGCGGGACGTTCGCCGCCGGGGGGGTCGGGGCCTGGGGCATCTGCGGGGGAATGGCGGCTCTCACGGTTTGCGGGGATTCCTGAGCCGCGGCCGTGGCAGCGGGTGCCAGCAGGACAGCCGCGCTCACGAGCGCGAAGATCCAGGCGATTCGACGTTTCATGGACGGATTCCTCCGGGCTTGCCGGGACCGGTCTGATCCCGGGAACTGTTGTCGATCGAGAGCGTGCCGACCGGCGTGGCCAGCGTTGACACGGGCGGCGCATCCACAATCGGCAGCGCGACGATGGGCGCCACGACGATGGGCGGAATGGCGACCGGGCGCGGCCTGGGAATCGGCCTGATCGGGTCGCCGAGGTTTCCGCCGATTGCGCCGGGAAGAAACGACCAGGGCTCGTCCTCGTCTGCGACGACGACGTCGGCTGCGACGCCTTTCGGGCGGCTCAGCGCGTCCATCTCGAGCAAAGAGGCCGCGAAGACCCGGTCCGAACCGCGGGTGGCTCGCTGACTACCGCTGTCGGACCCGGCGGTGAGCGGCGAAACAGGCGGCGCGGTGTTCGCGACGGCAGGAGCGGCCTGCGACGCGGGGCGCCGCGTCGCCACCGTGCCGGAAGCATGCGGTCCGGATGCCCGACCACTGCTCGCCTGTCTCCGGCCTGCCCCGATCCTGCGCAGCTGCTCGTCCACCTGCCACCAGCTGACGCCGACACCCGCGATGATCAGCACCGCCCCTGCGACGGGCAGCATGGCGGGCCGGAACACGGCTGACCATCTCGACGGACGGTCTTCGACGGGCTCCTCCAACCGCGCGAGCACCTTCGTCCTCAGATCACCGGGGCCTCCGCGCAGCTCCGCGGCGAGCGCGTCGTCGATCGCGCGATCCAGCGCGTCTCCGTTGCGCCGCCCGTCGTCTGGTCCGAGGCTTCCTGTCATCGCCTTGCTCCGCCTCTTGGTTCCCTCGTCCCCAATTCTCAATTCCTAATTCTCAATTCCCAATTCCGCTTCCGTCCCCGTCGCTTCGCGGCCGAACCCCCGGCTCACCAGCTTCTTTTTCAGGATCCGACGGCCTTCCATCGCCCGCCACTTCACCGTGCCCGTCGGGACGCCCAGCAGTTGTCCGATCTCATCGAACGTGTGGTCGCCGGAGGCCGAGAGCAGCAGCGCCTCCCGGTATTTCGCTGGCAGCGTGGCCAGCATCCGCCGCACCTCCCGCCGTGTCTCTTCCGCGATCAGCGTCGTCTCGTGCGACGGCTGACCGGACGGCGGGTCGAATCCCTCGTCGCGGCCGGGTGTGACGAATCGGCGGAACCAGTCGCCGACCTTCCGCCGCCGGTCCATGGCCCGGTTCCACGTGATGGTGAGCAGCCAGGTCTTGAAACTGGCTTCGCCGCGGAAGCTGTCGAGCTTCTGAAAGGCGGACAGCATGGCCTCCTGCGTCACCTCTTCGGCGTCCTCGCGCGAGCGCAGCGCCGCCAGCGCCGCTCGGAAGACGACGTGCTGGTAGCGTTCGACCAGGTCGCCGAACGCCGCGCGATCGCCGTTCCTGGCCAACTCGATGAGCTCGGCATCGCTCACACTGGCAGTAGACCGGGAGGACGGGGCCACGGTTGGGGATTATGACGGAATGGACGGAGGGTGATCGGCGTATCTTGCGAACTGGGGATCTTGCGATCTTGCGAGCTGGGAAGGCCGAAAGTCGGGCGGTCGTGCTGGACGGCGGTGCGCGCGGCGAAGTACACTGCGATCCGGGCGGGGGCGGGTCGTACCGCGGCCCGGATCCTGTGCAATGCCAGCCTGTGAACCGCGTCAGGGCCGGAAGGCAGCAGCGCTCAACAGTGCCTGTCATGTGCCGCAGGGCCACCCGGGTCGCGGTAGGTCCCGCCGCCGCTCGTGCTGTCAGTGGGCCAGACCCTCGGCCTTGAGCCTTGAGCCCTGAGCCCTGAGCCCTGAGCCGATGTCCTACCAGGTCCTTGCCCGCAAGTGGCGCCCGCAGCGGTTCGACGATGTCGTCGGCCAGGGGGGCGTCACGCGCACGCTCCAGAACGCGATTGCCGGGGGCCGCGTCGCCCAGGCTTTCGTGTTCGCCGGACCACGCGGCGTCGGCAAGACGACCACGGCCCGCATCCTCGCGCGCGCCCTCAACTGCCAGTCCGGCCCCACCGCCGAGCCGTGCGGGGCGTGCGATGCGTGCGTCGAGATAGCCGCCGGCCGCGACATGGACGTCCTCGAGATCGACGCGGCCACGCACACCGGTGTGGACAACGTCCGCGAAGTCATCATCTCCGGCCTGTCGATCCCGCCCGTCCGCGACCGCTACAAGATCTTCATCATCGACGAGGTGCACCAGCTCTCGAAGGGATCGTTCGCCGCGCTCCTGAAGTCGATCGAAGAGCCGCCGCCCTACGTCGTGTTCATGATGGCGACGACCGAGCTGCAGAAGATTCCCGAGACGATCGTGTCGCGCTCGCAGGTGCACGAGCTACGCACGATCTCCGAGCGGGCAATCGCCGGGCAGTTGAAGAAGATCGCGGCGGCCGAGCAGCTGAATGTCGCCGACGAAGCGCTCAAGCTGATTGCGCGGGCCGCGGACGGCAGCATGCGGGACGGCCTGACCGCCTTCGACCAGGTGCTGGCCTTTGCCGGCACCACCGTGTCGGTAGAGGACGTGTCGACCGTGCTCGGCCTCGTGGGCCGGGACCTGCTGCTCGACATTCTCGAGGCGGTGGCGAACGAGGAGGCGCTGGCGGCGTTCGACCTGGCCGGCCGTGCCATCGAGAGCGGCTACGACCTGCGGCTCCTGTGCCGCGAGTTGTCGCGCCTCGTCCGCGATCTGATGCTGATCGCCGTCGACCCGAAGCGCCTGGACGATGTGGACGTGGCGCCGGCGGGCGAGCGCGCCCGGATCGAGGCGCTCGTCAAGCGCTTCTCGCGTGAAGACCTCCTGCGGGCGTTCGACCTGATCGCGCGCGCGGAGATCGACCTGCGCAACGCGGCCGAGCCGCGGTACCACCTCGAGATGGTGTTCCTCAAGTGGATCCACCTGAGGCGGCTGATGCCGCTGGCCGACCTCATCGAGCAGCTGCAGCAGGGAGGCTCGCTGCCTCCGGCGCCAGCCGGGCGCGCCGCTTCGCCAGCGGGCTCCCTCGGTTCGGCGTCCGCGTCCGGCGTCAGGCGCAGTTTCGCGGAGCGGCCGCTGCAGGCGCCGCCGGCACCGACCTCGGCCGCGCGGGCCGTCGTCAGGCCGAAGTCGTCGTCTCCTTCGACACCGCCCGACACCTTCACCGGGGGAGACCCGGCCGATCTGGACGATGAGCCGAGAGCCGAGACGCCGCCCGTCCAGGCCCGTCGGCCCGCTGCGCCAAGCGTGGCCGCGAGACCCGCGCCGCAGGTCCAGCCCGCGGCCGCCCCGGCGGCGGCGACTGTGACGCCGGCTGTGACGCCGGCCGCGTCGCCCGCCGCGTCGCTTGCTGCGACGTCGGTCGGGCTGAAGGACGCGTTCATCGAAGAGGTGCGGCGGGCCAAGGACGCGTTCTACAAGATGACCGTCGCGCAGGCGCACCGGGTCGACGTCGAAGGCGACCGGATCGTATTCGCGTTTACCGCCGCACGGCGGGCCGGGAAGGACCAAATCGAAAAGAACCGCTCCTGGCTCGAGCCGCTCGCGGCGCGCGTGGCGGGCCGTCGGATCGTCGTGGGCGCGAGTATCGCCGAGCCGGAGGCCGCGGGCCCGGCGTCATCTCCCGCGAATGGGGAAGCGACGGGGACGACGGCCGCGTCGGGCCCACCCGAAGACCTGAAGGCCGAGGCCGCGGCGGACCCGGGCATGCAGACGCTGCTCGAGCTGATGCCGCTCGAGATCAAGGACATCGGACGGTTGTGACGCCAGAGAGGTGTAGCGCGGGGTCTTAGCCTCGCGAGGTGTAGCGCGGGTCTTCAGACCCGCGAGGTGTAGCGCGGGTCTTCAGACCCGCGAGGTGTAGCGCGGGTCTTCAGACCCGCGATGGAGATCGCCCATGAACATCCAGCAAATGATGAAGCAGGCGCAGCAGATGCAGGCCAAGCTGCAGAAGCAGATGGCCGAGCTCCGCGTCGAAGCGACGGCCGGCGGCGGCATGGTGACCGTCGTGATGAGCGGCGAGAAGCACCTCGTCTCGCTGAAGCTCGACCCCGAGGTCGTCTCGAAGGAGGACGTCGAGATGCTGCAGGACCTGATCCTCGCGGCGGTGAACGACGCGCAGCGCAAGGTGGACGACGCGATGGGGCAGCAACTCGGCGGCATGATGGGCGGGATGAAGCTCCCGGGCATGTTCTGATGTTCCAGCCCGAGCCGCTGACCCGCCTCGTCGACGAATTGCAGCGCATGCCCGGCATCGGGCGCAAGAGCGCGCAGCGACTCGCCTTCCACATCCTGCGCGGCCCGCGCGAAGACGCCGAGCGGTTGTGCGACGCCCTGCGCGACGTGAAGGACAAGGTGACGCACTGCTCGGTCTGCAACAACATCACCGACGTCGATCCGTGCGCCTGCTGCACCGACGAGGGCCGCGACCACCGTGTGATTTGCGTCGTCGAGGAGGCTCAGAACGCCGGTGTGATTGAGAGGACCCGCGACTTCAAGGGGACCTATCACGTGCTGATGGGGGCCATTTCGCCCCTCCAGGGCATCGGCCCGGACGAGCTGAAGATCAAGGGGCTGCTCTCGCGCGTGGCCGGCGGGGGCGTGGAGGAAGTGATCCTGGCGACGAACCCGAACGTCGAGGGCGAGGCGACGGCGATCTACCTGGCGCGGCTGCTCAAGCCGCTCGGCGTCCGCGTCACGCGGATTGCGATGGGCGTCCCCGTTGGCAGCGATCTCGAGTATGCCGACGAGGTGACGATGCACAAGGCGATGGAGGGGCGGCGGGAGGTGTGATGCTGCCGACTTCTTACCAACTGCCGGCCGGCGCGCTGCTCATCGCGGTGGGGCTGCTCGCCTGTTTCGCCGGCTACCGGCTGTTCCGGATCGTGCTCACCGTCTACGGGTTCGTGCTGGGCGCGCTCTTCGCCAGCACGCTCGTGGCGCCTAGCGACACCGCCGCGATGCTCGTGGCGCTCGGCGTCGGCGCCGTGCTCGGTGCGCTGATCATGTACGCCGGCTACATCGTCGGCGTGGCGCTGGTGGGCGGCGGGCTTGGCGTGACGCTGGCGCACGCGGCGTGGGTCGCGTGGCGGGGGAGCGAGCCTGGCGTCATCGTCGTGATCTTCGCGGCGGTGATCGGCGCGACGCTCGCGACGATGCTGCAGCGCCAGATCGTCATTGTCGCGACGGCGTTCACGGGCGCGCAGACAGCGGTGGCGGGGATTGTGGCGACGCTGGCGACGCGCGCGGCACGAAGCCAGGGCCAGGACGATGTGTGGGTGGGGCACCTCGGGATTCCCGCGTTCGGTCGCAGCTGGCAGTTCCTCGCGTGGGTCGCGTTGGGGATCGTCGGCACCATCGTGCAGTTCCGCTGGGGCGGCGCTCGTCCGGCGAAGAAGAAGTAAGCAGGACCCGTTCCATCTTGCGATCGTGCGAAGTTGCGATCTTGCGACTGGGGACTGCGGCCGGCAGCTGACCGACAATTGACCTTGTGCCGGCCGGTCCGCGCCGGCCTCTCGTGGTGGTTCGATGTGGCGCGGCGCTTTCCATCGATTGACCCTTCGGCAGCGAATCCGCTAACATTGACCGTCTGCGGGCCGTCGGACCCGCGCGCACCTGCCAGCGTTCCTCAGTAGCTCAATGGCAGAGCACCCGGCTGTTAACCGGGGGGTTGTAGGTTCGAGTCCTACCTGAGGAGCCAACCTCACCTACTCCGTTCCACCGACATCAGGTTGGCGACGAAATCTCGCCACAGCGGCGCGTTCGGCGCGAGCCATCGAACGCGTCGCGAAGGCGGATGAGGAGCCGCGGCGACGCCCCGCGGACTCGAACCTCTGACTTGGGTTGCCCGCCTTCGCCCGCCTGCGGCCGGCATTCTCTTCCTCGGCGGGCTACGGCGAGGTCTCGCCGAAGCTCCGCATCCTGTCCAGGCGTGGATGCGAAGCGAAGGTGGATAGGTTCGAGTCCTACCTGAGGAGCCAATCTGTTCAATAGCTTACAGCCAGGCCAAAATCGACGAAAAGGCACCTTGCCACTTTCTTGCCCTTTTCGCGCCACCACGCGGCGGGAATCCGGGCAACGCCAGGGGGGGCCAGGCAGGCTGCAAGCTGTTGGTTTCTTTGGGGTAGGCCGTCGGATCGTCTTCAGCGGTCTTGTCCCACGAACTGCCGAGAAACCGCGAATTCCAACGAATGGCCGGAGGGTCGGACATGTCAGCGGTGACCCTACCGACAATTCCAGTTGCTGCGCGTTCACTGCCGCTGAGTCCTGCCGTCTACGAGTTCAACATGTCCTCAATCGACTCGTCGTCCTGGTCATCACCTGACAGGTGGTTTCGAACTCGGCGAACGCGAGGTCGCGCGACGTCTTCCGGTTCCGGAGTCGCACGACCCTGGCCTGTTGAGGCTCCTGGTGTTGAGACCCCCGCACTTTCCGCTTGCATCGTCGTCGACGACGATGCCATCGTCGTCGTCGTCGATCGAAGGAGTCAACCGATGGCGCAGATCACGATCAATGAAGGTCTCGCGTGGCTGAAGACGCTGAAGAAGCGGCACGAAGAGCTCCTGGCGCTTCGCAATGACAACGCGCACCGCGAGCGGCGGTTCTACGGCGCGTCGGCGGACAGGGAGATCGTCAGGGAGCCGGTGTACGACGTCAAGGTGCTGGACAAGCTCGTGACGCGAATTGCGCGGGAGATTCGCCTCCTCGATCAGGCGCTGAAGGCGACGAACGCGAGGACGGCCGTCGAACGGTACGAGCAGGATGACAGCGTCTTGGGCGAGCTGGCCTAGCCCATTCCGAGCGATTGTGGGGGAAGCCCGAGGGGCGTGCGGTCAACCGCCCGCGGCTAGTCCGCGGGCCCCAGCAGATGGCGTTCTGCAGTCCACCTTGAATGGAACCCTTGTTGTTGGTCCCTGGGTGGATCGTAGGTGGTGCGGAGGCGCGCAAGTGCTGACGCAACGTTGTGGCCGTCGTGTGTGGTTTGACCAGACCGTGGACCTTTGGCTTTCCCCTCCAGCGCACCGACGGGGATGTCATGGCCTCGTCGACGATCATCCCCTTCCAACAGGAGGTGGCCGATGAAGTAGCGGAGGTTCCAATGCGCATCACGGTTCGTGGCGGCACGGTGAAGCACGGCGAGGCGCCACTGTGCCATGCCTGCCGGTTTGCCACCATCGTCCGAGGCGTCGCACAGCGCGATGAGATCATCGAGTGCGACCAACTGTCCTGCCGCCAGCAGCGCCTCACGTTTCCAGTGACTTTCTGCAATCGTTACGTGAATGCACGGCATCCGTCCCTTCGCGAGTTGGAGGAGATCGCCTGGGTGCTGCGGTCCGATACCAAGAAGAACAGAATCGGCTTCGTGCGTTCGAGCGATCTCGCACCGAAGCGTCGTTTCGTGTTGGCGGACGACGACTGCTGACCCTCGTCTGCGAGGTGCTGCGGGCCGGGCCGTCGAGTTCGATGGCGCCTGCATGTCGCGACCGCGGCGGATGGCGCCGGCGCACGCGCTCGGCGAACGGATTCCGCTCTTCAGGAGCAACAGGGCTTGCGTTCCCTCGAGGCGGTCGGGCAAGATGGGACCGTCATCGCGTCCGGCATGGCCAGGGTGGGAAGGACCGGCATCAGGGTTCCGCCTCGAGTGACGAGAGTTGCCGGCGAGAATGGATGGACCAGATGAGCCAGCTTCATCGCATCACGAGTCGACCCGAGCAGTGCGGCGGCCGTCCCTGCATTCGCGGAATGCGCATCAGGGTCAAGGACATCCTCGACTTGCTGGCGGCTGGCGAGAGCCGCGAGACTATCCTTGCTGACTTTCCCTACCTGGAACCGAACGATATCGTCGCTGCGCTGGAGTACGCCGCGGCCCAGGCAGACCACGCGGTCCTGCGGATCGCCTGATACGGTTCTTGATCGACGCACAGCTGCCGCCAGCGCTGGCGCGCTGGCTCGCAGAACGCGGTCACGAGGCCGTCCACGTCGTTGACTGTGGGCTCGGGACCGCGGACGACCGCGACATCTGGCAACACGCCATCGCCACGGCAGCCGTGATACTCACCAAGGACGAGGACTTCGCGGCTCGGCGGACGCTGAACGTGCAAGGTCCCGCCATCGTGTGGATTCGAATCGGCAATACCAGCCGCTCCGACACGGTGCGATGGTTCGAGTCCTACCTGAGGAGCCAAACCTCGCTGCATTTCCCTCTCGGTTTGGCCTGATATTCCGGACTCGAACCTCTGACTTGGGTTGCCCGCCTTCGCCCGCCTGCGGCCGGCATTCTCCTCCTCGGCGGGCTACGGCGAGGTCTCGCCGTAGCCCCTCGACGTGCTCGGGGCGAAGGCGGATAGGTTCGAGTCCTACCTGAGGAGCCAATCTTTTCAGGGTCCATTCCGGAGACATAGGTACCCCTGTCTCAGGAAGGACAGTCCCCGAGCCGTCCGTTCGGCCATCGAGCAGATCCGGTGCGTGGGGTAGTGCACGGAACCGCTTCGGGAAATGGAGCGCGTGGCCGTGGAGCCGCTGTCCGACCTCGTGGAATTCCTTCCACGGCGTTCAAGTTCAGTGACGACCAACTTGCCCGGCGCTGCCCGAGGGGAGCAGACTAGATTCTCAGATGTGAACGAGGCGGTCCGCAGAGCCGAGGCTCAGGGCTCGCTGCTCACCCTGATGGCAACGCCATCAGGCAGTATGCCCGGACGTTCAGCATCCCGGCGTGGAAATGGGCCGGAATAGGCGCTAACGTCGCGCGGTGATGCCGGCCACCAAGGAAGGACCATGTCGCGAGGCGTCTATCTCACTGCCGTGTTGATCGGCTGGTGGCTCGCCGCCGTGCCCGCCGTCGACGCCGCCGGGAAGTGGACGCGCGTACGGTCGTCGAACTTCACGCTCGAGGGCGACGTGTCGGCCGTCGAGTTGGCGGATGTTGCCCGCCGCTTGGAGCAGTTCCGCGAGGTGCTCGGCGGACTGCTCCCTGGCGCGAGGTCCGTGACACCGACGCCGGTCACGGTGCTGGTATTCTCGCGCGCGCGCGACTTTCGGTCGATCGCGCCGCTGTACCAGGGGAACCCGATCGAGATCCGCGGTTTCGCAACGGTGACGCTCTTCGGGACCGGCATCGCCCTCTGCCTGGAGGGTGGTGATCAGGCGTACCAGACGATCTACCACGAGTACGCGCACCTCCTGCTCTCGAACGCGCTTCCGCACCGGCCGCTGTGGCTCGAGGAGGGACTCGCCGAGTTCTATAGCACCTTCGAGCTCTCCGCGGACCGCCGGCGCGCGCGGATCGGCAAGCCCGTCCCCGCCGAGGAGTTCCAGTACCTGCGAGAAGGGCGTCCGCTGCCGATGCGCGACGTGCTGGCGGCCACCCGAGAGTCGCCCCTTTACATCGGGGTCATCGAAAGGCGCCGCTTCTACGCGCAGTGCTGGGCGACCGTGCACTACCTGGTGCTGGGCAACCCCGGACGGTTCACCGAGCTCTCGGCCTTCATCGGCCGCCTGTCCGAGGGCATAGCTGAGGACACGGCCTTCGCCGCGTCGTTCGCCGGCGGGTCCGAGGCGATCGAGAAGGAGCTGGCGGACTATGTGCGCCAGCCGACGTTCCCCGTCGGCGAACTCCGGCTCGACGACGGCATCGAGGCCGGGCGCCCGTCGCCGGGCCGCACGATGTCGGCCGCGGAGATCGAGGCGAGCGCAGGGCACGTGCTGCTGAGGCAGCAGCGCTTCGACGAAGCCGAGTCGCGATTCCAGTCGGCCCTGCGACTCGACGCGACCGTCGGCGCCGTGCACTCGGGCCTCGGCCTCGTGCGCACCCTGCAAGGCAGAGCCGCCGAGGCGCTGCCGTACCTCCAACGGGGGGCGCAGCTCGACGCCAACAATGCCATGGCCCACCACGCGTTCGGCTTCGGCATACTGCACTGCGAGAAGTCGGAGTGTGGAGCGTACCCGGAGTTGCGGGCAACGGCTATTCGGGAGTTCGGCCGCGCTGTCGAGCTCGCGCCGCCATTTCCCGGCGCACTGTCCTATCTGGGTCTGTGTGAGATGACCGACGCCTCGGATCTTCCCGCTGCCGAACGCCACGGTTCAGAAGCCGTGAGGTTGCTGCCGGGGCGCGAGGACTATCGGCTGCACCTCGCGCAGGTCTACCTGCGCCAGGGTGACTACGCAAAGGCCCGGGCGCTCCTCGGACCGATTGCGGTGTCGTCCCGGCAGGGCCTGCAGGCGGACGCGAAACGTCTCCTCGGTGCGCTCGACAAAGTGCTGGAGCCGGAGGCGTCGGATGCGCCGGCGGCCCCGTTTGCGCCGCCGTCGGCTTCGTTCGCGCCTTACCTCTCGGTGGTGATGCGCGAACCTGCGCCGGCGAGGCCGCGCCCTCTCTTCCGGACGATCGCCGCGGGGGAGCAGCAGGTGGAGGGGACCTTGGAGTTGATCGAGTGCGGCAGTGGCGGCGTGCGCGTCACCCTCAGCGGCACGACGATCGGACCGACGCGGCTCGGCGCGGCGAGCTTGGCTGCGGTCGAGTTCATCAGCTACCGGGACGACGTCCGAGGAATCGCCAACTGCGGTACGCAGCAACCCGTGACCGTTCTCGTGACGTGGCGGGCCCGCCGTGCACGCGAGGGCGGCCTTCCGGCCGGTGTCGACGGCGTGGTGGTGGCAATCGAGTACATCTCGAGATGAGACGTCCAACGCGTGGCCAGGCGTCAGATGCGTCAGCAGCGCGTCGACGGCCACCGAACGCAGGCGGCCGCGCGGAATGCAGCGGAATGACGATGTCGGCGCCGGGATTGCTCGGCGGTAGCCAACGGGCGGCTCTACATCCGCGATCAGGACATGCTCTGCGTGTACGACGTACGGCGCTAGTGGGCTGCGGCCACAGTCAGGGCTTGCCGGTCACGACAAGCATCGCGAACGCGGGCGGTCGATTGAGAATCAACTCAACCGCGACGAGACTGCGCCAACTTCACCCAACTCCACGGTTCGCTCGGATCGCCATGGCGGCGGCCCAACTCGCATTTCGGAGACTCGCAGACGCCGTCTTCGCCGGCTCGGCGACGAACGGGGGCGGCGTGGATGCACCACGGGTGGACGACGCGGAGTAGCGGCAAGCGGTCGGTGGCGCCGAGGTCGACGATCAGGCGGCGCGACGTTCCGTCCCGAATGGGACCGCTCCATCGCCACCGGGAGCTTCAGCTCACGGCACGTGTCCAGGAAGGCGGAGACGTCCTGCTGCCAGTCTTGTTTGTCGAAGTCAATCGCGAGGAAGAACCACGACTCATCCTGCAGCATGGGGTACGCGCCAGCCACGAATGGCTGGCCGGCGTCATCGTGTGTCCGGACAGGTGCCAGCGGATGATGTCGTCGGTGACCGGGAGAAAGCGCCGCTGGTGACACTCGGCGCACTTGACCCGCGGCTTCTCGCACACGCCACGGACCCACTCGTTCGCACAGGTGGGGGAGTAGCCAGACTTGCCGGTCTTCCGGCTTTCGAACCGCCGCGGGTAGACGTCGTCGCGACCACGGAACAGCGACCGGAAGAGTGCGATCTTGGCAGGACCGGAGGAGTGGCTATCGACGACGGAAGGCGTTCCCTGCATCCCGCTCACTCTCTACCCACATGCAACTTCGATCGGGGCTCCTCATCCGAGTGACAGGAACGTTGCCTCGTCTTGATCAGCGAAGGATTGCAGAGCCGCCTTGTGGCGGCGCAGAAGGGCAGCCGCTGCCTCCGTCATGCAGTTGCCGAGCCGGAGCCACACGACCTTGGGAGGCGCCCCGCGAAGGACACTCAGACGGTGGAAGTCCTCATCCTTGGAGACCAACAGGCAGCCATGTTCAATGGCCAACTCCCGGACCCGCTCGTCGGACGCACCCACCCCGACCAGCGCCCGCACGTGCAGAGAGCCAGGGAAGATGTCATCGAGCAGGGCGGGGAGAGCGTCCGACAGTTGCTCGTCGAAGAGGAGGCGCATCGGGCTCTCAGGCGGCGGGCAGACTGACCGACCGGCGTTCTCGCTCGGCCGCGTAGGCCAGGCATGCGCGGATGTCTTCCCGCGTCAACTGGCTGAACTCGGCGGCGATCTGCTCCTCGGTCATGCCGGCGGCCAAGTACGACAGCACGTCGCCCACCGTGATGCGCGTTCCGCGCACGCAAGGCTTGCCGAAACGAACACTCTGGTCGACCGTGATGCGTTCCAGGGGAGACATGGCTGCAGTGTACGGCAGGAAGCATCGGGCCACAAGCGGCGGGAAGACAGCTGTCGGGAAGACAGCGGCGGGAAGACACGACGGGAAGAGACTGACTCGAATCTCGACGGAACGGACCTCCGACCCTCCGGCTACCACTTTGCCCTTTTCTTGCCTTTTTCGCGCAACTTCACCACAAGTGCGTGGCGAACCTTGCGCCGCTGCATCCTCTCGTTTGCTGCAGGAAGCCCGACGGGAGTTCAAGGAGATCGCCAACAAACGGATGGAACGCGACTCCGGTAGGGCCGCCACGGACGGCGGCCCTACCGGAACGGTTCATCCGTGACGTTGGGCGAGCGAGGGGAAGAGGCAAGGCCCATCCTGGGATGCCCGAGACAGACACCGAGGTCACCACACAGGTCAAGAGCCTGGTGGCGTGGTATCTCTGTTCGGGCACCTCATTCGCCGTGACCAAACACAACCTTGTAGGTCTTGACGACTCCTCTGTAGTTGAACTTCACGACTGCTGTTCCCGTTCTTGATTCTGCCTGCGCAATCTCCACCCTTACAGCCGAGTCGCTCGCGGAAGCGGTGACCGCCGGCACTCCAGTTGTGCCGGCAGGAATCACATAGGCCGCCTCGTACAGATCGAGGCCGACTACGCCATTCGCATTCGTTGACCTGACCGGTACTGAAGGCAGTTCTATTGCCTCGCCGTTGACCTTGATGGTGACCGTCGGAACAACCGGGCGAGCGATCCTCTTCTTGGCAGAGCTGAATCCCAAACCAATCAAATCGAACATGCCGCCTTTCTCTGGGCCCTCAGCCACGAGGAAGATGGCGTGTTTCTTGTCGAGGTGGTCAACCGACGAAGACACATCCACGGTGAATCGCGCGATTTCCTGGGGCGAGTTGGCGGGCACGCTTATCTCCCCGATCTTCTTCCCCTTCCACGTGCTGTTCTCCCATGGTCCGTCGAGCCAGACGCTGACCTTGAATGCGCTCTTCGTCTTCGGTGCAAGGAACAGGTTGAATGCCGTCTTGTTCTTCGGCGCGGTTCCCTCAAAGGCCTTCAGCCCTTTCTTGCCCTTGTCGAGTCCGCCGAAGCCGAAGTACTTGTATCCGACGATGTTGCCGTTCTCCACATTGGCTATCGGCATGCTGTTGTCCCAGATATCCCAGGTATCCTGCTGGCTGCCTTGGTTGGAGAGGTAGCAGGCATAGCCGGCTGAATAGTACTGATATGGGTCGAGACCGTAGATTTGAAACCCCTCGGAAGTGACTTCCGCTCCGGTGTATTCCTTCCCCTGGCTGTCTCTTACGGTCCAGATGCCGGTCTTCGAATAGGGGTCGTATCCCCTTATGGTGACCTTCCCTCCATCTGCCACTGGCGTCTGGTCCCAGGCAAGGGTGATCGGGGCCACCATCGACTGACGAGCATTTCCGAAACCCCGTGGGGCACGGTGGTAGAACACATACCACTGGTCGTTGATCCGCTGAATGCTTCCATGGGTGTTGTGCCCTGAATAGCCAGTGTTCAGAGAGCTTCCGTCCTGGTTCAGCACCGGGCCACGGGAGTCGATGAGAACACCGCCGCTCTTCCAGGGGCCAAGCGGGGAATCGCCGTAGGCGTAGCGCAATGCCGAGTTGGTGCTGCCCAATCCATATTCCGGGCCGGAGTATCCGCTGTATACCCACACGTACTTGTTTCCGACCTGTCTGATGGAGGCGGCTTCAAAGAAGTTGAATGAACCGAGATCCTCGCCAGGATAGACCGCGGGATATGTCGTCCCCTGAGGATCCCTCACGACGCCATATCTGGAACTTGCAGGGATGAAGTACCCGATGGCCTGGGTCCCGGGCCTCAGTGAATACATTGTCGTCTGGTCGAGTTGCCCGGCTGACGACCGCTGGAAGCCCCAGAACCCGTAGGCTCTGAAACCGATCTTGTAGTCGCGGTCTTTCGGATCGGTGACGTATTCGATGAACACCGACGGGTCGAATCCCATCGGTCCTGCCAGGCAGTGTGCCAGTACCATCCGGTGTGATATTGACTGGCGTAAAGGGCCCGTCCGGTCGCTTTCCCTTGGCGACCATCGCTTCTCTGTTACGGCCACGGCTGTGTGGATAGAGGTAGTACGCCTTGGATCCGTCTTTGCCTTTGACCTCAACAAGGTCAGGTGCGTACATGACGTCCCACTGGCCTGAGATCGGATAGGTAAAGATGGGGCCCTCGTCGCGCCAGTTCGTCAGGTCCTCGACCGGTGCCGACCATTCCCTGATATCCGGTCCGCAGTAGCTCTTGAACCTGACATCGTGAGATCCAATGACATAGACACGGAACTTACCAGGTCTATCGGGGTCTTCGAAAACACGAGGCTCTCCGTCGGGCAGATGTTCCCAGAGCGGCAGATAGGGATTGCCTGTCACGTGATAGGAAGACTTGGCAACCGGCTTGTCGCTCTTCGATTGGGCGTGTTGGCCTTTCGGGTCCTGAGCCCACAACAGAAGCACCATCACAAGTGGCAGGACGAATCGCAACGCTTTTAGAGCTGGGAGATTGTGGTTCATCTTCAGAGGTCCTCGAGCACGTCGTAGACAGAGATCTGCAACCCAACGAGGGCCGAACGAACGGTGACGCCTCACCAGCTGGAGGGTGGGGATGCCCCGGTGGCCCATGGCGGGATCAGATTAGGGAAGATGGCTCGCTGAGTCAAACGCGATTGCCGTGTCCGAAACGGAGGATACTCGACCGCCAGGCCTGCGCTCTGACTTGCTCAGCTTTTGTCATCGTGTCTCCACTCTAGGGCTATTCGCCAGAGGGGAGAACGGAATCTGTTACCGATGTCTTGGGATTTCACAACCCCTGTCTCAGGAAAGACATACGGTCCACAAACCTCCGACCCTCGATCGTCGAGGAATGCCTGGCGCGGCGATAGGCCCGGGGACTGCGGCCCAGGCTCGCCCCGCTCGATCACCTGCCGCGCGCGCTTACCCGCGCGCCGTCGTGACGGTGGAATAGCACCGGCGAGCCTGTCGGCGGCCGAGAACCTCCAGGCTTTCGTCGTGGCCGTGTGGTTCGTAGAACACGCGGCCTTGGCCCTCCCTGCGAATCCAGGTCAACCCGTCGTCGTGGTCCTCCCGCGGACTGTCCTCTTTCTCCTGGTCCTCGGCGCCCGTCGCTGCGTAATCGACACTGGTGAGAATGTGCAGGTAGGCGCGCGAATAGCTGTTGAGGTTGACGCTGAAGGTACAGGTTTCGTCATCGAGCGAGTACCTTCTGACCGCGGAACATGGTGGTCAGCTTCTCACAGGTCTTTCATCACGGGTCTTTCCGCTTGACGCCGCGATGGCACCGGACATAATCAGGTCGTCGCCGCGGCCGGCGAGTCCTGCCCACGCTGCCGCCGCCCAACAGGCGACCGATGCGTCCGATGGCGCTACGATCGCTCGATCCGTCAACGTCGGGCCCCTGGCGGGGCGCAGTCGCCCGTGCCGGCCAGCGGGATGGTGCGGCCTCGAAAACCGGAGAAGATCAGATCGTGAGTGCAACGGCCCCACCCGTCACGGATGCCACCCAGGATGCGCCCCACGCGGACCAGTTGTCCTGGGGCGACCGCATCATCGCCTATGCGCCGGCCCTGAGCCTGGTCGTGTTGTGCATCCTGTTCGGGCTCTCCACGCGTGCGTTCCTGACCGTTCGCAACCTGCTGAACGTCATCGACCAGCTGACGGTGCTGGGCATCATGGCCCTTGGCATGACGGCCGTCATCGTCATCGGCGGCATCGACCTGTCTGTGGGATCGGTCCTGGCGCTGTCCATGATGGTGATGGGCTGGCTGTCCAACGTCTACGGCATCCCGATGCAGCCGGCGATCGTCGCCGCCCTGGTCACCGGCGGCTTGTGCGGAATGACGTCGGGGCTGCTGATCACCCGCGCCAATCTTCCGGCGTTCATCGCAACGCTGGCCGTCATGTCGATGGCAAGGGGACTGGCCAACATCGTCACCGACGGCTCGCAGATCGTGGGCTATGTCGGGTGGTTCTCGGACCTGTCGATCGTCCGGTATTTCGGCGTGATCTCGGCCACGGTCGCCTTGTTCCTGATCCTCACGACGGTTGCCTTCGTGTTCATGAAGTACCGCGCGGGCGGCCGCGCGCTCTACGCCATCGGCGGCAACCCGGAAGTGGCGCGTCTGGCGGGGATCCCGGTGAAGCGCGTCACCGTTCTGGTGTACACCGCGTGCGGCGTCCTCGCCGGTCTGGCGGGCGTCGTGATGTCCACCCGCCTGGATTCCTCGCAGCCGAGCGGCGGCCTGGGCTACGAACTCGACACCATTGCTGCGGTGGTGATCGGCGGAGCCAGTCTGTCTGGCGGCGTCGGCTCCATTTGGGGCACGGTGATGGGGGTGTTCACGATCGGCGTCCTGCGAAACGGTCTGAACCTCCTGGGAGTGTCGCCGTTCGTCCAGCAGGTCGTCATCGGTTTGGTGATCGTACTGGCCGTGGCCTTGGATTCGAACAAACGGAAGGTCCGTTGATTCGCCGCCCGGCTGCCCGGGCGTTCGTGGCAGGTGCGCGACAGATCAAGAGGAGGATTCATGTGCAGGCTGGGCAGGTCCGCGGCTGTGATCGGACTCATCGCGGTCGTTGCGGCCAGCGGTGGCTGCCGACGTGCCTCGGGCAACAAGAAGATCGGCCTCGCGGTCGCCAACCTCCAGGCCGAGTTCTTCAACATGATCAAACAATCGGTGGAAGCCTACGGCAAGGAGCAGGGCTACACCGTCGTCACCGTTGATGCCAAGGGCGATGCCACGACCCAGGTCAATCAGATCCAGGATCTGATCGCACAGGACATCGACGCCCTGATCTACATCCCGGCGGGGGCAACGGCTGCCAGCGTGCCGGTCAGGGCGGCCCGAGCCGCCGGGATCCCCGTGGTGAACGTCGACCGCAACGCGGAAGGCGCCCCCGGCGACGTGTACATCCGAAGCGAGTCGGTTCGGGCCACCAAGTCACTCGGCGAGTGGATCTGCAAGCAGACGGGCGGGAAGGGCAATGCCGCGGTGATCCACGGGCAGAAGGGCACATCACCTGAAGTCGATCGCACGAAGGGGTTCCTCGAGGGGTTGGCAGCCTGCCCGGACGTCAGAATCACGCAGAGCCAGTGGACCGAGCGTTGGGCGACCGACGAAGGCAACAAGATCGCGCAGGACATGCTGCAACGCGACCCGACCATCTCGATCATCTTCGGTCAGGCCGACGGCATCGCCCTCGGGGCGGCCCAGGCGGTCAAGTTGGCGAAACTCGGCCACAAGGTCTGGGTCGTCGGCTATGACGGTGATGTCGGTGGTCTGAAGGGCGTTCACAACGGTACGCTCGACGCCACGGTGACACAGCCGACGTTTGCCATGGGGCGAATGGCGGTCGATGCGGTGACCGGTCTGCTGGCAGGGAAGAAGGTGGTGGCGGATCTCCCGACGGAAGGCGTGTTGACCACGCGGGAGAATGTCGAGGCTTTCCTGAAGATACATCCGTGACGGCCCGAGACCATGAGTGAACGGATCGCATCGCCCGAAGGATGGCGCGTGGAACATCCGGGCCTCGTGCTGCGCGGGATCGGCAAGAGCTATCACGGCGTCCAGGTCCTCGTGGGCGTGGACATGGACGTGCGGCCGGGCGAAGTCGTCGCGTTGATCGGCGAGAACGGCGCCGGCAAGTCGACCCTGGCCTCGGTGATCGCGGGAGCGATTCCGCCCGATGCGGGTGGAGGGATGTGGTGGCAGGGCAAGCCCTATGCGCCGTCCGCTCCCGCCGATGCCCTGCACGCCGGCATCGGCCTCATTCACCAGGAACTGCGCCTGTTGCCGCATCTCTCGATCGCAGAGAACGTGTTCGTGGGCCGTCTTCCGATGAGGAACGGGCGCGTCGACACCAGCCTGATGGTCGAGCGGGCGCAGCGGCAGTTGCAGCGCCTGGGCCTGAATGTGCCGGCCACACGCACAGTCGGCAGCCTGCGCCTCGCGGCCCAGCAGCAGGTCGAGATTGCCAAGGCGTTGACGTTGAATGCCCGCCTGCTCATCCTCGACGAGCCGACCGCTGCGCTCGGCAACGATGAGACCGGCCGTCTGTTCGAACAGATTGACAAGCTGAAGGCGGACGGCGTGTCGTTCATCTACGTCAGCCACCGCCTGTCGGAGATCGCCCGCATTGCCGACCGGATCGTGGTTCTGCGCGACGGCCAGCAGGTTGCTCGGTACGACACCGCGCAGGTGCCGACTCCCGTGCTGGTGCGCGACATGGTCGGGCGAAATGTCGAACGCCTGTTTCCGCAGATCCCCGAACCGCCCGCAGATGCCAGGGTGGCGCTGTCGGTCCACCGTCTCACGGCGCCGGACGGCAGTTTCAGAGACATCTCTTTCGATGTCAGGGAAGGAGAGGTCCTTGGGCTGGCCGGACTGATCGGCGCCGGGCGAACCGAGCTGGTGCGGGCCATCGCCGGCGTCGATCCAATCGAGTCGGGCGAGATCGTCGTGCGCGACAGGACGCTCCGAATGAGGTCGCCGCGCGATGCCATCCGCGAGGACCTGGTGCTGGTTCCCGACGACCGCAAGGCGTCGGGCCTCGTCCTGAGCCATACGATTGGAGACAACCTGGCCTACAACAACTTCGACCAGGTGGCACCCGATGGTTGGGTGCGTCCAGCCAGGGCCGCGGCTTTTGCCGGCGGCTTGATCCGTCGGCTGGGCATCAAGGGCGCCCCCGGCCGACTGGCCGGCAGCCTGTCGGGCGGGAACCAGCAGAAGGCCGTGATTGCCAAGTGGATCGCCCGGAAACCGAGAGTGATCATCCTCGACGAGCCGACGCGCGGCATCGACGTCGGCGCCCGAGCGGCCATCTACGAGATCATCGCCGGCCTGGCCGGCAGCGGCATGGCGGTCATCGTCGTCAGTTCGGACCTTGAAGAGGTGCTCGGGCTGTCGCACCGCGTGATGGTGATGTCGCGCGGTGAAGTGCGCGGGGTGTTGCATCGCTCGGAAGTCGATGGGTCGAAGGTCATGGAACTGGCCGTGGTCTAACCCCGGAGCTCGCTCGAGCTGACATGCTCGCTCCGCTGTCGGCTAGAGGCTCAGGGCTCCACGGAGAAGTCCTCAACACAATCGGACTCGGATGTAGAGGAATACGCAGACGGGTCTTCGCCAGCGACGTGGGCCGAACACGTGGGGCGTTGGCGCTTTCGTGAATGGCAGTTCATTCCAGGGAGACAGGCCATGGATCTATTCCAGTTGAACGGGGACGTCGCCTTCGTCACGGGGGCGGGCAGCGGTATCGGCCAGCGCATCGCCGTTGGCCTTGCCGAAGCAGGCGCGGCGGTTGCCTGCTTCGACCTCGAGGGAAGCACCGGCCTCCAGACCACCGTCGCGAGCATCCGCGACCTGGGTCGCAAGGCGATCGCCATCGAGGGCGACGTGACGAATGGCCAGCAATTGACGGATGCCGTTGCTGAGGTCGAACGTACGCTGGGCGCCCTGACGGTGGCCGTGAACTCCGCAGGCATCGCCAACGCCATCGCAGCCGAAGAGATGCCGATCGAGCGCTTCCAGCACCTGATGAAGGTCAACCTCGAAGGCGTCTTTCTCTCCTGTCAGGCCGAAGGGCGCGCCATGCTGACGCGCAAACACGGCAGCATCATCAACATCGCCTCGATGTCGGGTTCGATCGTCAATCGCGGCTTGCTGCAGGCGCACTACAACAGCTCCAAGGCTGCCGTGATTCATCTCAGCAAGAGCCTGGCGATGGAATGGTGCGATCGTGGCGTCCGCGTCAACAGCATCAGTCCGGGTTACACCCTGACGCCGATGAACCTGCGTCCGGAAGTGGCCGAGCAGCGCAAGATCTTCGAGCGCGACACGCCGATAGGCCGCATGGCCACCGTCGACGAGATGGTGGGCCCGGCCGTGTTCCTGGCCAGCCGTGCCTCGTCGTTCTGCACCGGGATCGACCTGCTGGTCGACGGCGGTTTCGCCTGCTGGTAGGGATTGGCGGCGTTCACCTGGACCGATGACGCCGGTCAACCCACGAAGGGCACCACGATCTGGTCTATCGGAAGTACCTGACGGAGACGACTTCGCACCGAGCACGTCGACCTTCATGGTCAGTTACCGCGTGGCGGACCTGGCAGGGCTTCTCGAGGCCCTTCGCCAAGAAGGGTGCGAGGTTCTCGAGAAGACCGATGACTCCGAGTATGGAAGGTTCGGCTGGGTGATGGATCCGGAAGGCATCAAGGTGGAAGTGTGGCAGCCCCCCGAAGGTGAATGAAGCCGATCGTCTGGGACCTTCGCGCCGCGCTGGAGCGCGACCCTTCGGCAGGCTCAGGGTCGTCCCGAGCGAAGTCGAGGGACGAGGCGCGTCGGGCGTCATAACCAGAACCCTGCCGACTGGACATGTGCGCACGGCTCGACGACGACGGTGACCTCCTACCCTCCGGCTACCACTTTGCCTTCTTCTTGCCTTTTTCGCGCCACAACTCGCTGCAACCACCAGCCAAGGAGCGGGAGGACGCCCGGACGTGTCGCCGCCGGCCGCGCTTCTGACCGAGGGACCACGCACTGGGTTACCATGGGGGGCATGACCCGGGCGATCTCCTCTTTGTTCGTCTTGTGCCTGCTCCTGATGCCGGTGGCTGCGCAGGCCCAGACCCCGAGCGAGCAGCCGACCACCATCGTGTGTGGATCGAAGACCGGCGAGCGTCGGGTCTGTGCCGCCAATACCACCGGCGGCGTGACGCTGGTGAAGACGCTGGGAACCGCGACGTGCGAGCTTGGGCGCACGTGGGGCTACGACGCCGGCGGCGTGTGGGTCTCGGACGGCTGCGCCGCCGAGTTCTCGGTCACCGCCAAGGCGTCGTCCAAATTCGGCCGCTACACGCCGATGGTCGGCCTCACCGTGGCCGACACCAATCAAGGCGCGCTGACCATCCGGCTGTTCACCTACTTGCGCTACCTGAATCAGCGCGGCACCGATCCGACCTATACCAACGCGTTCGGCAAGACCAGCGATGTCCAGCAGCGGCTCGATCTGCAACTCAACAAGATGCAGGTCTACTTCATGGGCTGGCTCATGAGCCCGAAATTCCGCTACCTCGCCTACGTCTGGACCTCGAACTCCAGCCTCGGCACCACGTCGCAGGTTGTGGTCGCGGGCAACCTCAAGTACGCGTTCAACGACCACCTGACGCTCGGCGCCGGCATCAACGCGCTGCCCGGCGTTCGGTCCACGTCCGGCACCTTTCCATTCTGGCTGGCGGTCGACACCCGGCTCATCGCGGACGAGTTCTTCCGGCCGTCCTACACCACCGGCATCTGGGCGGAAGGCGCCATCGGCAAGGGCCTGACCTACACCGCCATGATGGGCAACAACCTCAGCCAGTTCGGCATCGACGCCGGGCAGCTCGACCCCGGCCTCGATACGTTCTCGGGCGAGCTGGCATGGACCACCGGCGAGTTCGGGAAGGGCTTCGGCGACTACCAGTCGCACGCGAAGGTGGCGACGCGCCTGGCAGGGCACTACACGCGCAGCGACGAGTCGCGCCAGGGGCAGCCCAACAACGACGCATTCGACAACGTGCAGATTCGCGTGTCGGATGGCACCGTGATCTTCGCGCCAGGCGCGTTCGCGCCCGACGTGCAAATCGAGAACGCGACCTACCGCATGCTGGGCGTGGACGCCGCCGTCAAGTACCGCGGCCTCTCGCTCGAAGGGGAGCTGTACCGCCGGCGTGTCGACAACTTCAGCATCCGCGGCGCCGGCACGCTGCCCTTCAGCGAGCTGAACGACACCGGCTTCCAGTTGCAGGCGTCTGCCATGGTCATGCCGAGCCAACTGCAAATCTACGCGGGCGCATCAAAGGTCTACGGCGAGTACGGCGAGCCGAGCGATGTCCGCGTCGGCGCGACCTATTTTCCGTGGAAGAACGAGGTCGTGAAGTGGAACTTCGAGTACCTCCACCTCAACCGGTCACCGGTTGGCGCCCTCTCGCTTCCGTACAATGTCGGCAGCAACGGCGGGGTGTTCCACAGCAACTTCATGGTGTGGTTCTAGTCACGAGGACCTTGCCCACGCGCCGCACGTCGGCGGCGTGACTTCCAACGCCAATAGCGCGCGAAGCCGCGCCGGTGCCAGCGCACGACCGTGTCCGGCGGCGGGGCGGGGGCCTGCGAAACGTACTCGATACGAGTACGAGTCGTTGGATGACCCGCACGAAACATCGGACCTGACGAAGTAGTGTTAAGCGCTGGAAACCCCGGCGACGAAATCGGCGACGTGGCGCTCGATCTGGGCCGGCGGCAGGTCGTAGCGGGAGAGCGAGTCCGGCAGGCCCAGATTGCCGCTGATGACGAAGGCGCGCAACCCCGCCTGGGCGAGGCGTTTCGCCTGCGCGACGCTGAGCCCGCCGACCACCTGCACCGGGGCGGTCTTGCCGACCCGCTCGAAGACGGCGCGGGCCACGTCACCGAGATAGTCGCGCTCGATGAGTGTCGGGTCGGCGCGCCGCGCGTCGACCTGCAGGTGAATGCCGACCCCGTCCACGCCGGCATCGAGCATGCGAAGCGCGACCTCGACGGCCTGCGCGGCCGGGCCCTGGTGCGGAAGCATGATGTCGGAAAAGGCGAGCCGCGGCAGTTCGGGGCCTGCGCGCCTGAACTCGTTGCGCGCGGCGCAGATCGCCTTCGCCGTATCCACACCGGCGAGCGCAAGGAAATCAACGATGTTGCCGCCGCCCGCATAGACGGTGCGCGCCTCGCCGGCTCCACCGTCCATCGTCTTCATGTCAGCCAGCAGGATGGCCTCGGGAAATTGCCGGCGGAAGGCTGGCACGACGTTCGCGACGCCTTGGTTCTTGAGCAGCGGCGTCCCCATTTCGACGATGTTGACCCCGCCCGCCAGCGCCGCACGGGCAACCGCGAGACCCTGCTCCACGTTGGCCACGTCGACCGAAATCTGGAACGTGAAGCGGGTTCGGAGTCGATCGAGAACGCGGGCGGAGGCCGCGTGGGTCTCCTTCGCCGCCTTGCCGGGCCCAAGCGGAGGTGGGCCGCATCATCTCGAAGGTGGCGGCGGCCGTCAGCCCGCCCACCGCGAGCGTGCCCGCGCCGCCGAGGAACGAACGCCGGTCGATGTCCCCGTGCCGATAGTCCGGCGGAAGATCGAACGCCTGTCTGCGCGCCACGATCGCACCTCCTTGGGTGATGTGAGCCACATCTTGACGAGGCCATCGGGACGACGGTGGCCATGGTCGACTGATGCATTCCCGGTTCTCGGCCGCGCGCGTGTCACTGCTTCTGCGCTTTGCCGAACACCTCCACGATGGTGGCCGTCACGTTGGCGATGTTCTTGAATGTGTGCTTGGCTGTGCCTTTGAAATGGAGCACCTGACCCGGTTCCACTTCGATCGGGGCTTCCCCCTCGAAGGTCAGGACCAGTCTCCCCGTGACGAGAGTGAACACGATCCACTTGACGTTGTCGTGGGAGTGCATACGGCGCGTGGCGCCGGGTTCGGCATAGTCACGCAGCACCGAGAACTCGGATTGATCCATGACAACCATCGAGGAGATGCCGGGATCGCCAGCCACCGGGCGAGCCTTCTCCGCACCTCCGACAGCCTGCGCCCAGCCCGCTGGCGCCAGCACGGTCAGCAGGGCGGCCAGGGCAAGCAGGCCGACTGAATACCGGATCCAATTCCTCATAATCCGCCCTCCTTCAGGGACCGCAGAAGTCCCGCGCAACCCGGAAGGATAGCAGGGATTGGCTTTCTCCACCCTGTCGCCACCGAAAACCCCGCCCGCCCCGCGAACACCGCAATTGGCGTGTCGGTTCTGCCGCGACAAGTCGCCTCAGGTTCGAGTCCTAGGAGAAGTGCGCTACGCCGCGGGGCGGTGCGAGGGGATCCGGGCCAGGGCGTCCCCCAAGAGTCGCTCGGCGTGCCACAGGTCGTAGGTCTGCTGGAGACGGAGCCAGAGTCCCGGGCCGTTGCCGCAGAACTTGCCGAGCCGTACGGCCATCGCCGGTGTCACCGCCGCCCGCTCGGACAGGATCCGGTGAAGCGTCTGCCTGGCGACGCCCAACTGCCTGGCGGCGTCGGTGACCGACAAGCGCAGCGCGGGCAGCACGTCCTCGCGCAGGATCTCTCCGGGATGAACAGGCGGCGACTGAACCGGGCGGCGCACCGGGTAATCCCTCGCCATTGGCTACTCCTCAGTGGTTTGGGACAGACCCGCCGGCCCTGGGGGTGCGCAGAATCTCGGTGCCTGTCGCTACCAGAAACTCAATCGGCCAGTCCGGAGGGGACGAACCACGAGTCCGCAGAGGCCCGCAAGCCCGACGAGGGCGCCGCGGAGGCCGTGTCGGCCCGCCTACTTCAACGTCGCCATGTCGACGACAAAGCGGTACTTCACGTCGCTCTTCAGCATCCGCTCGTAGGCCGCGTTGATGTCGGCCATGGCGATCACCTCGACGTCGGACGTGATGCCGCGCGCGGCGCAGAAATCCAGCATCTCCTGCGTCTCGCGGATCCCGCCGATGAGCGACCCGGCGATCCGGCGCCGCTTGAAGATCAGGTTGAAGACCGCCGGCGAGGGATGCGGCGTCGGCGGGGCGCCGACCAGACACAGCGTGCCGTCGCGCTTGAGGAGCGACGTGTAGGCGTCGAGGTTGTGCGCCGCCGACACGGTGTCGAGGATGAAGTCGAAACTCCCGGCGTGGCGCTTCATCGCCTCGTCGTTCGACGAGATCACCACCTCGTCCGCGCCCAGCCGGCGCCCGTCGTCGCGCTTGCCGGGGGAACTGGTGAACAGGACGACGCGGGCGCCGAAGGCATGCGAGAACTTCAGCCCCATGTGGCCGAGGCCGCCGAGGCCCACGATGCCGACCTTCGAGTCCTTGCCGACGTTCCACTGCCGCAGCGGCGAATACGTGGTGATGCCGGCGCACAGCAGCGGCGCCGCCCCGGCGAGGTCGAGGCGGTCCGGCACGCGCAGCACGAACGCCTCGCTCACCACGATCCGGGTCGAGTAGCCGCCGTAGGTCACACCGCCGGAGTGCTTGTCGGGGCTGTTGTAGGTGAGGATCAACCCGTCGCAGTACTGCTCGAGGCCGTCGTGGCACTCCTGGCAGGTGCAACACGAGTCCACGAGGCAGCCGACGCCCGCCAGGTCGCCCGGCTTGAAGCGCGTGACGTGAGAACCGACCCGCGTGACGCGGCCGACGATTTCGTGGCCCACCACCGCCGGGTACGTGGTGTTCGTCCATTCGTTTCGCGCGGTATGCAGGTCGGAATGGCAGACGCCGCAGTAGAGGATGCCGATCTCGACATCCCCTGCGGTCGGTTCGCGGCGTTCGAATTCGAATGCGCCAAGCGGAGACGTGGCGCTCTGCGCGGCATAGCCCTTTGCCTTCGGCATCGCAGCTGACCTCCTGGGGAGAAACGGACGGCACCCAATCCCCTTATGGTAACCGAGGTGCGCGGGCCGGCGCCTCTGACTGTGATACAACCTGCCCCATGCCGCTGATGAGTCTCTTCGAGCCGCTGTTTCTGTTTCTCGCCCTCGTGGCCGTCATCACCGTGCTCACCGCGGCGACGTTTTCCGCGAGGGGAAGGCGGGCGCGTGCCGGCCGCATCCTGCGACGGCTCGGCGTCGGCGCGGCCGTCTACTTCGCGGTGGTCATCGCCGTCTCCATCGTCAGCCCACCGTGCGGGCCTGGTTGCGGCAAGCCGGCCTCGGACCCGTCCGTGCGCGCGCCGTAGCACGATGCTACGAGTGATAGGACCTGGTCCCTGGACCCCCAATGACCGCCACACGAGCGCGCCGCGCTGGTGACCGTCATGGCTCGCTCGACACCGGGTCCTGAAGGCGCAACGACTTCGGCCGTTCAAGACGTCTAGCGCCTGGCCGGCGCCACCGCGATGCGCATCTCTGTCGACTGGGCATCCGGGTGCGTCTCGTCTCCCGACCAGACTTCAGTGGGCGGTCCGACGACGACACAGCCCTGTTCGCCCAGCCACGCGAGCAACCGGGACCAGCGTGCCGCCGAATTGCGTCCCCACGGACCGGTGACCACCACCGAGGCGACCGTTCCGCCAGGCACCGTGATCGCCTCGAACGGCCGCTCCGTCCTCGTGCCCGGCTGCACCGGGTAGCCGATCTCCCAGTGCGATTCGGATTCGAACCGACCGAATGCAGCACCCGCCGGGACGATGCCACGCTGCCTCAGGTGCTGCGCGACGCGACCGGCAGCGGCACCCGCCTGCAGGAACGACCCGCTCATGGAGACCACGATGGCCGGCTGCGGCTCTGCCTGCGCGATCTTCGGCTGCAACGACGTCAACTCAGTTGGCGGATCAGAACCCGGCGGACCGGCCGCGCCTGCCGCAGTGACCTCGACGTATCCCGCAGGAGGAGTCATGTCGAATGAGACCGGATCAACATCCGAGTCCACCCGGATGTCGCGGATGTGCATCTGGTAGGCCGACGCACCGGCCCCCGACGGCGTGAGGTCGACGTGGTCCAGCGCGCCCGACTCGGCGTCCAGCCAGAGATCGAGCCACTCCAACCCGTGTCCTCCCGCCATGCGCGTGCCCATGACGCGGTAGCCCACGAACCGCTTGCCGTCCGCCGTCCGCTCGCCGAGCATCGAGTCGGCCGTCTTCGGGAGCGACATGAGTTGCTCGACCAGGTCCGCCGTGCGGGCGAGGCTGCCGGAGCCCTTCTGCTCACGCGCGTACTGCTTCGACGCGTGCAAGAGGACAAGCTGCGTGCCCGGCCCGTCCGATCGAATCTCGATGCCCCAGGATGTCTCGACGCGCTCGCGCGCAGGCGCCAGGTGGCTGAACTCGACGCTGACGAACGGCGCCATCTCAATCGTGTACCGCAGCGATCGCGCCGTCGCGAGACGCGACACCGCCGCCGCGTACACGCGGCCGCCGTCAGGGGCGCCAGCCCAGAAGACGATTGCGACCACGGTCGCAACCGCCGCACAGGCCGCGGCCCAGCGAAGCGCCCGCGGTCGGACGAGCGCGGCGGCCATCTGGCCCAGCGTCCGCCTCGGTTGGTCGAGGCGACTCCGGAACTCGCCGAACTGCTGCCGCATCCGCGCCTCGACGTCGGGTGGCACCTTCACGTCGCTGCTCCTTCGGAGCAGGTCGTCCACGATGTGATCGTCAGACATGGGTCTTCTCCTGGCCGCGGCCGAACGGGACGAGGTCGGCCAGTCAGCGCGCGCAGCTTCGTCCGGGCGCGAGCGACGTGGGTGCGAACCGTCACCTCGCGGCAGCGCATGGCCGTCGCGACGCGCTCGTATGGGATGTCTGCGACGGCGTGCATGATGAGGGCTGTGGCCTGATTGCGGGACAGCGAGGCGATGGCCTTCCGCACGCGAACCTGCGCTTCGGCACCGGCGACGAGGTCCAGCGCGGACGGCGACGGATCGGGCGTATCGACGGGCACCTCCTCGGTTGCGAACCATCGCACGTGCCGATGCCTCCGACGAAGCACGTCGTACGCGGCGTTGATCGCGATTCGAAGGACGAGGGCCTCCGGGTTCGGGTGGGACTGCAGCCGCTCCCACCGGCGCCAGATGGCGGCAAGCGCATCCTGCAGCGCGTCCCGTGCGTCGTCCGGGTCGCGCACCAGGCCCCAGATCGTGCGGATCATGCGCGACTCCATCGGCGCGATCAGGCGTTCGTAGGCCAGCTGCCTGTGGTCCATAGATGCCCCGCGATGACGTCCGCCGGCCGTGCCGACGCGCATCACGTTACCCTCGATCGGTAAACGCCCGCGGCCCCGTTCGTGTGGACAGCGGCTCACCGGATGATGCGTCTGGACGCCGGTTGCCGCGGCAGCGGAGCACGGATCACAACCTCCCGCTGTCCCTACCGACAACTCCGTCCGCCGCGCGCGCACTGCCGCAGAGTCCAGCCGTCGTTGTCGAAAGCCCTGCCCACTCGGCGAACGCCGCCGGTGGCGTGACCGATGAGAGTAGACGAGAGACTGCTGGAGGTGTCCGGTTCACTGTCCGCGGCAGGTCAGGGCCTGACCCTCACTTCTTCTCGCCCGGAGTCAGGGATACGGAGAAGGCGCCCTGGAATACCGCCGAAGACCCCGTGTCGAGACGGTATTCGGGAGCTTCCGGCCGGCGGTTCTTCTCGGAACGCCCTACCACCGAAGGCAGCACGCGCAGATTCCGTCCCTCCAACCGGATGTATGGCGAGCCCTCCACGCGGACGCCGGCGCGCTGGTCCGAACTCACCTCCACCCACCGGGCCGACTTCGTTCCTTTCGCCGTGTCGCTGCCCGCGCCTCCGGCGTAGACGCCCAGAATCGGCGCGGACTGCTCATTCGGATAGGCATCCAGCGGACCGAGGCCGAGCCATCGCAGGTTGTCCAGCCCGGCGGCGGTCGTAAACTCCATGCCGATTTCCGGAAGCCACGGCAACTCCACGCGCGGCCGCACGGAATAGCGCACGCGCAGGACGCCGTCACGGGCCACCTCGTAGACATAGCGGACGGTGAACCCGTTCTTCTCGTTGACCGTGTGCTCGGCTTCCGCCTCGATGCGCACGCCCGAGGCGTCTTCGCTGACTTTCCAGCTCTTGACTGCGGTTGTGTATGTGTTGAGATCGAGGTCGGCCGGCCGCGACCGCATGACGAACGAGTCGGTGGCGCCGAGCGTCCGCCAGATGGTGAACCGCGAGCCGGTGATGAGTGTGAGTGCGCCGTTGGACGCCGACAGCAGCCGGGCGGATGCCGGATCGAACTCATACGTGGCCGTCCCGGCCGTGACCGTTACCGTCTTCCCGGTGCGCACCCGCAACACGGACTGAGCGACGCGGACGGGTTCTGGCGCCGCGCCGCCGGGGAGCAGCTCGACGGCCCGCCGCGTGATCCCCGACCCGTCGGGGCGCAGAAAGGTCAGGTGCGAGTAGTACGTCACGCCCGGCTCGATGGTCTTGATCGCGTCGAGCGGCAGCGTAAGGTGGCCAATGGCGTGAGGCGCGGCGTTCACCCGGCCTTCTCCCCTGGCCAGTTCGCGGTCGTCCGCCATCACGGTCCAGCGGATGCCCACCGTGGAGAACTCCGTGAAATCGTAGTCGTTGCGGATAGGCACTCGCACGGCGGCCTGACCGGACCAGAAGCGGGCGGAATCCTCAGGCAGGCTGACCGGCGCATAGACGGCCTTGGTTTCCCAGTAGTCGCGCTGCGGCTTGCGGTCCGCGCCGACAATGCCGTCCCACCCATCCAGGACGATTTGCAGGTACTTCTCCGGCTGGCCGTCGGCGCCGGTTCGCGTGCGGGTGAGGCCTTGATCCTGCCACATCCAGATGGCCCCGCCCGCCCCGCTGGGATGCCTGGTCAAGGCCCGCCAGGACTCTTCGAGACCGCCGAATCCATCCTCCGCGTAGGCGTGCGTGTACTCCGTGGTGATGACAACCCGGTTGGAGCGGGCCGCCAGTTGATCGAGGTTGGAGGGCGTGCGGTAGTGCGGCGCCAGGATATCCACCTCGGGCGGAAGGAAGTCGTCGGCGCGCCACGGCATCAGCACCGGCCGCGTCGGGTCCGAACCCTTGACCAGGCGGATGGCCGCCAGATGCATGGACGTGAGCGGATCTTCGTTGCCAATGGACCAGATGATCACGGAAGGGTGATTCCGGTCGCGCCGAATGGTCTCCTGCGCGCGCCGCAACCCCGATTCCATGAACGAGGGGTCGTCGCCGGATTCGCCGCCGAAGCCCATGGGAACCTCGTCCATGACGTACATGCCCATCTCGTCGGCAAGATCGATGAAGCCCTCCGCCGGAGGATAGTGCGAGGTGCGGACCATGTTGATGTTGGCGGCCTTCATGAGGCGCAGGTCTTCCAGCCAGTGCTCGCGGCGGGTGGCGCGGCCCACGTCCGGGTGTTCGTCGTGGCGACAGACGCCGCGCAACTTCACGGCTTGACCATTGATGCGGAAGACGCCTCCGGCGGTGGAGACCTGGCGGAAACCCACGGCCGAGGTGCGCGCGTGCGTGACGTTGCCGCCCTGCGCCAGTTCCACGGTCAGGCGATACAGGTTCGGCGTTTCCGCCGTCCAGCGCTGCGGAGCGAAGGCGTGCATGGTCAGCAGGGTGTCGCGCGCGGTCCCGCGATGGGCCGGCACGGCCAGCGTGGTGCGCAGGGTGTCCTTGCCATCCGGGCCGGTCAGAATGGCGCGCAACTCGTATGGCGCCTGCTGGGTTCCCGAGACGAGAACGCGCACGTTCAGGTCGGCGTCGCGGAACTGCGCGTCGAAGGTGGTGGAGGTCTCGACGCGGTCGATGTACGCGGCCGCCGGCATCGTCTCCAGCCACACGTCGCGGTAGATGCCGCCCAGGGACCAATCGTCGTTGGTGTCGAGCATCGAGTCCCTGGTGACCTGGCGGACACGCACCGCCAGGCGGTTCTCGGTGCCGGGCTTCAGAACACGCGTCACGTCGTAGGCGAACGCCGTGAACCCGCTATCGTGGCGCCCCAGCGGTGTGCCGTTGAGCCAGACTTCGGCTGACACCCAGACTCCGCCGAAGTGCAGCAGCACACGCTTCCCGGTCGAGTCTCCAGGCGCCTGGAAGCGGCGTACGTAGAAGCCCTCGCCGGCCTTCCCGGGCCGGGCGTAGATGGGCTCCTCGAAACCCAGGAGCGACCAGTTCGAGGGCACCGGCGTAGGCTGAAACCCACCGCCCTGGAAGCCGTCTTCATGGAAGCGGGCCAGGCGGTCCGCCGCCGCCGCGTCGGCGGCAAACGCGAAGTCCCATGTCCCATTGAGCGAGGTTATCGGGGAGGTCTGCGCGTACGCAGGCACGAGCGTCGCCAGCGGGAGGAGCCACGGCAGGAGGAGCCATCTCGCACGGCGCACGGCGATCGGCAAGAATGCAGTCAGACCCGATTCTATGGAACGCAGCATGATGCGAGAGTAACACCGAGCGGGTCCTCGCCGGGTTCATGGAGCACGACAACAGGCATCGGCCCCCTCACCCTTCTGTGGCGCTTCGCGTCCTTTCGGTCCCGGCCGACTCGACTTCGCCACGCTCCGGTTGGACGCGCCCCCAATGCCATTCGATTCGGGCGACGCGCCGCTCGGCCTCGCACCACCTGGCGACCAGGCGTTGCACGATTCGCCGCTCGAGAGCCCCTTCCGGAACCTCCGGCACGTACTCGAGGATCTCGACCAGCCGCGGGTCTTCATCGGGAGCCCGCAGCAGGGCGACGCTCCCCGCTGGCCGACCGAAGACCTCGTCAGGACGACCGTCCAGCTCGTAGCGGCACGCCTCGGCGCGCTCGATGCGAAACACGCCGCGACCTGAGTGCGTCCGGGCCAACTCGGCCACGACGTCCGTGAGGGTCGATGGGGATCCGGAGCGACCGCGCCGCAACAGGCGCTCGGCGTCCGAGGCGCAGTCTCGAGGAATGACTGCCTGCAGGATCCGCGCGACATCGTAGTCGCGCGCGTGACCTCCGCCGTTCGTCGTCGTACTGATCGGCGACGAGCATCCGTTCCGTCCGGCGCCTCGCGATGACACGCGGCCAGCAGCCCGAGGAGCCCCCGCTCGGTCAGCCCTCTGAGGCGCCGCCACTCCGACTGGGCCTCGACGGTCGTGAGGTGGCGGTCGAGGTAGAACTCGCGCAGCGCGTCGTTCACCTCGTCCTCGGACACCTCGACACCCATCTTGACGATCTCGTGAGTGAGCAGGGCTTCGTCGATCATCCGTATCGCGACGTCGCGGGACTGCCAGATGAAGTCGAGCAGCGGCACCGCCTCCTCGATCTTCACGGTATACCCGTTGACGGTCAGCAGGTCGCTGGCCTCGGCATTGGTCGCGCCCCGCAGGGCCCACGGCAGGACGTGGCGCCTGGCACAGCTCACCGAGTACACGGACTCGCCGTGTGTCACCAGGAGGCAATGCGTGATGTCTCCGCCGATGTTCTCGGTGTCCGAAATCATCTCGAATGCGGCGCCGGGCACCCTCGCCTCGAGCTGCCGCAGTTGATCCAGAAGCTTCTGCCCGCTCAACTGCTCTTAGGTTGACCCGCTCGACGAACTCGAGGATCTGGCTGCGCTGATCGACCGAAAGCTCAGGAGCGTGCGCCGCGTCGTTCACCATCTCTCCACTCCCTCTCACACGCCGTCCACCAGCAGACGCACGATCCGCTTCGTGATCGGCAGGCCCGTGAGGCGCTCGATCCACCAATACTGGCCGTTCGGGTTGACTTCCACGAAGACGTACTCGCCGTCCGGGGTCAGGATGAGGTCGATCGCGCCGTACACCAGTCCCATCGCCTGGACAAGCGCGACCAACATGCGGGCCATCTTCGCGGGCAGTTCGTGGACCTCGTGGGGCGTGGTGTGGCGGTCGTACCGCCGCCAGTCGACTCTGGTGCGTCTGGTCGCCTGCGAGTGAATCTCCGCCGCGAAGACGTCGCTTCCGACGACGGTGGCCCTGATCTCGACCGCTTTGTCGACATAGCGTTGCACGATGATCGGGCACAGCTGCACGTCCTGGACGTGGACGAGGTCCCGAGGCCGCACCAACCGCGCGTAGCCGGTCCCCATCGGGCCCAGCCACGACTCGGTCTTCACCGACGCCGTCTTGGTGATCACGCGGCCGCCGTGCTCCCGGTAGAAGTCCAGGAACGCCGCCGGGTCGTTCGTGACGAGCGTGGCAGGGACCGTGAACCCGAGTTTCGCCGCCAGGCCGAGCTGGGGGATCTTCGCGTATGCCTGCCGGACCACGTGCCGACGCGCGGGGACCTGAAGACAGTCGAGATCGTCGAAGAGCCCTTCGAGGACTTCTTCCGACGCCGTTTCGACGTACTGCCTGACGCGCGGGTCGTCGACGCCCGGCACGGCCCCGGCTTTCGACGGTCGGCGCCAGAGAATGGCCGTGACCTCCTCGGAGATCGATCCGGGTTCCGTCGAGCCAGTAGGAGCGGTGCAGGAGTTGGCCGCTCGAGGCTCGCGCGTACCGGATGCGATCCCGAGCGGGAAAGCGATTGACATCCAGCCGCGTCCGACGCGTGGCCGCCCAGGCGAAGTTCGGCGTGGACGGCTTCCGCGGCTTCGTCGGTCGACCCGGAGATGATGAGGATCAACAGGCTCTCCCGTCCGCCGCGACACCTGCCCCAGGCAGCGTGGAGACGTGCTTGTTCGCGACGATGTCACCCACGGTGAATCGATGCTGGACACCCCGGCGCGCGCAGAGGGCGGACAGATACGCGTCGTACCACGCCTGCAGCTCGCGCCGCGTGCTGGTGGCGTTGCCGTAGAAGGTCACGAAGAAGTGGCTCCCCGTCACCTCGGAGATGCTTCGGGTGTCGTCGGCGAAGTCGAAGTACATCACAGGCACCTCGCACCCCGCGTCGAGGCCGAGGCGTTCGAGCGCGGCATTCAGGAAGAGCTCGTCCGGCAGGCCGGCACCCCACGCGGTGGAGAGGCGCTCGCGCGGGAAGCCTCGCTGATAGTAGCGAGAGGCCAGCTCGAACACCGCGTCGTCTTCGAAGTAGATCCAGCTCGAGTTGATTGTCTGGCCGGGCTCGACCTCGAAGAACGCCCTGAAGGTCTCGGGGTCGGTCCACTGGGTGTAGTTGCGAATCCGCTGCGATTTGAACGACGAACCCTTCAACTGGTCGAACAGCGGATCCAGGTTGCCGCAACAGAGGCTGTCGGCGTCAACGTAGAGCGTTCAGGCGTAGCGTGAGTATCGGTGCAAGGACAGCTTCGCCCTGGCGGGGCAGACGCCCTCATCGCTCGTGTAGTCCTCGGCCGCCAACTGGTCCACCGCATCGAAGACGGCGTAGTCGGGCTCGAGGAAGCAGCCTCGATGGGTGCCGTCAGACAGCAGCGTGATCTCGAGGGTCGGATTGTGGTGCTTGATCGAGATCGCCAGGTTGAGCGCAGCCGCCGCGTATGCCGGCCGCGCCACCGCCAGGATCACGATCCCTCTCCCCGCCCGGCCTCGCGCCTCGTCGAGCCGCCGCCCATTGTGAGCCATCAAGGGTCTCCAACGTCACCGCGCTGTCGCCCGAACGCCTTACCGGAGGATAGATGCGACGCCACCGTCGGTCAAGCTGGGGCTGGCGGTGCTAGCATCATGGGGTGAGCATGCTGCCGGCCGGTTTTCGGATCCTCCTGTTGACCCCGCCGATGGTCGACACGCACACGCCGTACGCCGCGACGCCCTTTCTGACGGGGTTTCTGCGCGAACGGGGATTCGACGCTCACCAGGCCGATCTGTCGCTCGAGCTCTTCCTTCGGCTGTTCTCCCGCGAGGGGCTGCAGCAGGTCCACGCCGTCGCCCGCGACAAGTTCGCCCGGGGAGCGCTCACCGACAGTCCCCCTCTCACCTGGTTCTTCGACCGCGTCGACGGGTATCTCGCGACGATCGATCCGGTTGTCGCGTTTCTTCAAGGTCGCGATCCCACGCTCGCGGCACGGCTGGCGACCCGGCGATTCGTGCCGGAGGGGCCCCGGTTCGAGTCCCTCAGCGACAGGCCGGTCTTCCGCCGGGCTGTCTCGGAACATGGGGAACAGGATCGCGCGAAGTTCGTGGCGACCCTCTATGTGCAGGACCTGGCCGACCTGATCCGAACGGCCGTCGACCCGCACTTCGATCTGATCTCGTATGGCGGCCAGCTGGCCTCGAGCCAGCCGTCGTTCGACCCGCTCTACGCCCGGCTCACGGGCGAGCGCACGCTCATCGACGACCTGCTGGCCGACATGGTCCGCCCGCTGCTCGATCGGCATCAGCCCGCACTCGTCGGTCTGACCGCGCCGTTTCCCGGCAACGTGTACGGCGCGTTGCGCATCGGCGGGATCGTCAAGTCGCATGCCCCATCCGCCCGCGTCGTGCTCGGCGGCGGGTTCGTGAATACCGAACTGCGCTCGCTGTCGGACCCGCGGGTGTTCGATTTCGTCGACTACATCACGGTGGACGATGGCGAGCGCCCGCTGGAATGCCTGATCGAGCATGTTCAGGGGCGGCGTCCGGAGAGCGGTCTGCTGCGCACCATGGTCCGGCGACCGCACGCCGGCCGCCCGCGCGTCGTGACGATCAGCGCGCCAGAGGAACACGACGTGCCTGTTGCCGCGCGCGGAACGCCGACCTACAGGGGACTGGACCTGGACCGCTACGTGTCGCTCCTGGACTCGCCCAATCCCATGGAGAGGGTGTGGCACGAGTTCCATTGGAACAAGCTGATGCTGGCGCACGGCTGCTACTGGAGGAAATGCAGCTTCTGCGATGTCAGCCTCAACTACATCCGCGACTACCAGCCGGACGACGCCGGGCGTATCGTCGATCGCATCGACGCGATGGTCCGGGAGACGGGGCGCACCGGATTCTACTTCGTGGACGAGGCCGCTCCGCCAGCCCTGCTGCGCGGCATTTCGCAGGAACTGATCGCGCGCAACCTTGCCGTCTCGTGGTGGGGCAACGTGCGCTTCGAGAAGGCCTTCGGGCCGTCCCTGGTCGCGCTGATGGCGCGCGCCGGCTGCATCGCCGTGACGGGCGGCCTCGAAGTCGCCTCCGATCGGCTGCTGAAGCTGATGAACAAGGGGGTCACCGTCGCGCAGGTCGCGCAGGTCACCAGGGCGTTTCGCGACGCCGGCATCTACGTGCATGCCTACCTGATCTACGGCTTTGCCTCGGAGACCCTGCAGGAAACCATCGATCAGCCTCGAGGTCGTCCGCCAGCTGTTCGCCGCCGGCTGCCTGACGTCGGCCTTCTGGCACCGCTTCGGGGTCACCGCGCACAGCCCCATCGGCCGGAACCCGGCCGCGTACGGCATCAGGCTGGTGCGCGGAGCCGAGCGCGACGCATCGACACCGACGCCGAGATCCCGGTCTTTGCCGTGAACACGCTGCGGCACGAAGACCCGGCGGGCTGTCCGAATGCACACCTCGGCGCGGGACTCCGCAAGGCCGTGCATCACTACATGTTGGGAACGCAGCTGGACCGCCCGGTCGAGTCGTGGTTCGAGATCGAGGTTCCGGCGACGACCGTCGCGCGCAATCTGATCGAGGCGAGCCTGGTGCGAGGGCGGCATGACCTCGACCACGAGGCCGAGACGAGCCGCTAGGGGAGGATGGCGGGGCACCGCGGAGGGTGCGCCCGCCACACACCTGCTCGGCTAGTCGCCGCCGTGGCACGTCATCGTCGTGTAGTCGAGCGTGCCGTACCCGCCCGAACGCGCGCAGTCCCCCGGAGATCTTGTCGAGCTCCTCGTCGGAGATCTGGGAATCCTTGCGGGGCACCTTCACCGTGATCATGTCGTCGTCCGACTTCTTCGACACGTCGGCAGTCTTCTTCTCGTCGCTCATGTGCGCTCTCCCTTGAGGACTTTCGCGGCGGCGCCTCAGACCGCCGGAGCGGCGGTTCAACCGCCTGCCGCCCCAGTCATGCCAATGCCAGACGACGACGCCGGCGTCGCCATCGACGCCTCGAAGGGCCGCCGGGCGGACGTTCATCGTCCGCGCCGGGTTCTGCCCGTCAAGACGTCTCGTCGATTCGTTGCGGTGCTACCCGTTGGCCACTATAGCATGCACCCGACGATCCGCCACACAGGAAACCTCCCGGCGCGCTACGGGTTGCCCCATTCGCGCCGCTGCATTTCGGCGAACCGCAGACCCGCCGTGGAGATCCCCTCGAGCAGGTGGGAGGCGAGCTCGTCCTCGTCTTCCACGTCCTCTGCGAACTGCAGCTTGCCCGCGCCCAGAGAGCCCGTCGTCGTTCGAAGCCGGTCCGCCAGGAACACCGCCAGCGATCGATAGAACCGCGCGGCGAACCCGACGTCCTCGCGCAGCTTCTTGCTGAGCGCCGCCCGCGGTACGGCACCCACCTGCGACGGCGCCTCGGCCCGGACGCTGGCCGACGGCGGCCGCGAGTCCACGAACGAGATCTCACCGACGACGTCGCCCGCCTTGAGCACGGCAATCGACGACACCGTGCGCGTCGAGACGACGAGCGCGCCGTCCAGGACGAAATAGAGCCACTCCTGGGGCTTCCCCTCCTCGATCAGCAGGTCCCCGGGCGCCAGCGTTCGTCGGGTGCCGTGCCGGATCAGCCACTGCGTATCCGCGTCGTCCATGATTCCCAGGAAATACAGCGCCTTCCTCATGGTCTTCTCCCTAGAGGATCTGCCGCCTCGCGAGATCGGCGAACGGTCCCTCGCCGCGAATCAGATCCTCGTATCGTCCTTCCTGGACGACCGCACCCTTTTCCATGACGTAGATGTAGTCCGCGTTGACGATCGTGCTGAGCCGGTGCGCGATGACGACGCGAGTGGCCTGCAGGCTCTCGAGACTTCGACTGATGATCCCCTGTGTCTCGTTGTCGAGCGCGCTGGTGGCCTCGTCGAAGAAGATCATGCGGGGCTTCCTGACGATGGCGCGCGCGATCATCAGCCGCTGGCGCTGGCCTCCCGACAGCCCGGCCCCCCCTCGCCGATCATCGTGTGCATGCCCATCGGCAGCGCACGAATGTCGTCCTCCAGGCCGGCGAGCCGAGCCGCCTGCGCCGCGTCTTCCATGCTCAGCGGCGCCGATCCGACGATGTTCTGGTAGACGGAACCGGTCGAGAGGCGCCCGTTCTGCAGGACGACGCCAATCTGCTGCCGCACCGCCTGCACGTCCAAACCGGTCAGATCCTGGTCGTCGAAATACACCGATCCGGACTCCGCCGCCTCGAAGCCGAGCAGCAGGCGAAGCACGGTGGACTTGCCGCTGCCCGAAGGTCCCACGAACGCGACGAAGCGGCCCGCCGGTATCTTGATGGAGACGTCCCGCAGCGCCAGCGGCGCATCGACCCGGTACCGGAAGACGACGTGCTTCACTTCGATGGCGCCCGAGAGTTCGCCGGGATGGGTCTTCACCGCGCTGACCTCCGGCAAGGTGTCGAGGATCGGTTTCGCCCGTTCGTAGAGTGGCACGGTCCCCAGGATCGCCAGGAAGGCCCCGCTCAGCTCGAGCGCAGCGGCCTGGAACTGTCCGAACGCGGCCGCGAACGCGAGGAATTCGCCGGTCGTCAGTCCCGCCCCGGCCTGCCCTCCCTCCAGGCCTGCCATGGCGAAGAAGATCAGCATCGAGCCGATCACCGGGAACACCGAACTGAACACCGCGAGGGCGGCGCCGATCGTGCGCGACCGCACCGAGAGTTCCTTCTGCCGGGCGAAGCTCCTGGCCCAGAGTGCGAAGGCGCGGTTCTCCTTGCCGGCCACGCGCAGCTTGGCGATGCCGTTGATCAGCTCCAGCAACAGGCCGGACAGGCGCCCCGACACGGTCAGCATCTCCCGCTGCGCCCTGACCTGTAACCAGCCGAGACCGACGGTGACGGTCACCCCGGCCGCGGTGATCAGGATCGCCAGCAGGGCGAGCGTCGGGCTGTAGTAGAACAGCAGCACGAAACTGACGACAGAGAAGATGCCGGAGAGAAACGAGGACAGGACCGAGCCGGTCAGCGCCTGCCGCATCACGGCGATGCTCAGCCCGCGCATCGCCAGATCGCCCGAGGTGTAGGAGCGGAAGAAGGGCACGGGCAGGCGCAGCAGCCGGTCCCAGACGGCCGCCTGCGTGGAGGCGTCCATCCTGCCCTCGAGCCTGAGCAGCGCGAACCCTTGCGTGATCTGGAACAGCGACGTGCACGCGGTGACCACGAGGAGCAGCGCGACGATCTGCCCGACCTGCGAACGGTTCGCGCCAGGAATCGCGCTGTCGAAGAGAATGCCCGTCACGACAGGCATGGCGAGACCCAGAAGCGCCGCGGCGAGCCCCATGAGGACCAGCCTGGTGAGGTCGCTTCGGCATCCCTTCAGTCCGAACCAGAGGAGGTCGGCCGCCTGCAGCCGCTTTTCCGGGAACGGCCGGTAGAACTGCCAGGCGAAGGGTTCGAGCGACGCGGCCGCCTGCTCGGTTGCCGCGTCGGCCGTGCCGGTGAGCGGGTCGTAGAGGCGGTACCCCCTGCTGGCATCGGGGAGGAGTGCGATGGGCATCCGATCGCGCCCGCGGCGTCCGAGCAGCGCAACGCCCTCCTCGCGCCACCACTGGCCCTTGAGGGCGACGAGACGCGCGCGGACGCCGGACGACCGCGCGATCGCGCGGACAGGGTCGGCCTGTCGAAGAACCTTGTCGGGGCTGGGCCTGAACGCGATGCCGGCGTTCCTGCCGACCGCCGCGCACGCCAGGAACCACGGGTCCTCGCTGATCTCCGCGAGATCGCCCACTCCCGCCTCGCGCTCGAGAGGCGAGGACAGCAGGCGCATCGCGCGGTCCACGTGCGCCCGGTCGGCGCTCCTCCGCCGGGACACGCGGGCCGCCTCCCGCTCGTTCGAAGCCTGGAGATTCCGTACGAGGCCCTCCAGGACCGCCGCGTGAAACGCTTGCAGCCCGCGATCCAGCGCCTCGGGACTGCCCACCTCGCGCGTCCGGCACGCGAGCATCTCGGTGCCGCGTTCCGCGTCGATCCAGGCGTGCTGGGACAGCGGGAAGAAGAGGTCTTCGACCGGGGCCGGGAGGGCTGCGCCGGCGAAACGTGCGGAACCGACCCGCAGCTTGACCCAGAGCAGACCTTCGCGCGGCAGCAGGACTCCCGTCTCCTTGACCCCGACTGCCGGTCCGGCGTCCAGCAGACTCGACCGACTTCGGCGGAACGGCCTGCATGACCGCCCGGGACAGCGACGCGACCCAGGATTCGAGGAGCCGGATGCCGGCTTCGTCGGACCACGACTCGTCGATGCTCGTGCGCGACAGTGTTGTCACCCTGCTGCCTGGCGTCGCCACGGCGAGCAGGATGGCGGGGAACTGCGGCGGCGTTCTGACGCCGAACAGCACCTCTCCCTCCCGGGCCCGCATGATGTGGTGGCGAGCCCCGGGCGAGTGGCCGGGTTCCACCGGGACCAGGAACAGGTCGACACTCCCGGCCGCGACGAGCCATGCCGCGTCGGCCTCGTCCACGCGGAACCGGATCGTGCCCGCGTCTTCCAGCATCTCGGCGGCCTGTTCTGACGATGCGCCCATAGGTGTCCGTCGGCCCGGCATCAGGCCGTGCGAATGAGCCGCGCGTAGGCGCCCTCGCGCCGCATCAACTCGACGTGGGTGCCGCGCTCGACGACCTGACCCTTCTCGAGGACCACGATCTCATCGCAGTCGCGGACGGTGCTCAACCGGTGGGCGACGACGAGACAGGTGCAGCCGCGCCGCCGGATGTTGTCGTCGACGATCTTCTCGGTCAGCGGGTCCAGCGCGCTGGTCGCCTCGTCGAGGATCAGGACCCGGGGATTGACGGCGAGCGCCCTGGCGATCTCGAGGCGCTGACGCTGGCCGCCACTGAAGTTCCGACCCTGCTCCTCCACCGGGTAGTCGTAGCCGCCGGGGCGGTCGGTGATGTCGTCGTGGACGCACGCGTCCACGGCAGCCCTGACGATGTCCGGCTCTTCCGCGGTCTCGTCCCACATCGTCAGGTTCGCGCCGATCGTGCCGTCGAACAGCGAGATCTCCTGATCGACGAGCGCAACCGACCCGGTCAAGACCTCGCGCGGCCAGTCGTCTCGCTTGATCCCGTCGAAGAGAATCTCACCCTCCCAGGGGCGGTACAGCCCGGCCACCAGCTTGGCGACGGTGGACTTCCCGCTGCCCGATCCCCCGACGAGAGCCACCCGATGGCCGGGAGAGGCGCTGAGGCTGAAGTTCGTGATGAGGGGCGGGTCGAAGCGGCTGTACCCGAACGTCACGTTCCGCAGCTCCAGGTAGCCGTCCAGTTTCGGTCCCGCCGCCGGCGGGGACGTCGAGTCGGCCTGGGCGGCGAACGGATCCTGCGGGTAGTGCAGCACGTCGTCCAGGCGACTCAGGCTGCCTTCGGCTTCCTGCAGCTTTCCGCCGAGACCGACGAGCCGGCTGACCGGAAGCATGAAGCTCGACATCAGGCTCTGAAACGCGACGAGCATGCCCATTGTCAGGATGCCGTCGATCACGCGGAGGCCGCCGAGACCGATCACGACCACCCCGTTCAGCGCGACGAGCAGCGGCGACATCGAGGCGAGGTACTGGGTGGTGACAGCCAGGTCCTGTTGCGCCGTCACGACCTTGGCCTGGTAGCCCGCCCAGGTACTGAAGAACTCCGATTCCGTGCCGGTGGCCTTCAGCGTTTCGATTCCCTGCAGCCCCGACGCCGATGTGCCGACCAGCTTCGCGTTCTCCTGCAGCAGCCTCATGTTCCCGTCCCGGCGACTGCGGGAGAGCAGCTTCAACACGCCGAGATTGAGCAGGGCCACCACGATGCCGAGCAGCGTCAGCACGGCGTCGTACTGGAACATCAAGGCGGCGTAGAAGCCCACCATGACCATGCCGACCAGGTTCGTCGCGAGCTCGCCGGACAGCAGCACCGCGACGCTGTCGTTGATGGCGACTCGGGACGCGATGTCGCCGGCGTGGCGCTGGGCGAAGAACTCCACGGGAAGCCGGAGGACGTGCCAGAGGAACCGGCTGGAACTGGTGAGCGACAGCTTCATCTCGAGGCGCAACAGCGAGTGCTGCTGGAGATAGGTGAGGAGCGCCCGGACCAGCGCCGTGACCGCCATCGCCAGCAGAACCGGTTTCAGCCAGAGCGTCGAGCCGCCGATGAGGATGTTGTCGACGAACACCCGCGAGAAGACCGGGATCAGCAGTCCGGGCACGACCAGTGCCAGCGTCGCGAGGAAGACGTACGCGAGGTCCCGCTGGCTTCCCGGCAGCCGTTTTCGCAGGGCATCGACGATGGACGGCCGCTTGCCGCCCTTCGTGAACTCCGGCCCCTGCTGGAACGCCAGCACGACGCCGGTGAACGACTCGTCGAACTCCGTCTCGGACACCACGCGCGGGCCAACGGCAGGGTCGTTGAGGAACGCCTTGCCCTGTCCGAACCCCTCAACGACGACGAAGTGATTGAAGTTCCAGAAGGCGATGAGCGGCAGCGGCATCGTCCGCAGCTGGTCAGGCTCCTTCTTGTACCCCTTGCACTCCAACCCGAACGAGCGGGCCGCTTTCACGATGTTGAGCGCCTTGCTGCCGTCGCGCGAGACGCCGCAAGCGACTCGCAGCTCCTCCAGCGGGACATGCCGGCCGAAATGGCCGAGGACCATCGCCAGGCAGGCTGCCCCGCATTCCAGGGCTTCCATCTGGAGGACGGTCGGCGTTCGCACGCGTGCGCGTTTCATGCGGCGTCACCTCAACCCGAGGGTCTGGCCGACGAACGGGAACACCAGACTGACCGGTCGCTGCTTGCGCGTGACGATGTCGCCCAGACAGAGCGTGCCGCCGCTCAGCTGCCCAGGTGCCCCGTGCGCCGACGACCACCGATACCCGCTCGCAGTTGCCGTGTCCCTCTCGAGCTCGACCTGGACCTCCGTGACCATACCGCCGGCGGCCAACTCGCGAACCAGCGGGGCGTTTTCGAAGATCCGCATGAGGGCCTCCTCGGTCGCGGGGTAGTCGGCGACGAAGGTGACCTTCCCTCGAACGAACCCGAATTCCTCGCGCCGAATCTCCGTGGGCGAGATCTCGGCCTCCATCCCTGGCCGCACCTCCTTGGCGCTTCGGGCGGGCACGTAGACGATGGCCTCGAGCTTGACCACGTCAGGCTGGAGGCTGATGAGCGGCGTGCCGGCCTGCACCAGGCTTCCCGGAGACACCTTGATCTCCAGCACCTGGCCGGCATGGGGAGTCACCACCCTCGACTGTGTGGCGAGTTCCTTCTCCAGGACCTCGATCTCCCGCGTCAGGTCGGTGACCGTGTTCTCCCCCTGGAGGTTCGACTCCACGCTCTCGTTCGCCGTCTGGAACTCCTGCGCGGCGATTTGGCTGAGCTGGGCGCGTCGAGACGCGATGTCGCCCTGAATGCTCCCCAACTTCTGCCGTGTCGTGTACGTCTGCTGCTTCGTCACGAGGCCCTTGGCCAGGAGTTCCTCGTCAACGGGGATCTGCTCTTCAACGAGCTTGGCCTCTTCCTGCAGGTCCTGGATGTCGGCCTCCAGGTTGGCTCGCTGCTTCTTGAGGAACTCGAGCTGGAGCCGGCTCCGGCTGGACCGCACGCGTAACAGTTCGTCCTTCTGTGTGTGGGCATCGCCCAGCTTGGCCTTCGCGAGCCTGAGCCTCTCCTCGAGCGAAGGCTGCGCCAGCGTGGCGATGACCTGTCCTTTGGTGACGTGCTGCCCGACCCGAACCTGGACCTCGAGGACCCGCCCGGCGCCCGTCGGGACCACACTCTGCACGCCTCCCGACCGGATCAGCACTCCCTGGCCACCCACCTTGCTCGTCACCTGCCCGAGAAAGCCCCACAGAATCGTCACGCTCACCAGGGCGATCAGCCCGATCAGGGCGAACCAGGCCCTGGGCGTCGTGACGCGGAGCAACTGGTCCAGCTGCTCCGGGGATGACATGCGCTCGAGGGCGACTTTTCGAAACAGCGGACTCGAGTCCATCGGGTCACCTCGACGATCCGGGCACGGTCTCTTCAGTTCGGGAGCTTCAACGCCGGCGGTGTGAAGAAGACGTCGCGATCGATCGGCGCCGTCGGCCGGCTGGCATCCACGAGCGTGCCCGTGGCGTGGCGCAGCTGGGCCAGTGCGATGGCATGCACCTCCTGGGCCACCGCGAGGTCCACCAGCGCGGAGGTCAGGCGGTCTTCCACCGTGAGCAGGTCGGTGAGCGATCCCACCGCGAGCCGCAGCTTGTCCTTTTCCCCTTCCAGTGCCGCCCGGTACAAGCTGACGGCCTCCTCGGCCTTCGCGAGGCGGAGAACGCCGTGATACACGCCCGTCAGCGCACTCGAGACCTCGCCGGACACGGTGCGCTCCTTGTCGGACACGAGGAGGACGGCCTGGCGGTACGATGCATCCGCTTCGGCGAGCTGCCCCTTGGCGACGTTGTTGGCGATGGGGCGAGACCAGCGAATCCCGAACAGCAGGTCCGGACCGCCCGCCCTCGTGTACAGGGAGCCGAGGTAATCTCCGGCGCCGCGGCCCTCCTGGAGCCCCGCGTACCCGGCGCTCGCCAGCAGATCGACCTGCGGCAGGACCCCGTTGGTTGCGGAAACCCTCAGAACGTCCGCAGCCTGCTTCCTCTTCTCAGCGGCGAGGTAATCCGCGCGATGCGCGAGCGCCAGGTCGATGTACGAGCGGATGCCGTCCGGCGAGGTCGGCAGGAGCGCCTGGTTCTTGCCATCCGGGAACGAGTCCGCCGGCCGGGGGATCTGGAGCGCCTGGGACGGGCCCAGTCCCATGGCCAGAGCCAGGCTGGAACGAGCATCGGCGAGCTGCTGTTCGCCGGTAATGCGGTCGGACGCGCGGCTGGCGAGGTTCGCCCGCACCTGATAGATCTCGCTGCGCGGCAGCCTGTCCGCCTTGACCAGGCTATCGACGCTGGCCACGTAGTCCCGGGCGCGCGCCTCGGCCCCTTCCGCGATCTCGAGCCGGCCGACAGCCCCGACGTACTGCCAGTAGCTGGTGGCCGTCGTCAGCAGCAGATCGGCAGCCGTCTGGCTGAAGTCGAACTGGCTCGCCGCCACCTGAATGTCCGCCGCTCGCTCGGGAGCGGCGACGACGTCCTTTCCCCGCCCGCGGCGGAGCGGCACGCTCACGTCGAAGCTCACCCGCGCCCGGCTGGCGCCCTCGGGGCTCTGGATGTTGCCCGTCGTGCGGGTCATCTCGAGGGCGGGACCGACTTGAATGCCCGTGCGAAAGAGCTTCGAGAAGCTGCCCGTGACCGTGGTGAGATTGAGCGACTCGCTGACGACGTCAACACCCGCCTGCTGGAATGAGAGCCGGACCGGTTCGGTGAGGGGCGTGACCGAGCGGCTCTGTTCGGCGGACCACTGCATCTGCGTATCGAAATCGCCGCTTCGCTGCTGGCGTACCGCGCGGCTGATCTCCACCTGCTTCTCCTGCGCCTGGATCAGCGGATGCACCTGGAGTGTCGACGTGGCGGCCTCCAGGATCGTGACGAGCGGAGAGGCGGGCGGCGGGACGGGCAGCTGCTGCCCGCCGTCTGCCGCAGGTGCCAGGAGCACAAGGAGGCAACCTGCCGCCGGAAGCGCGGAAACGTGCATCACACATCTTCTCCGGCGTGGCCGATGTCCCAAGTGGTGATGGTCCGAGGGTTTCCCACGTCAGGTTCAGCCGTTTCCGGGCGTGACGTCAAGCCCTTTCTTGTCTGTCGATCTTGGCCGCGCGCGGGGCGAACCATGCTATGATGGAAGCCGTTCCGCTTTGAGTCCCACCGCTGACGGCGCGCCTTTGTGGGTCTGCCGCTCCCCTGTCTGCTTCAAAGCTATCAGGCTGCTGGACGCGATCTGTCTCTGACGATAGCAGACTCGATTGTGACCGCAACCGGTATGTGAACGTCCGCGAGACGCCGAACCGGCGTCTCGGGCGGTTATCGGTTCAACAACAGATCAGGAGAAACGATGTCAACAATGACCGGCACGATCAAGCGAATGGTGACCGACAAGGGTTTCGGATTTGTCGCGGCCCAGGACGGCAACGAGTATTTCTTTCACCAGTCGGCTTGCACCAGCACGCCCTTCGACAGCATGCACGAAGGCCAGTCGGTGACGTTCGAGCGCGGCCAGGGTCCGAAGGGTCCGCGCGCCGAGAACGTGCAGCCGGCATAGTCGGCGCGTGCCAGCGATTGCAGGACGTTCCCGGACACGCGCCCGCGAACATCCGCGATCATCGCCCGGATGTCACAGCCGACCGCGATCGTCCGCGGTCGGCTGTCGACAGATGGCTCGGATGACGTCTCTCCCGCGCTGCCGTCGCCGTGCGGGCAGGACTATTGCTTGTAGGTCTTCGAGAAGTCGTTCCTCAGGTTGGTCACCGTGAAGCTCCCATCGCGGCGCGCGGAGATCTTGATCGCGAAACCCTGACAGTCCTGCTGCTTCATGTTGGCGATGAAATCCTCCGGAGCGTTCAGCTCGGGCCCGGCCATCGTCGAGTAGTGGAGCTGCCAGATGTCCATCCCGCCCGGGGTGGCCCGCAGCGTCTTGACCACATCAGGGGCGATGCCCTTCCGCTCTCCATTGTTGGTGATGATCGCTTTGGCCCGGAGCGCGTGTACGAGCGCGGGCGAACTGGACGCCGGCATGCCGTGGTGGCTGCCCATCAGCAGATCCACCGTGCCGATCGGGTTGTTCGGGCACATCAGCTTCATCTCGACCCACTGGAGCAGGTCGGCGAAGTCGGCCATGCGGAACTTGCCGAATTCCCACAGCGTCCCGATCGAGGAGGCGTTGTCATCCCCCTTGGTCGGCGGCAGCAATTCGGTTGGACAGGCGGTGTTGGGCTTCCCGCCTCCGCTGAATGGCTTGTTGTTGACCTCCTCGTTGGAGGTGAGGACCGTGATCTTCACGTCTTTGAAGGGAATCACGTCCCCAGGCTTGACCGACAGTCGCGGCTTCCCATCGACGAACGCCACATACGCATCCCCCGCGTTCTTGTTCATGGCACCGAGCTTGGGATTGTCCAGCCACGGGCCGTGATCCACGAAGAGCTTGGTCGGGAAGCGTCCCGCGATGTTCGGAACATTGCCGGAGTGATCCACGTCGTAGTGCGTCACGAAGTAGACATCGAAGGCGGAGACACCGGCCAGTTTCGCCGCTGCCACGACCCGGTTCAGGTCACGGTCCTTCTCGACCTGCATCGGGGGCCGCGGGGGCGCGGCCGGCGCGCCGCCCTGCGGAGGCGCCACCGCCCCGCCACCCTGCGGGGGCATCGCCGCCGCGCCACCCTGCGGGGCCGTCGGCGCCCCGCCGGCTCCTCGTCCGGGTGCTCCACCACGCCCGGCCATGTCCGGCATCCCGCCATCGATCATCATCACCTGGCCGGAAGGGTTCCTGGCGATGACCGCCTTCCCACCCTCGACGTCGATGACCCAGATATCCAACGTGTCCGAAACTTGGGCCGAGCCAATCAGTATGGCCAGACAGACGCCCACGCAAGCCAGCAGAACTCTCATGGATCCCTCCTCAGAAGACAATCGGCGCCAGAAGTGTACACCGCCGTGAGGCGTTTCACGATCCTACTTCGATGTTGTCGCGTCAACAGGGACGATCGAGACCACTACCCCGTCCGGCTGATTCGCTCGTCACCCAACGAGCGCGAAGGAGCCGGCATGTCAGCGAGGAGTGACCTTTACTACGACGTCAATCCGCTCGATTGAGTATGAGTCGACGCGGAAGCTCTTATCCATCGCAACGTCGATCCACCGACTCTTTGTTTCCGGGTTACCTGTCCCCACCAGAAACTCAATCGGCCGGTCCCGAGCGGTGTCAGCCGCCAACTCGGAGAGGACGGCGAGCGTCATGGTGAGGCTGTGGAGTCGGCGACAACGCGATCAAGTGGCCCGTCCGCGCGGGCGTGAGCATACGGCGGCCGGGGCCATCCTGAGGCTGGGTGGTGAAGAGAGGCGAGCCGCGCGTGTCAGGCGGCGCGACGTTCGTAGTGGTGGTGCAGACCGCCTTCGTGCGGGACGGCAACGATCCGGCCATCGCTCGGCGTCTGCGTTGCTCGAGGGACCGGCGGGTCGTTGTCCAACGACAGGTGAGTTGCGCCGTCGCGCCAGTCGAGTTGGTCAGTGTCGACGCAGGCCGGCGGCTGTCCGACCTGCCATCCCAGCGGCATCCCTGGTCGCGATCATTCCACCGTATGCGCCCACGTAGAGCGTTTCGTCCGGTCCGAGCGCCGGCCCCGGGACCCAGCTGTCGAAGCGGCCGCCCGTGCCGACGAGGGTCTCCCACACGACGGCTCCGGTCCGGAAGTCCATGGCCGTCCAGTACCAGACATCGAGGTCGGTGCCGTCGTCCCTGTGGGTGGAAGAATCGTACTTGCGTGTGAACAGGTAGATCAGCCCGTTCTTCGTCGACATCTTCGGCGCCACCTGCGGCGCCGCCACCGAGTCGTTGGACCAGACAACCCGGCAGCCTTTCCCGCTCGCGTCGATATCGACACGGGCGACGCCAGGGACGGTCGGCGCGCTTTGGGGGACAGGTCCGGCCGACAGGTCGACCTTGTAGCCGTACTCATTGGCGACGATCAATGACCGTCCGACGCCGATCAGGGAGTCCTCAGTCGCGCCGAGGCCCGGCGGGAAGACGGCGGTCTCGCACACCAGCCGATCCTCGTTGGGCCGCAAACGGTCGGTGGTTCGATAGACGACCACGTGCATCTGGCTGGCGTTGTCCGCGATGGCCACGTAGCGACCCTCGTCGAGAAGCGTCGGCGTCGTTCCCGATCCCGCCGAGAGTTGTCCGTCCTTCTTGTCGTTCAGGTTCTCGTAGTCGGCTGCCCGCCATACCTGCCGGGGCACTCCGTCGGCGCCAGCCGTCAGGCGATACATCGCCTTGGTCGTGACGATGTACGCGTCATTCCCAGTCACGGCAAAGGAATTGGCGATCTCCTCGTTCAGGGTCAGGTGGCCCACCGCTCCGGTGGCCGGATTGAGAACGCCAACAGTGCCGGCCTTGCGCACGACGAACCACAGCCTCCCCGCCCAGTCCGGAATCACCGACTGGATCGCGTCGCCCGCATCGACGTAGTCCGACAGGTCGTATTCGGGACCCGGCGCGAAGGCGGCCTTGCCCCGCTTCTCGATCACGCTGAAGACCTGCAGTCTGTCGGTCTGCGTCACGACCGCACGATCCTGGTCGTCCAGGTACATATAGGCCGAGCCGTAGGCTGCGGTCGCGTCGGCGGCCAGCGGCAGTTTGTAGTAGGCCAGCACGGCCAGGGAGGTCGGGTCGATCAGGACCAGGCTCGCCTCGCCCGGCCCGTAGCAGGGCGTGATGATCCGGCCTCGCGTGTCGAAGGTCAGGGTGCCGCAGGTAAACGACGGAGTCGTCAGGCTATTGCGTGCCGGCGCGAGCGTCGAGGTGATCGTGAATGGCTGCCGTCCGAGCGGACCGGGAATGTCGTACGTGTCACTCATCCACGTGTCGTTGTGGACGTTGTTGAACGGATTGGCGGCCATGCTGGGGTTCTGCGGTGGTCGCACCGGCGGCATCGGGAACGGCTTCCAGGGCTGGCCGATATAGGTCTCCAGATCGGTCTCCGCGACCCAGGGAATCTCGGTAGACCCGGTGCTGGCGGCCATTGCGGCCGCCACGGCACACGAAATGGCGATGGCGCCCGCGATGCGTGCGAGGGACGTCACTCTCATTGCGACTCCTCCAGCGTGTTCGACGTGGCTTGCTGCGTCCAGGGGACAGCCGTCATGGACCCTAACCCACGAATTTCTGCAAGATCCAGCCCAACAGAAGCAGGCCTGAATTCGAGGATTCCAGGCGCAACATCTTCCTGAAGCGGCACAAAAGGCCACCTGAGGATGAATTATGGGAAACGGCGGCGAATCCATCCGCCTTCGGCGTCGCCCTGAAAATAGTCGCCGCGACGAGGGACTTGCTGGCTCTGAGGCGGCCGCAACGAATGCCGGTGATGTGACCGCAAATCATTGCAGCAAAGCCAGTTGCCAGCCAGGGCAGTCGAGCCCCCGAGCCGGCTCAGCGGCGGATCGAGTCTTGCTCTGAATCCTCGTTGGCTTTGTCGTGAGGCGGAACGCGGAACGAGGCTGCCTGGTGCGCTCGGTTCCGTTGAGGACACAACGCCATGCAGGCTGCGGCGGGAGTCTCCTCGGCCCTCCTCGACTCATGTCATCTGCTCTTCCGGCCGGCACCCTCTGCTGTCCCACAACCCTCTTCACGGCGACTGCGGAACACGACATCTCATTCGGAGGCAATGAAATGCTCTCAGTCAAATTCTTCCGGTTGTCGGCTGTTGCTGCTTCGATCCTCTGTGCCAGTTTGGCGTTCAGCCAACAGGCAGCTCAGCGCCAGGACTCAGTCGCGAAATTCACTGCCAACCTCAAGAGTGCCGGGCTCGGTTGGGCTGAAGGATCGATGGTCCAGCTCGATCCGGCGGGATTGTGCTGTGAGGGGAAGCTCCCCTGGGGCATGTACTACAACAAGGTGACGCCGTATATCGCCGTCAAGATCCCGGGAATCGACGACCGCGCTTCCAGTCTTCCAGCTACGCCCCGACGAGGCCGTCGTCGTCATCGGAGTCACGCCGCCGGAGGCGGAGTATTTCGGCTATCAACTGTACCTCGGAGAGAGGACGTTTCCCACGGATGTGGTGGATTTCTTCTCACCGCACAGGCCTCTCCTTGCCAGCGTGGGGGATGCCGTCAACCTGCGCACCGTCAAGACGATTGGGCCGGACCCATTCAATCGGCCGGTGGTGTTCATCTTCACGCCCGACCGGAACACGGACGCCCGGGTTCGCGCCGCCCTGCGAAGCGCCGGCTATCCTGACGCCATCATGAACACCGTGGTGGTGCCGGCTCCGATGCTGAACCTCGGCCTGGACCCGAAGATGAACGACTTGCTGCTGATTATTCATCGCATAAGGATGTCCGGGGATGCGGGCGGCGCGGTCCAGGAGTACGTGGAGGCCTTCGGCGGTGCGCATCCGCCGCTTAGAGCGTTCCGAATAACGCCAACGAGCATTGGCTCTCCCCGGCCATTCCCGACGCCGGCGCTGCGCGTCCGTGGCACAGGGCGGACGGAGATGGACCTCACCCCGAGCCTCGGCCAGCTTCGCCAAGCCATCCTGGCGTCCTACAGCGGGTACGACGCGACCGAGTATGTGACGCGGCCCATCGCTTACGACGGCTTCGACTACATCCAGCGCGGCGCGAATGCGCTCGGCGATACACGCGACGCGCTCTATCTCGGCGCGGGCGGGCTGCCGGAGTTTGGCGTGAATGACCCGCTGACGTTGAAGGATGACGAGTTCCTGATCGCTTACGGCCCAAAGCATGTGGCTACCGGCAAAGCGATTTACACCGCCATCAATGTATATGCCACCGTACCGCAATTGCCGGTGGGCAGTGTCTTCCACGACAAGTTCGAGGGCAGCGCAGAAGCGTATGTGCCGGGGGCCGATCTGCTATACGCGTACAAGATCAAGCGCCAGTGCAACGGTGAACCGTATTGCCTGGAGTTGACCCCGCCTCCGTACCAGCCCTGCACGCCGTGGTGCAGCCCCGGGACGACGACTGCCCGGAGTTCAGCTCGACGACACGCACCAAGCTAGGCGTCATTTGGCGCAACTATGTGGAGCCGCAGACCAATGTGGGCGCTGCGTTCACTGAGGTCCTCTACGATCGGCTCATCAAGTTCTCTCCTCCTCCGAAGTAGCTATGACGTCGTCAGGGGAGCAGGAGGAGCACTCCAGCGGCAGGCGCGCTAGCGGTAGCGGTGTCGTGAGGCGAGGAGGAAACCGTGAAGACAATGAGACTGACGTGGCTCCCGACTGCCGTGCTCGTTGCCATTCTGCTCTGTACCAGCAGCGCGGGGAACTCGACCGCAGTAACGCCCCCCGGTCTCCCTTCGGGCCAGTTCGCGAGGCCCGTCGGACCCCCGCAAGATATCGCCCGCTTCAGAGCGGCCCTCGAGAAGAAGGGGTTTGCGGTTCAGGACGGGCAACTGGCTCGCATGGACTTTACCTCCCTTTGTTGCAGCGGCGTAATCCCTACCTGCGAGTGCAATAACGCCGGGGCGCCGTACAAGATGGTCCAGATGCCGGACGTGCCCGGACCGGCTTCGACCGGGTCTCCCTTGCTCTTCCGGTTGGCCGCCAACGAGGCCATCGTCATCGTGGGCCGCACCCCACCCCCGATGAGCTACTTCAGCCTCCAATCGTTCCTGGCCTGGCGCTGGGATGAAAGGCAACAGACCTGGGTGGAGCTCCTGGCGCCGCTTGGCGACACCGTCAACAACCTGACGATTCGCACCAGCGGGCCAGCGTCGGACCCATTCGACAAGGACACAATCATCATCCTGACCGCCGATCGGGGTGTTGACCAGCGGGTGCAGGCGGCCGCCCGACAGGCGGGCTATCCGGCGAGCATCCTCAACACGCTGGTCGTACCGAGCGCCCTGACCCGCTTGGGCAACGATGAGAACACCGACATCTTCAACTTCACGCAGAGGATGTTCCGGCCCAAACCGGGATATGAAGAGGCCTTCAAGAAGTACCTTGACGCGCCGCAGGTGGCGCTTCGTGTGACGCTCGCCGGTGCCGCGCCCGATCCATACCCGGCCCCACCGCTCAGGGTGCGGGGCACAGGACGGACCGAGATGGACCTGATGCCTGCCGTCGAATCGCTGCGCGAGGCCATTCTGGCGCATCACGGCAGCGTGCCGCGCCCAGAGGAGCAGACCACGCAGGTCTGGCTGACCGACGGCTACGACGGGCTGCAGCGGGGGATCGACCAGTGGGGGCCGTCGCGAGACACCGTGTACTTGCGGACCATCCCGGAGTTTCGGCTCGGCCCCAATGACTTCGTGATCGTTTACGGGGCCAACCACGAAGCCACGGGAAAGGCCACCTACTCGAACGCCGGCGTCTACGCGGGCCACGACACAGCCGGCAAAGAGCTACTGCTTGGCATCGTCAGCGAGCAGAGCGGCAACTTTCGAGGCAGCGCTCGGGACTACCTGGCAGACGCGCCGGATACGCTGTATGCGTGGAAATACGCCCTTGACTGTCGTGGGGAAGCACACTGCACGCCGATTACGACGACCTGCGAGAGGCTGGACCTGCTGGGCAATCCCCCCGACATGTGGATGGGGTTCCGGGCGTACCTCGAGCCATCCACGGCGGTCGGGCCGGCGTTCACCGAGGTCATCTACGATCGGGCCATCGTGTTCCGCGGCCAATAGCGGGTGACGTCAGCGGTGCAAGGCACGGCGCGGGCGCCGTGCCCTGCATTCGGTGTCACCGCAGCCGAATCACCTTCGGAGAGAGCGAGAACCCCGAGTCGGGCCCGCGCGCCGTGCCAGGAAACACGTAGTTGCGCACAGAGAAGTTGAGCTGGTCGGGGTTGGGATCTGCCGGGTCATAGTCCGGAATCGCGCTCTCGGGTATCGAGCGGCAGTACGTGCGCGCCCACACGTCGAGGCTGGCACAGTCGCGAGCGAAATAGTAGACGAAGAACTTGTCAGGATCCTTCACCACTGAGGCATAGTCGGCCGCAGAACCTTCGAGGAGGTCATCGGAGACGTTGTCGACGCCCTGCTGCCGCTTGGTGGCGTTGACGCCGAGGCCGACATAGGTGGCATTGCCGGTGTGGGTGCTCAGGGCACCCACCACGGCATAGACACGGCTTGCATCGAGCGGGAGCTTGCCGCTGAAATGATAGGCGGTGTCCTGCGTGTCGGCGAGACAGTTCATCCCAATCCCTATGCACGTCGGCCCGACCATCGAGATGGGCCGCTCCTGCACGTTCAAGACCAGCGCCTGATCGTTGCAGGGCTGTCCCCACTTCGCGCAGACCGCCGTCGCGAGGCGGGCGAGATCAGACGCCAGCGCGCTCTCCCGCGGTTCCGCTGCTCTCCTCTTGTCGAGTTCGACCTGTTCGAACAGTACGGGCTGTCGCTCCGTCCGGTGGTCCCTGACCCGCAGCACGACCAGCGGCAGGTTCGCTCGCCAGGCATCCGCCGCCGCCTCGTTCTCGTGACTGGGCATGGCGTAGCGCATCAGCGTGTAGAAGTCGTCTGCGGCTCGGTCGAGCCCGACCCGCAACGTCAAGTCGATAGGCTCAGTGAAGACGTCCTTGTCTTCAACCCTGATACTGCCGAAAGCCTGCCGGACGGCCTCCTCCATGAACTGGTCGGGCGTGGTGATGAAGTAGCGATCCTGATTGAAGGCGCTGCCCGACCCGTCCTGGATGACCACGTTGTTGATGCTGTTGCCCACGCTGGAGAGGAGCTGGACGCGGGTGGCGTCCCAGGGAAGGTGGGCGAAGAACATGTTCAGCAGCCAGAACATCTTGTGGTCGCTGAGGAACGTGTACGGCTCACTCGTCGTATCGAAGTCGCCCTGCCGCGTGAACACGTTGGTTTGCAGCCCGAAGTACTTCGCCGGAGGGGGCATCCGCCCCAGGATGACGACGGCCTCCCGGGGATCCAGGCGGAACGTCGTGCTGTAACCCTTACGCGTCGGCCCGAACACGCCGTTGGCGCTCCGAGGATCCAGCCACTCGTCTGGCCAGGTCGGGAGGACCGGTATGACATAGGGGGCGGCCGGGTTGTTGGAGTAACAGGTGCCCATGAGCGCGTAGGACCAGTCGCAATCCGCTACGGTATAGAGCTTCACGTAGCCGCGGGCGACGGCGTAGCCCTGCGCCTCGAGCTGACTTGTGAGGCGTCGAGCGGCGCTCTCAATCGTGTCAGGCACTTTGTTCTTCGGCGTGACGCTGCCGGAGTCGCGGACCGACCCGGCCCTGTTCGACTGGGCCGTGGATGTGGTCATTGTCAACGCGATGACGACGAACAGGGCGAGAGCGCAACTGATGAATCGAGGCATCGCTTCACCTCCCGGGGGGACCAGGCAGGAGGGAGTATATCCAAGTACCGTGCCACAGGTGAGTTGGGAGTAATGCAGGAGAATCAGCACGGCACAGCGCAGAAGGTCCTGCTGGCGCTGACGTTGTTCCGGCGTGGAGGGGACTTGCAGCCTGCGTACGCCCGGCGTTGCGGGCCCATGCGGCGCCGAACACGATCGGGTCCCGCGCTCGCCGGCCTGCGCGTTCGGTCAGACGACTTCATTGAACTGGGCAGCCGTCGCGTGCGCATCGCCGGCTGCACGCGCCATCCGACTGGGGTCTGGAAGATCCCGCTCGCCCGGACGTCTCGCGACGGAATCATGCTGCGAGGCGGGACGATTCCCGCATGATTCCGAAAGCCAGGGAAGGCAAGATGCAGGTTGCGGTTGTATGCTTGTGGCAACCCGAATGACGACCCGACGATGGCAGCGCGGTCGTCGCGGAAGGCGAGGTGAACCGAGTATGAAGTGGGCAATCGCATTGACAGCCTGCCTGTGCCTGGCGTCGAGCCAGGAGGTCAAGCGGCCGCGCATCACGGGCGTGGCGCACATCGGTCTGATGGCGCAGGACATCAACCAGTCGCGTGCCTTCTACACTGGCGTGCTCGGCTGGCAGGAGCCCTACTCGCTGAAGAACCCGGATATCGCCTTCTTCAAGATCAACGATCGCCAGTATGTCGAGTTGGTTTCGGAAGACAAGCCTGCCACAGACCGCCTCACCCACATTGCCCTCGAGACCGATGACGCGGCCGGCATGCTGAAGTACCTGGCATCGCAGGGCGTGAAGGTGCCCGATCGCGTCACGAAGGACCGCATCGGGAACACCAGCTTCACGGTGACCGACCCGGACAAACACACCGTCGAGTTCGTGCAGTACGAGCCGGATGGCTGGAGCGCGCGCGAGAAGGGCAAGTTCATGGACGATTGCCGCGCCAGCACGCACATGTCTCACGTCGGCATCATCGTCTACGCGCTTGAACCAGCGATGAAGTTCTACCGCGACATCCTCGGCTGCCAGGAGAACTGGCGCGGCAGCTCGAACCAGAAGACCCTGAGCTGGGTGAACATGAAGGTGCCGGACGGAGACAACTGGGTGGAGTTCATGCTCTACGACCAGTTCCCCGACCTGCGCCAACTGGGCGTCCTGCATCACATCGGGATGGAGGAGACCGATGTGGCTGGGTCGGCCGCCATCTTCGAGGCGTCGCCCGCGCGCAAGAGCTACACGCGGCCCGTTGAGCTGCGGGGCACGCCGCCCCGCCAGTTCCAGGTCTACGACCCGGATGGCAGCCGGACGGAAATCATGGTGCCGGCCACGCCGGGGAGGGCCTCGTCCACCGCGCCGCCGATCCGGTAGGGCGGGGTTCGGCCTTCGGCCAATTCCAGCCTGGCGGCGAAGGCCCCACCCCCGTTACGCGCGCAGCCGACGGCGAGCCGATACGGCACTCGGCGGGCGGCCGAGACTAGGTGACGTCGAAGCGGTCGAGGTTCATCACTTTGTTCCACGCCGCCACGAAGTCCCGGACGAACTTCGCCTGAGCGTCCGAGCTGCCGTAGACCTCTGCCAGGGCCCGGAGTTCGGAGTTGGAACCGAAGACGAGATCGACGCGCGTGCCGGTCCACTTCAGTTCACCCGTCCTGCGATCGCGCCCTTCGAACACGTCCTTGGCGTCCGACACCGCCTTCCACTCCGTGCCCATGTCGAGCAGGTTCACGAAGAAGTCGTTGGTCAGCGCCTCCGGCCGCCTCGTGAAGACGCCGTGCTGGGACTCTCCGACGTTGGCATTCAGCACGCGCATTCCGCCAACGAGAACCGTCATCTCCGGCGCCGTCAGCGTGAGCAACTGCGCTTTGTCTACCAGCAATGCCTCAGCCGGTACCGTGTACTTGCCCTTGAGGTAGTTGCGGAAGCCGTCCGCGACCGGTTCGAGCATGGCGAACGAGGCCACATCGGTCTGCTCCTGCGAGGCGTCCATGCGTCCCGGCGTGAAGGGGACCTTCACGTCGTGACCGGCCTTCTTCGCCGCTTGTTCGACGCCCGCGCAACCGGCCAGGACAATCAGGTCGGCGAGCGAGGCCTTCTTGCCGCCAGGGGCCGCGCCGTTGAACTCACGCTGGACACCCTCCAGCGCCTCGAGCACTTTCGCCAGTTCGGCCGGCTGGTTGACTGGCCAGTCCTTCTGGGGCTTGAGGCGAATGCGCGCGCCGTTCGCACCGCCCCGCTTGTCGGAACCACGGAAGGTGGATGCCGACGCCCAGGCGGTCGAAACCAGTTGGGCGACCGGCAGCCCCAACGCCAGGATCCGGCCCTTGAGGGAATCAATGTCGTTCGCGTCAATCAACGCGTGATTGACCGCGGGGATGGGGTCCTGCCAGATGAGATCTTCGGCTGGCACCTCCGGGCCGAGATAGCGTGCGCGAGGCCCCATGTCGCGGTGCGTCAGCTTGAACCACGCGCGGGCGAAGGCGTCAGCGAACTGGTCAGGGTTCTCGTAGAAGCGCCTCGAGATCTTCTCGTAGGCCGGGTCGAAGCGCAGCGAGAGGTCCGTGGTCAGCATGGTCGGCTCGATACGCTTCGACGGGTCGTGGGCATGGGGGATGGTCCCGGCGCCCGCGCCTCCCTTCGGCTTCCACTGATGCGCGCCGGCCGGACTCTTCGTCAGTTCCCACTCATAGCCGAACAGGTTCCAGAAGAAGTTGCTGGTCCACTTCGTCGGCGTCGACGTCCAGGTGACCTCCAGGCCGCTGCTGATCGCGTCAGCGCCCTTGCCCGTGCCAAAGCTGCCCTTCCAGCCGAGGCCCTGCTCCTCGATGGGGGCCGCCTCCGGCTCGGGACCCACGTGGGACGCAGGACCGGCGCCGTGGGTCTTGCCGAAGGTGTGACCTCCAGCAATGAGCGCAACCGTCTCTTCGTCGTTCATGGCCATGCGCGCAAAGGTCTCGCGAATGTCCCTGGCCGCCGCGATTGGATCCGGGTTCCCGTTCGGGCCCTCCGGGTTGACGTAGATCAGGCCCATCTGGACCGCCGCGAGCGGATTCTCGAGATCCCGGTCTCCGGAGTATCGCTTGTCGGCCAGCCACGTGTGCTCGGAGCCCCAATAGACGCCCTCGTCCGGCTCCCAGACGTCCTCGCGCCCGCCGGCAAAACCGAACGTCTTGAATCCCATCGACTCCAGGGCCACGTTGCCGGCAAGGATCATGAGGTCAGCCCAGGAGATCTTCCGCCCGTACTTCTGCTTGATCGGCCACAGCAACCGGCGCGCCTTGTCGAGGTTGACGTTGTCGGGCCAGCTGTTGAGCGGCGCGAAGCGCTGCTGGCCGGCTCCGGCGCCGCCGCGGCCGTCACCGGTGCGATACGTGCCGGCGCTGTGCCAGGCCATGCGGATGAACAGCGGTCCGTAGTGCCCGAAGTCCGCCGGCCACCAGTCCTGCGAGTCGGTCATCAGCGCGCGAAGGTCGGTCTTCACGGCCTCCAGATCGAGGGTCTTGAACTCCTCGGCGTAGTTGAAGCCCTCGCCCATTGGATTGGACAGGGAGGAACGCTGGCGCAGGACATTCAGCGGCAACTGGCTCGGCCACCAGTCACGGTTCGAGGCGCCGCCGCCAGCGGTGGGATTGAACGGGCACTTCGCCTCGGTCTTCTCGTTGCTCACGTCAGGCTCCTTTCACTTCGCTTACTCCCTTGCCCCCTGGATGCCGGTGTGTCCGTGTCGATATCCGGGCTCTTCTCGACCTGGGCCTGGGTCACCGCGGCCGAGCGGGTCACAGGATTCCTGAACGCCCGATCGCGCGCGTGGCGAATCACCGGTCGCCCCCGCGCCTGAGCACGCGACGGAGATCGAGGCCGAATTCCGGCGCGTTACGCGAGCCGTTGATCGCGATCGGGATCGTGCTGCCCGTGCCATCCTCTTGCCTGAAGAGCGGATCGACAGCCTTCAGGATGACAGACTTCCAGCCGGTTGTCGCCTGTGAGATGTTCCCGTCGAGCAGGAGGTGGCCCCTGAAGTCGAGCGTCTCGGCTTTGAGCCCGTACCTCCCCGCCAGTTCGATCCTCGCGCCGGGCACGGCGAAGGCGACGCCAGGCAGCACGAGCCGGCCGTCCGCCAGCATGAAGCGTCCCCGGAAGTCAGAGACGACACGTTCCTTCTTCGGCTCCGAAGCCCTCCCGCGTCCGCGCTGGCTGAGCGCTTCGATCTTTCCCTGCACGTCGGCGCTGGTGAACCGCGCCTGGGTGACCGTGAACCGTCCGTCCAGTCGCAGGCGCTCGACAACCTCGTTCCGGCCGGGCGGCAGCACGAATGTCGTCGTGAGCGTCAGCCCGCCGACGATCGGCGGCGTCACCGTCGCGACCACCATCGTCATGATGTCCTCGATGCGCGACTTGTCCATCGCGACGTTGAGCGTGATCGTCCGGCCGTGATGCCCTTTCGGCGCGCCGAGCACGGCACCCGTCGCGTGCAGGTAGGAGCCCAGAAACCAGGCGTCGATCATCGTCAGCCGCGTGTCGCCGTTGGTGCCGTCGATGAGCGCCTGATAGTCCACATGCAGTGGGAATGGATGGCCGCCGACCGTGATCGTGAAGTCGGGCGTGTCGGTCTCGCCCCTGGCCTCGAGCTCGGCAAGCGTGCCGCCGAAACCGCCGCGGGACGACAGCGTGCCGGAGATCCCCTTGAACACGCCGAGATCAGCCCTCGCGAAAATGAAGGCGCCTCCGAGCGGGGTGTCGCCGGGCTCGTCGCGGCGCCACGGGCCGAACGTGCCGCTGACGTCGATTTCGCCCGGGGGCACGCCGTTGGTGAGTGCGGCCTCGAACGGCCACGGCCGGGCGGAGCCCACATCGTGCATCAGCAGATGGTGAATGGCCCATACCTTGGGCTCTTTGTCGTTCCTGAAGGGGAGGATGACCACCCGCGCATCGTCCGCGTCGAGGCGGTCGATGACGACCCCGCTGTTCTTCAGCGGGTCGTTCCGGGTCGAGGCGGTCGAGCGTTGATCGTCACCAGACGTCTGACGTCCGCCCTCTGACGGTGCTTCTGCGCCTGCCGCGCGGTGGCGCGCCTGCCTCGGCGGAATGTTGATGTCGAGTCCATCGAGCGTCACGCGATCGACGTGCTTGCGCAACACACCGATCAAGCTCCCGTCTACACGGAATGACCTGACCGAGATGAGCGGCGGGTAGGCGCCCATCCCGCGGCGGCGGACCCGCAGGTCGAACCCCTCCGCGCGGAGACCCGGGAAGACGCGGAGGTGCAGGTCGCCCAGTTCCACGTCGCTGTCGAGTGTCTCGGAGAGGGCCCGGACGATCCGTTGACGGAAGCGCTCCGACGACAGCGGGACCGCCGCCACGAACGTCGCCGCGAGGGCACCGACGAGCGCGGCGAGGCCCAACAACGTCCAAAGCAGCGGACGCCTGGCGAATGGTCGGCGTGTGACAGCCATGAATCTACATCTGCGTCTCCGGCCAGCATGCGGCACCACGCGCGAGACGTCTGTCCGTTTGTGAACACTCGGCCTCGGTTTCAGGAAAGGTCCACGATTGAACAGCGGGAGCGGGCTGCTGTCAGACATAGTTGAGCCATGAACTGGCTCGGATGGCTCGGCCTCGCAGCGATCGCCACGGCCGTGGCTGCCGTCACCGGCATCCAACCGAAGGACGCCCGTCCCGTGGCTCACACCCGACTGATGGGCATGGCGCGGTTCGTTCTTCTCGGCCTCGTCGTCATCCTCGCCTATTTCGCGTTTCGAGCGCACTCCGGCGGCTGACCACTGAAGATGTCCGAATGAACCGGTCCAGACGGCGGCCGGGTGCGCCGTGACGTTGTCGGTACTGGCCGGTCCTGGCGGCACTCTCGTTAGGTGGGTCCTGACCGCGTTGGTGAAGACCTGGTTCTACTGCAGGGTCGGGGTGTGACGGATGGTAGCAACGCGGGCGCAATGCGTGGCGTCGGTCAGGCCGGCCGAGCGATGACTCAACGCGCGCATCTGCCGTCGCCGACACGGGCCGCCGGGCTCGAACTCACGCTCGGGATCGCCGCGCTCTTGGGGGCAAGCATACTGTTCGCGATGCTCGCCGAAGAGGTCTTCACGGGCGACCTGATCGTGACGCTCGACCGCCGCGTTGCCGTGTGGTTGCATGTGCACTCACTGCCTGCGGTGACCACCACCATGCTTGCTGTGACGCGCATGCACTCGGCCTCTGGTGTGACGGTGCTGACGCTCGCCTTCGCGGGCTGGCTTGCGTGGAAGCGCCACCGCGACTGGCTGCTCGCGCTGCTGCTGGTGGTGCCCGGTGGGATGGCGGTCAACGTGCTCATGAAACACGCCTTTCATCGAGCCCGGCCGATCTTCGAGGAACCGTTCCTCACGCCGTCCTGGTACAGCTTTCCAAGCGGGCACACCGCGGGCGCCTTGCTCTTCTACGGTGTGCTTGCCGCCTTCGCGATGACGCACGTCGCGACATGGCGCAGTCGCGCCTGGTGCGCCGCCGCCGCGCTGGCGATGGTCTCCCTGGTCGGCTTCTCGCGCGTGTACCTCGGCGTGCACTACCTCTCCGACGTGGTCGGCGCCGCTCTTGGAAGTTCGGCGTGGCTCGTGTTCGGCCTGACCGTGGTGAACACGCTGAATCGGCGACGCGCGGCGCGCTGAGCCGCCGCTGACGCCAGGTCCGCCCTGCCGAACGCGGCCTGCCGACCGACCGAGGATCGCGAGGCGCGAGTCCTCGCCCGCCCTCTCGTCGGAATTCTCCGAATCGCATGGGCGTGGTCGCTTGGGCACGGTGAGTTGCCCCTCCGATGGGCTGTGGATTCGGCCTGGCTGATCCAGAGGCAGTCAGAATCCTGCGGGTCGTTCAGCCGAGCGGCGACCACCCCTGACTCGTATAGTGAAACGCCTCTCTTCCGGCGTCCAGGAAGCGGCCGAACTGCGCGTCCCAGGTCATCCGTTCGAGGCCGACATCGTCGCCGTCGCAGCGGATGACATTGAAGGTATTGGCCTCGGCGCGTCCGCGCGTCGAGGCGGCTGTGCCGGCCTGCACCACGAGCGCCGCGAAGCCCTCCACGCGGTACCGCGTGGCCGTGTTGCTGGTATGCGAGACGTGCAGATGGCCGGAGAGCAGCACGTCCGCGCCGCATGTCGCGAAGGTCCGCATGGCCAGAGACGCTCGTCCCACGATCCTGCCTCGTCCGTGGCCTTCCGGCAGGTCGAACGGATGATGGGTGACGACGATCGTGGTGAGGCGGTCATCGAGGTCGCAGAACCGCGAGTGCACTCGCGCCATCTGCTGCGCGCTGATGCGGCCGTCCTTGATGGTCAGCGAACGCGCGGTATTCACGCCGATCACGGCGATCTCGTCGTCGATGAACTCGGGATGCAGATCCGCCGTGATGACGCGGCGATAGTCCCGAAGCGGGGAAACGAAACGTCTGAACGCGTTGTAGAGCGGGATGTCGTGATTGCCGGGCACGATGATCTGGGGATGCGGCAGCGTGTCGAGGAAGCGCCTCGCCTCGACGAATTGGCTGCGCGTGGCGCGTTGGGTGAGATCGCCCGACACGACCACGACGTCCGGGTGCACGTCGTCCACCTGGCGTGCCAGAGGCAGAAGGAGAGCCGGATCGGTGCGCCCGAAATGCAGGTCGGACAGATGGACGATGGTGCGCATCCAGCCTCTCCAGAACTCAGGACGGGGCGCCGCTGGTGTGCGCCTCAGGATCTGGCACGGCGGCCAGGACGGTCAGCGCGCCCGGGCGAACACGGTATCGCAGCGGCGTCTCCATCACGATGACCTCGCCGTCGTTCGCGACACGCAGCCGCCGATGCCGGCTTTCGATCGTCACCGTGTGACAGCTCAGCGCGTCGAGGTCACGGGCCTGGCGCAAGCGGCCGACCAGGGCTCGCAGCGCCAGCAGGAACAGGCCCGCGCGCCCGCAGCGCTGCGTCACGTACACGCTGAGGGTGCCGCCGTTCAGGCGCGGGCGGCTGCCAATGTCAAAGCCCTCCATCACATATTCGTTGTTGCCGATGAAGACGAACGCCGTACGGCGCCCCTGGGAGTGTCCGTGGATGGACATCGCCACGTCGAGGAAGGGGTAGCGGCGCAGCATGGTGATGGACGCCCACGCGAGTGCGGCCCACTTGCCACGTCCGAGACGCTGTCGTTGACGCTCGCGGTCGCGCACCATGTCGGGATACAGCCCCAGGCTGGAGTTGTTGACGAACACCCGTCCGTTCACGTCGCCGACGTCCACGGTCAGGCGATGGCCCGACGCGATCACGCGCGCCGCACCTTCGAGGTCGAGCGGAATCGCGAGGTCCTTGGCGAAGTGATTGAGCGTGCCGAGCGGGAGGATGCCGAGCGCCGTATCGGTTCCGGCAAGCCCTGCGGCGACGGCGCTGATCGTGCCGTCGCCGCCTCCGCCGATCACGACAGGGGGATTATCCCGCATCACGCGCGCCACGAGCGCACCGAGGTCTTCTCCGGCCTGTGGGCTGTGCAAAGCGACGGAGAGGCCGGCTGCCTCTAGAGCGGCGACGATGCGCTGGGTCTCCGCGCCGCGCCCGCTACCCGAGCCAGGAGACACGATAACCGGAGCGGCGCCGTGGCAGACCGTCATGGGTCAGCAGGCGTGTCATTCTTCTTCGACGCCCTCGCCGGCAAGGACCGCCGCGTGCGCCCGGCCGATCTGCGGAGAACCAGCCGGCGGAGGTCGCCCACGGCTCGCCGCTCGTCGGCCTGACGTTCGGGGCCGCCTTACCGCTTGAGCGCCTTGCCCAGCGTCTCGATCGCCTCGCCAGCCTTCCGACGGATTTCGCCCACGGCTTCTTGGAGTCTTCCCCCAGCCTCGTCCGCCCGACCCTCTGACTTCAAGTCGTCATCGTGTGTCAGGCCGCCGACCGCCTGTTCGATCTTGCCTTTCGCCCGATCGATCTTCCCGTCGCGCTCATCCTTGTTCCACATCGTGCAACCTCCAGACACAGGTCAGTTGTCAACGAAGTCCACACCTGCCGCGACCACTGTTCGTGAGGCGGTCACCACCTGGTCGTGGATTCGTCCATGTTCCGGGGCGGCGCCTCGTCTGCCACGAGTCGCCCTGACCCGGGCGGCGTCCGGCGAATCGGCGAGCGCAGGCGTTCGAGCTAGCCGAGCGCGCGGCGTCCGTTCAAGAAGCCGACGACGGCCAGCACCAGCGCGATGACCAGCAGGAGGTGCAAGAGGGGGCCAATCGTGTAGGTGCCAACCGCGCCGAGCAACCACGCGACCACCAGGACGACAGCGAGTGTGTAGAGCATGTCCGTTCTCCGGCGCGGTGTGGGCTCCGCGCGTGAGGCGCGAGAGCAGAGCGATCCTCTCTCGCGCATGGTCGATCGATTCGTGCCACCTGGCTCTCCGAACCTTGCCCACGCTACCGACGACTATGGCCCTCCAGGGCAGCGGTCCGCTGTTCTGTTGAGCACACAGTCCTTCGCGATGGAGCATACAGCGGTGGGCTATTCGATTCTCGCGACCGACGGCGCCATCGGTGAGGTCGACCTCCTTGTCGTCCGCGAACCCTGGTGTATAATCACCCCCCCGCGAGTCGTCGTCCGTCCCGGAGAGCACGCACCGCCCGGCGGTGCCCAGAGCCGCGTTGCCGTTGCCGCAGAGTGACTCCCGCCGCCGTTGGTGGCGAGACGCAAGGAGGTGACTGTGACCAGATCCCCGCTCGGTATCGTTGCCGTCGTGTTCGCCGCGGTTGTTTGCTGCGTCGCTCCGGCGCTGGCGCAGGAACCGGCCGCGCCCGTCCAGGACAAGGGCTCCTCAGGCGGGCATGGATTCGGAGTACAGGTGCTCGGCGGACCGCTCTTCGCGAACTACGAAGACGTCACGGGCCTCAATTTCAATCTGCGCACGGGCTACCTCATAGGCGTGGCGTTCGGCGGCAACAGACGGGGCGTCATCGGCGTCCAGGCGGACGTGCTCTACGGCTCGAAACCCGTCGAGATTGTGGGCAAAGGCACGTTCAAGCAGAGCGTCATGCACGTTCCCGTGATGCTCAAGGTGAATCTCGGTCAGACGTCCGCGCGCGGCTTCAGGGCCTTCCTGCTGGGCGGCGGCTACATCGAGTGGCAGTTCAACGGCGAGTTGCAGAACGTTGACGTGTCGGCGGACACCAGCGGCTTCGAAGCGGGCTTCACCGTGGGCGGCGGTTTCGAAGTGCTGCGCCTGGGCGTGCAGGCGCGCTACGTCCGGGGAGTGCGCGGCATCGACAAGACGTTCAACTTGAGCCAGACCACCGAGATGAAGTCGAACTGCTTCCTGCTTCTCTTCGGGATCCGGCTGAACTGACCCGGCGTCGCGACCGACCACCGAATCGCTCAGCCGTCCTGTCCGCCCGAGGCTTGGGCGCGCCAAGGTCGAGGCCGGGCCAGCCGAGCGGTCCAGGCACGTGCGGACCTTCTTCGGGTATCCCTGCTGAAGACTCGATCCGGGGTGCACTCCTGTCCAGATCTGCAACGGCGACAAGAGGTTCCGAGTCTCTGGCAGGGACAGGTGGCCGTTACGGTGCCGAGTCTGGCGGACGGTTGTCCTCCCTCCGCCGATCGACCGACATTTCGACGGCCACCGCGGCGGCCTGCTCCGCCGGCACGCCCTCCGTCCGACGCTCGTACTCCTCCTCGGCGCGCTCGTCCCCGACGCGCAGTTCGACGTCTCCTATCTGCTCCTGCTGACCCGGAAGCTCGACGCGAAGCTCCTCGATGAGCATCATGACCGTCGCGGCAACGGGAAGCGCAAGGAGCGCGCCGAGTAGCCCCATGAGCGTCCCGCCCATCAGGAGCGCGAACAGCACAACAGACGACGGAAGGCGCAGCGCCCGGCCGTAGATGCGGGGCACGAGCACACGGCTCTCGAACTCCTCATACGCGAGCATGGTCAGCAGGATGACCGCGACGACGACGGGGCCACGCCCCAGCGCCGCCAGGACCATCGGTCCGATCGAGAGAAACGCGCCGACGTACGGGAGGACATCGGCGACACCCGAGAACACCGCAAGCGCCATCGCGTTTGGCACGCCGCACACGACCAGGAGGACGAACGAAAACGCCGCGATCAACACGCAGGTGATCAGCTGTCCGCGGATATAGGCGCCGACGATCGTCTCCAGATTCATCATCACGCGGGCGAGGCGGATATGGTGCGAGCGAGGGACGACCGCGAACAGCCCGCCGCGAAGCCGATCGCGGTCGATCATCATATAGAGCGCGAGGAAGATGGCGCTCGCGCCGTACGCCGTGATCTCGAAGACCCGCATGGAGAACGCGAACGCCATCCCACTGATGGCGCTCGCAAGCCCGTCGGTACTTGACGCCTAGCAGCCAGCCGGCGAATGGCGCCGTCAGGTTGAACTGGGCGAGATAGTCCACGAGGCGCCTCGCGATACGCGGGCTCCTGGTCCACGAGCGCCGAGACCTGCGCTACGAGAGCCGGGATCGTCACGGTCACGACGAGCATGGCCACGACGAAGAGGAGGGTGAACGTGAGGGCGATCCCGAGGCCGCGCCTGATCCGCCGCGCCTCCATCCAGCTGACGGCTGGACTCAGCGTGCCGACGATGAGCAGCGCGACGACGAGCACCAGAAACACGGGCCAGAGCCGGATCAGCAGCCACAGCCCAGCCACGGCCAGGATCAACTGGATGATCGTCGCCGGCGGAATCTCGAGGCGCACGGTTTGCGCCCTGGCCTTCGGCGGGACTGGCTCGGGCAGCGGCGGGGAGTTGGCGACCCGCCTGGTGGCGGCCCCCACGCCACCCACCGCATCCGTGGATTCACGTTCCCGGTTCACGTTCATGTCCTCGTCGTCATGACCCCTCAGTCCTCGCCAGGCCAAACGCGCCTGACCTGGATGGAACGATTGGGAGATGGTCGCCTCCCGGTCCCTTTGGCGCGTCTTTGCGGCGCCAATGAGTGCCCGCTTCTGTCCCAGTCCCAGACACTATCGCCACTGAAGTACCTACGCTGTGCATTCTTGAACATGCCCGAGAACGCGCGTTACGTTCGCGTCACGCTTTCCGAAATCGGGCTCTCGAAAGGAAAGAGCAAGCGTACTGCGGAAGAGAGAGCCACGCAGTGGATGTCGCAACTACGCCTCGCGATGGGGTTCGAGATGCTCGACGTGGGAGTGGGTGTTGATGAGACAAGCGGCTGTTCCATTGTGAACAGCCATGCTCAGCCGATGCGCGTAACGTGTCTGACAAGGAGGGCACGGCGCCAGACTTGGCTCGCCCGGTGAAGTCGCGTCGAGGTCTGCATGACGCTGTTGCCAGCGCCGATCCTGTTGTTGGCCAGGTGCTCAGAAAGAAGGGAAGATGACGATGCCGATTCTGCTGATTATCGTGCTGGTGTTGCTTCTTGGTGGCGGCGGCGGCTACTACGGCCACTCCCGTTGGGGTGCCGGCGGAGGCCTTGGTGCAGGGATGGGGACGATTCTCTTGATTCTACTCGTCGTCTACCTCCTCGGCGGATTGCGCTGAAGGTGGCGAGCGCATCGCGATCGCCACGTCGGCGGGAAGACGGATGAACGACGGCGCGATACTCGCCCCTCCATCGAGGCCCGCGACACCCGCCTGCGGCGAGGGCGACGCGTGACGATGCTACATCGGCTCACGGCGGGGCGTGACGTCTTCACGCTCCTGCCTGGATTCCCGCTTCGTAATCCTGCCCCGCTTCGGCGAGTTCCTCGACGGTCTCCTCGGACGCCGGTTCAGGCTCGTGCCGTCGACAAGCCTCGCGAGGTCAGAATAGCGGGACAGCGCCCGTGTCCGAGGCACTCCCGGCGCTCGGCAGGTTAGCGCGTTGTCCCTTCTGTGGCAGGAAGACGGCAATCCCCGGCTGATGGCCAGGACACGTCCTGCGGCAACGGCTTCTCGCCTGACGACCTCGTGCAGATGAGCGGTGACACAGAGAAGGTGTCTGCAGACGACGGGCGCAGTGCGGTATTGAACTGCGCCAGACGGCAGGATCGCGCAGACTGACGAACGGTGTGCCGCGAGGGTCGCAGTCCGATGTTGGGCGAACCAGTCGCCCGTGCGAGCCTGACGCACCGCCGCAACCCTCAGTTTTCAGTGCGTGGTTCGACCCCGCGCCGCAGGAGCAACCATGACAAGTAGACAGTTGACAGTCGTCGCGGTCGGTTTCGTCGCCATGTGCGCCGTCGGCTTGGCCGCGCAGACGCAGGAGACGCAGACGACGACGAAGACTGCGTCGTGCAGATAGCCAGACGATCGTCCGGCACCGCCGTCGCCTGCTACTGAAACTCAACGGAGGTGACAAGCGACGCGTGGGCCGGAGAAGTGACGTGCCACATGAGTCAGGACGTCACAGCGGGCGGCCCTTGGTCCAAGGGCCGCCCGGAAGCAACGGACGATGCAATGAGGTTGGTCATGAGAGTCAATACCTTGAATCGGATCGTGGTGGCAGCGGGCATCGGCGCGGTGGCGCTCCTCGGGCTGAGCGTGCCGACGTACGCAACGCCACAACAGGGCCAGACGAAGCAGGAACAGCAGAAGAACCAGCAGGCGCAGAAGAAGCAAGACCAGGCGCAGGCCAGGCAGCACCATCAGGCGCAGGTCGATCAGCAGCAACAGCGCCTGACGCAGTACCAGGGTCATCTGGATGAGCAGCAGCGTCTGGCACAGGCGCAGTCGGCGCAGCTGCAGCAGCAGAACCGTCGGGCACAGTACACCGTTCAGCGACAGTACCTCGGCGCGCCTCCATCAGCAGCAGTTGACGGTCCAGCGTCAGGCACCCGCCAGTTATGGCCAGCACCCCTACTTCTCGACGCCGGCGACCGTTCGGTACTCTCGCGGGGGCCAGTTCTACGAGACCAATCAGTACCGGCGTGACTCTGCTCAGGCAGGCCGTGAACTACGGCTACGACCAGGGCTACCGGACCGGGCTTGCCGATCGGCACGACCGCTCGACGTTCAATTTCGAGGGCTCGTTTGCCTACCAGGATGCCAACTACGGCTACACCGGCTTCTATGTCGATCAGGGCAACTACAACCACTATTTTCGGGAGGGCTTCCATCGCGGTTATGAAGACGGCTACGGCGGACACAATCAGTACGGCACCTACGTCAGCGGAAGGGGCACCATTCTCGGCGCCGTTCTGGGGACGGTCCTCAACTTCCAGGTGATTGTTCGCTAGCAGCGCTTGGATCCGACGCAAGTGCCCGACCCTCCGACGTCAGACCAGGGGTCGGAAGGGGCGTGCACACGGTGAGCACGATCACGACAGGAGACGGCACCCGGATCTACGACAAGGACTGGGGCACAGGACGGCCTGTGGTGTTCAGTCACGGTTCGCCGCCCGTTCTTCGGGGCCAACAGGCCAGGCGCCAAGGTCTCGCCGCGCGTGGTCGATGGTTCCGATCCCCCCGGTAGACGGTGACGCGTAGCGCGGTGTTGTGGCGCACGGTGCTTCCAAGTTCCTGCGCATCTGGAACGGCGACGACACGGACTGGGGGATCAACTTCGGCATGGAGCCGGTGGTGCTGCGCGTCTCGGTTGCCACCTACTAGACTGGAGTCCCGGTTCCAGCAGGGAAGCTGCGGCGACTGCCCCTCCTGCGCGATCCGCTGCCCGAACGGGGTCCAGGCCAGAGACCGCCTGATGCGTGCGCAAGAACTGCTGGCGTCAGTAAGCTAACCCAGGGTCCGCTTCGTCAGCGACGGCAGGCCGAAGGGCGTGACCATGCCGGCGCCGCCTTCGTCGAAGAGGCCGAGGGCGCCGCCGCCAGGCCCGGCCAGGGCCGACGGTGGGCCGCTCCGAGCACGACGGCGAACCACCCCGCCTGGTAGAGCGCCATGTTGAGCAGCGACGTCGGCAGCCCGGAAGCCGCGGCGCCCGGCCGCGCGCTCACTGCGCCTCCCCGGAACGTACGAGCACCAGTTGCAGATCGCCGAGGTAGCGCGCGTCGAAACCGGCCTCGCAGTACGCGAAGTAGTACTCCCAGGCTCGCAGGAAGCCCTCGTCGAACCCGAGGCCCCGGGCGGCGTCAAGGCGGACCCGAAGCCGCGCGCGCCACTCGCGCAGCGTGCGCGCGTAGTGCGGCCCGATGTTCTCCACGGTCTCCACGACCAGTCGGGAGTGCTCCGCCATCGCAGACGCCATCGCCGCCAGCGACGGGAGATGTCCGCCCGGGAAGATGTGCGTGCGGATCCAGTCCGGGTCGCGCCGGTAGTCGTCGTAGCGCCAGTCCGGGATCGTGATCGTCTGGTGCACCTGCCGGCCTCCGCGGGTCATCATCCGGTCGCAGGCGGCGAAGAAGTCGCCGAGGTGGCGGTGGCCGACGGCCTCGAGCATCTCAATCGATACGATCCGGTCGAAGCGTCCCTGCACGTGGCGATAGTCAGCGAGCTCAATCGTGACCCGGTCCGCGAGCCCGGCGGCCGCGACGCGCCTGCGCGCTTCCTCGAGTTGGCGCGGGGAGAGGGTGATGCCCGTGACGCGGCAACCCGTCGTTCGGGCTGCCTCGATCGCAAAGGCACCCCATCCGCAGCCGATCTCGAGGACATGGTCGCCGGGCCCCAGTCCGCGCCTTCCGGATGACGGCCAGACGCTTGGCCCGCTGCGCCTCGTCGAGTGTGGCCGACGGGTCCTCGTAGAGGGCGCACGAGTAGGTCATCGAGGCGTCGAGGAAGAGGGCGAAGAACTCGTTGCCGAGATCGTAGTGCGCGCGGGTGTTCCGCCTGCTGGCGGCCGGCGTGTTGTCGCGCAGCAGGTGGCGCAATTGGCGCAGCCAGCGTCCCGGGCGGCTGGTGGCGCCGCTCCTCGTCGCGGGTGTCGTCGAGGTTCTCCGCGAAGAAGCGGAGCACCGCCGCCAGGTCCGGGCTGTCCCACTCGCCGCTCGTGAAGGACTCGCCGAGGCCGATGTCACCCGCGAGCAGCACCCGCGGGAAGAACCGGTGGTCGAGCACTCGCAGGTGGGCCTCGGGCCCCGGCTCGGGGCCACGGAAGCGCCTGGTCGCTCCGCCGGGAAACTCCAGCGCAAAGGCGCCGCGGCGGACGCCCTCGAGTGCCCGCACCGTCGCCGCCTGCGCGCGTCGCTGCAGCGGGCCCGGGGGCGGCACCCGGATGGTGTCGGGGTCGCGCGGCACCGGCTTCTGGAAGACGGGGAGCTTCTTCCCGAAGTGCAGCGCCGCGGCCTCGCGGAGGATTCTCGGCATCGTCAGCGCCGGTGCGAGGGGGTGGCGCAGCAGCGTGCGGCGCAGGGCCCCAGCCGAGAACGGAATCGCGTCCCCGCTCAGCGTGGCGGTCAGTGCGTGTCCTCCGGCGCGGCGATAGAGCAGCGCGATCTCGATCCGGTCGGCCAGGGGCGAGAAGCGAAACTCGTACTCCCCGTCCTGGCCGAAGAACGGCGACACGTGGAACGCCTTGGGCGCCCGGTAGCGCGCCAGCTGGCCCGGCGCTGGCTCGAGCGGGTCGGCGAGGACGTAGAGGTGGCTCTCGCCGAAGGTGTTGTTGACGTGGGCGACGACCGCGAGCAGCGCCCCGTCCGTCCCCCAGCAGTAGAAGAAGCTCACCGGGTTGAAGACGTAGTGCAGGTAGCGCGCCGCCGTGACGAGCATCGCCCGTCCGAGCGGCCCTTGCACGCCGTGCGCGGCGAGGGTCGTGGCGAGCTTCTCTCGCAGGTTCGCGCCGCCACGCTGCAGGTAGTCGGCATCGTGAATCGCGACGGGCCGCACCCGGTTGTACCCGAAGAGGCGGCTCTCCCGCTCCAGCGCGGGGAGCTCGTCGAGATCGAAGGCGTAGAAGGAGACCGCGTAGCGGAACTCGTGGCGCACCGGGGCCGTGCGCACGTGGTGGACGTCGCCGATGCAGATTCGCGAGTTCACAGGTCGAGACCAAACGCGCGGCCGACGGCGGCGCCCGCCCGGACGGCGTCCTCGTGGAAACCGTGGCCGAAGTAGCTGCCGCAGAAGTAGGTCCGCCGCGGGCCGTTGAGCGCGGGGAGCGACGCCTGCGTGGCGAGGGACGCCCCTGTATACGCCGGGTGGTGGTAGATCAGTCGGGCGATCACGCGTTCCTCGCGCACTGCGCTCCGGCGGTTGAGGCTCACGCAGTACCTCCTGGTGCGCCTCCAGTCCCTGCAGCAGGTTCATCCAGTAGCTGACCGACACCGGGGCCGCTTCGTCCGCGCCGGTCTCCCGGACGAAGTTCCAGCTCGCCCAGGCGCGTCTGCGCGGCGGGAGCACGGCGGGGTCGGTATGGAGGACCGTGCGGTTCTCCAGGTAGCGCCAGGCGCCGAGCAGCCGGCGCTCCTCCTCGGAAGGGTCGGCGAGCAGCGCCAGAGCCTCGTCGGCGTGGGCGGCGATCACGGCGCGGTCGAAGTCCAACTCCTGGCCGTCGACGGTGCGCAGCACGACGCCGGCTGGAGTTCGCCGCAGTGTGCCGACCGGCGAGGCGGTGTGGACCCGGCCGGCGAAACGCGCGAGGAACGCGCGGACGTACGCATGACTGCCGCCGACGACGGTCTGCCATTGCGGCCGGTCGCGCAACGAGAGCAGGCCGTGGTTCCTGAAGAATCGCAGCAGCGATCCGGCCGGGAAATCCAGGACCTCGGCCGGGGAGGTGGACCAGATCGCGGCCGACATCGGCACGACGTAGTCGCGCGCCAGCTCCGGGCCGTACGCGCGCTGCGCCAGATAGTCGCGCAGCGGGAGGCCGGCGTCCGACTCGCCTTCCAGCGTCCGGAGACCGTCCCGCGAGAAGCGCAGGATGTCGCGGAGCATCCGCAGGAACGACGGCCGTACCGCATTCCGCCGCTGGGCGAACAGGCCGTTGAGATCGTTGCCCGCGTAAAAGAACCCGCGCCGTTCGTCGTGCAGGCTGAAGGACATCTCGGCGGGGCGCACGCCGACGCCCAGGTCAACCAGCAGGCGTTTGAACGTGGGGTAGGTGCGGTCGTTGAGCACGATGAACCCGGTGTCCACCGGCGTGCCGGCGTCGGGGCCCTCCGGCACCGCGATCGTGTGCGTGTGCCCGCCGACGTAGTCGTTGCGCTCGAAGAGCGTGACATCGTGGCGGCGCTGCAGCAGGTGAGCCGCCGTGATCCCGGCCACCCCGCCGCCGACGACGGCAATCCGCAGGCGCTCGCCGGCGCGGGGGTCGGACGCCGCCAACGGCGCCGCGCCGGTCACGGGGTGCTCCCCCGGCGCGGGAACCAGGGGACGAAGGCGCTCGTCCTCGCCTGGTACGCGCGGAACGCGGGACTCCTCGCCATCCTCGCCTCGAGCATCGGGATGCCGGACACGAACAACAGCAGGGCGCCGATGGTCAGCGGGCTCACGAGCGCCCACACGCCGTCCGGCGTCGAGAGCGCGACCAGGAACGGCCCCCACCAGAGGAGCGCCTCGCCGAAGTAGTTCGGGTGCCGCGTGTAGCGCCAGAGTCCGGTGTCGAGCACGAGGCCGCGTCTGGACGGGTCGCGCACGAAGCGCAGCAACTGCGCGTCGCCGACCGCCTCGAAGAGGAGGCCGATCGCCCAGACGAGCGCGCCGGCGGCGTCGAGGGGGCCGAGCGGCCCGCCCGGCTGCCGCACGGCCAGCAGGACGGGCGCCGAGATCACGAGCACGATGGTTCCCTGCAGGACGTAGATCTGCAGGAATGCTGCGCGGGACGAACCATCGCCCCCAGCGCTCGCGCCAGGCCCGGTAGCGCGGGTCCTCTCCGCGGCCGCGGTTGCGCACCCAGATGTGGGCCGCAAGACGCAGGCCCCAGACCGTCACCATCGCGATCAGCAGCAGCTCGCGGGGGTGGCCGGAGCCGTGGGCGAGCGCGGCCGCAAAGGCGCCGATCGCGAACATCGGGCCATAGGCGATGTCGGCGATGCTGTTGTCGCCCAGGCGCAGCGAAAGCAGGAAGAGGCCGGCCATCGCGAGATAGACCGCGCCCGCGGCAGCACCGACAACGGCCGACAGCGTGGGTTCCATCGCGAAGCCCCGGCGCTAGGCGGCCAGCCGGCGCGCGATGAGGTGCCCGGCCAGCGAAACGGTCCCCGTCAGGACGGCGCCCCAGGCCATGTCCACCAGCGCGACGGCCGGGGGCCAGTCGCGCAGCGTCGCCCAGTTGGTGAGATCGTAGGTCGCGTAGGCGACGAACCCGAACAAGGCGCCGAAGCAGGGCTGTGCGCGCCGCGGAACCCTGCTGCGACCCGGGAAGCACCACGAAGACCTCGACCCCGACGAGGAAGATGCCGTAGAAGACGAACGCCGGCGCCCACTTCACCGTCGGGCTCATCAGGTGCGCGAGCTCCCTGGCGTAGAACCCCTTGGCGACGACACCCAGCCAGACCATGTCCAGCCCGAAGAACACCACCGCCATCAGGGGGTAGAGCAGGAGCGACCGCGCGAATGTCATCGCCGTGCCTCCTTGTTTCGGAGTTCGTCGAAAACCTCGGACACTACTGTAGTGGACCTTTCCGAATCACTTGAGCTTTGCGTACTCGGCCTTGGCCTCTCTTAAGATTGGGATGTCGGCGTCGGCGTTCTTCCAGAGCGCCAGGAAGACCTCGTAGGCCTTCTTGCTCGCGGCGACGTCGCCGCCAAGCGCCAGCGCCCGCGCCTTTCCCAGGTGAGAAAGCGGCCACAGAATCGAGAACTCGTCGACGCCTCGACGGTCGATGTTCCGCTGGAACTCCGCGACCGCCTCCGCTCGCGGACGCTGTCCGCAGATAGGCGAGTCCTCGCAGGTACGGGGAGTAGTATTCCCTCCCGTCGTACGGCCTGGCCGGAGCCAGCAGTTCGATCGCCCGCTGCGGGTGATTCCGCGCCAATTCCGCGCTCGCCCGGAGGACCGGCACCGTAGAGTTCTGCACGATGGTATCGACGGGGTAACGGGCTTCGAGGTCCGACGCCATCGCCTCGGCCGGGGCGGTTTCGCCGGCCAGCGACAGCGCGAAGGCCGCCAGCCAGTTGTCCTTGTTGGTCGCAAGGACCGCGGGCGCCTCCTTGCGGACGACGTCGAGGTTGCCGACGAACGCCTGCGTCGAGAAGCCGATACCGCTACCCGTCGGTGGCTTCTGTCCCGCCGCGGCCGCTCGTTCGCGCGCGATCTTCCGGCTCAGCGCGAACTGCCCGTACTCCGGATGCCCGAAGTCGTTCGGTGTTGACGAACCGCGGCTCCTCGGGCTTGCCCCTGGCCCACTCGCGCTGCGCGCGCATCGCGGCCTCGTCGTCTTCGAGGTGCGCGATACGGTAGAGCCAGTGGTGCACCAATCCCGTAGTCGGGGAACTTCTCGGCAACCTGCGCGCAGAGCGTCTTGGCTTCCGCCAGGCGGTTCGTGTTGATGGCGCCCTGGATCGCGTTGCTGGCTCCGGCTAGGCCCCGCATCCCGGCACGAATGCCACCAGCCGACTCTGGGCGTACGCGTCTGCCTGGCGCCCGAACCTTCGAGTAGACGGCCCCGAGATTATTGGTGGCCAGCCAACTGCGCGGGTATGCGGCCTTCCACGATTCCGCCGCCTCGACGGCCTTGAGCAGGTTCCCATCGTGGTAGGAGTGATACAGGACGGTAATGTAGTAGCGCTCGAATTCCGTGACGCGGTCGCGGAGCGCGTAAGCCTTCTGGATGTTCTCGTCGCTGGCGGCGGGGTTCCCCAGCCCTTCGTAGGCGGCCGCCAGTCGCGCGTAGGCGTAGGCGAAGGCGGGATCGAGTTCGATGGCGCGTTTGAAGAGAGCGACGGCCTCGCTGGATTTGCCGTCAGACCGTTTCTTCACCGCCAGTGAGAACACGTTGAACGCCTCCAGAGAGGACGTCGAGGCCTTTCCCTCGAGGGGCACGTCGTGCTTCTGCACCGAGGCGAGCGATTCGCCGAGCCGGCGCCGGAACCTCGAGGCCAGCCTGTCCAGCGCGGCGATCACCTTCTCCTTGCCGTCGGCCTCCTCTTTGTCGCTGGTCAGCAAGGCGCCCGTCTCGCAATCGCGGGCTTCGACAATGAGCAGATACCGACTACCCAGCGCGGCGACCGACCCTTCCAGCACTGCCTTCAGGCCCTCTCGCTGGCCGATCTCTCGGGCGATGGCGCCGGTGATGGGCGTATCGGGCGGTCGAGCCATGCGTTTGAGGGTCTCCCTGACACCGTCCGCCGGGTAGACGCTGAGGAACGGCGACTGCTCGAGCGCCACGGCAAGGGCCTGCTTCAGGGCGCCGTCGAAGACCGCATCGCCGGCGGTGTTGACGAAGTCCGCCAGGATGATGATGTCGCGATCGGTCAGGATGGGCCGCGACCGCTCGTAGAGGACGTAGGCGGAAGCGGCGATGGCGAGCACCGCCGCCACCGGGAGCGCGATCTTCCACCACGCCGGACGGCGGCGCATGGCCGGTGGTGCGGCCCTTCTCGCTTCGCCGCCTCACGGCGCCGCCCGTTTCCTGCAGCCACCGCAGTTCGTCCGCGACGTCGCGCGCCGTTTGCCAGCGCTCGTCGGGATTCTTGGCCAGGCAGCGGGTGACCAGGTGCTCCAGCGCCGCCGGTGTCACGCGGCCCGAGCGTGCTGACGGGCGGCGGCTGCGCGGTCATGATTGCCGAGATGACGCTCGCGCTCGTCTCGCCCGGGAACGCGCGCCGGCCCGTCAGCATCTCGTAGAGCACGCACCCGAACGAGAAGAGGTCCGCCCGCGCGTCCACGTCCTTGCCTTCGAGCTGCTCCGGCGCCATGTAGGGCACCGTGCCCATCACGGCGCCCGGCGTTGTCGCCGGTTCTGCCGTCGAGAGCGCCGACTCGCCGAGCGCGGGCCCGAACCCGGGGTGCCTCAGTTTGGCCAGGCCGAAGTCGAGGAGCTTCACCTGCGACGCGCCGGGCCTGACCGCGCCCGTCGTCGTCAGCATCACGTTGCCGGGCTTCAGGTCGCGGTGGACGACGCCCTGCTTGTGCGCCGCCGCCAGCGCGTCGGCGATCTGGACGCCGATGGTGAGCGCTTCGTCGAGCGGCAGACGTGCCGCTTGCGCGGCTCCGTTGCGCGGCGCGAGCCTCTTCGCCAGCGTCTCGCCCTCGAGGTGCTCCATCACGAGGTAGTCGGTGCGGCCTTCGGTCCCGATGTTGTACAGCGCGCAGATGTGGGGATGGTCGAGCGCCGCGATGGCGCGCGCCTCGCGCGTGAACCGCTCGCGCGCGGTGGGGTCGAGCGCGCTGCCGCCCGAGAGCACTTTCAACGCCACCGTACGCTTCAGCCGCGTGTCCTGAGCCCTGTAAACGGCGCCCATCCCGCCGGTGCCCAGCAGGCCGACGACCTCGTAGGGCCCCAGGCGCTGGCCGGGATCGAGCGAGGGCGGCGCCCAGGGCGGCGTGTCGAGCAGGCCGCGCGAGCAGGCGGACGGGTCCGCGAGCAGCGCCTCCACCTCGCGCCGCAGCTCCGCGTCGCCGCCGCACGCGGAATCGAGATACGCGCCGCGCGCCGCGCCCTCGCGCTCCAGCGCGTCGCGCGAGATTCGGAGAACATCCGACAAGCGACCGTCGGTCATGGGAGGATTCCCTCCTGCGATCGCAGCTCCCGGTGCAGCCACGCCCGGGCCACCTGCCAGTCGCGCTTGACGGTCTTCGACGACACACCGAGCGCCTCCGCGGTTTCATCGGCGTTCAGCCCGGCAAAGTAACGCAGCTCGACGACCTGTCCCATCCGCGCGTCGCTCCTCGACAGCCGCTCGAGCGCCTCGTCCAGCGCCAGCAGATCTTCGTCGCGGGCCGGGACCGCGCCGAGCCAATCGCCAAACGGGATCGCACGGTCGGTGCCGCCGCGTTTCTGCGCCTGGCGCTCGCGCGCGTGGTCGATGAGGATGCGTCGCATCAGCCGCGCGCTGACCGCGTAGAAGTGGACACGGTTCTGCCAGGGGACGTCGGCGCCTCCCACCAGGCGCAGGTAGGCCTCGTGGACGAGCGCGGTCGTCTGCAGCGTCTGGTCTGCCGGGGATTCGGCGCGCATCCGCGCGTGGGCGATGCGGCGGAGCTCGGTGTAGACAACGGGCAGGAGGCGCTCGAGGGCGCCTTCGTCGCCGTGCCGCCACGCGAGCAGGAGGTGTGTGACGTCCGAGGCCGGAGGTGTGCCCACGGGTAGCCCCCCAGTTGCCGCCGGGACAAATCGTCGGCCGATTCTACACCGGCCCCGCCCGGCCATGTCCCCGTTTCTCCGCCCTTTCCGCTTGCGTTGTCGCCCCGGGCATGACGCCCGGCGCGAAAGGGGGCGGGCGTGGCGCGCAGGAACCGGCGGCAGCGGGGAGAGTGGCTGGTGCTCGTGGCGGTGGCCGGGCTCCTGACAACCGAGGCTGAGTCCGCGGCTGCCCAGACGCCCGGAGAAGAGGCGCGGACCGTCCCGGCTGCGGCGGCAGTGGTCGTGCCGGCGGAAAGCGTCACCCGCGTCCGTGGTCTACGGGTTGGACGGTTCGACGCCGCTCGTCTCATCGACATCGCCAGGACAGCCTGTCCGACCGTCCAGCGGCTCCTGGACACCCTTCAGCGCACGGACGTGATGGTCCTCGTCGAAGTGCGGGACCAGGTGTTGAACCGGACCGGTCACCTGAGATTCGTCGGGGCGGGCAACGGGACGCGCTGGTTGCGGATCACCATCGACGGCGGCAACCGCCAGGCGGAGCAGGCGGGCTGGCTGGCGCACGAACTGCAGCACGCGGTGGAAGTGGCAGCGGCGCCGAACGTGATCGACGCTGAAGGGCTGGAGCGGCTCTACACTGGGATCGGCACGAACATGGGCGACGGCCAGTTCGAGACCGACGCGGCCGTCGCTGCCGGGAAGCAGGCGCTGGACGAGGCCTACGCCCCGAAGCGCCGCCTCCCATAGGGCGTCATCCGTGCACACGGCCAGGAAGACGCTCATGGCTGACCTTGACCCTGGGGAGGTCGATGCTGAAGATCAGGACGGTGGCCGACCAGGAAGTCATGAGGAGATTCTGATGGAAGGCGACGCTCTCTACCGCGAGCTTCGACGAGCGCTGGACCGCATGCCGGTGCCTTTTCCGTCCACCGAATCCGGTGTGGAACTCAGGATTCTCAAACGCCTGTTCACGCCGGAGGAGGCGAAGGTGGCGCTCTGCCTCAGCGCGCTCCCGGAGCCTTTGAAAGCGATCCACCGGCGCGGCGGCCACGGGTTGAATCCCGAACAGTTGGGCGAAATCCTGAACCGGATGGCCGACAAGGGCTCCATCAACAAGCTCCCTGGCAAGGACGGTCCCATGTACTGCAAAGCGCCGCTGGTGCTCGGCATGTACGAGGCGCAGGTGGACCGGCTGACGCCCGAACTGGAGCGGGACATGCGCGCCTACTCTGACGAGGCCTTCGGCCGCGCGCTGCACGGCTTGAAGACGCCGCAGATGAGGACCGTCCCGGTCAACCAGTCCATCCCCGTGGTGCATCCGGTCGGCAGTCACGTGGACATACGCAAGTTCGTCGAGGCCAGCGCGGGCCCGTTCGCCGCGATCCCCTGCGTTTGCCGCCAGGGCAAGGAACTGCTCGGCGAGAAATGCCGCCAGACCCAGGAACCGCGGAACTGCCTGATGATTGCGGAGGCGGCCACGGCGATGCTGGAGAAGGGAGTCGCCCGGCCGGTCACCAAGGAGCAGATGCTCGGACTGCTGGAGCAGGCCGATCGAGAGGGGCTGGTGCTGCAGCCTCAGAACACGCTGAACCCGATCTTCGTCTGCTGCTGCTGCGGCTGCTGCTGCGGCGTGCTGACCAGCGCGAAGAAGCTGCCTGCGCCCGCCGGCCATTTCCAGACGGACTTCGTGGCCAGGGTCGATCCGGACGCCTGCCAGTCCTGCGGGGAGTGCGAGACCCGCTGCCAGATGGAAGCGATCGCCAGGACCGACGGGCCGCCGCAGGTGCTGGAGGCCAACTGTATCGGATGCGGCCTGTGCGTGACGACGTGCCCCTCAGGCGCGATCATCCTGCACAGGAAAGACGGCCGCCGGCTTCCGCCCAAGGACATGCGGGCGCTGTACACGGCGATGTTGACCGACCGCTACGGCAAACTGGGAGTCACCAGAGCCATCGCCGGGCACATGCTGGGCAAGAAGTTCTGAACGGCGGCGTCTCCGCCCGCGCCCATGCCCTTCTGCCTCCGCCCGCAATCGCCACAACCAGCCGGCGTGGTACCAGCCTCGTCGCACCTGAAGGAGCGCATTGTGGACGGTGCGACTATCATAGTTGCCGCCGGTGTCGTGGCCACGGCGGTGCTGGCGCCCGTAACGCGGTCTGGGTCGCCAGGCAGGTTCGAGCGTGTGCCGACCGGGGAGCCGTCTGATGCCCGTCCGCGCCGACTCCATGTTCATTCTGGCCGACGACCTCTCCGGCGCAGCCGACTGCGCGGTCGGAGGCGCCAAGGCAGGCTTGACGAGCATCGTCCTTCTCGATCACTCGGTCACCGAGCCGGCCCAGCTCGTCGCCGTCGATGCGGACTCCCGGTACAGAACACCGGAGCGGTCACGCGCCATCAGTGTGGCCCTCTGGCGGTCCCATTCCGCCGCGGGACGCCTCTTCTACAAGAAGATCGACTCGACCTTGCGCGGTAACTTCGCGACGGACGCGTCCGCGCTCGTCGGGGCGGGCGTCGCGATCGTCGCACCGGCCTTTCCGGAATGGGGACGGACCACGCGGGCGGGACGAGTGTTCGTGAAGGGCGTGCCTCTCGAACGCACGGAGACCTGGTCGAACGAACGGACGGGTGGGGAGGCGGACCTCGTCGCGATGCTGCGGGCGGAGGGGGTGTCTGCGCTGAACGTGCCGCTGGAGACCGTTCGCGGGGACCTTCGTCGCGAGCTGGCCCGTATCGTATCCGCGGGGCAGGTGCGTGCGGTGGTGTGCGACGCCGAGGAGGACGACGACCTCGCAGCCATTGCCGGAGCCTCGGTCGAGCTGCCGGTGTATTGGGTCGGATCCGCGGGGCTCGTGGCCCATCTGCTGCGGGCCGCCGGACTGGAGGGCCATGCGTCGGAGCCGCGCCTCGCGATCACCGGGCCCATCCTGACGGTCGTCGGGAGTCTGTCGGCCGTCTCCCGCCAGCAGGCGCACGTCCTGGAGAGTCACGCGCACCTCTCCGTGTTTGAACCCACACCGGAGGCTCTGCGGACCGGGGAGTCCCATCCGCTCTGGCAGTCCCTGCGCGATCAGGTTGGCCACGCGCTGTCCGCCGGGAAGGATGTGATGATCCGTACCGGGGTCGAGGGACACGACGATCTTGCCGGGGGGCACGTGCTCTGCGAGTCGCTCGGCCGACTGCTCGAGGCCGTGGCCCCGGGCGTCGGAGCGCTGGTGGCAACGGGTGGCGAAACGGCGCGTGCCCTTCTGGCGGCGTTCGGCGCGCGGGGCCTGCGGCCGCTTCGGGAAATCGAGCCAGGCATTCCGCTGTCCCTGGCCCTGGGGCGGCATTCGATCCCGGTCATCACCAAGGCGGGGGCCTTCGGTTCGCCCGCGGCGCTGCTCCGCTGTTACCGGGAGCTTGCGGCAATCCGCCGCGGCGACGCCGCCGATCGAGCGAAAGGGGACACGTGATGTACCGCCCCGTCATTGCCTTGACCATGGGGGACGCCGCTGGCGTCGGGCCCGAAATCATCATGAAGAGCCTCGCCCATGCGCCGCTCTACGCGACGTGCCGCCCGCTGGTGATCGGCGATGCGGACCGGCTTCGACGGGCCGGACAGATTGCCGGCGTCGCCCTGCCGGTCAACGCCGTCTCGGATCCGAATGACGCGGCATTCGTCGCAGGCTCGGTGGATTGTGTGGACCTGGGTCTGATCCCGTCGGATCTGCCCTTCGGCCAGATCTCGGCCCTGGCCGGCGATGCCGCCTACCGCTACGTCGCGAGAGCCGTCGAACTCGTCAAGGAGGGGCGGGCAGACGCCATCTGCACCGCTCCCCTGAACAAGGAGGCGCTTCGTGCCGGCGGGCACCGGTTTCCGGGGCACACGGAGATACTGGCTCACCTGACCGGTACGCCAGAAGTCTCGATGATGCTCGTCGCGCCACGGCTCCGGGTGATTCACGTGACGACCCATGTCGGATTGCTCGATGCCATCGAACGGATCGAGCCCGGCCTGGTCGAGCGGACGATCACCCGCGGACACCATGCCCTCATGCAGGCGGGAGTGACCACCCCCCGGATTGGCGTGTGCGGCATCAACCCCCACGCCGGGGAGGGTGGTCTCTTCGGCCGCGGCGAAGAAGAGCAGAAGATCGCGCCGGCCGTTGCGGCGTGCAGGGCCAGAGGCTGGAACGTGCAGGGGCCGCTGCCGGCAGATACGCTGTTCTTCCGCGCCGTACGGGGCGACTTCGACCTGGTCGTCGCGATGTACCACGACCAGGGCCACGGACCGATCAAGGCCCTCGGCATCGAAGCCGGCGTGAACATCACCGTGGGCCTGCCGGCCATTCGCACCTCGGTCGATCATGGCACCGCGTTCGACATCGCAGGCAAGGGCCTCGCCGACGAACGTTCCATGCTCGAAGCGTTGCGCCAGGCGGTGGCGCTCGCCACGCAGCGAACATGAGTGCGCTTATGACGACAACCGTGCCGGCGAAACGATGGGGATTCGTCATTCCAGTGGCCGCGGTGATGTACGTCCTGGCGTACGTGGACCGCATCAATGTCGGAATGATCCTGCCCTACATCGACAAGAGCTTCGGTCTGAGCGCCAGCGACTCCGGGTTTGCCGCCGGCATCTTCTTCGTGGGCTACATGGCCCTGCAGATTCCCGGCGGGATTCTCGCAAGCCGATGGAGCGCCAGGAAGACCATCGCGATACTCATGGTTGCGTGGGGAGTCACGGCGGTGCTGACGGGCTTCGTGCAGACCCGGATGCAGCTGTACATCGCCCGCTTCGTGCTCGGGATCTTCGAAGGCGGCGTGTGGCCCGCCGTGCTGGTTCTCCTGGCGAGATGGTTCCCGCAGAACGAACGTGCCCGTGCGAATGCGTTGTGGATGACCTGTCTGCCGTTCTCCGCGGCTGCCATGGCGCCCCTCACGGGCTGGCTGCTCACCTTTCTGACCTGGCGCCAGGTGTTCGTGATCGAAGGCATCCCGCCGCTGATCTGGGTCGTCGCGTGGTGGATGTTCACCGCCGATCGCCCGAGTGAGGCGAGATGGTGCTCACCCGAAGAGCGACACGACGTCGAGAGTCGCATCGCGAGCGAGAACGCCGGGAAGCCTGCCTCGGCGGGCTATCGGGCGGCCCTGTTGGACCGCACGGTGATTGGTCTGTTCATCGCCTATTTCTTCTGGATGGCGGGATTCTACGGTTTCACGATGTGGGTCCCCTCGGTCGTGAAGAGCTTCGCCGGCAGCGGCGCCTCATCCGCACGAGTCGGTCTTCTCAGCGCCATCCCGTTCGTCTTCGCGATCATCAGCATGATCGTGACGTCGAACTGGTCGGACAGACGTATGAAGCGTCAGGCGTTCGTCGCCGTGCCGGCGCTGATCGGCGCGTGTGGTCTCGTGGCTGGCCAGTTCGTGCAGACCCCTGCGCTTCAGCTCACCTTCCTCGTGATTGCGGCCATCGGTGTCTACGGACCGTACGGGCCGTTCTGGGCGGTGCCGAGCGCGATACTCCGCCCTGAAGTCGTCGGCGTCTCCATGGGATTGATCAACATCGCGAATCTCGGCGGCTTCATGGGCCCCTACATCGTCGGATACCTGCACAGCGCGACGGGGAGCGGCTTCGCCGGATTCCTGGTTCTGGCCGCGTTCCTCCTGATCTTCGCGGCAATCGTCCTCTTGATCGGCGCCGACCAGCGCATCGCCGAGCAGGCCAGGTCTCGCGAACAGAGGTGAAGAAGCATGGCGGACGTCGCGGTCACCCTCCCGTACGGGAACGAAACGGTTGAAGTCAGAATACCGAGCGAGAATCTCATCGGCGTGTATTCCCCCAATGAACTGGAGCCGGTCGCCGACGTCAGGAGCGAGATTGTCCGAGCCATCGGCCACCCCATCGGATCGAGGCCGCTCCGCGATCTGGTGAAGGGGTCCTCCACGGTTGTGATCCTGGCCGATGACAACACTCGTCTGACTCCGGTGGACGAGATTCTCCCCGCTGTTCTCGATGAGATGAACGCTGCCGGGGTCAAGGACGAGCAGGTCACGGTCGTGATCGCGCTGGGCACGCACCGGTTCATGACAGACGCGGAGATCGTGGAGAAGTTCGGCGACGAGGTGGTGAAGCGGGTCGCGATCAGGAATCACGACTACAAGAACCCCGAGGCGCTGGTGGATCTCGGCACGACTCCGAATGGCACCCGCGTCTGGATCAATCGCGACGTCTGCGAAGCCGACTTCACGCTCGGCATCGGCAGCATCGTCCCGCATCACATTCCTGGGTTCTCCGGCGGCGCGAAGATCGTGCAGCCCGGCGTCTCTGGTGAAGAGACGACGGCGCAGACCCATCTGCTCAGCGTTCGCGCTCCCCGCTCCTATGTCGGTGTGGAAGACAATCCCGTGCGAGAGGAGATCAACGAGATTGCCCGCCGGATAGGAATGAACGTCATCTTCAACGTCGTCCTGAATCGCCACGGCGAGGTGGTTGGCGCCTTCTTCGGCGACACCGTCGAGGCGTTCGCTGAAGGCGTGAAACTGTCCAAGCGGGTGTATGCCGTCGAGATTCCAGAGGAAGCCGACATCGTGATTGCCGGCTCTCATCCGTGCGATATCGAGTTCTGGCAGGCGCACAAGACGCTGTATCCGGCCGATCGCGCGGTGAAGGCCGGGGGAACGATCATCGTCGTGACGCCATGCGATGAAGGCGTCGCCGTCACCCACCCGGATATCCTTGAGTTCACGCACTACTCCGCCGAGGAACTACGCAGGAAGGTGGCGGCCCATGAACTTCACGATGAAGTGGCGGCCGCGCTGGCCATCGCGTGGGCGCAAGCGAAGGAACGCGAGAACGTGTTCCTGGTGTCTCGGGGCATTGACGAGGACAGTGCCCGCAGACTCGGATTCACACGCTTCGACGATGTCCAGGGGGCGTGTGACGCGGCTCTGGCACACCATGGCCGTGACGCAAGAGTCGCGGTGTTGACGCACGCTCCCGACATGCTGCCGTTTGTTACTCGCGGCGAAGCGCGCGCTGCGGATCGATGCGCGTCACGCGCCGCACCGGGACCCACGCGGCCAGGAGCGCCACCGCCAGCATCAGCGCTGCAATCGCGGCGAAGACCAGCGGCTCGGCCGTCGTCATGCGGAAGAAGATCGCGTTGAGTGCGCGGCTCAGGCCGTAGCCGCCGAACGTACCGAGCAGCACGCCGATGAGGATCGGCCGCAGCGACTGTCCGAGCAGCATGCGGACGATGTCGCGGGCGGTGGCGCCGAGCGCCATGCGGATGCCGAACTCGCTCGTACGTCGGCCGACGATCCACGACATGACACCGTAGACGCCGACCATCGCGAGCAGGATCGCGAGCGAACCGAACACCGCGAAGAGCGACGCGAAGAAGCGGCTGTTGGTGACCGACGGCGAGGTGCGCACGCGCTCGTCCATCGTCTTGAAGTCGTGCGCCGTCTGATCGCGGTCGACCTGGGCCACCGCCGCCTGCGCCGCGCGCGCGAGCGTCATCGGCTCGACCGCGGCGCGGATCGCCAGCACCTTGCGGGTGTGGAGCCACTCGTCCTCGCGGGCGTACTGCCAGACGTGCTGGCGGAACGGAATGTAGATGGCGGCAGGCTTCTCGTCGGCGAACGACGGATAGGTGACATCGGCGACGACGCCGACGATGGTCCGCGGCTGAGGTTCGTCGACCGAGGCTGGGCCGGGATCGCCCATCGAGAGCCGGAGTGCCTTGCCCAGCGGATCCTGGCCGGGGAAGTGCCGCTCCGCGAAGGTCTGGTTCACGACAGCGACCCACGGCGCGCCGGCGACGTCGCTCTCCGCGATGCCGCGGCCGCGAAGCAGTCGGATGCCGAGCGTATCGAACGCCTGCGCGTCCACCTCGTTCACGTCTGCACGTGGCCGCTTGCTCGGGGACTCGGGTTCGGGCTTCCCGACGAGCGTGAACGGGAACGGCTCAATCTGCATCGGCAGCTTGCTGATGATGCCGGCACGCTGAACGCCCGGGAGCGCCCGCACCCGCTCCAGTACCTGGTCGTAGAACGCCTCGACCTGCGGCGTCACCAGGTTCATGTCCTGCGGCGTCTTGTCGAAGTAGCGTGTCCCGCCGAGCAGGATCTCGCCAGTCACCAGCCGCTCGGTGCTGAAGCCCGGAAGCGTGCTCTGCTCGGCCAGAAAGCCGCGCATCATCAGCCCGGCGCCGAGCAGCAGCACCATCGCGAGCGACACCTCGGCGACCAGCAGCACGCTGCGCCCGCGACGATGGGTACCGCCCCCTCCGCGGCCGCCCTCCTTCAGCACGTCGACCAGATCGACGCGCGATGCCTGCAGCGCGGGAACCAGGCCGAACAGCAGACTCGAGACGATCGAGACGGCGAGCGCGAACGCGAGCACGCGCAGATCGATCGGGTTGTGGCGCAGCAGATCCGGGAAGTCCTGCGGGACCATCACGGCGAACAGGCGAATCCCGCCGAAGGCGAGCGCCAGGCCGAAGCCGCAGCCGACGAGGGAGAGCATCAGGTTCTCCGTCAGCAGCTGCACCATCAGGCGTCGGCGGCCGGCGCCGGCGGCCCCGCGGACCGCGAGCTCCTTCTGCCGCGCCGCTCCGGCGGCGAGCAGCATGTTGGCGACGTTGGCGCACGCGATCAGCAGCACGAAGCTGACGGCCCCGAGCAGGAAGCTCAGGCCGCGGCGGGCCCCGCCGAAGTAGGTCTCGTGAAGCAGCTCGACCGTGGCGACGACGCCGCCCGCCTTCTGACCTCGGCTCTCCAGCACGCTCCGCGCGATCACCGTGGATTCGGCCTGGGCTGCCGCCGGCGATACGCCCGGCTTGAGACGGCCGACGGCGACCATCCAGGTCGCCCTGGGAATCCGGCTCAGGTCGTTGGCGGCCCAGAACGCGACCTTGTCCACCCACGGCACGATCCGGAAGCCGGGGGGCATCACGCCGATGACAGAGCGGGGCTCGCCGTCGACGTGGATCGTCTTGCCGACGACGTCGCGGGTGCCGCCCAGGAGCCCCTGCCAGGTCTCGTAGGTCACGACGATTGAGCGCGCTTCCTTCTGCTTGACGACGTCCTCGAAATCCTCGCGGCGATACGTACGGCCGAGCAAGGGGGGGACACCCGTGATGGACAGCCCGCCGACGTCGACGGGCATCTGGAGCACACGGCTCACCTCGACGCCGGACAACGTGACCGGTGCGCCTCCGCCCTGGAAGAAACCGAATGCCTCGAACGAGTGTCCGTGCTGCAGGATTGTCTGGACCAGCTCCCAGTCCGGCGATGTTCGGCCGTTGCCCTGCTCCCTGTCGGCGGTCCAGAGCACGGCCAGCCGGTCCACGTCCTTGAAGTTCAGCTCGTAGTTCGCGACGTTGTTCACGACGCTGAACATCGTCGTCGTGGCGCCGACTCCCAGGCCGAGCGATAGACCCGCCACGAGAACCAGCGTGGGGTAGCGCCTCCAGAGGCGGAGCGCATAGCGCGCATCGGCTAGCGGCACTGGCGGAGATCCTCACATGAGAATACGGCTCACGGCGGGAGGCGGTTCCGCGGCCAGATCAGACTGCCGAGATCACTCCTCGCCGAGCGCCTCGACGTCCGCGAGGTCCTTCAAGCGGCCGGCGGCTCGCTTGTTCATGATGAACTCTCGTCGGCCGAGGAACGGCAGGTCGCGGGAGCCGCAGCGTCCGACCTCCCGACCTTTCCAGGCTTCGTCCCATTCGACGCCGCTGATGGCGCTCATCACGTGTATCTGAACCGGTTCGACGCCCAGCTGCAGGACCCGCTCCGGGTTCGTGATGTCATCGGCGCGAAGCTCGCCGGTCGGGACGCCGAATGACGTGAGGGCCGCCAGCAATCGCGTGGCGTTCGTCGCCGTGGGTTTGACGAAGACGTCGATGTCGCCGGTGAAACGGGGCGCGCCGTGGAAGGCGAGGGCGTAGGCGCCGACGACGAGGAACTCAACCTCGTGGGCGGTCAACGATCCGAAGAACTCGTCGAAGTCTGGCGCCAGTTCCATCGTCCTGTCTCCGGAAGAACTCGACCGCGGCCAACCGTTCAGAAACGGGCCGAGTCCGCCAGGACCGGCGAGTTTCGTCGTTCGAGGCATGAGCGGCGGCGCTCGTCACGCGGAGGACGCGCCGGAATCGGGGTTCCACGGGGTCAGTATACCGTCTTCAGCGTGATCCGGGCCGCTGGTTTGCGCGCTCGCATCCACGCGAGCGTGCGGCGTGAGAGCCGCTGCGTGACGACGAGGACGGCCAGGCCCGCCAGAATCGCCAGAGGCATGATCCAGTAGCCGCCGTGCGCGACAGTGCCGGCCGGGAGGCCGAACTCGAACCCGAAGCCCCTCGGTTGCCCGTTCAGCGTGAAGAAGCCGATGTTGTTCGGGAAGATCGGCTTCAGCGTCCCCATCGCGAGAAACGACACCCCCATCGTCCAGCCGGCGAAGACGAAGAGCGCCCACGCGAAGCCGATGACAGAGGTCGTGGCAGCGTGCCAAACGGCGCGCGCCATCGGCACGAAGCGGCCTGTGGTGATGGCCTCGTCCAGCGTCATCTCGTGCGAGTAGGCCTGGGCAACGCGCAGCGGCGGCCCCAACTCGCCAAGCACACGTTCAACGGCCGCGCGTTCGTCGGGCGTGGACTCCGCCTGCTCGAGACGCTCGCGAATATGCGATTCGACCTCCCGCACCGCGTCCGAGGCTACCTCGCCCGGCAGGAAGGACCGCAGCGAGCGACTCAGGACAAACAGATAGCCGCGGACTCTCGCCTCGCCGATTTCACTGAGCTTCATGGCCGTCTCCTTGCGCCGCCAGGATCAGCCGATCGAGCTTGGCGGCAAAACTCCTCCACGAATCGGTCATTTCCGCCAGCCGCGCGCGGCCGCGGTCGGTCAGGCGGTAGTACTTGCGAGGGTGGGAGCCCTCCTCCCGCCACTCGGCCGCCAGCCAGCGATCGCGGCTGAGGCGGGCGAGGATCGGATAGATCGTCCCCTCCGTGACGACCAGATCGGTGAACGCTTCGAGGTGCCGGATGATCTCGAGGCCGTAGCGGGGATGCTTGGCCACGGTCAGTAGGATGGCCAGTTCGAGGCCACCCCTCCGTAACTGTTCCTGCCAGCTATCGGACTCTGCGACTGCCGCCCGTCCGGAAGAGGGTGCCATGATGACCTCCGACGTTGCCTCGCGTGGCACGATACCTTGCGTCACAATGTAAGACGAGGCTGGTGGCGGAGAAGTTCCACGCGGGAAGACGGCTGGCAAACACCAGCAAGCCACGCAGGCTGGTCTGCCGCCAGGACCGTCGGACACGTCGGGCGTCTTGAGTATTCAGCGCTGGCCAGTCGGCGGCGCGAGCGTGTGCTGAGTCCTACCTCGTCTCGAATCGCGACCCAGGCGAATCGGACCTGAGCCCGCCGGGGGGCGGATATCCGCGCGACGCGTCGTCGAGCACCAGCACCCAGTCGTGGCCGGCGCCGGGCTCACCGGGTGGGGAGAAGCGCCCGATCTCGCTGGCGCCGATCACGCCGATGAGCTGCGCGCGCCCATCACGCGGATTGAACCACCACGCCCGGAGCGACGGGCCGGCGATCGCGCCGGGGCGGACCGAGAACGGACGGCCCGTGTAGGAATAGACGAACAGGTAGTCGCGACCCTTCGTCGCGAGCAGTCGCTCGTACTTCTCGCCGCTGCCCGAGACGACCGCCTCGGCGTCGTACACCCGGTCGAAGTACGGACGCGAGAGCATCAGCGCCTTCAGGTGGCGCATCTGACCCGCCCCGGGGTCGTCGAGCGCTTCGGGCCAGAAGTTCCGCGGGGAATAGTCGCCCTTGCCGGCGGCGGCCGTGTGAAACTGCATGACCGCGTTGTCGCCGTAGGTATGGCCGCATGCGCCCGCGAACACGGACCAGTAGGCGTAGCGCCTCGCGTCGGCCGCCGTCCAGTACGGCTGGGTGCCGTCGTGCAGCCCCTGCGGGATGTTCTCGTACGAGGGCTCGGCGTCGAGCACCGGCTTCGGCGGCTCCTTGGCGTAGTCGTCCAGTACGTAACGCCAGTTGTCCTCGCCGAAACGTCGAGGTGAATCGGTGTCCTGGTCGTAGCGCCGATGGCCCGACTGGAACATGTTGAAGTCGAGCCACGGCTCGCCGTGGAACCACGTCGACGACTGCATCCGTCCGAACGGATGGTAGGTGATGAGATGATGCGGATCCTCGGCGCGGAGCGTGCGCCCGAGCGCCTTCCACACCTCGGTCTGCTCGTTCCCTTTCGCGTCGCCGCCCACGAGCCAGATCACGTTGGGCATGTCCCGATAGCGCCTTGCCAGGAACGTCCCGTAGGCGACCACGTTCGCCGCGTTCAGCTGCCCCGACTTCACGATGGACCCCCACGCCGGCACGAGGGCAAGGTAGAGGCCGCGCGCTGCCGCCTCGCCAGCGACCCAGTCGATGTGATCCCAGTAGTCGTACGCGGCAGGATCCGACGGGTCGCGGCCCGGCGTCACCCGTGGCTTGCCCGGGTCATTGTCGACGAGGGCCGGGGCTCCGTTGGCGGCACGCGCCTCGGCGGTGTGCAGCACCATGACCTGGATCACCGTGAAGCCCTTGGCCTGCCGGTCGTCGAGATACCGCCGCGTGTCGGTTCGATCGAGACGGCTGAACAGGAGCCACGCCGTGTCGCCCAGCCAGAAGAACGGCGAACCGTCGGCCTGCTGCAGGAACCGGTGGTTCGTCGAGACCGACAGGCGGGCCGGCGCCGCGGGGCGCGCGGCCACCGCGATGGCGGCGAGCAGGCTGATGGGGGCGAGCAGGCTGAGCGCGACGAACGCCGTTTGGAGACGATGACGGGTCGTCATGACGCATGCCATTGTAGAATGCTCGGCGTCACCGTGCGCGCATTCGCTGTTAGCATAGCGCGCGACGGCCTTTGAGCGTCCCGGCCGTGGCGGCGACGTCTGTCCATTGTCCCGCTGTGTTTCGGCTCTGCCGTATGCGCCTCGTAATCGCCGCCGCCTTGGTTCTTGCCGCCGCGACCGCGTGGGGTGCGGACACCCCACGCGCCCGTGTCATCCGGACGGCGGACCGAATCCGCATCGACGGCGTACTCGATGAGGGGGTCTGGCGGACGAACCCGCCGATCGGGCCGTTCACCCAGGCGGAACCGGACGAAGGGCAGCCCCCGCGCGAGGCGACCGACGTCTGGCTGGCCTACGACGACCGTGCGCTCTACATCGCCGTCCGGTCGCACGACCGGGAGCCCGGCAGGATCTTCACCACGACCAAGGCGCGGGACGCCAGGCCGTTCGACGACGACTCGCTGGAAATCGTGATCGACACGTTCCTCGACCGGCGCAACGGGTACGACTTTCAGCTCAACGCGGCCGGCTCGCTCTCCGACGGGCGAATCGTGGAGAACCGCCTGACGGACGTCAGCTGGGACGGGATCTGGGACGCACAGACCCGCATCGACGCCGATGGCTGGGTGGCGGAGATTGAGATCCCCTTCAAGACGGTCTCGTTCAATCCGGCTTCGACCTCGTGGGGATTCAACATCGAGAGGACCATTGCCCGCTACAACGAAGAATCCCGCTGGGCCGGCGCCGTGCTCGATTCGTCGATCCACGCGGTGTCGCGCGGCGGCATCATCGACGGGCTGGAAGGGCTCACGCAGGGCATCGGCCTGGACGTCAAGCCGTACGGGCTGCTCGGGGTCAACAAGGATGCGACGCGGGCCGATCAGGTGCAGCCGGCGTACAACGCGGGGGTCGACGCCTTCTACCGGATTACCGCGAACCTGCTGTCGAGCACGACCGTCAACACCGATTTCGCCGAAACGGAAGTCGACACGCGGCAGGTCAACCTCACGCGGTTTCCCACGCTCTATCCGGAGAAACGGGCATTCTTCGTGGAAGAAGCCGGCGTCTTCCAGTTCGGCCTGCCTTCGTCCTCATCCTCCCTGATCCCGTTCTTCTCGCGCCGGATCGGGCTGGTCGCCGGCAAGACCGTGCCCATCCTGGTGGGAGAGAAACTGACCGGCAAAGTGGGCCGGCTCGAAATGGGATTCCTGGATGTCGCCACCCGCGACTCGGACAGTGACACCGGGGCGGCCGGGCTCCCTGGGCAGAATTTCGTGGTCGGCCGGGCGAAGTACAGCCTCGGAGGCAGACAGTCCTATGTCGGCGCCATCTTCACGCACGGCGATCCGACCGGCAAGACGGACAGCGCCCTGTACGGCGCGGACATCTCGCTTGCGACCAGCAGCTTCCTGGGGAACCGCAAGAACTTCGATCTCACGCTGTACGGCCTGAAGACCACGACTCCCGGCGTGGATTCGCGGGACTACAGCTACGGCGCCCAGGTGCGCTATCCCAACGACCTCGTCAATCTCAGCTACGGCTGGCAGGACATCGGTGAGAACTTCGACCCGAAACTCGGATACGTGCGCCGCCGCGGCGTCGCCGTCAACGCCGCGCTTGCGCAGTATCGCCCGCGTCCCAAGAACAACCGTTACATCCGCCAGGTCACGTTCAGTTTCGGTTTCGACAACTACCGCAACACCGTGCAGCGCGACACGGAGTCCAGGAGCTACAGCGTCAGTCCGTTCGGCCTGCTCCTCCACGGCGGCGAGCGCGTGTCGTACGCGATCACCCATGGATTCGAGCGGCTCTTCGAACCCTTCCACATCCACCAGGGAATCACGATTCCGACCGGCGACTACTCGAACCTCCGTCACGCCGTTTCGCTTTCGGGGCCGACGAACACGGTCATCTCGTACAGCGTCAGCCTGGACACCGGGGGGTTCTACAGCGGCAGCAGCGATCAGATCGTCGCGAGCCTGACCTGGAAGAGGAGCGCGAGCTTGACCACCAGCATCGAACTTCGCCAGTACTGGGTCCGGCTGGCCGAGGGGAACTTCAACACGACGCTGGCCCTGGTCAGGTTGAATCTCTTCTTCACCCCGAAGATATCGCTGACGAACTTCGTGCAGTACGACACCGATTCACAGAACATCGGGCTGCAGAGCCGGCTGCGCTGGATCCTGAAGGCCGGCCAGGAGATGTACGTCGTCTTCAACCATCAGTGGCAGGAAGACGCGCTCGACCGGTTCACGACGCTCACCAGCGACTTCCGCGCGAAAGTGAACTACACCATCCGGTTCTAGCGTCCTGTGAGGGAGCAACATGAAGACCAGAATCAGTATTGCGTTGATGCTCGCGCTGGCGCTCGCGCTGATTGGCGCCACGTCGATGATGGCCACGCAGGCTCGGGCGGGACGCGATGTTCCGTCGCCCCGGCCGCAGGGCCCCTGTGACGTCTACGCCGCCGCCGGCAACCCCTGCGTCGCCGCCCACAGCACCACGCGCGCGCTGTACGCCTCCTACAACGGCCCGCTCTACCAGGTCCTGCGCCAGTCGGACCTCAAGACCCTGGACATCGGCGTCGTCCAGCCCGTCGCGGCGCCGGTCCCGGATGCGGGCGGATACGCCAACGCGGCCGCGCAGGACGCGTTCTGCGCCAACACGTACTGCTGGATCACCACCATCTACGATCAATCCCCCAAGCGCAACCACCTCGTCCAGGCGCCCCGTGGCGGATTCAGCGGCCCGGCCATGGGTGGGTTCAACAACCTCCCGGTTGCCGATATGGCGCCGGTGACGATCATGGGCCACAAGGCCTACGGCGTCTTCATCGCGCCGGGCATGGGCCTCCGACAGAACGACGTGAGGGGCACCGCAGTGGACGACCAGGCCGAGGGGCAGGACTGGGTCGTCAACGGCCACCACTACAACTCCGGCTGCTGCTTCGACTACGGCAATGCCGAGACCGACAGCCGCGACGACGGCGACGGGACGATGGAGACCACCTACTACGGTAACGCCACCGCCTGGTACCGCGGGCAGCCTCCCGGTCCGTGGATCATGACCGACCAGGAGAACAATCTGGTGGGGTGCGTCAACGAGTCCCCGAACGACAAGTCCTGCCCGAACCTGCCGAGCATCACCTGGCGCTTCGTGACCGCCACGGCGGACGGCGAACCCCACCACTGGAGAGCCATGGGAGGCGACGCGCAGAAGGGCGCGCTGTCGGTGATGTTCGACGGGCCGCGCATCAAGAACGACAGGAGCAGCTATGACCCGATGCGCAAGCAGGGGGCCATCCTCCTGGGCAACGGCGGCGACAACAGCGTTGGCTCGCAGGGCACCTTCTACGAAGGCGCGATGACGGCCGCAGGCACCTTCCCGACGCAGGAGACCAATCAGAAAGTGCAGGCCAACGTCGTGGCTGCCAGGTACGACGTGCCGCGGCTGACCCTGTCGCCCGCCTCCGCTGAAGCTGCGGCGGGCAGGCCCGCGTCGGCCACCCCGCCCGGACTCCAGACATTCTCACCGGGGTCCTCGCAGGAGACCGCCGTGACGTTCACGAATACCACGGGGGCGCCCGTGACGGACGTCAGGTTGAGCATTTCCGTGCCCACTCAGTGGACCGCCGTCGCCAAGACGTCGGCGACGATCGCCGGACCGGTCGCTCCGGGCGCGAGCGCCAGCGCGACCTTTGCCGTCACCTCGGCGCCGGCGCACTTCAACGGCGATCTGGTGGGCCGCGCCTCGTGGAAGAACGCGACGAGCGGCGTGACGCAATCCGAGACGACGGCTCAGAAGGTGCGGAACGTCAGCACGGTCACGATCAACGAGTTCCGCGTGAACGCCGGCGTGCCGGCCAACTCAACCGACTCGTTCATCGAACTCCACAATGGCAGCGACCGCGCCGTGGACATCTCCAACTGGACCCTGACTCATCACCCCACGCAGGAACCGATATTCTCGTCGGTCACGGTTCCGGCCGGGACGACGATCGCGGCGAAGGGCTTCTACCTGCTCGGTCTTGCCAATTCGGGCCTCGCGGTCCCTGCGCGAAAGGGCGATATCACCGTCCACGTCCGGAGCACCGACGGCATGGCGGTCGGCGGCGTGATCGAGAATCGGCGGCGGCCCGGCCAGGGAAACGCGCCGGATCGTCAGCGTCGGGACCGCTGCCGGCGCCGCACCCGCCGGGCCGCCAACGGGCGGAGGCCGTCCGGGCGCGCCGGGTGGCGCCACGACGGTATGGCAGCCCCTTCCCGACGGTCCGGTGATCACAATCCCCGCCGGCTCGACAAACGTGCCCGTCACTGCCGTGAACGGCTTCGAAGTGGGCCAGAAGATGGCCATCGGGTACGGCGCCACCTACCCTGCCGTCGCAAGAGCCCTGGAGCGGTACGAGGTGGTCACGGTCACCGCCGTCGGCAAGCCCGGCACACAAGCCTGGCTGTCGGCTGACGCAAAGGCGGGCGACACGAACATCAAGGTCTCGTCGGTCGCCAACATCTCGGTTGGCGACAAGATCCGGCTGGACGTCGAAAGCGTCGGCCACGGGATCGAGACCGTCACGGTGACGAAGGTCGGCACGCAGTCGGTGCGCAACACCTTCGCCGGTCCTCTGAAGGCCGGGGAGGATCCAGGCACGGGCCTCGACCTGGCAGCCCCGCTCAAGTTCAACCACGCGTCCAACATGTCGTTCAGCGCCAGGGGAACGGGAATCAGCTTCAAGCCGGCGACCGCCTTCGCGCACTCGAGCAATGAGCCGGTTCTGGCACTCGGAACCGGCATCACGCTCGACAAGCCCCTGGTGGGCAACCACGAGATCCACTCGGCCGTGCGCGACGCCACGGTCACGACCGCGGGGTTCCAGGGAACGCCGGCGCCCAACCAGTGGTTTGGAGGACCGGCCCTGTCCCCCAGCGCGGGCACCATGGTGCTGCGCAACGCCGCCGGCCTGGTCGTGGACAGCCTCAACTACGGACTTCTCGTGGACCCGTGGGCTTCCGAGGGGTACCACGGTGCATCCGGTGCCGGGGAAGCCGGGTGCCGCGTGCCGGCGCCTGGTGCGGGCGGACGCGGTGGCTTCGGGCCGGGCGCTGCCCCGGTCAACACGCCGCACAGGAGCGCGGGCCGATTCCCGGACGGCCTCGACACGGACAGCAACTGCAGCGATTTCCTTCTGCAGCCTGCCAGCGTCCTGTCGGCCGCAGCGGCTGCCGGCACCACCAACATCAAGGTTGCCAGCGTGGCGGAATTTGCCGCGGGTCAGACGATCCTGATCGATGCGGGCGCGAACCTCGAGAAGGCCACCATCGCGACGGTTGGCACGCCAGGCGCCACCACGGTGCGCGTCGCCACCGACGCGGGCGCGACCGTGATCCCTGTCGCCGGCGGGATGGGCTTTACCGCGGGCCAGACCATCACGATCGATAGTGGCGGGAGCCAGGAGACGGCGGTCGTCGCCTCCACGGGCCGAGGTGGCCCGGCCGGCCCCGGCGGCGGACCCGGGGGCGCCACGGTCACCGTGAAGGCGCCTCTGAAGTCCGCCCACGCAGTCGGCGCGCAGGTCTCCGGTTCGGGCATCACCCTCGCCGCCGCATTGACCAAGGCGCATGCCAGCGGGTCGCAGGTTGCCACCAACCTGCCCACTCCCGGCGCGCCCAACCAGTATCAGCGGAGGCGATAGTGAGGGCACTGCCTCTCGCGCTGGCGCTCACGCTGATCGGATCCACGTTGACGATGACCATGCGCGCCGGGGCGGCTCCGCCCCGGCCGCAGGGCCCGTGTGACATCTACGGCGCGGCGGGCACGCCCTGCGTGGCCGCCCACAGCACCACGCGCGCGCTGTACGCCTCCTACAACGGCCCGCTGTACCAGGTCAAGCGCCAGTCGGACGGCACGACCCTGGACATCGGCGTTGTCCAGCCCGTCGACCTGCCGCTCCCGGATGCGGGCGGATACGCCGACGCGGCCGCGCAGGACGCGTTCTGCGCCAACACGATCTGCGTCATCAACGTCATCTACGACCAGTCCGGCAAAGGCAACCACCTCCGCCAGGCGCCCCCCGGACCGCTTTCCCGGGCCCGGCGAAGGGCGGATTCGACACCCAGCCGATCGCGGACATGGCGCCGATCACGATCGGCGGCCACAAGGCCTACGGCGTCTACATCATGCCGGGCATGGGGTTCCGCAACAACGACGCCACCGACATCGCGATCAACGACGAGCCGGAGGGCATCTACTACGTCATCGACGGCACGCACTACGACAGCGGCTGCTGCTTCGACTACGGCAACTCCTCGACGAACGGCCGCGCCGTGGGCACCGGCACCATGGAAACCACCTACTTCGGCACCGCCACCGCCTGGGGCAGCGGCAACGGCCCCGGCCCGTGGATCATGGCCGACATGGAGGCCGGCCTGTTCTCCGGATACAACGCGAAGCAGAACGTCGCCGATCCGACCATCGATTCCTGGCGGTTCGTGACCGCCGTCGTCGACGGCGGCGGCGGCAACAAGTGGGATCTCCGCGGCGGCAATGCGCAGAAGGGCGGCCTGACGACCTTCTACAGCGGGATTCGCCCCGGCTCGCCGACCAGCGACGCTACTACCCGATGCACAAGCAGGGGGCCATCCTCCTGGGCAACGGCGGTGACAACGGCAACGGTTCGGCCGGCACCTTCTACGAGGGTGTGATGACGACCGGATATCCGACCGAAGCCACCACGGATGCGGTGCAGGCCAACATCGTGGCCGCCAGGTACGACGTGCAGCGGGTGAGCCTGTCGCGGGTCACGACGTTTACGCCGCGCTCGACGCAGGACGTCACCGAGACGTTCACGAACACCACGGGGGCGCCCGCGGCGGGCGTCAAGTTGAGCATCTCAGTGCCCGCGGGGTGGACGCCTCTGGTCGTCGGGCGCCACCGGCGCGTCGAAGACGTTCGCCGCCCCGGTCGCGCCGGGTGCGAGCGTGCAGCGCGACCTTCAAGGTCACCTCGCCGGCGACGACCGGCGCCGGCTTCCTGACCGGCAAGGCCGAGTGGACGGCCCGACCGCCGGCCGGACGCAATCCGAGACAACGACCCAGAGGGTGCGGAACGTCCTCCCGGTCAAGATCAACGAGGTCCGCTTCGGCACCAGCACCAACCCGACCAACCAGTTCATCGAGCTCTACAACGCCTCCGCCAGCGCCGTCGACCTCTCCAACTGGACCCTGATCAACACCCAGAGCCAGTGGGCCCCCGTCAAGCTGGCGACGATCCCGGCCGGGACGAAGCTCGCGAGCGGCGGCTTCTACCTGCTCGGCCTGTCCAGTTCGGGGCTGGCGGCCCCCGCAAGCCCGGGCGCGACCACCATCAACGTCAGGAGCACCACCGGCTTCGAGGCCGGCCAGAAGATCGACATCGACGGCGAGACCCGCACGATCGCAAGCGTCGGGACGGCGGCCGCGGCCATGACGACGGTGTTCATGCCCGTGTCCACGGGGCCGTGGCTCACGATTCCCGCCGGCTCGACCAACCTGCCTGTCACGAACGCGGCCGGCTTCGAGGTCGGCCAGAAGATCGGCATCGACATCGGCGGCAACTACGAGCTGGCCACGGTCACCGCGGTCGGCAAGGCGGCCACGCAAACCACCCTGTCGGCGGCAGCGGTCGCGGGCGCGACCAACATCAAGGTCGCGGCCAACTCCAACATGACGGTCGGCGACACGCTGACGGTGGGCACCGGCGGACGCAAGGAACTCGTCAGGGTCACGAGCATCGGCACCGACCGGTGCGAGCGGCACTGGCGTGGATCTGGCCGCCCCGCTCAAGTTCGATCACATGTCGGGCGTTGACGTGTCCGACGTGGGGACGGGGATCAGCTTCTCGCCCGCCACGAAGTTCCGCGCACGTGAGCGGCGACGCGGTGCAGGCGCTGGGCAGCGGCATCACGCTCGACAGCCCCCTGGTCAAGGGCCACGCGTACGGCGCGGCCGTGGTCAACCCCCTGGCCACGACGGTGGGTTACCAGGGGCCGCCGGCGCCCAATCAGTGGTTCGGGGGCGCCCTCTCCGCCAGCGCCGGCTCGATCGCCCTGATGGACGCCAGCGGCGTGGTGGTCGTCGACGCCATGGTCTACGGATCCCAGCAGAGCAGCTCGAGCGGCAACGGGACCATCGCCAGCCCCGAGATCGCCACCCTCGAGGCTGACCAAGGCCAGGGTGGCTGCATCGTGGTGGTGCCCAGCGCGGGTCGGTGGTTTCGGGCCGGCCGCTTCGGCCGCCGGCACGACGAACAGGAGCGTGGGCCGCTTCCCGGACGGCGCCGACGCCGACAGCCTCTGCCGCGATTTCCTGACGCAGGCCGCGACCACCCTGTCGGCCGCTTCGGCCGCCGGCGTCGAACAACATCAAGGTCGCCAGCGTGGCGGACTTCGTCGCCGGCCAGACGATCCTGATCGACACGGGCGCGAACCGCGAGACCGCCGTCATCGCGACGGTTGGCACGCCAGGCGCCACCACGGTGGGCACCGCCACCGAGCGCAGGTGCGACCGTCATCCCCGTCGCCAGCGCGACGGGCTTTACCGCGGGCCAGACCATCACCATCGACAGTGGCGCGAACCAGGAGACGGCGGTTGTCGCTTCCATCAGGCAGAGGTCGGCCGCGGCGGCCCGGGTGGAGCCACCATCACGGTCTCCGCACCGCTCACGTCTGCGCACGCAGCCGGCGCGCAGGTCTCCGGTTCGGGCATCACCCTCACCGCGGCGTTGACCAAGGCGCATGCCAGCGGGGCGCAGGTCGCCACCAGCCTGCCCACTCCGGGTACGCCCAATCGATACGACGGGGCGCGCCGCTGAGCGTGACTGAGGAACTGAGAGGCGAGAGGCGACGATGAGGACACCAATGACGAGAGCGATTGGGTTCTGGACGCGAGTTCTCACCATTGGCGTGCTCTTGACACTCGGCGGTCTGATCGCCGGTGCCCAAGCGCCCACGCCCCAGACCGCGCAGGCGCCGCCCCCGGCTGGCGCCGGTCCCGGCGGAGGCCGCGGTCAGGCCGGGCCGCCGCTCGCAATCGACCAGTTGAGCTGTGCCGAACTGTCGGCCGCGGTCCGGATGGCGGTGAGCAACGACAGCCGTCTCCGCGATTGGCCTCAGATCATCCGGTACCGCGAGGCCAACCGCACGGTGACGAAGGCCGATGTCGTGTTCATGGGCGATTCGATCACCGACTTCTGGCCGCAGCCCCGGTTCGGTGAGTTCTTTCCGGGCAAGAATTACGTGGGCCGCGGGATTGGCGGGCAGACGACGCCGCAGATGCTCATCCGGATGCGCCGCGACGTCGTGGCGCTGAGGCCGCGGGCCGTGGTGATTCTCGCCGGCACGAACGACATCGCCGGCAACACGGGGACGATGACCGACGAGGACATCGAGGGCAATCTGGCGTCGATGGCTGAGATCGCCACGGCGAACAACATCAAGGTCGTCTTCTCGAGCATCCTGCCGACGAGCAGCTATCACGTCGCCGGCAACGCTGCGCCCCAGACCACGCAGCGGCCGCTGGCGCGCATCCGCGCTATCAATGACTGGATGAAGAAGTACGCGGCCGAGCACAAGCACGTGTACCTCGACTACTACTCGGCGATGATCGACGCCGCCGGCTTTCTGAAGACGGAGTTCAGCAACGACGACCTCCATCCGAACAAGGCCGGCTACGACGTCATGGCGCCGCTGGCGGAGCGCGCGATTCAGCAGGCCCTGGCGAGCCGCTGAGGGAGGCGCCAGACGCCGCCGTCGATCCGACCGTTGCCGTTGAGGACGGCGGACTCCTGTGCTGCGCGCACCGGCCGGTCATCGCGTTCGCGGTCGGTCACGTTGCCCACGAGTAGAACGAGAGGGGACTGAGCCTGGATCGGTCGCTGTGACCGAGCGCGTCACCTCTCGAGCGGAGTTCCGTGTCTTGCCATGTCGGACCGATGGTCCGCGCGTCTACTGGAAGATCCGCTGGCTGAAGAGATACAGGTTGTTCTGCCACTCTGGGGTGTCGTGGGCATTCCCGTCCACGTGCCAGACGTGGGGCACGCCCTTCTCTTTGAGGTAGGCGTGAACGCCTTGGCTGATGCGGATCAGTCCGTCCTTGTTGCCGCAAGCCAGCCACAGCAACTTCAGCCGCTTGGGAACCGCCGGATCGGGTACCAGGTCGGGCGGAGCCTTGGTGTCGGGGGCTGAGGAGAACCCGCCGACGTAGGCGAACGTCTCCGGGTGGGCGAGGCCGATGTTCAGGGCCTGGCCGCCGCCCATCGACAGGCCGGCGAGAGCCCGGTGGCTGGCGTCGCGATACACGGAGTAGCGCGACTCGACGAAGGGGATGATGTCGCTGATCAGATCGTTCTCGAAGGGCGTCAGCCAGTTGTCCATCACCACTCCGCCGGCCCCGCCGCGCGCGCCGCCGCCAACTCCGCGGCCTTCGCCTGCGGCGGTCACGCCGCCAGTCGCGCCCGCGCCGGCCCCCGCGCCACGCCCTCCCTGCGCCGAGTCCGTCGCGCCGCGTGCGCCCGGTGCAGCGCCCGGGCCACCCCGCCCACCCCGGCCCATCCAGGCGCCTCCTCCAGCCGCGGCGATGTCAGCCGCCGTCATGCTTGAATCGCCGTTGGGGAAGACCATGACCATCGGCTGGACCTTGCCGTCGGCTATCAGGTTGTCGATGACGATCTCGGCGTGGCGCACTTCGGTCCATTCCAGGTCGTTCCAGCCCAGTCCATGCAGCAGGAAGAGCACCGGGTACTTGCGACCTGGCGAATAGCCGGGTGGCAGGTAGACGCGGATCTGACGGCGCGTGCCGAGCGTCTTCGAGTCGGTACTGAACGACCGTCAACTCGCCGTGAGGGATGTTGTCACGCTTGACGTTGAACCCCGCGGGCGGATCCGGAAAGGCGGGCTTGTCGTCTGGGCCCAACTCGATCGGCCCGCCGGGGCCGCCTCTACCGGCCTGCGGGGCCGGAGCGCCAGGTGCGGGGGATTGCTGCGCCGCCGCGCGCAGGGCAAGCGCGGAGGTCTGCTGGCTCGGAGCGGCCTGAGAATCGACCGACGCCCTACCTGTCTGCGCGAGGCAGGTTCCCCCAGCCAAGACAGCGGTGAACACCGCAACGCACCATGCTCGTTTCATAGCGTGCAGCCTCCCAGGACAGTCCCATTCCCGTCTCCAGTCGGTGGGTGGCCCACCGGCAGCTACCGCGCCATCAGGCGCTTCTGGTTCTCCATGAAGAGGTCGCACATCGGCCGCCGCAGTCCTTCTTTGACCACCGGCCCGGCGTCGGTGAAATCGAGATACGCGCGTCGCGTCGCGTCGAACTTCGGCCACTTCACCAGGCTTCCACCGTTGGGATCGCCCGTCTTGGCGAAGTTGGTCCAGTACCGCTGCATTTGCGCCGCGTATCGCTGGTCCGACTCGTTGTACTGCCGCCTCTCCTGCCACACAGCCAGCGTGCCGAAGACAAATGGAATCTCAGAGGCATGAGGCGCTCCCTGTGCTTCTTGTCCGTGCACGGTGCGCGAGAACTGGTACTGGTAGCCGGGATTCCCTGCGGCGGTGTGCCAGACGAGTTCCTGGACTGTGCCGCAGCGGAACGACGTATCGGTGGTCCACTGCGTCATCACGGTTCCATACTGAGGATCGGGCTGTGGCTCGGTCGCGCCGCTCAGCCCGTACAGCGTCAGCGCGCGATCGGCAAGGGGACCGTACCGTTGTGAAACCACCTGGGGGAAATCGGCGGGCCCCGTGGCGCCCCTCGCCCCCTGCATCTCCTGGGAATTGCTGCCGATCATCAACGGCACCTTCTGCTGGCGGCCGTCGGCGTACGTCTTCGTGGGCGGCTCTGGAAGCACCCAGCCATCCACGACAATTCCCATCATGGGACCGCTGGCCGCCGCTCCTGGTTCTCCTCGTCCCGCCCGCGCCGCTCCGGGTGCTCCCGGTGCTCCTCCTCCAACCTTCTCCTGCAACTCGGTGTCTGGCATCGCGCGCAGTTTCGCCAGGACCTGCTCACCGGTGAAGCCCAACTTGGCGGCGAACTCCACATTCCTCTTCTCCGCATCGGCCAGCGGCGTCTGAGCGCCAATCGGCCCGCTTTGTGCGATCGCCCGCGCGAACAAGCCCTTGGTCAGAGGCGAGGCAATCAGCGAGTTCACGTCGGCCGCGCCTGCCGATTCGCCGAAGATCGTGACGTTGGCAGGGTTGCCGCCGAACCTGGCGATGTTCTGCTGCACCCACCGTAAGGCCTGAATCTGATCGAGCAGCCCGTAGTTCCCGGACGCATGGTGGATGGACTCATTGGTGAGTTCGGGATGCGCGAAGAAGCCGAAGATGCCGAGCCGGTAGTTCGTGGTCACCAACACCACGCCGTGGCGGGCAAGGGTTTCACCGTTGAAGAGCGCCTCCACTCCCGATCCGGCAGTGTTCCCTCCGCCGTGGAACCACACCATGACGGGTGCAGACGATTTCATGGGCCACCGTGGCGTCCAGATGTTCAGTTGCAGGCAGTCTTCGCTGTGGGGCAAGTTTCTGTTGCCGCTCTGATGGCACATCGGTCCGAAGGCCGTCGCATCACGGACACCGGTCCAGGCTTTCGCCGGAACCGGCTCGCGCCAGCGCAGGGCGCCGACCGGCGGTTCCGCAAACGGAATGTTCTTGAAGACCGCGACGCCATCGGAGGTCAGGTTGCCGCGAAGCTGGCCGTTGCTGACCGAGGCGATGGCATTGGACCCGCGGAGCTTCCTGGCGCCTGCGCGGAGCGTGCTGGTATCGAGGCTTGCCCCAGGCACAGGACGCAAGCCAGCGTGCCGAATACTCTGATGGCCCTCATCGCTCTTCGTTCCTTCCTTCTCGTTCACCGGCGCTATTTGAAGATGCGCTGGGCGAAGAGGCACAGGTTGTTGTCCCACTCGGTCGTGTCGTGCGCGTTCGAGTCAACGTGCCACACGTGCGGCACGCCCTTCTCCTTCAGGTACTGATGGACGCCCTGGCTGACGCGGATCAGGCCGTCCCTGTTGCCGCAGCCGAGCCACAGCAGTTTCAGTCGCTCCTTGGCCGCCACCGGATCGGGCACGACCTGCGCCGGAGGCCTGGTGTTCGGTGCCGACGAGAACCCGCCGATCCAGGCAAACGTTCCGATGTTCGAGAGGCCGATGTTCAGCGTCTGGCCGCCGCCCATCGAGAGGCCCGCGAGAGCGCGGTGCTCACGGTCGGTGTACACCGAGTAATGGGACTCGACGTAGGGAATGATGTCCTTCAGCAGGTCGTTCTCGAAGGGCATGTCCCAGCTCTCGAATCCCCCTGCGGGTTCCGCCGGCCCCGCCACGCGGTGGGGCACCGGCTGCGCCGCCCCGCGGCGGCGCGCCTCCAGCGCCGGCCCGCGCGCCCATGCCTTCACCCGGGAATGCGCCGACCGCGTCGGCGGTCACGCTCGAGTTGCCGTTCGGGAAGACCACGATCATCGGCTCGATCTTGCGGTCGGCCAGCAGATTGTCGATGACGGCGTCGGCATGGCACGCCTGCGTCCACTCGCGATCGTTGCCGCCGATGCCGTGCAGCAGGTAGAGCACCGGGTACTTGCGATCGCGCGAGTAGCCCGGAGGCGTGTAGACCCGCATCTGGCGCCGAGTGCCGAGTGTCTTGGAGTCGTACTGAACGGCCGTCACCTCGCCGTGAGGAATGTCGGCACGCTTCTCGTTGAAACCCACGGGCGGATCTGGGAAGGCGGGCCTGTCGTCCGGGCCCAGCTTGATCGGTCCGCCGAATCCGCCGCCGCGCGGAGCCCCCGCCTGTTGCGGCGCGGGCGGAGCCTGCGACGGGGATGCCGCATCCGTCTGGGCCAGGCAGAGCCCACCGACGAGGATCGCGGCGAACGCCAGCAGGAACGGAATCCGTCTCATGGTCCGGTCTCTCCTTTGGTGGCCGAAACAGGCGAGGCTCATCGGAACAGCATGGACGCGTAGTCGCCCAGCAGCACCCGCCATATCAAGTAGTAATGCGGTCCTGGCGTGTCGTGCCACGACGTCTTCAGGCCCGCCGTCTGCACGATCTTGAACAGGGTCTGCGAACCGGCGAGGGCGAAGTCCGTCGTGCCGGCGCCGACGTAGTAGTGCTTCACGCCAGAGGCCTTCAGCTTGGTCAACGCCGCGGCGAACTCCGGCGTGTCCTGCGCGCCCGCGCTCCACACGGCAATCCAGCCGAACACCCCGGGGTTGTTGTTGGTGGCCTGGACGGTGTGCATCCCGCCCATCGAGAGTCCCGCGATGGCCCGGTTGTCCTTGTTGGCGATCGTGCGGAAATGACGGTCGATGTACGGCACGACGTCCTTCACGAGGCTGTGCGGATAGGATCCCTCGTACGGGGCGTTCATCATCCCACGGGCACCGCCGGCCGGTGCCGCACCGCCCGCGGCGCCGCGGGCGGCGCCGGGTGCCGCTGCTGGCGCCGGGCTGAAGCCTCGGCCGGGGCGCGGAGTCGGTCCGTACCCGTACCCCTGCGCCACGACCTGGTTGGCGTTGCCGTTGGGCATGACGACGATCATCGGCTTCACCTTCCCGGCGGCGATCAGATTGTCCATGATGACGTTCGCGCGGCCGAGGTTAATCCACTGATCCTCGTCGCCGCCGCCGCCATGCAGCAGGTACAACACGGGGTACCGCGCGCTGCTCTCGATGTAGCCGGGGGGCGTGTAGACGTACATCCGCCGGCCCTTCTGCTTCAGGACTTCAGAGGGATACCAGACCGACTGCACCGCCCCGTGCGGAACGCCCGGCTTGAACTCCCACGATTCCGAGAATGGCCCCGAGATCATCAGCCAGTTGTCGTACAGCGCACCATCGCGGGAGTATTCGCCGTTTCCCGGATCCAGCACCTTGACGCCGTCGACGTTGAAGGAGTACCACCAGAGCTGCTCGCCCAGCGGCCCCACCGTCACCGACCAGACGCCCTGGTCGTCCCTGGTCATCGGGATGGGGGTGCCGATGCTCCAGCTCCCGTTCAACACCACGACGCTGGCCTTGGGCGCCAGCAGGCGGAACGTCGCCGTCTTGTCCGGAGAAACCTCTGGCGACACGATGCGCGGCCCCGCCTGTCCCCGGCCTGCGGCTGGCTGCTGCGGAAAGGCCGGAGCCGCGCACAACAGCAACACGGTGGCGGCTGCCGCCAAGAACCTCGATCGCTTCATGTCCTCGCTCCTTGCGCCTGGCACCCGCACTGCCCACATGCCCGGCGGGAGGATTCCGTGCGCACCCAGGCGGCACGGGCGCACGGAATTCGCCGCGGCGCCGATCACGCGTCGTAGCCCTTCAGCCGGCGAATCCAGATGTTCCGATATCGCGCGGGCCCGGCGTGGCCCTGCAAGGTCAACGGGAGTTCGGCCGCGTGCGGCTTGTACGCCGCGAGCGGCAGCACCACGGTCGCACCGAGCAGCTCTGCGCGGTTGTGCACCACGAGGCCGTTGAAGAACAGGGTGATGTACGCGCGCTTGACGACCTTGTCCTGCTCGAACACCGGCGCCTCGAACACGAAGTCGAACGTGTTCCACTGCCCTTCGGGCAGGCACGGGTTCACCATCGGCGGGTACAGGCCATAGATGCCGCCGGCGCCGCCATCCGGGTAGGTGGGATTGTCGTAGCTCGACAGCACCTGCACCTGGTACTGCCCCATGAAGATGACGCCGCTGTTGCCACGAAACTGCCCGACACGACTTGCATCCGCGCCCGTCGGCGTCATCCACTCGAGGTGCAACTGCACGTCGCCAAAACTCTCCCTGGTCACCAAGCTGCCCCCGCCGGGCACCAGCTCCACGTAGCCGTTCTCCACCTTCCACCGGGGTTCTGTTATCCCGCCGCGGCCGCCGCCGCCCCATTTCGAGAGGTCCTTGCCGTCGAAGAGCACGATCGCGTCGGATGGCGCGGCGGGCGTGGGAATCGGCTGTCCTGGTACGACCTTGCGCGGCTGGGGCCGTGAGCGGTCGTGAGCGCGCCACTTCTGGCCAGGCAACGGATCGCCGACCGGGCTGCCGTCGAACTGTCCCCGTCCCGCCGGGGGCGTCGGCGGCGGAGGGGCCTGCTGACCGACCTGCTGGGCGTCGACGTCGTTCGCGACCGATGACAGAGCCACCAATGCTGGAACGGACACGGCCAGGCGTTTGGCGAACGCTCTCCGGTTCATCACCCGACTCCTTTCCAATAACGAGCCCAACGCGGGATTTTGATTACAGATCAGAAGAGGCACAGCTGTCAAGTCAGATGCGACGGATTTGTACGGTCATCGGTCGTTCAACGCGAGGAACACGGCCTGTCATACGCCGCCGGTGGACAACCGTCCGCCTGATTCTCGTACCCATAGGCCTTCGGCCAGCTCTCGCCAACCCGTTTGGAGGGCTGGCGCCATCTCAAAGTCCCAAAGCTGTGTTGACGCCTGAGTTGACAAATAGTACTGACCTATATATGTTGTCGGCTGCAACTTGAATTGGTGCTGCCTGGCTACTGACGTGATGACTGCAACTTACCACTCCGCGCTGCATTTCCGGAGGACGTGATGATGAGGAGAACGTGGATCTTCCTCGGGACACTCGGCGTCGTCTTTGCCGTCTCGGCGGTGGTCGGAGTGGGCCAGCAGGGCGCGGGCACCAAACCAGCCGCCCCAGCGCCACCTGTCCAGGCAGCCGGACAGCAGCCCCCCGGTGGAGAACGAGTACCGGGTCCGTCGATCCAGTTTCAGGTGCCGCCGATGCCCGTTCTACCCAACAACGGGCTCGGTGAGACCGACCAGGCGTTCATTTCCGGCCAGCCGTGGCGCATCCGCGACCTGAGTCGCCCCAAGCCGGTGACGGTGACACCAGCGAGACATGCGGGCGACCCGCCGTCGGACGCCATCGTTCTCTTCGATGGGACAGATCTCTCGCACTGGACCGTCGGGGGCGGTGGACGTGGCGCTGTCGGGGGCCAACCCGGCGCGGCTCCTGCCGCGGCGCCCCAGCCAACCACATGGAAGGTGGAGAACGGGTACGTGGAGCTGACGCCGGGGGCCGGCAGTCTGACGTCGAAGGAGCGGTTCAAGGACTTCCAGCTGCACGTTGAGTTCGCCTCACCCGCCGTTCCCCTCGGGACCTCGCAATACCGCGGCAACAGCGGTGTGATGGTCGGCGGGCGCGAGATTCAGATCCTCGACAACTACAATAATCCGACGTATGCGGACGGCTATGTCGCCGCGATCTACAATCAGTGGCCGCCGCTGGCGAACCCGTCCCGCCCGCCCGGACAGTGGCAGACGCTCGACATCGCCTTCATGGCGGCGAGGTACGAAGGCGACAAGCTGATTCGAAACGCCTTCATCACGGTGTTTCTGAACGGCGTCATGGTCCACAACAATCGCGAAATGCAGCCGGCCGCTCGCGGGGGAGGCGCGCGAGCCGGTGCCGCGCCGGCGGGCGCCGCGGGTGGCGCGCGGGGCGGGCAGGCGGCGCCCCCGGGCGCCGGCGCCGGCCGTGGTGCGGCGATTCCGCCGGGCGCTGATCAGCCGATCACGTTATCTGGGCACCCGAGCGCTATCCCGGGGAACGCCGTGCGGTATCGGAACGTCTGGGTCCGACGCGTCGAGGTCGAGCTTCCGCAGGCGGTCCCGTTGACGTCCGGGGGGCAGTAACCGCGCGGCGCGGCCGCGCATTCGCAGGAGACAGAGCTATGGCGCACAACACATCGTTGCCGAGGATGGCCGTCTGTCTCGCCTGTCTTGTTGCACTCGTCGCCGCAGCCGGCGCGATCGGGATGGCCTGGTCGGCCGCCCCGCAGGTTCCGCCGTCGAAGCTGACGCCGATGACGCGAGCGCCTCAGGCCGAGATTCAGAAGCATGTGGATCGTGCGTGGGTGAAGACCGCGCTCGTCGACGGTCTGTTGGACTACTGGCTGAAGAACTCGATCGAGCCCAATGGGTTCATTCAGGAGAATCTCGACCGGCAGTGGAAGCCCTGGGGCACGCAGCGCGAAGCGAGCATCAACGGTCAAGGCCGCCAGCTCTATACGATGGCCATCGCGTACGAGCTCGCGAGGGACAAGGCCCACCTGGACGGTCTGACTCGGGGCATGGACTTTCTTCTGAAGATGAGGGACGAAGAATACGGCGGCTACTACGATCGCGTCACGCCGGAGCTGAAGGTCATCAACGACAACAAGACGGGCTTCAGCAGCTTCGCGCTCTACTCGCTGGCCCATGCCGGTCGCGTCACGGGCAACAAGAAGTACACCGATGCGGCGATGGTGCTGTTCCGCGAGATCCGGGACAAGATGCGTGACGGGCCGTTCATCGGATCCGGTAGCTATGCTCGCGATTTCATGAAGCCGGGCGCAAGTCAGTTCGGGGGTGCCCGGGCCGGCGCGCCCGGTGGCGCTGCAGGAGGCGCCGCCGCTGCACGGGGTGCTGCAGCCGGTGCCGCGCCGGGGGCGCGCGGCGGCCAAGGGACCGCCGCGGCGCCCGGAGGGCCGGGGGCAGGAGCCGCCGTGCGCCGCCACGGCATCAACCTGCACATGTTCGAAGCCCTGATGGGCCTCTATGAGGCCACGAAGTCCGAAGAGGTCTGGTACGAGATCGCATCGGAGCTGAAGGCCATCGAGCGGCTCTACAACTACGACATCGGATACCTCCCCGAGGGCTACGACGAGAACTGGAAGGGCGTGGGAAACCCGAGCGGCAACCCGGGCCATCTGTTCGAGTGGGCGTCGCTGCTCAGCCACGCCGTCGAACTCGGCGCCGACCCGAAGTTCATTCAGCTGGGGAGCCGCAGTCTCGATCTCGGCCTCAAGAGCTACAACGACGCGGTGGGGGGCCTGGGCGGCGTGAACGCCAGCGGACAACCCTCGCAGATGCTGTGGTGGCCGCAGTGCGAAGTGATCAAGGCGACTGCCAACTACGCGATCCTGCACGGCCGCAGCGACCTGTGGCCCTACTTCCACAAGACGCTCGACTTCGTGAAGAAGGAGTACTTCGATACCGAGTACGGTGGCTGGTTCGCGGCGTACGTGCCGGGGCAGCCACGGGAAGCGCAAGGCGAGAAGGCGTTCTACAAGGGGTCGGTCGACGGCCCGGAGTGGGGCTCGTACCACCAGACGTCGATGATGCACGACTTGTGGCGGATCAGCGATCCCGCCTACAAAGCCTGGCCTCGGAAATAGGGTCGTCGGAGGAGCGAGGGCGTACACAATGGCGCGCAAGAACATCGTCTGGCTGTGGTCGATCACCGCCGCGCTGGCCGGCTTCCTGTTCGGCTTCGACACGGCCGTCATTTCAGGCGCCGAGCAGGCGGTGCAGCGTGTGTGGTCGATGAGCGATGCGCTGCACGGCCTCGCGATTTCGTCCGCCCTCTGGGGCACGGTGCTCGGCGCGCTGGCCGGATCCATCCCGTCCGATCGCTTCGGCCGGCGGCCGACGCTGATTGGCATCGGCGTCCTCTACGCGGTCTCGGCGCTCGGGTCCGCGTTCGCGTGGGGCCCGCTGTCGTTCATGGCGTTCCGCTTTCTCACCGGCCTGGGCGTCGGCGCCTCGTCGGTCACGACGCCCGTCTACATCAGCGAGATCGCCCCGCCCGACAAGCGCGGCCGCCTGGTCGCGATGTTCCAGTTCAACATCGTGGCCGGGATTCTGTGCGCCTTCGTGTCGAACTGGCTGCTCGGCGGCCTCGGCCCCAACGACTGGCGGCTGATGCTGGGTGTGCAGGTCATCCCGGCGGTGCTCTACTTGGGCGCCGCCTTCGTGATCCCCGAAAGCCCGCGCTGGCTGGCGAGCCGTCGAGGACGGATTGAGGAGGCGCGGGCCATTCTCGCGCAATCCGACGGGGCGAACGCCGACGCGGTCCTCGCGGCCGTCAGTGAGGAGCAGCCCCGCGTCACGTTGCGCGAGTTCTACTCGGGCCGCTTCGTCCGACCGATCGCGCTCGCGTTCCTGATCGCGCTGTTCAATCAGTTGTCGGGGATCAACGCCATCATCTACTTCGCGCCGCGCATCTTCGAGATGGCCGGCATCGGCGCGAGCGGCGCGCTCCTGGCGAGTGTCGGGATCGGCGTGACGAACCTCGTCTTCACGATGCTCGGCGTGCTCCTGATCGATCGCATGGGCCGGCGCGCGCTGATGCTCATCGGCTCGATCGGCTATCTTGCGTCGCTGGGGATGGTCGCGTGGGGCTTCGCCAGCCGGCACTACGCCCTGGTGCCGGGTTTCATCTTCCTGTTCATCGCCGCGCATGCCATCGGGCAGGGGACGGTGATCTGGGTGTACATCAGCGAGATCTTCCCGAACGCGGCACGCGCGCGCGGGCAGGCGCTGGGCAGCGCCACCCACTGGGTGATGGCGGCGGCGCTGACCCTCGTCATGCCGCTGCTCCTGGCCTCGCTGGCTCCCGCCGTCATCTTCCTGTTGTTCTTCGGCATGATGGTGCTGCAGTTGCTGTTCGTCCTGTTCCTGATGGTCGAGACGCGCGGCCGATCGCTCGAGAGCGTCGCGCACTCGCTGGAACGCGCGTGAGGTGGCGATGAGCGACACAGGGCGGATCGCCGGGGTCGAACTGGGCGGCACCAAGGTCATCGCCCTCCTGTGGCAGGACGGCGCCGCCCTCGACGAATTGCGGGTCCCCACGCGCGACCCAGACTCGACGTTTGCCGATCTCCTGCCGCGGCTGCAGCGCTGGTGGGACGACCGTCCGTTCGATGCGCTGGGGATCGCGAGCTTCGGCCCTGTGACGCTGGACCAGGACGCCGAGGATCACGGCTACATCCGGACGACGCCAAAGCCAGGCTGGACCCGCGCGGCGGTGCTGCCGCGGCTCCGACCGCACTTCGCCTGTCCGATCGCCATCGAGACCGACGTCAACGCGGCGGCGCTGGCGGAGTACCGGTGGGGGCGCGGCCAGGGCGCCGACAGCCTGGTCTACCTCACCATCGGAACCGGCGTCGGCGGCGGCGTGCTCATCGGCGGACAGCCCGTTCACGGCCGCCTCCATCCCGAGCTCGGCCACCTGCTCCTGCGCCGGGCGCCGGGCGACACCTTCGCGGGCCATTGCCCCTTCCACCGCGACTGCGTCGAGGGCCTGCTCTCGGGGCCCGCGCTGCACGCGCGGTTCGGGGTGGACGCCGCGACCGTTCCAGCGTCCGACGCGCGCTGGGACGTCGTCGCTCACGAATCTCGCGCAGTTTCTCGCGGTGCTCATCCACAGTCTGTCCCCCAACAAGATCCTGATCGGCGGGGGAGTGGGGATGGGCGCCCCGTGGCTGATCGAGCGCGCGCCCGCGCTGGTCCTGGGGCTTCTCGGCGGGTAGCTACCCTGAGATCGATGTGGGCACCCTCTCGGAGATGATCCGACCGCCAGAGCTCGGAGATCCGGCCGGACCCATGGGTGCCATCGCCGTCGGCCTCCTCGCCAGTGCACTCGACGCGAGCGCCGACATCGCGCCCGAGATGCCAACGGTTTGGTGACGCCTCGATTTCGGTTCTCTGGCCCATTGCAGCAGAAGGAGGGATCATGCTCGGTCGCGGCCTTCATCCGTTCCCTGCCAAAGCGGTCTGGATTGTCGTCTTAACACTGCTCGTGGGAGCAGGCGCTGCCGGTACAGGTCTGCTCGCAAGGATGGCCGCCGCCCCTGCCGTGAAGACCGAGGACGGAATGCTCCAGGGCACCGTGGAAGACGGACTGTCCGTGTACCGAGGTATCCCGTACGCCGCTCCGCCGGTGGGCGATCTTCGATGGAAGCCGCCCCAACCTGCCGCGAAGTGGCAGGGGGTACGCGTCGCGGACCAGTACGGGGCTCCGTGCATCCAGTCGAATCGGGCGCTCGAGAACCAGCCCATCAAGCAAAGCGAGGACTGCCTCTACCTGAACGTCTGGACGCCGGCCAAGGGCCCCACCGACCGGTTGCCGGTGATGTACTGGATCCACGGCGGCGGATTCACGGCTGGCGCAACGCTAGAGCGCCTGTACCACGGCGAGCAGCTGGCAAAGAAGGGCGTCGTCGTGGTCACCGTCGGATATCGCCTCGGGGTATTCGGGTTCTTGACGCACCCGGGGCTGACCGCCGAGAGCCAGCAGCACGTGTCGGGCAACTACGGTGTGCTCGACCAGATTGCGGGCCTGCAGTGGGTGCAGCGGAACATCGCCGGCTTCGGGGGCGATCCGAAGAAGGTGACCATCTTCGGCGAGTCGGCCGGCGGCGCGGCGGTCAGCATCCTCGCCGGATCGCCGCTGGCCAAGGGCCTGTTCCACGGCGTCATCTGCCAGAGCGGGGGGTTCTTCGCGCCGGCGGTGAGGGGCGCGGAAGGCCCCATGTCGGGGCGGCTGCTCGCTGATGCCGAGCGCACCGGCGAGGCGTGGGCCGCGTCGCTCGGCGCGCCCACCGTCACGGACCTGCGCCGGATTCCGGCCGAGAAGCTGCTCGCGGCGGCGACACCGGCTCCGCGCGGGGCGACTCCGGCACGCGGCGAGGCAACCCCGGGACGCGGCGAGGTGACGCCGCCTCCTCCATCGCGCGGCGCGACGCCCCCGGCCGGCCCGCGCGCGGTCACGTCGCCCGTCGTCGACGGCTACCTGATTGCGGGCGACCAGTACAGGAGCTACGAAGCCGGACGCTACAACGACACCCCGATCCTGGTCGGCTACAACTCCGACGAGGGCGCCACGATCGGCGCCCCCCAGAGTGTCGATTCCTACGTCGCCGGCGTGCGGCAGCGGTACGGCCCGTTTGCCGAGAAGTTGCTGGCGCTCTATCCGTCGGGAGAAGGAAAGGTCGCAAAGACCGCACGCGACCTCTCGCGGGACGTCTCGTTCGGATGGGCAACGTGGGCCTGGGTCCGCCTGCAGACGAAGACCGGCAAGTCGAAAGCCTTCCTCTACTACTTCGATCAGCACCCGGACTACCCCCCCGACTCGCCCCGCTACGGCTGGGGCGCGCCGCATGCCGCGGAGTGTCCTTTTGTTTTCCAGCACCTGGACCTGCGGGCAAACGAGCGAACTCCGGACGATCAGGCGCTTTCGGAGACCATCGTCAACTACTGGACCAACTTCGCCAAGCGCGGCGACCCGAACGGGCCCGGCCTGCCGGCATGGCAGCCGTTCAGCGAGGCCAGACCGCAGATGATGTACTTCGCGCGCACGGCGCACATGGGCCCGTGGAGAAGGAGGACGGGCTGAAAGAACTCGACGCCTACTTCGCGTGGGTGCGATCGGGTGGCGCGGACCAGAAGAAGTAAAGCCCTGCAATCCCACGGGGGAACGCCGGTGGGCGGCGCAGCGGACGCGCCGATCAGACGTCGGCGTGCGCGAGCGCCGTGCTGGCGACGCCGGACGATTCACGCACGACGAGCCTGAAGTCGAGCAGGATGTCCCGCGCAGGCTGCCCCGGATTCCGAACCCGTTCGATCATCGCCCGGACCGCGGCCGCGCCAATCTCGCTGCACGGCTGGTGGATCGTCGTCAACGCGACGGGCAGCAGGCTCGCGTACTTCACATCGTCGAAGGCCGCGAGCCGGATCTGATCCGGGACCTTGATCGAAAGAGATTCAAGCGTGCGCATCAGCTGCGCAGCCGTGTAGTCGTTCGCGCAAACGATCCCGTCGGGCCGGCATACCTGCAGGAGATCAGCGATTTCGTCTCGGTCTTCCGGATTCACCGAGAGCCGGATGAACTCCGGCTGGAACTCGAGACCGGCGTCCAGCACGGCTTCCCGGAACCCAACTCCGCGCCCGACGCAATTCGGCGCCGACCGATGCCTTGCCACGAACGCCAGACGCCGGCATCCCACTTCGATCAAGTGGCTCGTCAGGACGTACGCGGCGCGCCGGTTGTCGATGCCGATCAGGTCGTGACAGCTGCGCTGGGGGAAGGGCACCAGGTCGCGGTCGATCAGGACGACCGGAATGCCAGCCCGCTCGAGGAACCCCATCATGCGTCGGTTCGACTCGTCGGCGTGGCTGGTCAACTCGAGCGGCGCGAAGAAGACCCCAGACACCTTCTTGGCAATCCACTGCTGGCACAGGTCCTTGGCGTCGTTTTCGAGCGACGACGAGTCCCCCGGCGATTTGCCCCAGAAGAGCACGTGATGCTCTTCCAGCTGGATCTCGGCCATGCCGCGGCAAATCGGCTCGAAGATCTCGGTGAGGCCCAGCTCCGGAATCAACAGGCCGAACGTGTACCCGGAGGTGACCGACGCGCGAACGTAGCTGCCGGAACCAGCGCGCCGCTCGATCAGGCCCTCGAGCTGCAGCTCGCGAAGGGCACGATTCACTGTGACTCGCGAAGCCGAGGTCACCTTGACCAGTTCGGACTCGCTCGGCAGCCGCTGGCCGGCATGGTACTGGCCGGAGGCGATCGCCTCCTTCAAGCTGTCATAGATCTGACGGTACTTCGCCACACTGCCGGGAGCACGTTTCACGGTCTGATCATATCGCATGCCGATTCCACGCGTCATCCTTCTTCCCTCTTCTCACGTGATCGGACCGTCACCCGTCAGATCCAATCGCCTTTCCACCTGGCAGCAGTGAGGAGACTGCCGGGAGGGCCGAGGGCCTGACCTGACGGGCGACGGACCAATCACGTGAGAACCAACGGTAACAGCAGTGGCGCCGGAGGGCGCGACCCGCGTCGAGGCCCCCCTCCGGACGCACTCCCGACCCGGCGGGCACGCTCGCGCCTCAGGCCGGCTTCGCCTTCATGTTCACGGCATCCCACGTGAAAGGCCGTCGCTCCCGGATTGCGAGCAGGCCTAACAGGCACGGCAATGTCGAGTAGAAGCCCACTTCGATATCGCAGACCGGCTTCTTGCGCGAACGCACGCAGTCCAGGAAGTTCGCAGCGTGTGCGCTTGTGGCAACGACGATGGTCTCCATCTCCTGGCCCACGGGAACGGTCTTCGCCTCCACCGGCGGCGGCGGCGGCGGCTGCGGGGTGGCCCCGGCGGGAGGTCCGCCAGCGCGGCCACCACGGCCTTGATCTCCTCCGGGTCCCGCGGCCCCCGCGCGCGCCCGGGCGCCACCCCCGCGCCCCTCTGGTGGTCGGAACATGTAGCCGGTCCGATTTACCAGGAGCGACCCGCGTGGACCGAAGAACACGTTGCCATGGAACGGGAAGTCCGGGTTCCCCATGACCATGTTGCCCCACGACATCAGGAACTTGTCGTACTGCCAGGTAATCATGTAGGCGTTCTGGGGCCGCTCCGGGTCGGGGTTCTGGACGTTGATGTACTGCGCCACGGCGGTCGTGAAATTCGGCGCCTTGCCGTCAACGCCCATGTACCACTGCACGACGTCCACGAGGTGTACGCCCCAGTCGGTGACAAGGCCGCCACCGTAGTCGTTGTAGTAGCGCCAGTTCCTCTGCCGGCTGGTCTTGTACGGCTTCCGCGGAGCCGGTCCCTGGAAACCGTCCCAGTCGAGCCCCTCCGGCACCGGGACGACGGGGTCTGTCGTGGGGCTGCCGCCGCCACCGAACTGCAGGACGACGTGCGTCACGCCACCGAGCTGATCGACAAGCTTGGCAGCCTCCTGGAAGTGCGCCCAGCTTCGCTGTTGAGTACCGACCTGGACGACGCGGTTGGCCTTGCGGACGGCCTGCACCATCTTGACCGCGGGCTCGATGGAGTTGCCGACGGGTTTCTCGCAGTACACGTCTTTGCCCGCCGCGCAGGCGTCGATCACCATCTGCGGATGCCAGTGGTCGGGAGTGCCGACGAGGAGCGCATCGATGTCCTTGCGGTCGAGCAGGCGCCGATAGTCGCCGTAGCTGTCGACCTTCTCGCCGTTCTGTTTGCTCAGGCGCTCGACCATGGCGTCCAGCCGTTCCTTGAAGACGTCACTGGCCGCCACGAACACGTTGTTGGGAACCAGCGCGAACGACGTCAGCACCTGTCCGGATCGTCCGCCGCACCCGATGACGCCCAGGCGAATGCGGTCGTTCGCCCCGATGGGCCCGGTACGCTGCGATTTGGCCGCGACCATCGGTCCAGCGGCGGCCGCCGCCGCACCGACCGTCGCCTGCAGGAAGGTCCGTCGATCCATATGTTCTCCTCTCCCGGTCATGCAGAAGGACTTTGCGCTTCGAGCATCGCGCGACGTTTCGATCGAAGCACGAGATTCACGACGACGAGCGCCGCCGAAAAGACCGGCAGTACCAGCAGCCCGCGACCGAGGCCGGACGGGTCGGGACCCGCAAGCCAGCCGATGAGCGGCGAACTCACGACCAGCCCCGAAAACCCGCAGGTGATCGTGAATCCGATCGCCGTGCCGCTGCGTTCCTTGAAGATGTCCCCGACGACGGCCACCGTGGTCGGGAACACGGGAGCCATGGCGATGCCCGCAAGGAAGACGAGCGCGCCGACGAGCGTCGGAGCCGTTGCGTGGAGGATCGCAAACGTCGTCAGCGTCATCAGCGTGGAAGCCGCGATGGTGACCGTGAGCGGCGGGATCTTCATGAGGACCGGGGCGACGATGACGCGGCCGAGGAGCAGGCCGAGCGCGAAGCCGAGCGACAGGATGTTGAAGGCCGTCGTAGAAGGGAGGCCCCGAACGATGAGGTACTTCACGAGCCAGTTCCAGATGCCGAACTCACACGCGGTGTACAGAAAGGTCGCGCTGGCCAGGAGGTACAGGATCGGAACCCCGAACACCGCGCTCGCTTTCTGCCCGGCCGCCCGGGGCACGGGAGCCGCGATGCGAAGGAACAGGTGCACGACAAAAGTGGCCCCGGTGAGCGCAGCGGCGGTGTACGCCACGCGCACGGCGTCACCCGCGAGCAGGTTGCCCGCGATGAACGGCGTCGCGAACCCGCCGAGGCCGACGAACACGTTCAGGAAGTTCAGCACCGACGCGCGTCTCGATTCGCTGACGTCGCTGCCGAGCGCGTTCGCCCCGGTTATGATGATGCCGCCGCCCATCCCAAGGACGACCATCGCCCCGAGGATGACCTCGAGACTCCCCGCGTTGGCGAGCGCGACGAGCGAGAGCGTCACGAACCCGAGTCCGAGCAGCAGTCCGATCTTCTTCCCCTTGCGGTCGAGGAGCGGTCCCACGGACACCGACGCGATGACCAACCCGATGCCCTGTGCGAGCGCGATATATCCGGTCTGAGCATTCGTCAACTGGAACTTGGCGGCGAGTCCAGGGTTGATCGTCCCCAGCATCGACGCCACCATGCCGTAGACGAAGATGGCAAGGCATGCGGCAAAGATCAGCATGTCCGGGCTCCTATCGGTGGCTCACAGCGCCTGATTGATCACGATGGTCTTCTCTTCCGTCATTTCGCGGACGGTTTCAACGATGCTCTCCCGGCCGATGCCGCTCTGTTTGGCGCCGCCGAAAGGCACGTTGCCAGGTCGAAACGCGCCGCTCCCGTTAATCACCACGCCGCCAACCTCGAGCCGGTGCGCGATCCTCAGCGCGCTGCTGATGTTGGTCGAGAAGACGCTCGACTGCAGACCGTATGGCGAACCATTCGCCATCGCTGATCGCCTCCTCCACGTCCGTGAAGGTACAGATGGGCGCGACCGGGCCGAATACCTCGTCCTTCATGACGGGCATGTCCGGCGTGACGTCGACGAGCACGGTCGGCTGGAAGAACGAGTACCCGACGCGAGCCCCGCCGGCGAGGCAACGGGCACCCATTGCGACCGACTCCTTCACCTGCGCGTCCACCTTCGCCGCCGCCTGGGGGGTAATCAGCGGGCCAAGCTCCGTCTCTTCTGAAAGCGGGTCCCCCATCTTGATGCCGTGACACCGTTGGAGCAACCGATCCAGGAACACGTCGTAGACCGAGTCCTGAACAAGGACGCGTTTCACCGCGCAGCAGATCTGGCCCGCCCCGTTCGTCAGGCGACCCTGCACCACGGCATCGACGGCGGCCTCGAGATCCGCGTCCGCCAGCACGATCATCGCGTCGGTCCCCCCGAGTTCGAAGGCCAGCCGCTTCAGGGTGTCCGCGGCCTTTCCCGCGATCACCTTCGCCGCGGGGACGCTTCCGGTGAAGCTGATCATCCGGATATCGGGATGCGTCAGCAGCGCATCGCCCAGGTCGGCGGGGAACCCGGTGATCATCTGCATGCCTTCGCCGGGGAGCCCCGCCTGGAACATCAACTCCCCGATCCGGAGCACGGTGAGGGGACAGAGTTCCGGCAGTTTGACGATCACGCTCGCGCCGGCGGCGATGGCGCCGGGGACCTTGTGCGCGAAGAGCTCAGCGGGGTAGTTGAACGGGATGATCCCGACGACGATGCCCACCGGCTGCCGCACGGTGTACGCGAGCATGTGCTCGAGGCCCGGGACGCCGTCCATCGGGAGCACCTCGCCCTTGATACGCTTGGCCTCCTCGGCGAAATCCACGAAGAGCCGCTGGGTGGTCGTCATCTCGGCGCGGCACTGACGGACGGTCTTGCCGTTCTCCCGCGTGAGCAGATCGACCAGTTCGTCGAAGTGCTCCCCGATGAGATCCGCCGTCCCCTTGAGGATGGCGCTCCGGCGATGAGCCGGAAGCCGAGCCATGAGGGGCCTGCCGCCGATGGCGACCTCGATCGCTTCACGAACGTCCTCGGGGCCTGCCTGCGGCACCGTGTCGATGACTTCCCCGGTCGCCGGGTTGAGCACCGGGAAGGTTCGGCCAGATAGCGCATCCGCCGGGCGGCCACGCAGCAGCATCTTCATTAGGAGCCTCCCTTTCCTGTCTGCCCGTTGAGCCTGAATTCACACGTCAGAATTCGCCGGTCAGCATAGACAGGATGAGCAATGCTGTCAAGCCACATCTAGGGTCATCGGCCGTCCGTCTACAATCTGAAGCGGTCGAGGCCGAACCGCGCGGGCTTCAGGGGCCAGACAGTCAGCCCTTCGATGCGCGGCCCGGTCGGCGCGGCCCCACCCGGGGGGCTCCCGCCGGATCGCGCGCGCCCGGCGGCCTGCTGCGAGACCGCTGCGGCGGCGGTATCGGAGGTCGCGGCGTCGACCGTGCTGTAGATCGCGGCCTCGCCGTCGTTCACGTACACCTCGATCACCCGCTTGTCGAGAAAGATCCGCAGACGGTACCGAGCGAGCCCACGGCTGATGGCCGTCCTGGCGGTGCCGACGACGAGCGTGCCAGGCCGCACGATTCGCACCGAAAGCCCGGGCCTCCCATCGCTGTTGCACCGCACGTCGAACCCGATTTCCGAGGCGGTGCCGGGCAGCACGTCCGCAGCGAGTTCCAGACAATCGCCGGAGACGCTATCGAGCCGGAGTGGCGCCCCCGGCGGAACGTCGAAGGCCGGTCGTGTCACGGCAGCGCCGCGAAGCGCCTCGAATTCGGGAGCCGGCTGCTGGCGCAGGAAGCCGTCGGCGTCAATCGACAGAATGCGCGGCAGCACCATCACTCCGTTCCACCCCTTCTCCGGCGCGGTGTTCGTGCGTCCCCACAGCCAGAGAATCGTGCGCCCGCGGTCGTCCACGGAGATGTTGCTGGCGTAGGCGTTCCCGGCGTCGAGCACGCCGTGGGTTTCGGGGATGAATTGGGGCTTTGCGAGGTCAAGCTCGCCAACGAAGTACTCGCAGGGCTGCTGCGGCGACATCAGCAGTACCCACTTCCGGCCCAGTCGGAAAAGGTTGGGACACTCCACGTTGTAGATCTGAAGATCGCGATAGCGATACACGACGCCGACAAAGTCCCAGCGGGTCAGGTCAGGGTTCGAGGCCCTGTACAAGAGGACGCAGCCGCCCCCGCCGCGCCCGGCATTGATGTTCCCTCCGCAGACCATGTAGATCTGTCGCCCCTCCTTGAAGAGGAACGGGTCGCGCCACTGCGAAACGGCGAGCGAGCCGTGAGCGCCGATCGCCAGCACCGGGTTCAGCGCCGGACGCGCCCACCGCTCCAGCTCCTCGTCTTCCGGAACCGCGATCCACTGTTCCGGCGACGGGTGCCCGATGCTCGTGTAGAACAGCCGCGGCCGACCGTCAGGGCAGAGCGTGGCGCCGCCGGAGAAGATGGCGCGCTCACCACGGTCCGTCAGCGGCCAGAGGGCAATCGGAAGATGCTCCCAGTTCACCAGGTCGCGACTGCGTGCGTGGCCCCAGTGCTGATTGCCCCCGCGAGGCGACGCGGGGTTGAGCTGATAGAACAGGTGGTGCCAGCCGTTGTAGAAGATCGTCCCGTTCGGGTCGTTGTTCCAGTTGGCCGGCGGCCGGAAGTGATAGACGGGCCTGTCCGGGTCGGCCTCCGCCACTGGGATTGCGGACCGCAAGGCCTCCATTGCGGCGGCCTGAGCGGCGGCGGGCGGCGCCTGCAGCGCTCCCCATCCAAAGGGCATCGCGGAGATCACCGAATTGAACTCACGCCGGGTCACGTCAGTCATAGACGCCTCAGGTCTGAAACTAGGAGCTCGTTCAAAAAGACAATACAAATATGGCTGACCTGATGCAATAGCGTATCGAGTATCTGGTCTTATTATTCTCTTGACTTGCACATACAGGTAGCGGTTATATTTCCCTCGCCAATTCGAAACGCGAGCCCCTCTCGTTGACTTGTCTCGGCTTTACAACCTATCGCGCCTCGCCGCCGACTCGTGTGGCGGGCGCGACTGAAGGAGGGCGTATGAAGGCCAGGGCGGCTCTGCTGGTGTTCGGCGTGTTCCTCGTCAGTATGTGGTGCGATCGACTAGCCTCGGCGCAGATCACCACGGGCACGGTCTTCGGGACGGTCAAGGACTCTCAGGGCGGCGTCCTGCCAGGCGCGACGGTGGTGCTGACAAGCCAGACGAAAGGCACCAAGATTCCGCCCATCGTGACGAGTGCCACCGGCGACTTCGTCATCCCCGCGGTCGCCGCGGACACCTACACGATCGAGGTGACGCTGCCGTCCTTCAAGACGCTCTCGCGAAAGGACGTGACGGTGAGCGGCGGCGACCGGGTGGCGCTCGGATCGCTCGTCCTCGAGATCGGCGGGACGGCGGAAGTGGTCAACGTCGTCGGCGTCACCCCCCTGGTACAGGCGAGCAGCGGCGAGCGGTCGTATGCCACTACCACGAACCAGGTGGAGAACCTGCCCCTCGGGTCGGGCGGGGCGGCGAATCGCAATTTCGCCAACCTCGCGTCGCTCGCGCCGGGCGTCACGGGGACCTCCCGGCTCGGGGGAGGCGGCAACACGAACATCGTGATGGATGGTATCTCCGTCATGGACACCGGCAACAACAGCCAGATGCTCCAACTGAACGTCGAGGCGATTGCCGAAGTCAAGGTGCTCACCTCGAACTACCAGGCGGAGTACGGACGCTCGAGTGGTCTGCAGATCACGACCGTCACCAAGGGCGGCACGAATCAGTTCCGTGGCTCGGTGTACGAATACAAGCGCAATTCGAGCTGGGACACCAACAGCTGGGTGAACCAGAAGAACGGCGATCCGAAGCCGGTTTCGAAACAGGACGACTGGGGGTTCATGATCGGCGGGCCGGTCGGCAAACCGGGCCGCAACAACAAGCTGTTCTTCTTCTTCGCGCAGGAGTTCCGTCCCCGCACTGCCGGAGGCGCCATCACGCGATTCCGGGTGCCGACGGAGTTGGAGAGGAAGGGCGACTTCTCGCAGACGCGGGACAACACCGGCAACCTCTACCCGTATATTCGCGACTACACCAAGGGCCTGCCGTGCAGCGCGTCGAATACCGCGGGGTGTTTCCAGGATGGCGGCGTGGTCGGGAGGATTCCTGCCAGCAGTCTCTACGCCCCTGGAATGGCGATCCTGAACAACTTGTGGCCCGTTCCCAACCACACCCAGGTGGTCGGCGAGAACTACAACTACGAGGCGACCCAACCGAGGTACAAGACGCAGTCGTATCAACCCTCGCTCCGCGTTGACTACCAGCCGATATCGACCCTGCGGCTGACGGGCAAGTTCAACGGTCAGAACAGCGGCACCAACATCACGCCGGGCACGTTGCCGGGTTACAACGACTCGATCGTACGCGTGCCCGGCACGGAGTGGATCTCGACCTACGCGTTCAGCGGCGCCTGGTCGATCAACTCGACGACGTTCCTGGAGGGCACCTACGGCCGGGCGAGGAACTACCTGACGGGCATGTTGGTGAACGACGCCACGAATGTCAACAACACGGGCCTGAACGCCCTCCCGTTGCTCTATCCCGCCGCCCGTCAGGTCGATCAGGGCTACTTCGCTGCGCAAACGCTCAATAGCTACAGCGTGCCCTGGTACAAGGACGGGACGATCTACCTGCCGCCGAACTTCGCGTGGGGCACCCGCATCGGGTGCCCTACCACCAACAACAATGCCGTCAGCGCGCCCTGCCTCCCGAACCTCAACTATCCCAACGCCCTCAACACGAACTCGACGTATGACATCGCCCTCAACCTGACCAAGGTGAAAGGGCGGCACGCGTTCAAGGGTGGGTTCTACTATACCCACAGCTTCAAGGCGCAGAACATCAACATCGCGATGGGAGCGATGCCCTTCAAGAGCGAGATGAACTTCTCCAACGACGCGAACAACGTGTACGACTCGCAGTTCGGGTACGCGAACGCCGCGCTCGGTATCCTGTCCAGCTACACCCAGCAGTCGAAGTTCGTGGAAGGGGACTACGTCTACTCCAACACCGAGTGGTACATCCAGGACAACTGGAAGGTGACCAACCGCCTGACGTTTGACTACGGGCTGCGTTTCGTCCACATGTCGCCGCAGTACGACCTGTACGCCCACGCCGCCAACTTCTACCCCGACCAGTGGTCGCTCGCCAATGCGCCCTTGCTCTACAAGCCGGGCTGTCCGGGCGGTGTCTATCCGTGCCCGACGACGCGTCAGGCGATGGACCCGCGGACGGGAGCACTCCTCGGGGCCGGTTCGGCGGTCTACATCGGGGCGGTGATCCCGGGGACCGGCAATCCGACCCAGGGACTGATCCAACAGGGGGCGCCGGGGGGATTGAGGTACGGGTATGAATGGCCGGCACTCGCAGTGGCCCCTCGGTTTGGCGGTGCGTACGACCTGTTCGGCGATCAGAAGGTCATCATTCGTGGCGGCCTCGGGGTCTTCTACGACCGCCCGCAGAGCGACACCGTGCAGAACCTCGTGTCCGACCCGCCGTTCTCCACCGGGGTCACGCTCAAGAGCGTTCGTCTGCAGGATTCTTCGAGCGGAACGACCGGACCGACCCCGGCGCCGCAGTTCTTCTCCTACAAGTTGGACAGCGGGTTCCCCACGTCGCTCCAGTGGGTCGTGGGCACGCAGGTGGCACTGCCCTGGGCGTCATCATCGCTCGACGTGTCGTATGTGGGGCAGCATGCGTGGAATCAGCTGAACCCGTACACCGGCGTGGCCAACCCGAATGCGGTCGACATCGGCTCAGCCTTCTTGGCCTCGAACCAGGATCCGACGCTCGCGGCGAGTGCGACGCCTGGGGCGACCGCGGTGACGTCCGACCTCATGCGGGGCTACCGAGGCTACGCGAACATGCAGTACCAGGATGTCATCTACTGGCGCACGTATCACTCGCTGCAGACGACGTTCACGCGGCGAATGACCAAGGGATTCCAGGCAGGTGTCAGCTGGACGTGGACCCTCTCGGACAATGGCACGACGGGCCTCGCGCCGCGCTATCAGCACGCGGCGGACGGCACCGCCACGCTGCGGAGCGACTGGCAGGATTACGTCAACCTCTACCAGAACCAGGGAACCGTGAAACACCTCGTGAGAGCGAACTGGGTGTGGGACTTCCCCAATCTGCCGTACGGCAACAGCGCCGGGTCGCGTGTCATGGCCGCCTTGCTCAACGACTGGCTGTTGGCCGGCGTGTTCACCTTTACCACCGGCACTCCGTACACGATTGGGTACAGCTATGCGAGCGGCGGTTCGAGCGTGAACCTGACCGGATCGCCGGATTACGCCGCGGCGATCAAGATCGTCGGCAACACCAACTCGCTCGGCGGCTGCGGCAGCAACCAGTACCAGCAGTTCAACCCGGCGTCGTTCGCGGGCCCGAGTACCCGGGAGCGTCGGGCTCGAGTCAGGCCGGTTCTACATGGACGGCTGCAACGACCATACCTTCGACCTGTCGCTCCAGCGGAACTTCAATCTCCCCAAGAAGACCCGTCTCCAGTTCCGCGTCGACGCGTTCAATGCCTTCAATACGGTGGTGTACAGCGGGCGGGTCACTTCCGTGCAGTTCAACAGCCCGACCGATCAGACGGTGCGCAACAGCCAGTACCTTCCGGACGGTTCGGTCGATCCAGCTAGACTGACCCCGAGGACTGCCGGGTTCGGCGCGGTGACCGCAGCCCAGGCGTTGCGCACCGTTCAGTTTCAGATCCGATTCATGTTCTAACCGGGCGCCCAGAGCGGGGCACTGAGGAAGGCTGGAGCATCTGTCGGGTTCTCTGAGGGGCGGCCACGACGGGCCGCCCCTCGCAGTCTCATCGGCTCGGCTTCGTTTCATTTCGCGAGGACAGGGAAGACCGCCGTCATTGCCGCCGGACGCGGATGGCCTGGGCGGAGCCGGCCGCTGTGCGCCTCTCCGAAGTCCGCCTGCTGCAAGGGGCAGGGCAATCCGCAGAACGCGCGAAACTCCGCATGCCGGTAGACGGCTGCTGACCGCAGCCGAGACGCCGGGTCCAAGGACCCGGCTCACGGGTCTGGAACGCGGGTGGAGGAGACGATGCAACGTTCAACAGTCACCGCGGTTCACCTCCGATGGTTGCCACCCTACTCAATCTGCGTGCTGGCGGTGACCTGCGCAACGCTCTCGGCACAGACATCCCTTCCTCCTGCCCAGCCTCCAGATTGGGAGCGCCCGAGCGGTCCGTACGCCGTGGTGATGGAGGAGGACGCCGGACTACCCGACCACACGGTCTACCGTCCGGCTGACCTGACCGCGCTTCAGCGTGGGCGGCGCCTTCCGATCGTCGCCTTTTCCGGTCCGGGCTGCGATGCCAACGGGACCGCGTTCCGTCCGTTCTTCACGGAGGTGGCCTCGCACGGCTTCCTCGTGATCGTCAGCGGGCCGCCCGAGCCCAGGGGAGGAAGCGGTCCGAACTTTCCAAAGACCGCACCGAAGGATCTGTCGGCGTCGATCGACTGGGCGACCGCAGAGAGTGGCCGCTCGGGCAGCAAGTATGCCGGGCGGATCGACCCTTCCAAGGTCGCGGTCATGGGGCAGTCGTGCGGCGGGGCGCAGTCCCTGTCCATTTCCGAGGATCCTCGTATCGATACCATCGTGATGTGGAACAGCGCGTCATTCATCTCGGGGCCTGGAGGACGCGGGCGCGGCCAAGGCGGAGGAGCCTCGCGGGCGGGCGATCCGGCTGCTGACGCGGCTGCTCGCGCCGCGGCGCCCACTGCGGCGGGAGCGCCAGAAGGAGGACGCGGGCGGGGCGGGCGGGGGGAATCCCCGTGCCGACCGTCAACCCGGTGCTGGTGCAGACGCTGCGAGTTCCTATCGTGTACTTCATCGGTGGCGAGAGGGATATCCTCTATGGCGGAGCCGTTGCCGATATCGCGCTCTACGAGGCCGCGCCGCTGTTTTGGGCGAGCACTGCCCTCCCCGGCAACGATCCTCACGCCGGAACGTTCCGAGAGAAGAACGGGGGAGCGTTCGGCGTCGTCGGTGTCGCGTGGCTCAAGTGGCGGCTGAACGGCGACGCGCAAGCCGCCAGGATGTTCGAAGGCGCCGAATGCGCGCTGTGTAAGGATCCCAAGTGGGACATCCGGAAGAAGAACATGAAGTAAGGGGGAAGACAGGGTGTCTCACGCGTTCCGGGTTCAGGATGAGATCGCGCGATGAAGAACCAAGTCCAGCTGATCACCTATGTCGACCGGCTCTCTGAAGGCGGGTTTCGCGCTCTTCAGTCGGTCCTGGAAGGCCCGCTCTCGGGCGTCTTCGGCGGCGCGCACCTGCTACCCTTCTTCGACCCGATCGACGGGGCCGACGCGGGCTTCGATCCGGTCGATCACACGCGCGTCGATGGGCAGCTTGGCACATGGGACGATGTGCGCGCCCTGGGCGGCACCGTCGAGCTCGTCGCCGACCTGATCGTCAATCACATATCGGCCGGGTCACCGCAGTTCCTCGACTTCTCCAGGAACGGCGTCCGCTCGCCGTACGCGGGCATGTTTCTCACCTTCGACCGGGTGTTCCCGAAGGGCGCCACGGAAGCGGACCTGCTCGGGATCTATCGCCCCCGCCCCACGCTGCCTTTCAGCCCCACGACGCTCCTGTCGGGCGACAGGCGGATCCTGTGGACGACATTCAACCCGCAGCAAGTCGACATCGACGTCGCTGACCCTCGGTCAGATGCCTACCTCGAGTCGATCCTCCGCGAGTTCCAGGCCGCGGGGATCCGGATGATCCGGCTCGACGCCGTGGGGTACGCCATCAAGAAGCCGGGGACCAGCTGTTTCATGATCCCCGAGACATTCGGATTCATCGCCGAACTGACCTCCCGGGCGCGCGCCTTCGGTATGGAGGTGCTCGTCGAGATTCACAGCCACTACCTGAAGCAGATCGAGATCGCCCGCCAGGTCGACTGGGTCTACGATTTCGCGCTGCCGCCGCTCGTCCTTCACGCGCTCTACACGGGCGATCCCCGCCCGCTCGCCAGGTGGCTTTCGATCAGCCCGCGCAACGCGGTGACCGTGCTCGACACGCACGACGGCATCGGGGTGATCGACGTCGGCGCGGATGCGGCCGGCCCCCCCGGCCTCCTGCCTCCCGCCGACATCGACCGTCTCGTTGAGACCATCCACGAGCGCAGCAACAATCAGAGCCGGCAGGCCACCGGGGCAGCGGCCAGCAACCTCGATCTCTATCAGGTCAACTGCACCTTCTACGATGCGCTCGGGCGGAGAGACGAGGAGTACCTGATCGCCCGCGCCCTCCAGTTCTTCGCCCCGGGGATTCCGCAGGTCTATTACGTCGGGCTCCTGGCCGGGACGAACGACATGGAGCTTCTGGCGCGCACGGGTGTCGGGCGGGACATCAACCGGCACTACTATACGCGGCGAGGAGATCGAGGCGGCGCTGGCGAGACCGGTCGTGCAACGCCAGATCGAGTTGATCCGGTTCCGGAACAGCCACCCGGCGTTTGCCGGGGACGTCGAGGTGCAGGCGCCGTCCGACGGCAGTCTGTCGATTCGGTGGAGGCACGGGGCGGACTGGGCGCAGCTCGACGTGGATCTGCCGGCCCGGCGCTCGTCAATCACCTGCACGAGCCCGGGCGGGACGGCCCGGCACACGGTCACCCCAGGCCAGACGAGAACCGGCGTTTCGGACCAGCGGTCCGACGAGGTGCGCCCATGATTACCCCAGCGGCAGGACAGCGCAACCTGACGGCCATCAAGTGGCTGACCTTCATGATGTTCATGATGTTCGCCATGACCACCGACTCGGTCGGCGTGATCATCCCGGAGGTCATCAAGCAGTTCAAGTTGAGCATGACGGCGGCCGGGGCGTTTCACTACGCCAACATGACCGCTATCGCCCTGGCGGGCGATCTTCCTGGGCTTTCTCGCCGACAGGCTCGGCCGGAAGAAGACCATCATCCTCGGGCTGCTGCTGTTTGCCATCAACTCATACCTGTTCGCGATCGGTGACTCATTCGCGTTCTTCGTCACCCTGCTGACCATCTCCGGGGCCGCGATCGGCATCTTCAAGACGGGTGCGCTGGCGCTGGTCGGCGACATCTCGACATCGACCGCCGAACACACCGCCACGATGAACACGGTCGAAGGGTTCTTTGCAGTCGGCGCGGTCATCGGGCCGGCGCTCGTGGCCAGGCTGCTCGCGGCGGGCATGTCCTGGAAATGGCTCTATGTCATCGCGGCGACGATTTGCGTCCTGTTGATCGTGACGGCCCTGCTGGTGAAATACCCCCGGACCGCCCGGGCGGCGGACGAGCCGGTCGACCTCAGGCGGACCATGAGGATGATGAGAAGTCCCTACGCCTTGGGCTTCTCGCTGGGGATCTTCCTCTACGTGGCGGTCGAGTGCGCGGTCTACGTGTGGATGCCGACGCTGATGGCCGGCTACTCCGGGTCCCTCGCGTTCATGGCGGCCTACGCCATCTCGATCTTCTTCGTGTTGCGCGCAGCCGGCCGATTCCTGGGCGCGTGGGTGCTCGCCCGCTTCAACTGGACCTCGGTCATGGCTGTCTTCAGCCTTGCGATCCTCATCTGTTTCGCAGGCAGCATCGCCGGCGGAGTGTCTGCGGCCGTCTGCCTGCTGCCGCTCTCCGGGCTCTTCATGTCGATGATCTACCCGACGTTGAACTCGAAGGGCATCAGCTGCTTCCCCAAGAGCGAGCACGGGGCCGTCGCCGGGGTGATCCTGTTCTTCACCTGCGCCGCCGCAGCCCTCGGGCCGCTGGCGATGGGCGCCGTCAGCGACGCCTTCGGGCACCCCAGGTACGGCTTCGTCCTCGCATCACTGTTCGCGGCCCTTTTGTTCGTCGGGCTGTTGCTGAACTGGATCTACAATCCCGCCCGCGAACGTCTCGTGACGCTCGATTCCAGCGAATACACGGCGGCCGGCACCCCGTAGGTGGGATCACGGCTGCACATTACCGAGAAGGAGCCCACACATGAGAAGGCGTTCAATCATCCTGCTGACGGTCGTGACGGTCGGCGTGATCGGCGCGGGCCCGGCGCCGGCACAGACGGCGCTCGCGCTGAAGGCGGGCGCCGCCAAAGTGGATGTGACCCCGCAGGAGAGCGAGTTGCCCAAGACTTACGAGGGCATCCATGACAGGCTCAACGCCCGCGCGATCGTCGTGGACAACGGCGTGACGAGCGCGGCGTTGATCACCGTGGACTCGGGCGGCCTGTCGGACGACATCTGGAAGAGCCTGACGCAGCGGATCGAGACGACGCTCAGGATACCGGCGGCGAACGTGCTGCTGACCGCCACGCACTCGCACAGCGCCCCTCGAGTCACGTCGAAGACCTTCGAGGAGAACATCTTCAAGGCCGTCCAGCTCGCGAAGGAGCGACTCCAGCCGGCGCGCATCGGTTACGGGACGGGCGTCTCGTATCTCAACGTGAACCGCAACATCATCGACCCGAAGACGCGTCGCTGGTGGGAGGGCCCGAACTACGAGGGCGTGTCCGACAAGACGGTGGCGGTGGTCACCTTCGAGACGACCAACGGCGACCCGATCGCCGTCTACTACAACTACGCGATGCACGCCGTCACCGTGGGTCAGCTCGACAAGGTGAGCGCAGACGCGCCGGGCGCCGCCTCCCGGTACATCGAGGACTCTTTCGACGACAAGATCGTCGCGGTATGGTCCACGGGCGCCGAGGGCGACCAGAACCCGGTCTACTTTCAGCAGACGTACGACTTGCGCGAGATACGGGTCAAGGACTACGCGAAGCGAGGCGAGGACATCAGCAATGCCATGCCGCCCGGCGGACAGGGGCTGAACAAGAAGGACCCGACCGTGATCAAGCTGATGAACCAGCAGAAGCAGATGATCCTCTCGATGGGTCAGTTCCTCGGCGAAGAAGTGATGCACGTCATGAGGGGCATCGAGCGGACGTCCACGACGGGGCGGATCTACGGAGCGACAGAAGTCGATCAGCTGTCCCGGCCGCCAGAGAACGGACAAAGGGCGCGCGGGGTTCCAGGGCACGTACACGGAGGGCAGCCCCGTGGACATCCGCGTGGGCCTGCTGCAGATCGACGATATCGCTTTTGGCACAGTGAACGGCGAGGTGTTCAACCTGATCGGGCAACGGCTGAAGCAGGAATCGCCGTTCGCGCGGACGATGATGGTGACGCTGACAAACGGGCGGGCGAATTCCGGGTACATTCCGAACGACGCCGCCTTCGGCTACTACACGTTCGAGGTGCTCTCCTCGAGGTTGCAGCCTGGCTGCGCCGAAACCGGGATCGTGAACGGTATCCTCGACTTGATGACGACGGCCAAACAGCGGCCCGTGGGGACGCCGGCGCCGAGCGGCCCCGCGGCCTCGGAGAAGGAACGATAGGCGTGAAACTGCGCACGACTGCCATAGTCCGGCGCCTGCCGACCCTCAAGACCGTCGTGCTCTTCCTTGCGCTGGCGGTCGCCTTGGTTTCTGCCGGCCAGCGGCCGGCAGGGCCGGCGCCCGCCGCCCTGCGGGCCGCGCAGGCCGGATTCTCCGCAGACCGGCTGGCGCGGCTCGACCGGCTCCTGCAGGGATACGTCGACGACAACCGCGCTGCCGGCGTCGTGGCCCTTGTGCTGCGTGACGGCCAGCCTGTCTACGAGCGCGCGTTCGGCTGGAGCGACAAGGAAGCGGGCCGCCGGATGACGACGGACACGATCTTCCGGATCGCGTCGCAGACCAAGGCGCTGACCAGCGTGGCCGTTCTCTCGCTCGTGGAGGAAGGCGCACTCGCGCTGAACACGCCGGTGAGCGCCCTTATCCCGAGTTTCACCAAGACGACGGTGGCCATGAAGACGGACGGCGGTGTCACCACCGTTCCGGCCAAGCGTGCCATCACCATCCGTGACCTCCTGACGCACACCGCCGGGATCTCGTATGGCACCGAAGAGACGGTCGCCGCGCTCTACGAAACGAAGGGCCTGGGACCAGCGGCGGGCTACGGATGGTACACCGCCGACAAGGACGAACCGATCTGCGACACGATCGGGCGGCTCGGGTCGCTGCCATTCGTGGCGCAGCCGGGCGAGGCCTGGGTCTACGGCTACAACCTCGACGTTCTCGGCTGCGTCGTCGAGCGGGCGTCCGGGATGCCGCTCGATCAGTTCATCGCGTCGCGGATCACCGGTCCGCTCGGGATGAATGACACGCGCTTTTTCCTGCCGCCCAACCAGCGCGCACGCCTGGCGGTGGTCTACGGCAACGGGCCCGACGGGAAGATCGTGCGGGCACCTGCAGGTGCCCGCGGTCAGGGACACTACGTCGACGGCCCCCGGAAGAACTTCGCCGGCGGCGCCGGGCTCCTCTCGACCGCACGCGACTACGCGCGGTTCCTCGAGATGATCCGCCGGGGCGGGGCACTCGACGGCGTGCGTATTCTCGCGCCCCGGACGGTCGCGTTGATGACGACCAACCAGGTCGGCGACCTTTACCGGACGCCGGGCCTGGGCTTCGGTCTGGGCTTCGAGACGACGGACCGGTACGGCGCGAGCGGGCTTGCGTCGGTTGGTGCGTTCGGCTGGGGCGGCGCGTATGGGACGACCTACAAGGTGGATCCGGAGGCGCGGCTGGTGTTCGTCATGATGATCCAGCTCATTCCGAACACAACGGACATCTTGCAGAAATTCCCGACCCTGGTCTATCAGGCGCTCACGGAACCCGCTAAGCACCCCTCGTAGTTCCAGGTTCCGGCTTGCGACGTGCGACTCTCGCGCGCCGTCGGCAGTTGGAGCTCGTCTTGATCAGGAGGTGACAGTGGTACCCCGTTCGCTTGTTGTCGTAGCATCTCATCGCGCCTTGTCACTGGGAGTCGCCGCGCTCAGCGTAATCGCCGTCGCGGCGCTGGCAGGGCAGAGCCCGACGCCACCTGCGGCGCCATCGCCGACACCGGCCGCGCAGTCCGCGCCGGGACGGCAAGGTCAAGCGCCGCCTGCGGGCCGCGGCGGAGCACCATCCGAGGCGGGCCGAGTGTATGGGCCCGACGGTGTCTGGTGGGGGCTCGACAACACGCCGATGATCCCGGGACTTCCGTGGCGCATCCACGACGCCAACCGGCCGCAACCGCCGGTCGTGGCCCCGCCTCCGAAACCCGGCGGCCCGCCCTCAGACGCGACCGTGCTGTTCGACGGCAAGGATCTGTCGCACTGGGGCGTACGCAATCAAGCCGGGGAGTTTACGACGCCTGCTTGGCCGATTGCCGATGGCGTCATGACTGCCGGACCAGGCATGCTGACCACGCGCGACAGCTACGGCGATGTGCAACTTCACGTCGAGTTCGCCATGCCGGACCCACCGAGCGGCACCAGTCAGTCGCGGGGCAACAGCGGTCTCATCTTCATGGGGAAATACGAGCTCCAGATGCTCGACTCGTACAACAGCCGGACCTACGCGGATGGCATGAACGCATCCATCTACGCTGAGTGGCCGCCCATGGTCAACATTGCGGCCGCGCCCGGCGAGTGGCAGACGTTCGACATCGTATTCGAGGCGCCGCGCTTTCGCGGAACGGCGCTGTTGGCGCCGGCCTATTTCACCGTGTTCTGGAACGGCGCCGTCGTTCACAACCGCCAGGCGGTCGCCGGGCCCACGACGCTGCTGACCGTTCACCAGTACACGCCGCACGAAGCGGAGCTTCCCCTGTCGATCCAGGGGCGCGCGCGGGTGCGCTTCCGCAACATCTGGATTCGACGGGTCAGGGGATATGACCAGCCTGCAGGGTAGGTCCGTCCGACCCCGCTGAAGTATCCTTGAGCGTTCATTCCGGGGGTGCCACCCCCGAGTCCAGAGGCAGTTTCGGATACACGCAGATCGACAGACTACGGGCCTGTCGCACGGAGCCAAGGAGAGACTATGGGCAATCATCAGTCGGATGCTCGTTTGGGTGCCATCAACCGCCGGACTCTGCTGGGGAAAGGGGCTGCCCTCGTTGGCGGAGCGGCCGCCGGGCTCGCACTGCAGCCCGAGACGGCGCTCGGGCAGGAGAAACCCGCACCTCCGGCAGCGAAGGCCGTCGCACCTGCCGAGCCGGTCAACCTGCACCCGCCGATCGTCCAGGTCAAGGGCGGGAAGCTCCGAGGGATCAAGGACGGGAAGATCTACTCGTTTCTCGGCATCCGCTACGCCGAGGCGGAGCGTTTTGGAGAGCCCAAGCCCGTTCAGCCCTGGGAGGGCGTCAGGAACGCGCAGTCATGGGGCCCGGTGTGCCCGATCCCCGCCATGACCGCGGTCGGCGTCGACGAGTTCGTCTTCCCGCACCGCTACTGGGTGGAGAACGAGAACTGCCAGGTCCTGAACGTCTGGACGCAGAACATGAAGCCGACCGTGAAGAAGCCCGTCATGGTCTGGATGCACGGCGGCGGCTTCACGAACGGCTCGTCGATCGAATCGTATGCCTACGACGGCAAGACGCTCTCCGAGTTCGGCGACGTCGTGGCCGTCAGCGTGAACCACCGGCTGAACATCATCGGGACGCTCGACCTCTCGGCCTACGGCTCCGAGTACGCGAACTCTCGTTACACGGGGACCGCGGACCTGGTGGCGGCGCTGCAGTGGGTGCACGACAACATCGAGGCGTTCGGCGGGGATCCCGGTAACGTCACGATCTTCGGCCAGTCGGGCGGCGGCGGGAAGGTCGTTCGGATGATGCACATGCCGGCGGCCAAGGGGCTCTTCCACAAGGTCGTGGCGCAGAGCGGCGGCAGCAACAACTACCGCGACGCCGACCCCGCGGAGAGCATCAAGGCGCAGCAGGCCGTAGCCGCCGCGACGCTGAAGCAACTGGGGCTCCTCCCCTCGCAGATCGACAAGCTCAAGGCGGTGCCGTACAGAGACCTCCTCGCAGCCGGAGTCGCCGCCCAGCAGGCGGTCGCGAAGGAACCCGGCGGGAGGCGGGTCGGCTGGGACGTCATCGCGGACGACAAGTACGTGATGCGCGAGTTCTGCGACTGGGCGGACACGATCCCGCTCATGGCCGGTGCCGTCTTCAGCGAGCAGTCCGGCACGCTCCATCGGGGCGACGGCCGCAAGAACGAGTGGAGCCAGAAGGAGATCGACGAGCAGTTGGCCACGGCATTCGGCGACAAGAAGGCGGACATCGTGGCCGAGTTCAAGAAGGCGTTCCCGCGCAAGAAGGTCCAGGACGTGATCTACTATGCGGGGTCCTCGCGACCGGGCGTGAAGCGGCTGCTCGCGCGGAAGCTCGAGAAGGGCAAGACGCCCGTCTACAACTACCTGTTCACCTATGAATACCCGGTGAACGGCGGCATCACGTCGTTCCACTGCTCCGAGATCGCGTTCGTCTTCCACGCGCTCGGCGTGCCGCAGGTCCGGATGGGGACGGGCGGAGCGCCGGCGGCGCTGGCCTTGCAGGACAAGGTCTCGACGGCGTGGCTCAACTTCGCCAAGACAGGCAATCCCAGCCAGCCGGGCCTGGCGTTCAAGCCGTACACGGCAGCGGAACCGAACGCCATGGTGTTCGACACGGTCAGCCAGTGCTACCCGCTGCGCGACGACACGCTGGTGTCGCTGCTGCCGGCGGCCGCGCCGCGGAAGTAGGGTGTCAGAGATGCATGAAGCTCTCCTGCCGATACAATATGCCGATGACCTATCACCTCCGCATTCCCATGGCCGGCGCGCGCCGGCTCGTGTTTCTCACCGTCGTGCTCGCCGGGCTGGTGACGGCGGCATGCCAGTCCAAACCGGCGCCCCCGCCTGTCTCCGCGAACGCGTGGGCGGTGGTGAATGGCCGCGAGATTACCGGCGACGACGTCGACAAGACCTACAAGCGAACCGATCAGGGCGCCCAGCCGCAGGGTGAAGAGGAAGCGTTCGCGGCCAAGCTGGCCCTGTTGGACGACCTGATCACCCAGGACCTCTTGCTGGCCAGGGCGCGTGATCTCAAGATCGACGTGACCGAGGCCGAGCTCGACACGGCGTACGCCGAGGCGCGCAAGAACATCCCGGAGGAGGCGTTCAAGCAGGAGCTGGCGAGGCGGTCCCTGACGCCTGCCGACATGCGTGAGGTGCTGCGCCGCGACCTGGTGATACAGAAACTCCTCACCCGTGAGGTGTCGTCCAGGGTCACCGTGACCGACCAGGAGATCTCGACGTTCTTCGGGACCAACACGTCGCAGTTCAACCGAACCGAGGACGCGTACCGCGTCGCGCAGATTGTCATCACTCCCGTGAAGGACGAGCAGATCACCAACCGCACCGGCAGCGACGCGACGACGCCCCAGGAGGCGGCGGCGAAGGTACAGACGATCCTGGAGAAGCTGAAGGCGGGCACCCAGTTCGTCGACGTGGCGGCGGACTTCTCGGAAGACCCGCAAACCGCGCCCCGTGGCGGGGACCTCGGGTTTCTCCCGCTGTCGGCCGTTCAGAAGTCCCCGCCGCAACTGCGAGACGCGGTGCTCACGGCCAAGCCCGGGTCGGCCAAGGTCATCGGCGCCGACGGCGGTTACGTCATCGTGGTCGTCCTCGGGAAGGACACCGCAGGCCAGAAGGACCTCGGCACGCCTGGCGTGAAGGATGCGATCAGCCAGTCGCTGAGGGCTCGCCGGGAGCAGGTGCTGCGGTCGGCCTACATCAGCAGCCTGCACAACGGCGCGGTGATCGAGAACCTGATCGCCAAGCGCGTCGTCGAGTCGCAGGGGAAGGTGCCGACGCTTGCGCCGGCGGCGCCGGGCGCCAGGTAGCAGGGCGGGTGCCGGAGCGGTCGCTAGCCGCGGTTCGATTCTGGCCGACAGAATTCTAACAACTACTGACCTGAATTGTTTAGATCGTCGAGATATTTGCAGGCGCCTCCGCTGTCGTCGAGAATGACCGGGCATCCGGGATCCGACGACAGTGGAGGGCAGCGATGGTTCGTATCCTCGACACGACGTTGCGGGAGGGAGAACAGACTCCGGGCGTGTACTTCGACGTGCACGTGAAGGCGGCCATCGCCGCCGAACTCGACGCGATCGGCGTGGACGTGATCGAGGCGGGCCACCCGGCGGTGACCGACAGCATCCGCCGGGCCGTGGCCCGCATCGCCGGGGCCGGGCTCAAGGCGCGCGTCGGCGCCCACGCGCGCTCGCTCGACTCCGACGTGGCGCTGGCCCTCGAGTGCGGCGTCAATTTCATCGGGATCTTCTACTGCGTCAGCGACGAGCGGCTGGCGGAGCGCGGCAGCCCGCTGGCGAGGGTCGTCGGGCAGATCGCGCGGACCGTGGGACTCGCCAAGGCGTACCGCCCGGACATGATGGTGCGCTACACCCCAGAGGACACGGTGCGGTCGCCGCTCGACAACGTGCTGACGGCGGCCTCGGAGGCCGTCGCCGCCGGCGCGGATGTGATCAGCATCGCCGACACGACCGGCTGCCTCATCCCCGGCAGCCGAAACACGATGTACGACTACCTCCGTCGTCTCCGGGACGGACTGGCCGCGCGAGGCGCCTTCCCGCTGATCGCGGTGCACTGCCACAACGACCGCGGCCTCGCGCTGGCCAACGCGCTCGACGGCTACCGCGCCGGCGCGGACATCATCGACGCTTCGGTGCTCGGTCTCGGCGAGAGGGCGGGGATCGTGGACCTGGCCACGCTGATGACGGTGCTCGCGCACGACTTCGGCGAGGGACAGCACTGGAAGCTCAGGGACCTGCCGAAGCTCTACAGCATGGTCAGCCGCTTCTCGGGCGTCGCCGTTCCGCCGACGTTCCCCGTCATGGGCGGGCACGCCTTCTCCCACTGCGCGGGCGTCCACACGCAGGCCGCTCTGCGCAACCCGATGCACTACCAGAGCCTCGACCCGGCCATCGTCGGCCGGCGCTCGACGATTGTCCTGGACCACATGTCCGGGATGGCCGCACTCAGGCACTGCCTGGCCGCGATCGGCGAAGAGGGCCTGCCGGAGATGGTCGCTCGGGCCGTGCTGTCGAAGGTCAAGGCGGTGGGGCGGACCGGGCGAGCCGTAGACCATGAGGAACTGGCGCTGATCGTCCGCCTCATGCGCGGCAGCGAGTTGGAGAACGGCGAGGCGGTGGCTTAGTCCCGAAGTCCAACCTACAGAAGTCCAACGTACCTCTTGCCTCTTGCTGGTTCCGTACGTTCCTGCTAGGATTCCCGCGATCAACGGCACCTGGCTCGGCCCGGTGAGTCGATAATCGATGAGCTGGTTCCGGCGGAATCGACCTCCGGCCGAAGACGTTGAGCGTCGTCGAATTGCTACTGCCGGCCCGTGGACGTAAGCGAGGAGGATGTGCCTCCGCGCTCGCGGTGTGTTGCTTGTGCGGCGTCCGTTTGAGATCTCCCATACGGACCCGCGCGGCCGAGCGCTCGGCAACGTGTTCGTCGAACGCCTCTGGTACTCGGTCAACGACGAGGAGGTGGACCCGAATGTCTACGCATCGGTGATGGACGTGTTGATTGGGGGCTCGGTCCGCACTTTGGGTTCTGCAATCAGGCGTGCCCGCAGCAGGCACTCGGCCATCGGCTCCCGGCCGCCAACGCTCGGCCGGGCGGGCAGCCTGAGTTCTCTGGAGGGCGCTGCGGCTTCTTCGAGGCCAACCGCGCCCGCGGCCAAACGTGAATTGGCTACGCGCAGACCAGTGATAAGGAGGAGAGATGAGACGTAGCATCAGCGGCATCGTCGCAGGGGTCGCCTTGGTGGCCCTGTTCCTGCTGTCGTCTTCGGCATCGGCGCAGATCACGACCGGGACGATCTCAGGACGCGTCGTCGACGCGCAGGGAGGCGTCATTCCCGGCGCGACGGTCATCCTGATCAGCGAGACGCGCGGCACGAAGAGCGCCCCGGTGGTCACCAGCGGGACGGGCGACTACGTGTTCCCGAACGTCACGCCGGACAATTACACCATCGAAATCAGCCTCGAAGGGTTCAAGACCGTGCGGCGCACGGGGATCATCGTCTCCGGCGGCGACCGCGTCGGCGTGCAGTCGCTGACACTCCAGGCGGGCGGAATCGCCGAAACCGTGACAGTGCTTGGCGAATCCCCGCTCGTGCAGACGCAGAGCGGCGAGCGGTCGTTCGCCGTCTCCACCGAGCAGGTCCAGAACCTGCCGGTCGCCCGGGGGAACTTCACGAGCATGACGGCCTTCGTTCCGGGCGTGAACGGCGCGGACACCACCTCCGCCGGCGGCACGCGGCTGGGCGGCGCCAGTCAGAACAACATCATGATGGACGGCATCTCGGCCATGGACACGGGCAACAACGGCCAGATGCTGCAAATGAACATCGAGTCGATCGGCGAAGTGAAGATCCTCACGCAGGGGTATCAGGCGGAGTACGGCCGGTCGAGCGGGCTGCAGATTACGGCGGTGACCAAGAGCGGCACGAACAAGTTCCGCGGGTCGGCCTACTCCGTCTTCACCGACTCGGACTGGAATGAAGTGACGTGGGTGCGGCAGAAGAACGGCGACCCGACGCCGAAGACATCCCAGCAGATCTACGGCTACACCATTGGCGGTCCGGTGGGGAAGCCGGGCGGGCAGAACAAGCTGTTCTTCTTCTACGCCCACGAGTTCCGGCCGCAGACCATTGCGATCAACGGCGGCAACGTCATCCGATTTCGTGTGCCGTCGGCGGCCGAGCGAGCCGGCGACTTCTCCCAGAGCCGCGACAACAACGGCAACCTGATGACGCTGATGGACTACACGACGGGGCAGCAGTTCCCGAACAACCAGATCCCGGCCAACCGGCTGTATGCCCCCGGCGTGGCAGTGCTCAACCGCTACCCCCTTCCGAACCGCACACAGGCGGTCGGCGAGAACTACAACTACGAGGTCCCTGCGCCGACCTACAAACAGCTGACCCAGCAGCCCGCCGTCCGCCTCGACTACCAGCTGTCGTCGAAGCTGCGCATCACGGGCAAGTACTCGGGGCAGCGGGCGCGGCCGATAGTGACGCCGGGCCTCCTTCAGGGCTTCAATGACGCCTACGTACCGTATCCCTACATCACCAACTGGGGGGTCACCGCCAACTACGTGATCAACTCGACGACGTTCCTCGAGGGGACGTGGGGGATGATCCAGAACCAGCTGGCGGGCGGCAACGAAAACGGCATCCTCGTCAACCCGGAGTCCAACCGCCTGAACAGTCTCGGCGCCTTCCCGCTGCTCTATCCGCAGGCGGGCGTCCTCGACAACCGGTACTACGGCTATGACGTGATGGAGGCCCAGACGCCGCCGTTCTACGCCAACGGTACGCTGAACCTGCCGCCGGTCTTCGGCTGGGGCGACCGCATCGGGGCCGCACCGCCCCAGCAGAGGTATCCCGGGTGGCTGAACATCAACCGGACGAATGACGTGGCGATTAGCCTGACGAAGGTCGTGGGGCGGCACACGATCAAGGGCGGGTACTACCTGAACCACAGCTTCAAGGCGCAGAACACGGGCGCCGGCGGCGGCGATGCCGCGAACCTGAGCTTCCAGGGCTACGTCAACTTCGGCAACAGCACGACCAACACCCTCGACACCGGATTCGGCTACGCGAACGCGGCCACGGGGATCTTCACGAACTACACGCAGATGTCGAGGTTCATCGAAGGCAGCCTGATCTACAACCAGCAGGAGTTCTACCTCCAGGACAACTGGAAGGTCAGCCCCCGCCTGACGCTGGACTACGGAATGCGGTTCGTGAACCAGCAGCCGCAGCACGACCAGTTCCAGCAGATGTCGAACTTCTTCCCCGAGCAGTGGAAGGCGAGCCAGGCCCCGGTGCTGTACGTCGCCGGGTGCAGCAACGGCGCGGTCACCTGCTCGGGCAACACCCGCAACGCGATGGATCCGCGCACCGGGCAGATTCTGACGGCGGTGGGCGCGGCGAACACGGCGGCGGCCATCGGGACGCCGATTGCGAACTCGGGCAACACGCTGAACGGCATCAAGCAGGCGGGCGACGGGATCGCGAAGACGAACTACGTCTGGCCCTCGCTGGTGCTGGGACCGCGGGTCGGGCTTGCGTACGACCTGCATGGAGACCAGCAGTGGGTGGTGCGCGGCGGCTTCGGGCTGTTCTACGACCGGCCGGACGGGAACACGGTGTTCTCGACCCCGAACAATCCGCCGATCGCGACGTCGCAGAACGTCTTCAACGGGCAGTTGGCCACGCTCGGGCAGGGGCTGAGCCTGCAGCCGACGCCCACGATGTATACCTTCGTATACGACGCGAAGATACCGGCGCAGTGGCAGTGGCAGGCGGGCATCCAGAAGTCCCTGCCGTGGGCGATGGCCGTGGACGTGACGTACGTCGGCAATCACGGCTACAACCGCATGGGGTCGTTCCAGGGCGGCACGAGACAGCTCATCAACGCGCCGGACATCGGTGCGGGGTACCTGCCGGCGAACCAGGACCCGACGCTCGGGACGGCCACGTATCCCGGGCAGACCGCCTACACGAACAACCTGCTCCGTCCCTACAGGGGTATCGGCCCTATCGAACAGAACACGCCGGGGTTCTCTGACACGTATCACTCGCTGCAGATGAACGTGAACCGGCGGTTCCGGAACGGGTTCCTGTTCGGCGTGAACTACACGTACGGGATCTACTTCGAGGGCAACACGGGGCTGCAGCAGCGGTATCAGCACGCGGCTGACGGGACGATCTCGCTGCGGTCCGACGAGGCGGCTTTCGAGGAGCTGAACAAGACGCTGGACCGGCGGCCGCACATGATCGTCGCCAACGCCGTGTGGGCCATCCAGGGCGTCAAGGAAGGGAACGCCGTGCTGCGCGCGCTGACGAACGACTGGCAGCTTTCCGGCGTTCTGAGGGCGGGCTCGGGGGCGGCCTACACCCTCGGCTACAGCTACCAGAGCCAAGGGAACAATGTGAACATCACGGGGTCGCCGGACTATAACGGTCGGGTGTACCTGCTCGACGGGCTCGGCAGCGGATGTTCGGACAACCAGTACGCGCAGTTCAACGCCCTGGCCGTCCGTGGGCCAGGCTACAACAGCACGCAATTGGAGTCGGGCCGCAACTACATGCGCGGCTGTTGGGACAAGCGGATCGACCTGTCGATCTTGCGGGCGGTTCGGTTCGGCGGCAGCCGGCGGCTCGAGTTCCGGCTGGACATCTTCAACGCGTTCAACGCCGTGGTGATTAACGCTCGGAACACGTCGGCGCAGTTCAACAACCCGACGAGCATGACGCTGGTGAACAACCAGTACAATGCCGACGGCACCCTGAACACGAGCCGGGCGAAGCCCAACAACGCCGGCTTCGGCGCGGCAACCGGCGCCGAGGCGCTGCGCAACCTGCAGCTGCAGGTCCGCTTCCAGTTCTAGCGAGGCGGGCCACACGCCGCCGGGAGACCGACTCCCGGCGGACCTCTTCACACCCGGAGCGGGCGCTCGCCCGCTCCGGGTGTTTCTTTCTTGGGCTCAGGGCTCAGGGCTCAAGACTCATAACTCAAAACTCCCGCCCTATTGCTTGATCACGGTGCCGTCGAGGCGCCGGATGACACCCCATCCGCCGTTCAGGCTCCCGCGCGCCCCGTCGGACCGGAACGGGTACTTCGCCGCCAGTTTCTCGTCGATCTCGATCCCCCACCCCGGCGCGTCATTGGCGTAGAGATAGCCGTCCCTGAACGTTTCGCAGCCTCTGAAGATCTCGGCTTCCACACCCCGGATCACGCCGCCCTCCTGGACGCCGAAGTTCGGGCTCGCCAGGTCGAGGTGCAGATTGCACATGTGCCCGATGGGAGACACGTCGCCCGGTCCGTGCCAGGCGGTCTTCACGCCGAACAGTTCGGCGAGCTGCGCGATCTTCCGGCAGGGCGTGAGGCCGCCCGCCTGTGAGATATGGATGCGGATGTAGTCGATGAGCCGCTCGCTGATGAGCGGTATCCACTCGTGCGGGCTGTTGAACAACTCGCCCATTGCCAGCGGGGTGTTCGACTGCTGGCGAATCTGGCGGAAGTAGCCGATGTCTTCCGGGGAGACCGCATCCTCGAGAAAGAAGAGCCTGATCGGCTCGACGTCCTTGGCGAACTGGACGGCCTCGCGGGGCGAGATCCGCTCGTGGATGTCGTGCAGCAGCTCGACTTCGTCCCCAAGCTGCTTGCGGCACTCCTCGAGCATCTTGAGCGTGCGCCGGATGTAGGGACCGGGCTCGTAGACCGGGTCGTTGTGGAGCGCCTGGACCTTGGGCGCTGCCGCGCCGCCGCTCCCCGCGCCGTACGCCGGACATGCCGGGGACGCTGATCTGCAGCCGGATGTGGCGATAGCCTTGCGCCATCGCCTTGCGGGCCCCGTCGACAACCTGGGCCGCGTCGGCGCCGCCGACGCTCGTGTAGCTGGCCGCCGCTTCGCGGCACTTGCCGCCAAGCAGTTGATACACGGGCAGGCCAGCCTGGCGGCCCTTGATGTCCCACAGCGCCTGGTCCACGCCGCTGATGGCGTTGTTGAGCACCGGGCCGTTGCGCCAGTACGAGGAGTTGTAGCACAGCTGCCAGGTGTCCTCGATCCGGTCGGCCGGCCTGCCGATCAGCAGCGGGCGCAGGTACTTCTCCACGGCAGGCACCACCAGGTCGGCTCGCTGCGTGAAGGTCGCGCAGCCGTACCCGTACAAGCCGTCCTGGTCGGTCGTGACCTTGACCACGATCAGCCGAACGCCGCCCGGTTGCGTGGTGATGACGGAGATGTCCTTGATCTTCGGGGAGGGCGTTCCGCGAGTCGCCCGCGCCACCGTGTCCTGTGCCGCCTCGGTGCTCGCGGCCAGGATTCCCGTGATGCTTCCGGCCGCAGCCATCGCCAGCAGCTCTCGCCGTTCCATGGTTCCCTCCATCAGCTCCACAGCCGGTCGTTCGACCGTTCCTTGTCCCACTCGGGAGTCGGCTCGAAGTACCCCGGCTCCAGCAGGTGCTGCCTGATCACCTCGTCATTCAGCGAGGTGATGCCCAGCCCGGGTCCATCCGGCACGTTGGTGAAGCCCTTGACGACGATCGGCTTCTCGAGGCCGTTCACCATGTCGCCCCACCACGGAATGTCCACGGAGTGATTCTCCATGACCAGGAAGTTCTCGGTGGCGGCGGCGCAGTGAACCGCAGCCATGCAACCGATGGGGCTCTCCGCCATGTGCAGCACCATCGGCACGCCGAGTTCCTGGCAGGCGTCCCCGATCTTCTTGGTCTCGAGGATCCCCCCGGACGTGAGCACGTCGGGCTGAATCATGTCGACGGCGTGGCTCTGGGCGAGCTTGATGAAGTCCTCCTTGAGGTAGATGTCCTCGCCGGTGCAGCGTCGGCACGTCGACCGCGTCGGTGATCTTCTTCCACAGCTCCGTGTTCTGCCACGGGATCATGTCTTCGAGCCAGGCCAGGTTGTACTTCTCCAGAGCCTTGCCCAGCCTGATGCAGGCATTGACCCCGATGTGGCCGAAGTGGTCCGCCGCCAGCGGCACTTCCATGCCGATGGCCTCGCGCACCTGGGCCACGTAATCGGCCATCACGTCGATCCCCTTCGGCGTGATGTCGATGGCGGTGAACATGTGCTGTGTGGTGTTCATCTCCGCGCTCGTCTGCCCCGCGGGTCGGGTGACCGTGCCGGGGATTCCCTGGAGCAGGCCGATCCCGAGGTCCATCTTCAGGATGGTGAATCCCTGGTCCAGCCGTGCCTTCAGGCGCGCCGCGAAGACCTTGGGATCGCGCGAGCTGTCGGTATCCGCGTAGCAGCGGATTCTGTCGCGGAACTTGCCGCCCAGCATCTGGTAGATCGGGCACGCCGTACGCCTTCCCCGCCAGGTCCCACAGCGCGACCTCGACTCCCGAGACGCCGCCGCCCTGCCGCGCGTGGAACCCGAACTGCTTGATCTTCCGGAAGATCTTGTCGATGTTGCACGGGTTCTCGCCGAGGAGACGGCTCTTGAGCATCAGCGCGTACGTCTTGCTCGCGCCATCGCGAACCTCGCCGAATCCGGAGATGCCCTGGTTGGTGTCGATGCGGATGATCGGGCAGGTCATCGGCGCCTTCGCCACCACGGCCACACGAAGATCGGTGATTCTCAGGTCCGACGGCCTCGAGGCCGTCTTCGTGAACTGGAGCGCGGTGTCCGCGTCTCCGTCGGCCCGGGTGGTCGTGGCCAATGCGGCCAGCGCCGTGCCCTGGAGCACCTCCCGCCGCGCGATCAGTCGTCCCACGGAGTCCTTCATCATCGAGGCATCCTCCTACTTCCCAGCCGTCCCCCTCTGCTTCCGGATCCCGGCGAAGTCGAAGCGCGCCTGTTCGATTCGGCTGCCCACGACCTCGATGCGCTTCAGGTCGCGGGTGCCGATGCCAGCCTCCTCGGCCAGCCGCAGCGTGCTGTCGCAGGTCTCGAACGGGGGCGTCCCGCGGTCGGCCATCGGGTCGAAGTTCATCACGGCCATGCACACCGCGTCGGTCGTCACCGGGTTCCTGCCGGCCACGATCACGCCCGGGTTCACCACGGTCTTGGCGGGGCGTGACCACGGACCCTCGCCGCCCGTCATCGTGACGATGCCTTCGACGATGGCCAGGTCGATGGGCCGGGCGGCGACCAGGTCCACGGTGACGCGCGGGACGCGGTATCCGGGCTCGCGCGGCGACTTCGGGTCCTTCTCGGCCGGAGCCGTCCGTGCGGGCTGCTGCGCCCCGGTGTGCAGCGCCTGGCGGTTCGATTTGGGGTTCTCGTCGGGTTCGTCCCTGCCCGCGCCGGACCCGTAGACAGACGAGGGCGTGATGCCGAAGCTGTTCTTCATGGAGAGCGTGATGCCGGCCGTCCCGTGCTCCTTCATCTTGGCCAGGCTGACGAACACGTCGCAGTCCTCGTACGAGCGGTTGACGTCGAAGGCCGGGAACAGCAGCCCGCCGTTCGGGACCTTCAGCCGCGAATACCGCTTCCCGGTGCCCAGGACGTTGGTGTTCTCGAACTCGACGTTGGCGGCCGCACCCAGGATGTCGCGCGGCTGCCACTTCGCCCGCGCCATGTATTCCTCGAGCGGCCCGGCCGTCGCCATCGGGCTTTCCAGCACCCGAATGCGCCGCGCCCCGGCCTTCCCAATCAGGTGCACCGTGGCCGCAATCACCTGCGGGTGCGTGTAGTGCGTGTCGCCCACGGGCCGGTCGTTCACCAGGCTCTCGGGTGCGCCGGTGAGGTTGACCTTGACCGCCACCGTCTTCCCGTTGACCAGGCTCTTCAGGCCTCCGATCCGGTCGAACATCTTCTCCAACGTCGCCAGCAGCTCGGCGGCGTCGTACGTCATGCACCTCGCGACCGACACCGGGGCCGTCGGCGCGGCAGCCGCATGAAGCCACGACGTTCCGGCCAGCCACGCGCCGGAGACGACGGACGTGGTATTGAGCACCCACTCCCTGCGGCTCTGCAGTCGCTGCATGCGTCCGTGGCTCATATCACGACTCCTCTCTTCTTGCGGCACCATGATAGTGCACAGCCCCACGTCCTCCACTCGAGATTCAACCCGCGCAGGCGCCCGCGCGCGGCGGTAAGATAGGCAGGCACATTTCACGGGAGGCTTCCGATGAGGGCAACGGTACTTCTGGCCTCGCTCCTCGCCGCCACGGCGCTGACGTCTGCCGGCGGGAGGGCCTTGCCGGCCGCCGAAGATCCGCTGATCGAAGGGTTCCGTCAGACCGAAGTGGCGTCGGTTGCCGATGCCATCGAGCAGCTGTACGGCCGTCAGGCCTACATGCATCACGACATGCGGGCGATCTTCAAGACGAAGTTCGCCGGGCCTGCCGTGACGGTTCTGTTGAAGAAAGAGGAACACAAGGAGGGCTCCGCGGCGACCCAGGGGATGATCGAGGCGATCGACACCTCCGCGGCGGGCTCGGTCTACGTGCTCGTGCTCGAGGACGGCCTGGACTACGGCGCCGTCGGCGGTCTGATGGCCACCACGATGAAAGTCCGCGGTTTCGCCGGGGCCATCGTGGACGCGTCCATCAGGGATCTTCCCCAGATCCAGCGGATTCAGTTTCCCGTCTACGGTCGCGGTGTGTCGCCGGGCACGACGGTCGGCCACTACCGCTCGGTGGGTGTCAACGTCCCCGTGACGTGCGCGGGTGTGACCGTCAGGCCGAAGGACATCATCACCGCGGACGAGGACGGCGTGGTCGTCGTGCCCTTCGAGAAGGCAGCGGAGGTCTTGAAGAAAGCCCAGGACCTGGATAACACGGAGCACTCGATGTACCCGTTCATCGAGCGGTTCAAGTCTCTAACGGAGGCAATCGCCAAGTTCGGACGTCTCTAGGATTGAGATTCGCGGTAGACACGTTACACTCGCGCGGTTTCTGCACAACAGGAGGTTCAGGTGGTCAAGAAGTCTGCATTGTCGGTTCTATTGCTTCTCACGTTCCTGGCGGCGGCTGGCAGCCTGGAGGCCCAGCAAGGCCGAGGCAGCCGGCAGGTACAAAGCCTGTGGATATTCAGCGAGTCCAACCCGGACAAGCCTCCGTTGCCGGCCGGTCCGGATGAACAGAAGATCTTGGGCCTGATTGAAGAGCTGGCTCGGGATGACAATTCAAACCTGATGGTCCCACTGGAGGATGGCAGGCTGCTGCGGATGTTCGCGGAGTCGACTGGGGCCAAGAATATCGTGGAGATTGGCACCTATAACGGCTACTCAACCTTGTGGTTCTGCCTGGCTGTTCGCACGACGGGCGGCAAGATCACCACCCACGAAATCAGTCCCAAGAACATCGCTCTCGCACGTCAGAACTTCAAGAAGGCCGGGGTTGAGAACCTCGTCACGATTGTCGAGGGCGATGCGCATGAGACGGTGACGAGGCTCAAGGAGCCGATCGACATTCTCTTCATCGATGCCGACAAACCAGGGTATGCCGACTATCTCAAGAAGCTGCTGCCGCTGGTTCGGCCCGGTGGGCTGATCCTGGCTCACAATACGACGAACACCGGCAGGCAGATGCCAGACTACTTCACAGCCGTCACCATGGATCCGAACCTGGATTCGATCTTCCTCGGCCAGCAGAGCGTGGGTATCGGCATCACGATGAAGAAGCGCCAGGCGAAATGAGTGGGTCCTCCACAGTCGACGTGCGTGACCGGATTCCGGCGTAGGACGGGTATGTCGAGAAGAGCCGGCCGCCTGCCGGCATGTGAGGTACTCATGACGGCACTTGCACGGATCGTGACAGCCGCGGTGGTGTTGGCGTGCGGCGCCTGGCAGGCGCAGGCGGCGCTCGTGGTCAGGAATCTGCAGGTGGAGTACCGGAGCACGCCGCTCGGCATCGACGTCCAGCAGCCGCGCTTCAGCTGGCAGATGGAGGCCACCGCCGGCGAACGGGCCGTGGCGCAGACGGCCTTCCAGATCGAGGTGCGCGACCGCCGGGGCGCCCTCGTCTGGGATTCGAAGAAGATCGACAGTCCCGAGGCGCTTCACATCAAGTACGCGGGAAGCGCGCTCAAAGCCGCCACTCGGTACGCGTGGACGGTAACGGTATGGAGCCAGGCGGGCGCGAAGCTGACAGCCAGCTCCTGGTTCGAAACCGGGCTGATGGATCCCTCGCCCACCTCGGCCGCGTGGGGCGGCGCGGCGTGGATCGGCGGCGGGAACGACGACCTCGTGCTCTACTCGCCCTATCTGGCGGTGTTCGACGTGAAGTACGTCCTGGCGATTGCCGCGGGCAGCACACGTGCGAGCTTCGTCTACGGCGCGAACGACTCGCGGCTGATGGACAGGAACAAGAACATCTATCAGGTGCAGAGCGCGAGGGACCAGAGTTACATCAAACTGGAACTCGACATCTCGGCGCTCGGCGGGTCACCGGACGCCGTGGCGTCCATCCACGTGTACCGCGCCGGCTACAAGGACACCGACAATCCCTCGCAGCCGATCAAGACGTTCCCGATCGATCGCGCGGTGATCAACAACGCGAACAAGAACGCCGAGCACACCATCGAGTTCCGCAGCGTGTTCGGCCAGATCACGGTGACGATCGACGGCAACACGACGTTCGCATCTACGACAGCTCCCGCGGCGACCGGAGGGGCGGCGGCGGCCAGCGCGGCGGGGGGGCGACGAATGCCGTGAACCTGAACCCCGTGGGACAGGGCGGCGACTACCTCACGTTCGGCATGCTCTGCGACATGGGCTTCTCGGTCGGTCCGGGCCAGAGCGCCACGTTCCGCGACGTCAGCGTCCGCAACAACCGGGTTCCCAACGCCGTCCTGTTCCGCGAGGACCTGGCTGCCGGGACCTACAGCGGCATTTACGCGGACGCCATCAAGACGAACGCCGGGTTGACGGTGTCCGGCGGAAGGTACGTGCTCGCAGGCGGTGGCAATGGCGCGTTCGTCGTGCGGAACCCGAGCCACAACTCGATGCCGATGCTCCGGACGACGTTCAAGACGGGAGCCAAGGTGATCGACAGCGCCCGCCTCTATGTCACGGCGCGCGGCATCTACGAGGTCTTCCTGAACGGCAGGCGGGTGGGCGACGACTACTACAACCCCGGCCTCACCCAGTACAACGTCACGCACATGTACCAGACCTACGACGTCACCAGCCTGCTGAAGGCCGGCGACAATGCCATGGGCGCCATGCTGGGCGAGGGCTGGTGGAGCGGGCTGCTCAGCTTCGGAAGCATCTGGAACCACTTCGGCGACCGGCAGTCATTGCTCGCGAAGCTCGTGATCACGTACAAGGACGGCACGTCCGAGACGGTCACGACCAACGAGCGCACGTGGAAGTACTACGGCAAGGGCCCGGTCGTCTACAGCAGCCTGGACTTCGGGGAGTCCTACGACGCGGCGCGGGAGGCCGCGGTCGCCGGCTGGGCCACGGCGCTTTACAGCGACGGCGCGTGGAAGCCAGCGGTCGTCGTGCCGCTCGAGGGCACGACGTTCACGGGGACGGACGGCGGCGGTCGCGGGGGGCGGGGGACGCCGTTCACGTTCGACACGCTGTCGCTCGTCGGCCAGGTCGGCAACAACGCCGGCGTCTTCCGCTCGCTGACGGCGAAGAGCGTCAAGGAAGTGCGGCCCAGGGTCTACGTCTACGACATGGGGCAGAACCTGGTCGGTGTGCCGAAGATCACGATTGCGAACGGGCGCCCGGGCGGGACGGTCACACTGCGGTACGCCGAAATGCTCTATCCGGATCTCCCGGCCTCGGGCAGGAACGTCGGGATGATCATGACGGAGAACTACCGGGCGGCGCTGAGCCAGGACGTCTACACGATGAAGGCCGGGCCACAGACGTTCCAGCCGCGCTTCACGTCGCATGGCTACCAGTACATCGAAATCACCGGCATCGATCAGCCGCTGCCGCTGACCGCCGTCCAGGGCGTCGCGATCAGTTCGGTCCGCAGCCTTACGGCCGACTACAGGACCTCGAGCGAGAAGGTCAACCGGCTGTGGTCGAACCTCGTGTGGTCCAACGTGGACAACTTCCTGACGATCCCGACCGACTGCCCGCAGCGCAACGAGCGCATGGGCTGGTCGGGCGACATCAACGTCTTTTCGCGTACCGCCACGTACGTCTCGAACGCCAACCAGTTCCTCACGCGTCACATGTACGCGATGCGCGACGTGCAGACGCCGGCGGGGAGGTTCACTGACGTCGCGCCCGTTGGCGGCGGCTTTGGCGGCGTGCTCTGGGGCAGCGCTGGCATCGTGGTTCCGTGGGAAACCTATCTGCAGTACAAGGACGTGGGCCTGCTGGAGCGTCACTACCCGGCGATGGCCGCCTACGTGGCCTACCTCGAAACGACGATTGATCCGAAGACCGGCCTGAGTTCGGACGGGCAACTCGGCGACTGGCTCGGGCCGCAGAACAACGTGCTGGGCAGCGCGTTCCTGGTTACCGCCTACCATGCGTTCAGCCTGGATATCATGGCGAAGGTCGCCGATCTCCTCGGCAAGCCGGCCGACGCCGCGAAGTACCGCGATCAGTACGACAGGCGGAAGGCCTACTTCAACGCCACCTTCGTGAACGCCGAGAAGAAGACGCTCGCGACGGGCGGCGGCGGGATGGGTGGCGGGCCGCGCGGGGCGGCGCCTGGAGCCGCGCCCGAGTTCCGCGTCGCCGACACGCAGACGTCCTACGCGGTGCCGCTCGCCATGGGGCTGTTCAACAGCGACATCAGACCGCAGATGATCAAGAACCTCGCCGACGCGGTGGCGCGCGAGAACACGGACGATGGCGGCGCGGTGAGGCCGAAGTACTCGCTGATGACCGGGTTCATCGGCACCGCGTGGATCAGTAAGGCGCTGTCACAGAACGGCCTCAGCGACCTGGCGTACCGTCTCCTGCACAACGACAAGTATCCGTCCTGGCTGTATGCGATCGACCAGGGCGCGACCACGATCTGGGAGCGCCTCAACGGGTACACGGTCGAAGCCGGCTTCGGCGGGAACAACAGCATGAACTCGTTCAACCACTACTCGTTCGGCGCGGTCGGGCAGTGGATGATGTCGCACTCGCTCGGCATCGAGCGCGACGAGCCAGGGTTCCGGACGTTCATCCTGCAGCCCGAGCCCGATCCCACCGGCGTCATGACGTCGGCCGAGGGCTACTACGATTCGATGTACGGCAGGATCGGCAGCGCCTGGAAGGTCGACGGGAAGACGCTCACCTACCGCGCGACGGTTCCCCCGAACACCACGGCGACGCTCTACCTGCCCGCCTCGTCGGCAGAGTCGGTGAAGGAAGGCGCCGCAGACGCCCGCAGCGCGAACGGCGTCGCGTTCGTGAAGTACGAGAGCGGCAAGGCGGTCTATGCGCTGAAGTCCGGCAGCTACGTGTTCACGGCGGCCCGGTAGACGCTCGAGCGTCAGCGACGAGCCGCGGGACTCTTCTTCGGAGGTGAATATGGGAAAGCGCTTCTTCGTGGCGTGCCTGCTCGCGGCCTGGGGGGGGGCGCACCTCCTGTCGTTCCCCGCCAAGCAGCCTGTCAGGGTCACCGGCGGCCAGGTATCGGGGGTGCCCGGGCGCGACCCGAACGTCACGGTCTTCAAGGGCATCCCGTTCGCTGCGCCGCCCACCGGTGAGCGCCGCTGGAAGGAGCCGGGACCCGTGGTGCCGTGGAAGGGCACGCTGGCGGCGACCACGTTCGGCCTCAGCTGCATTCAGTCGATCGTGCAGGAACGGAAGCCGTGGACCTACGAGTTCATGGCGCACAACGAGATCAGCGAGGACTGCCTGCACCTGAACGTCTGGACGGGAGCGAAGTCGGCCCGCGAACGACGGCCGGTGTTCGTCTACATCTACGGCGGTGGCTTCAACGAAGGCTCGACGGCGGTTCCCGTGTACGACGGTGAGGGCCTCGCGAAGAAGGGCGTTGTCGTCGTCACCGCCAACTACCGTGTCGGCATCCTCGGGTTCTTCGTGCACCCGGAATTGACGAAGGAGAGTCCGAATCACGCGTCGGGCAACTACGGCCTGCTCGACCAGGTGGCGGCGCTGCGGTGGGTGCGCGACAACATCGCGGCCTTCGGCGGCGACCCGAACCGCGTGACGATTGCCGGCCAGTCGGCGGGCGGCATGTCGGTGCACAGCCTGATCGCATCGCCGCTGGCGAAGGGCCTGTTCCACCGGGCGATCGTCCAGAGCGGCGGGTCCAGCGTCGGCGGAGGCGGCATCGCGCTCAGGTCGCAGGCGCTCGCCGACGTCGAGGCCAACGGCGTCAAGTTCGCGCAGGCCAAGGGCGCGGCGTCGCTCGCCGCGCTGCGCGCGATGACCTGGCAGAAGATCGTGGAACCGCTGCCGGCCCCCACAGCTGGCGCGGGCGGCGCGCCAGCCGCCCCGGCCCTGCGGTTCTCGACGATCGTGGACGGCTACATGCTGCCGGCGCCCGCGCGCGAGGTCGTCGCCCAGGGCAAGCACAACGATGTGCCGGTGCTGACCGGCGCGAACCTCGGTGAACTGGGCGGGATGACCGCGCCGACCGCGCCTGTGACGGTGGCCACGTTCACCGAACGCGCCCGCCGGACCTACGGGCCGATGGCGGACGAGTACCTGAAGCTCTATCCGGCGGCGAACGACGAGCAGGCGGCGAAGGCGCAGGCCGAGAGCAGCCGCGACCAGTCGCTCGTGTCGATGTACCTGTGGGCGCGGGAGCGGGCGAAGACGTCGAAGACGCCCGCCTACACGTACCTCTGGGACCATACGCTGCCGGGGCCGGACGCCGACCGCTACGGCGCGTTCCACACGTCCGAGGTGCCCTACGTGCTGAACACGCTGTACATGTCGGACCGCCCGTTCACCGACAAGGACCGCGCGATTGCCGACATGATGTCGAGCTACTGGGCCAACTTCGCGGCGAAGGGCGACCCGAACGGCAAGGGAGTGCCTGCGTGGGCCCCGGTCGGCGACAAACACGCGGTCATGGAAGTGGGCGACACGACCGCGGCGGTGCCGCTGACGAGCGACCCGTCGCGCTTTGCGTTCTTCGAGAAGTTCCTGACACAGCCTCCGGTGCGCTGACTGGCGCAGGGGTTATGAAGAACTGGACTCGTCGCGACGTCCTGAAGAGCGGGATGACGCTTCCAGCCGCCGCCGCCCTTGGCGTGCCTTCCGGGCCGGCCGCAAACCCGTTAGAGGCACAGGCCCGGCCGGCGCAGGGCGCGCCAGCCGACACGGCTCCGGTTGCGCCGGTGCCACCCATGCCGATCGTCGGCCGGTCGGCCGAGTTGGCCTCGCGCCAATGGGCCGCGCGCTGGATCTCGGCGCCCAATGCGTCCGCGAGTGAATTCGCCGTGTACCACTTCCGCCGCGTACTGGAATTGCCCTCCAAACCGGCGACCTTCATCGTGCACGTGTCGGGCGACAACCGCTACCAGCTCTTCGTGAACGGCAAGAGAGTGGTTTGGGGGCCCGCTCGCGGGGACCTGTCCCGTTGGCGGTATGAGTCGGTGGACCTGGCCCCCTATCTGAACGCTGGAAAGAACGTGCTGGCATCGGTGATCTGGAACTTCGCGGCGCAGGCGCCAGAAGCCCAGGTGACGTTCCGCCCGGCTTTCCTACTTCAGGGCGATGGCCAGGCCGAGGAAGCGGCGAACACCGGAACCACCTGGAAGGTATTCCGGAACGAGTCGTACTCGCCCCTCCGCGCCGCGCTGTCCGGTTACTTCGTCGTCGGCCCCGGCGAGAAGGTGGAGGCCGCCCGTTATCCCTGGGGCTGGCAGGAACTCGACTTCGACGATTCAGCCTGGCAGACGGCGGGCACCGCCGGAAACCCCGCCGGTCTGAACCAGACCAGTGGGATGGGAGGCGACGCCGCGGGATGGAAGCTGATGCCCCGCACCATTCCGCTGCCGGAAGAGAGGCCGGAGCGCCTGCGCACCGTGCGCCGCTCTGAAGGTCCGGCGCTGCCGCCCGGTTTTCCGGCTTCGGTGGCCGCCGTCACCATCCCCGCCCATACGAAGGCCCGCTATCTGCTCGACCAGACCTACCTGACCACGGCCTATCCCGAGCTGACCGTCAGTGGAGGCCGCGGAGCGTCCATCCAGCTGCGCTACAACGAGGCGCTGTCGGGCCAGGGCAATGTCAAAGGCAACCGCAACGACATCGAAGGCAAGACTCTCACGGGCCTGAACGATCAGTTCGTCCTCGACGGAGGGGCGCGCCGGACGTTCCGTCCGCTGTGGTGGCGCACCTGGCGCTACGTGGAACTCGTGGTGGAAACCGCCGCCGAACCGGTGACCATCGAAGACCTGAGCGCCACTTACACCGGCTATCCCTTCGAGCGGAAAGCCAGATTCGAGGCGCCCGAGGATCCCACGCTGGCCAGAATCCAGGAGGTCGGCTGGCGCACCGCGCGCCTGTGCGCTCACGAAACCTACATGGACTGCCCCTACTGGGAACAGCTCCAGTACGTCGGCGATGCGCGCATCCAAGCCCTCGTGTCGCTCTTCAACGCGGGCGACGCGCGCCTCATGCGCAACCTGATCGAGCAGGTGAGCGACTCGCGCAACCTGACCGGGTTGACCATGAGCCGCTATCCAACCCGTGGGGCGCAGTACATCCCTTCGTTCTCCCTGTGGTGGATCGGCATCGTGCACGACTACTCGCGCTACGCCGCCGACCCCGGTTTCGTGCGCCAGACGATGCCCGCCGTGCGCCACGTGCTCAGCTACTTCGACTCGCTGGAACGGCCCGACGGCCTGCTGGGACCGGTCCCGTACTGGCGCTACATGGATTGGGTGGATGCCTGGCAGCGGGGTGCGCCTGCGCAGGAAGCCGATGGCGTGTCGTCGTGCTTTGATTTCCTGCGCATCATGGCGCTCAACTGGGCCGCGGATCTCGAGGAGGTGCACGGCATCCGCCAGATGGCGCCCTACTACCGCGAGCGCGCCAAGGCCATCGGCACGGCCGCGCAATCGCGATACTGGGACGCCGGCAAGAGGCTGTACGCCGACACGCCCAGGAAGGCGGACTTCTCGCAGCACGCCAACGTGCTCGCGGTGCTGGCCGGCGTGGCTCCAGCCACGATTGCCGCCGACCTGGTGGTGCGGGTGCTGAAGGACAAGACGCTGGCGCCTTGCTCGATCTACTTCAGCCACTACCTGTTTGCCGCCCTGAACCAGGTGGGCGAAGGCGACCGCTATGTGCCCGAGCTGGCGCATTGGCGGGAGATGATCGACAAGTACGGCCTCACCACGTTCCCCGAGAACTTCGATACGCCGACGAAATCCCCGCGTTCGGATTGCCATGCCTGGAGCGCCAGCCCCAACTACGAACTGCTCCACACGGTGCTGGGCGTGGACTCGGCGGCTCCAGGTTTCAGCCGCGTGCTGGTGCGGCCTTTCCTGGGCGAGTTGACCAGGGCATCGGGCTCGGTGCCGCATCCCAAGGGCTCTGTTGACGTGACGCTGGAGCGTGCGGGATCGAGGCTGACCGCCACCATCGCGCTGCCAGCCGGCATCACCGGTGAGTTCGTCTGGAAGGGCCGCCGCCGGCCGCTGCAGGCCGGCAGCAACAGCATCACCGCCTAGAAGTCGGCGCATCGCTTTCGAAGTGTCATATACTCCCGGCTGAGCCTCCGGGGCCGGCGGAGCTGGTCCGCCCGCCCCCTCATTCCACGACAGAAAGCGATACTCCATGAACAGGATGATCACATCGGCACTTGTTGCCACCGCGCTTGCCACGGTCTGCGTTGCGGCGCAGACCGGGGGCCAGGCCCCGGCAGCAGCCAGCAAGACCAAGGGCAAGGCCGCGGCGCAGGCGAGCGCGCCGTCGAAGGCGGACGGCCTCGTGGCAGCGATGACGCTGGCAGAGAAGCTGAGCTTCCTGTCCGGCGCGACCGACCCGGCCGGTTACGGCCAGGCGGGTTACATCCCCGGCGTTCCCCGCCTCAACGTCCCGCCGCTTCGGCTGACCGACGGCCCGGCGGGCGTCCGCACCAACCAGCCGGCCACCGCGCTTCCGGCGCCGGTCGCGATGGCGTCCACCTTCTCGGTCGATCTCGCCAGGCAGTACGGCCAGATCCTGGGCCGGGACTCCCGCGCCCGCCACCAGAACGTCCTTCTCGCCCCGATGGTCAATATCGTCCGCGTGCCGCAGGCCGGCCGCAACTTCGAGACCCTCGGCGAGGATCCGCTGCTGGCGAGCCGCCTGGTGGCCGCGGAGATTCAGGGCGTCCAGGGCGAAGGCGTCATCGCCACGGTCAAGCACTACGCTTTCAACAACCAGGAGAACGCGCGCACGTCGGTGAGCGCCGACGTGGACGATCGGGTTGGGCGCGAGATCTACCTGCCAGCGTTCGAGGCGGCGGTGAAGGCCGGAAGCCTCTCGGTGATGTCGTCCTACAACAGGGTCAACGGGACGTACGCCTCCGAGAACCCGGACATCCTCACCACCTTGCTGCGCCAGGACTTCGGGTTCAAGGGCTTCGTGATGTCCGACTGGGGCGGCGTGCACAGCGCGGCCGCGCTGAAGGCCGGCAACGAAATGGAGATGCCGAGCGGCCGCAACTTCAGCGCGCTGGCGGACATGGTGAAGAAGGGTGAACTGCCGGAGAGCGTGATCAACGAGGCGGTGAGGCGGATCCTGTGGTCGATGGAGACCGCCGGCCTCCTCGCGGCGGACACGAAGCCGCTGCCCGAGATTCCGGTGACATCGCAGGGGGCTCGCGACGTTGCGATCGCCGGCGCCGTCCTCCTCAAGAACCAGGGCAACGTCCTGCCGCTGTCGAAGGCAGACCAGCAGTCGGTCGCGGTGATCGGCCCGACGGCGAAGGTGCTGCTCATCGGCGGCGGCGGCAGCGCGGCGGTGCAGCCGATGCGGCGCGAGGTTCCGCTCGACGTGCTGCAGAGGAAACTGGGCGCGGGTGCCAAGGTCGCCTACGCGAAGGGGTACGACCTCGACGGCGAGGTGGTGCCGAGCAGTGTCCTGAGGCCCGCGGCCACGATCAACATCGTCGGCAGCAACGCGCTGCCGGCCGGCTCGACGTTCACCTGGAACGGCACCGTCGTGGCGCCGAAGACCGGCGACTACATCTTCAAGCTGCAGTCGGCCGGCGGACGCGGCAACCTGTTGACGGGGGCGCAGGCGACCGCCGCGCAGCAGCAGGCCGGCGGCGGCGGCGGACGTGGCGCGGGTCCCGGCGGCGCGCAAGGCGCGGCGCCTGGCGCGGCCGGGGCGGCGCCGGCCGGAGGTCAACAGGCGGGTGCCAGGGCGGGCGGGCAGGGAGCCGGGGCTGCGGGCGCGGCGGGGCCCACCGGCATCATCCCTGTGGGTGTCCCCGGCTTCGGCGCAGGGGCGCTGATTCCCACAGCCGACGGCTTGAGCAATGCGAGCACCCCGATTCACCTCGAGGCGAACGTGCCGACGCCGATCAGCATCACGGCAGGCGGCGCGGGCCGCGGCGGGGCGCAGCCGGTGCAGGTACGCCTGGCGTGGGTGTCGCCGGACATCGAGCAGGCGCGCATCGCCGAGGCGGTGGCGGCCGCGAAGGCGGCGCGCGTGGCGATGGTGTTCGTGTACGACGAGGGGACCGAGGGCCGCGACCGCTCGTCGCTGAGCCTGCCGGGCATCCAGGACAAACTGGTGGCGGCGGTCGCCGCCGCGAACCCGCGTACCGTGGTCGTGATGAACAACGGAGCGCCGGTGCTGATGCCGTGGGCCGATCAGGTCGCGGCGATTCTGCAGATGTGGTATCCGGGACAGGAAGGCGCCGAGGCCACGGCCGCGGTCCTTCTGGGCGAGGCGGCGCCGGGCGGGCGCCTGCCGGTGACCTTCCCGAAGCGCGCCGAAGACGCGCCGACTGCGAAGGCGGAGCGGTATCCCGGCGTGAACGGGAAGGGCGCCTACTCCGAGGGCATCTTCGTCGGCTACCGGTGGTACGACCAGGAGAAGATCGAGCCGCTGTTCCCGTTCGGCTTCGGCCTGTCGTACACGACGTTCGCGTACACGAAGGTGGCCGCGAAGCGCACGGGAGACGGCTACGACGTGACGTTCACCATCAAGAACACCGGGACACGGGAAGGCGTGGAGTACCGCAGGTGTACATCGGGCCGCCGCCGAACGCGCCCGTGCCGATGGCCGTGAAGTCGCTGGCAGGTTTCGAGCGCGTGACGCTCGCGCCAGGCGCCTCGAAGCTGGTGAAGGTGCACGTGGACGCACGCACCTTGTCCTACTGGTCCACGAAGGACCATGCATGGAAGGTGGCCGGCGGACGGCGGACGTTCATGGTCGGCGCCTCGTCGCGCGACATCAAGTTGAAGACCGACGTCACGGTTCCGGCAGGGAAATAGAGGTTCGTATATGCAAAGCGGGGTTCGTGGGTCCGTGTGGGCCTTGGTGTTGTTGTTCAGCTGTGCCTTCGTCGCCGCCCAGGCGCCTTCTCCCCCGCAGCCGCCGTCCCAGCCCGCGCCCCCGGCGGCCGCTGCCGGGGCGCGCGGCGGGCAGCGCGGAGGTCCCCAGGTCGTCTCTCCGCAGATCGAGCCGGACGGCCGGGTGACGTTCCGGATCCTCGCGCCGAATGCCACCAGCGTGACCGTTGGTGGTGACATCACCGGGTCCCTGGTGCCGGGTGATGCGGCGCCGGCAGGCGCGCCGGCGACGCCGCCCGCTGCCCCTGGGGCCCCGCCACAGGCCGGCCCGCCAACCCGCTCCCCGGTTGTCGTCATGACGAAGGGCGAGAACGGCGTCTGGTCGGGGACGACGATTCGCGCGGTGAAGCCGGGCGCGTGGCGGTACACCTTCAACGTGGACGGCGCGACGGTGGCCGACCCGCGCAACGTCAGGCTGTCGCCCAACCAGACACAGCCGCAGAGCCTGTTGTCGGTGCCCGGCGACTTCTCCGAAACGCGCGACGTGCCTCACGGCGCCGTCGGTCTCGTCCGCTACGTCTCGAAGGCGCTCGGCAACGCGCGGCGTGAAATCTATGTCTACACGCCGCCAGGGTACGAGAAGAGCACGCTGCGCTACCCGGTGCTGTACCTGATCCACGGAGGCGGCGACACCGCGATCTCGTGGCCCACCGTCGGGCGCGCCAACGACATCCTCGACAACCTGATCGCCGAGAAGAAGGCGCTGCCCATGATCGTCGTCATGCCGTCCGGGTGGACGCCGTCCGGCGGACAGGTCATGACCTCCGACGCGACGAAGGACCCGTTCAACGACGAGATGATGAAGGACATCATCCCGTTCATCGATTCGACGTATCGAACCGTGGCGACGCCCGACGCGCGTGCGTTGTCCGGACTGTCGATGGGCGGCATCCAGACCCTGAACGTCGGCCTGCACAACCTCGGCACCTTCCGGTACCTCGCGGTGATGAGTTCCGGCTGGACGAGCGAGCAGGACCGCGAGTTCTTCTACAAGGCCGAGGCGGCGAAGATCCCGAAGTACAACGCCACGCTGAAGCTGTTCTGGTGGGGCTGGGGCGAAACGGATATCGCCCGCACCAACGGGCTCGCCGTGATCGACAAGTTCAAGTCGTCGGGCGTCCGGATCGAGACGCGGGAGACGCCGGGCGGGCACGAGTGGGCGAACTGGCGGCTGTATCTGTACGAAGTGGCGCCGAAGCTGTTTCGGTGAGGACCGGGAGGCACGGAAGGCGTTGAGGAGACTCAAGCCTGCACAGCCGTCGTCGGTGACAGGGGAGACACGATGAGCTGGAAATCCGGACTTGTCGCGCTGATTGTCGCACCCGTCTTCGTGGTACAGGCGGCGAACCAGGCGAAAGCGCCGGCGGCAGGAGCACCGGCACAGGCGAAACCCGCAGCGGCCGCTCCGGCAACGCCGGTGGCGCAGCCGAAGGTCGAGGCGCGCAAGGCGCCGGCGATCGCCGTCGCCGGCCTGACGTTCCGCGACCTCAACAAGAACGGCAAGCTGGATCCCTACGAGGACTGGCGGCTGCCGATTGACCAGCGGGTGGCCGACCTGGTCGCGAAGATGACGGTGGAGGAGAAGGCCGGGCTGATGATTCACTCGTCGCTGGCCGGGTTCACCGGGCCAAACGGCGAGGTGCTCGGCCTGCCGGCCGCGGGACAGCGCGGCGGCGCTCGCGGCGGCGCGAACGCGGCCCCTCCCAATCGCGCGTTCGAAGGCGGCGCAAACCCGAACAACGTCGAACCGATGGGCAGCGCGAACCCCGCGCAGCTCGTCAACGAGCGCCACATCCGGTACATCCTGGTCCGTCCGAACGCGGGCGAGTTGCCCGACATCACCGCGACGTTCCACAACGGCCTTCAGGAAATGGCTGAGGCGAGCCGCCTCGGCATCCCGATCGTGTTCAGCACCGACCCGAGGCACGGTGTGAGCCGTCCGGCGCCAGGCGCCTCCGGCGCGGCTGCCAGGCCGACGATCTCGCAGTGGCCCGACGAGCTCGGGCTCGCTGTCGCGCGTGACCCGGCGCAGGTCCGCACGTTCGGGCAGGTTGCCGCCAGGGAGCTGAGAGCCCTGGGCATCCAGTGCCTGCTCGGGCCGATGGCCGACCTGATCACCGAGCCCCGATGGAACCGGATCAACGGCACGTTCGGCGAGGATCCCGCCCTGGTCACGTCGCTCACCAAGGCGATCGTCGAAGGGTTCCAGGGCAGGCAGCTCGGACCCGAGAGCGTGATGACCGTCACCAAGCACTTCCCCGGCGACGGCCCGGTGAAGGACGGCTACGACGGCCACAACGCGTACGGAAAGTGGTTCATCTACCCCGGCAACCAGTTCGACCTCCACCTGCAGCCCTTCAAGGCCGCGTTCGAGGCCGGCACCGGCGGCGTCATGACCGCCTACGGCATCCCGGTGGGCAAGGACACCGTGGCCATCGCCTTCTCGAACGCGATGGTCAACGACCTGCTGCGGCAGAAGCTCGGCTTCAAGGGACTCGTGGTCACCGACTGGAACCACAACATGCCGTGGGGGGTCGAGAAGCTCTCGGAGAAGGAACGGCAGAAGCTGATCGTCCTCGCGGGCGTGGATCAGATCGGCGGCAACAACGATCCGGGCGTCATCATCGCGAACGCGAAGGACGGGAGCACCCCGGTGGCGCTGATCGACGCGGCGGCGCGGCGCGCGCTGAAGCCGATCTTCCAGCTCGGTCTGTTCGAGAACCCGTACGTGGATCCGGACAACGCGAAGGCGACGGCGGGGAGGGCGGAGTTCCTGGCGGCGGGCTATGCCGCGCAGCAGAAGGCCGTCGTGCTGCTGAAGAACGCCGACGACCTGCTGCCGGCGGCGCCCGGCAGGAAGATCTATGTCGAAGGCATCGCCAGGGACGTCGCCGCGGCATACGGGACCGTCGTGGACGACCCGAAGGCTGCCGATCTGGCCATCCTCCGCGTGGCCAGCCCGTCCACCACGTATCCTTACGGCGGCGCGTTTGCCGGAGGCGGGACGCGTGGCGCCGCCGCGCCCGCGCCGATGCCGCCGCTCGCGACCTACGGCATCACGCTGGCGTACGGCAACGCGGCGAACTTCACCGTGCTCGACACCATCAGGAAGATCGCGGCGACCGGCACGAAGACCGTGGTCATCGTGAACATGGACAAGCCGGCGATCCTCACCGAGTTCATCGACAGCGTGGCGGCCGTCTACGGCGCGTTCGGTCCGGGCGACGCCGCGCTGCTCGACGTCGTGTTCGGCAGGGCGAAGGTTACCGGCAAGCTGCCGTTCGACATCCCGACCGACATGCCGTCGGTGGTGGCGCAGGCCGCCGACGTGCCGTTCGACATGGTCGATCCGATGTTCAGATTCGGCTTCGGCCTGACCTACAAGCGCTAGGCGGCGAGCCATCCGCGCCCCGATGTTGAGGGGCGGACCTCGTGCCCGCCCCTCGGCGTCTGGACGTCGTCAACCAGCGGAGACACGCATGCGATTGTCCTGCAAGTTCCTGCTGCGCGCGGCGGCATATGCCGCAGTTGTCGTGCTGGGCACCCACGCGGTTGTGGCACAGCAGCCGCAAGGCGACCCCCTGCTCCGTGGGTTTCAGAATCCCCCGGACATCAAGGTGATCAACCTGTGGGTCAACCGGCTGATCGGCGATCAGCAGGAGGGGGTCGCCAGGAAGTACATGTACACGGCGCAGCAGTTCTACCGCGCCGATTCTCCCCTGCTGCCATCCGGGCTGATTGGGCCGGTGCAGGTAATCCGGGCGAAGTAGCGGTCACGTCGCCTACCTGAACAGTCGCTGCGCGACGTCGGCCAGGCTGAGGCGCCAGAAACTCCAAACGTGCGCGTAGCCGTCGGTCTCGACGTTGACGAAGCGGACCCCCTTGCTCTTGAGCCACTCCGTGAACTGACGGTTCGCGGTGATCAGTCCATCCGAGGTTCCGCACGACGCGTAGAGCATCTTGAGCCTGGCGTTCACGCTGGCGTCGATGTTCGGGAAGACCTTGCTGACCGCGTCGCGGTCGACGCCCTTCATTGAAACGCGATCTGCGAGAACTCGGCGAAGTAGCGCCGGAACCACGGCCAGCCGTGGATCCCGTTCGTCATCGAGAACGCCGTCTTGTAGCCGCGCCGTTTCAGATCGTCGGCCAGGTACTTCGCGCTGGCGAAGGTCATGGCGTTGACGCCGTCGCCGATGTACACGCTCACGCGCTTCACGTTGGCTGCGTCGTCGAGCACGCCGGGGTACTGCTTCTTGTACGAGGCGAGGCGGTCCGCGTTGAGCCCATTGCTCGTGAACCCCACGTAGTTGAACTTGTCGATGTTTGGGATCCAGGCGTCGGGCAGGATGTTGGGGTAGGAGAGCCCCCCGAACGCGCGGCCAGCCGGCGACGCGAGCACCCGATAGTGCCTTTCGACGTAAGGCATCACGTCCTGGAAGAGGAGCTTCGCGAACAGCGCGTTGTTGGCGTCACGGCGATCGGTCGGCACCGGCGGATCCATCGCCCAGATGCTCGGCATCACCACGATCATCGGTTTCGCCTTGCCCTGCGCGATCAGGTTGTCGAGGATCAGGTTCGCCCGTCCGATGGCCACCCATCCAGCGTCGTCGTCACCTCCGCCGTGCAGCAGGTACATGACCGGGAACCGCGTCTGGGAGGTGTCGTAGCCGGGTGGGAAGTAGATGTGCATGCGCCGGACGCTGCCGGTGGCCGTTGACTGGTAGTGGACGATCCGCACCTCGCCGTGCGGCACCGGACCGGCTTCGAGCAACGCCATCTGCTCGCCCCGGACCGTGAACACGCTTTGTGTCGCGGAAACGCCCGGCTTGATGACGCCGTTCGCCGGGTCCGGAATGGAGGTTCCGTCCACGCTGAAGGCGTAGCTGTAGACGTCGGGAAAGAACGGTCCGAGCGTGATCGACCACACGCCCTGGTCGTCTTTGACCAGGTTCCCGGTCCGGTTCTGCTCGAGCCAGAAATCGCCCGTGATCGTCACCTCCTTGGCGTTCGGCGCCCTGAGACGAAAGGTGACGCGCTGGTCCGGCAGAACCTGTGGTGAGACGACGGCCGGCGGCCTGGCGGCCGCCGCCGGCTGCGATCCCGCCCGCCCCGCGCCGGCCTCCGGCGCGTTTCCGCCGCGCCCTCCGCCGCGCTGCGGAGCGGCCACCTCGTCGCCGGGCTGATACCAGTCCCTCAACCGCACCTGGATCCCGCTGCCTTCGAGCGCCTTGGCGAGGATCGCCAGATCGGATCCGCGGCTGTGATACGGATACAGGTACTTCGGCTTGACGGTGCGGGCCGCCGCGGCCGCTTCCTCGGGCGTCATGGTGAACGGGAGATTGACGGGGAGGAACGCCGCCTCGATGTTCTTGAGCGCCGCCAACTCCGGGATGTTCTCCGTGTCGCCCGCGATGTAGAACCGCTTGTCGCCGAAGGAGAGCACATAGCCGTTTCCGTCGCCCTTCGGATGATAGAAGGCGCCCGGAGCGGGCCCGCGCGTGAGATTGTAGGCCGGCACCGCTTCGACGCGCCAGCGGCCCACCTGTCGGCTCTCGCCGTTTCGAATCACCGTCGTCCCAGGGAGCGCCTTGGCGACAGACTCGGGCCCGAGGACGAGCGTACCCGCCTTCTTCAGTCTCTCGACCGCGGCGGCGTCGAGGTGGTCGGGGTGCGTGTGGGAGATCAGCACCAGGTCGGCCTGGGGCAGCGCCGCATACCGCGGCGCTCCGACGGGATCGACGTGGATGACCGATCCCCCTCCTTCGACCATCATCGAGGCGTGGTTGATCGCCGTGACGCGGACAGAGCCGGCGGACGTCGTGAACTCGTCTACCGGCCGCCCGGGCTGCGCCGACGCGACGCCGGCGAGAGAAGCCAGCACGACAACGGGAAGCAGAACATAACGTTTCATCGTGGCCTTCTCCTCATTGGAGCAGTTGCGTTCTCACCTCGCCCGTTGGGGCTGCCCGATACTTACCGGAAGAGCAGCGGGGCGTACTCGCTCAGGAACAGTCGCCAGATGAACCAGAAGTGGGCGCCGGGAACGAGGCGGTGTTCGCCCACGTTCAGGCCGACCCTCTTCGCGGTCTCATAGAGGATCTGACTGTCCTTCAGCGCGAAGTCGGTGGTGCCGGCGCCGGTCCAGTAGCGCTGCACGCCGCCGGCCTTGACCTTGGTCAGGTACCTCGTCAGATCGGCGTTGTCCATGTTCAGTCCCGCGCTGAAGACGCCAATCCAACCGAAGACACCCGGGTTGTGACTGGTCGCCATGACGGTGTGCGCGCCGCCCATCGAAAGTCCGGCGATGGCGCGGTGGTTCTTGTTCGCGAGCACGCGGAAGTTCTTCTCGACGAACGGAATGACGTCCTGCACGAGGCTCTGCGGGAAGGAACCCTCGTACACCGGGCCGCCGTTGGGATCCGTCGGGGCAGCAGCGCGAGCGCCGCCGCCGGCCGGTGCGCCGGGGGCGCCCGCCCCTGGTGCCGCTCCAGCGCGGCCGGGCCCCGCGCCCCGAGCCGCCTGTTCCGGAGGAGGGGCCGGCGCCGTGACAGCCTGGCGGGCCGGTGTCGGACCGTACCCGAATCCCTGGGAGACGCCCTGGGTCGTGTTGCCGTTGGTCATGACGACGATCATCGGCTTGGCCTTACCCGCCGCGATCAGGTTGTCGATGATCACGTTCGCGCGGCCCATCACAGTCCACGCGTCTTCGTCGCCGCCCATGCCGTGGAGCAGGTAGAGCACCGGGTACTTCGCGGTGCTGGCGGTGTAGCCGGGCGGCGTGTAGACGTACATCCGGCGGTTCTCCAGCTTCAGCGTGGGCGAGGGGTACCAGACGGCCTGCATCGTGCCGTGCGGAACGTCGAGCTTGAAGTTCCACGGATCGGACGCGGCGCCAGAGATCATCAGCATGTTCTCGTAGCGGCTGCCGTCGCGCTGGACCTCCGCGTTTCCGGGGTCGAGGGCCCTGGCACCATCCACGTTGAACGAGTAGGCCCAGAGCTGCTCGCCCAGCGGGCCGATGGTGACGGACCAGATCCCTTGGTCGTCCTTCGCCATCGCCACGTTGGTCCCGTTCTCCCAGCTCCCGTTCAGCAGCACCTTGGCTGCCTCGGGGGCCAGCAAGCGGAACGTGACCTTCTTGTCCGGCAGGATCTCCGGAGAGACGACGCGCGGTCCTGGTGTGCCCCGCCCCGCGCCCCGCTGGCCCGGGGCGGCCGGAATCGGCGCCTGTTGCGCCAGTGCCAAGCCTCCGGCCAGGAGTGGAACCATCAGGATTCCTGCGCGCAACGCCACTGTCAGCCGCATACGATTCCTCCTTGCGATCAGCGATGGGTCGGCCCGGTGATGGCGTTCCAGAACGCGGAAAACCCGGCCCGGGTCAGAGCGCGGCGGCGCCTGGGCTCGCGCTCGATCGAATCGATCGTCGTCTCGGCGAGCGTAATCATGATGGCGCCCGCGAAGTCGATCGGGAGCCCGCTGGGACCGCCGTCCGCCAGCGCTTCCTCGAGCACTTCGTCGATCGCGGCGAACATCGCCCTGCCCGCGAGCTTGTTGGCCTGGGTGACGACTTCGGAGACGGCCAGCTGGCGGAGCGCCCGCCGTTTCGTTGGGAGCGAGACGCCCCAGTTGACGTACCGCTCCCAGAAGCGGCGGGCCCGGTCGACGAGGGCCCCGGAGGTGTGTCGCGCCGACGTCGCCCGAAGCAACTGGTGCTTCAGATCGAGGAACAACTCGTTGAGCAGCGCGCCCTTGTCGGGAAAATAGGTGAAGATCGTGCCCTCGGCCACGCCGGCCGCCCTGGCGATCTTCGACGTGGGCGCCCCGAGGCCGGCCGAGGCCACCATTGCGGTGGCGGCGGCGAGGATGGCGTTCCGCTTGTGTGCGCTGCGAGGACGGGCCATGGAGCAGACCCCAATGAGTGAGCGCTCAATCATGTCAACGCGTCGGCATGGTGTCAAGCCCGATCACGCGGCAAGGTGCCCCGGATGTCGTCCTTCCGAAGCTCGACGCCAAGTCGAACGCTCAGGTCGAGCGGCTGTCGATCTCGTAGACCTCCAGCGGGCTCGTCGGCTGCAACCGCCCGCCTTCGTGTTACCCTTCCCGTTCGTGAAGCACGGCCTATCCTGCGCAGGCCTTCTCGCCATGATCGTCATCGGGTTCGGTGCCTGGCCGGCTGACGCGCAGCCAGCCCAGGCGGCGCCCTCGCCGCAGAGGGCGACGGCGCTGCCGCCCACCCACGCGAACGTCGAATACGCCCCGGCCGATCCGCCGGGGAGCAACGGACACAAGCTGGATCTGTTCATCCCTCCGAGCAAGCCAGGGCCACTGCCGATCGTCGTCTGGACGGGGGGCTCGGCGTGGATGGCAGACACGGGAAAGACCCTCGCGGATCAGCTCGCGGCCCGCCTCAACCCCGCAGGCTACGCGGTGGCCGGCGTCTCCATCAGGTCGAGCTCGCAGGTGACGTTCCCCGGCCAACTCCACGACATCAAGGCCGCCATCCGCTGGCTGCGCGCCAACGCCGCGACGTACGGCCTCGACCCGGAACGCATCGCGATTGTCGGCGACAGCTCCGGAGGCTGGACGTCGTCGATGGCTGCGCTCACCGGCGACGTGCCCGAGCTCGAGGGGACGGTCGGAGTGACCGGCGTGAGCAGCCGCGTGCAGGCGGCAGTGGCGTTCTACCCGCCGACGAACTTCCTGACAATGGACGCGTGGGCCCTCAACAAGTGCGACCCGAACGGTGGAATGTTCGGAGGGCCCAACGGCGGGCCATGCCACGACGGCGAGGCGTCGCCCGAGTCGCGGCTCGTCGGCTGCGCCATCCAGTCATGTCCCGGGAAGGTCCGTGCCGCCAGCCCGTTGCAGTACGTCTCGGCGGCGGATCCGCCGATGATGATCCTGCACGGCCAGTCGGACCAGCTCGTGCCGCACAACCAGGGCGAGTCGCTCTACATGGCGCTGAACAAGGCGTGCAGGGACGTGATCTTCATCAGCCTTCCCAAGGCCCCCCACGGAAACTGGAACGGCTTCCTGACCGACGACGGGCTTCGCGAGGCCGCCGTGATGCGCTCGACATCGGCGGCCGGGTGCAAGGCGGTCAACCCGGCGCCGTTCACCCCGACCTGGCAGACCGTCATCGATTTCCTCGACAGGTACATGAAGCGATGAACCGACATCATGTTTCGTCCGCGGTGGCCGCGGTCGTCTTCGCCGCGGTGTCCTGGGCGGTGAACGGTCAGCAGGCGGCTCCGGCTGCGTTGACCGGCGGGAAGACGATCACCGAGGCCGACTGCACCCCGGCGAAGCTGGGCTCGACGATTCCGGTGAGCGCCATCGGGTTGCCCGTCTCCGCGGTCACGCTCGATGCGCCGCAGTGGCACGCGGAAGCCGCCGGCGTCCCGGCCTATTGCAGGATCGACGGGAGCATGGCGCCGATGGACAAGAGCCCGACGGCGAGGCCGATCCGCTTCGGTGTGGCGCTGCCCGCATCCTGGAGCGGCCGCGGGGCGCAGCTCGGCGGCGGCGGCATGAACGGGACGATCCCGCGGCTGACCGGCGGTGTCGGACGCAATCCGACGCCACTGATTGCGCAGGGCTTCGCCACGTACGGAAGCGACTCGGGACACCAGAGCGCCGCGCCTGCAGGGGCCCGCGGAGGGCCGGGCGCACCTCGCGGATCCGCGCCGACGGCCGGTGGACCGCCGACGGGAGCGCCGCCCGCCGGGGCCGCGCCACCGGCGAGCGCGCCGCGAGCGGCGCTGGGGCCGCCGCCAGCGATGGCGCCTCCCGATCCCGCAGCGAACGACTGGACGCTCAACGCCGAGGCCGTGGCGAATCTCGGCTACATGCAGCTCAAGAAGACGCGCGACGCCGCGATGGTCCTCATCGAGCGGGCCTATGGCGCGAAGCCGCGCTACAACTACTTCTTCGGCAACTCGCAGGGCGGCCGCGAGGCGCTGACCGTCGCGCAGCGGTTCCCCGCGGACTACGACGGCGTGTCGGCCGAGGTGCCGATCGTCAACTTCTCCTCGCTGATGCTGGCGCCCGGGCTGATTCGCATCAAGGAGAAGCCGGTCGCCAACTGGGTGACGCCGGCCAAGACCAACGCGATTCGCGCGGAGTTCGTGCGCCAGTGCGACCGGCTCGACGGCCTCGCCGACGGCGTCATCAACAATTACGTGGCGTGCGCCGCGATCTTCGACGTGAAACAGGGCGCGCCGAAGCGTCACCCCTGGGCTGCGAAGCGATGCCCGGACAACGTCGATCCGAACCCGCAGGACACGAGCGCCGCCGCGTGCCTCACCGACGGCCAGATCGCGACCCTCGAAATGGTCTACTCGCCGTACGTGTTCGCGACGCCGCTCGCGAACAACGTGAGGGCGTTCGGCATGTGGCTCCCCACGACCGACCCGTCGGGCAGCGGCCTGATTGCGACCGCCCGCTACCGCGGGCAGGAAGGTGGTGAGACGGGGCCCATGCACGTCCACCTTGGCGTGCTCGGCGTAACGGGGTTTCTGATGCGGGACCTCGCCGCCAACCCGCTCGACTACGTCGAGGGCGGCCCGCTGAACAAGCGGCGCGTGGAGCTGTCGGCGATCCTCGACTCCACGAATCCGGACCTGCGCGCGTTCCAGAAGCGCGGCGGCAAGCTGATCGTGGCCATCGGCACCAACGACACGCTGGCTTCGTCTGGCGCGCAGATCGCGTACTACCAGTCGGTAATCGACAAGATGGGCCGCGCCGCCGTAGACGGCTTCGCGCGGTTCTGGGTGCTTCCGCAGGCGGACCACGGCCTGAGTGCGCGGACGGCGAACGTGGACGGCGATGGCAAGGAGCTCCCGGTCACGCAGGTGCCGACGATGTACGACCGCGTCGGGATCATCGTGGACTGGGTGGAAGAGGGCAAGGCCCCGGGCAGGTCGGTCACGGTGACGGCCGGCGACCGCAGTCTGCCGATGTGCTCGTACCCGGAGTATCCGAAGTACGTGAGCGGGCCCGCCGGCGCGGCGGCGTCATATCTGTGCGCCGCGAAGTGACGCCAGGCTTCGACACAAGGAGCGCGGGCTCCGTCAGAACCGCGACGATCTGGTAGGATTCACGCCAATGACAACCGTCTCACGGCGCACAATGCTGTCGCTCCCGCTGCTGGCGTGCCGGCCCCTCGCCGACGTGGCATTCGGCGCGGTTGCCGGGACCTCGCGACCCAACATCCTGTTCATCATGACGGACGACCACGCCGCGCAGGCGATTGGCTGCTACGGCAGCCGGGTCAACCAGACGCCGAATCTCGACAGGCTGGCGCATGAGGGCATGAGGATGGATCGCGTGTTCGCGACGAACGCGATCTGCACGCCGAGCCGTGCCTCGATTCTCACCGGGAAGTACAGCCACGTGAATGGCGTGCCGGTCTTCAACCGGTTCGACGGCTCCCAGCCCACGGTGCAGAAGATGCTGCAGCAGGCCGGGTACTTCACCGCCATGATCGGCAAGTGGCACCTCGGCAGCGACCCGACGGGATTCGACTACTGGAACATCCTGCCCGGGCAGGGGGTCTACAACGACCCGACCTTCTACGACAAGGACGGCTCGGAGGTCATCAAGGGCTACGCGACCGACATCATCACCGACATCACGATTGAGGCGCTGAAGACCCGGCCGAAGGACAAGCCGTTCTTCGTCATGTCGCACCACAAAGCGCCGCACCGCGAGTGGACGCCCGACGAGAAGCACCGCAAGCAGTTCGAGAACCGCCAGATTCCCGAGCCGCCGACGCTGCGCGACGACTACGCGGGCCGCACCGATGCCATCCGCGAGCAGCAGCAGTCGGTGTTCAGGGACCTGACGCGGAACGACCTCAAGCTCGTGCCGCCGGCGGAGCTCACGGGCCGGGACCGGCAGGCGTGGCTGGCCGTCAAGCCCACCGAGGTCGAGATTGAAGCGAACGGCGTCAAGAAGACGCTCAAGGGCAAGGAACTCGAAGACTGGAAGTACCAGCGCTACATGCAGGACTACCTGGCGTGCGTGCAGAGCGTGGACGACAACGTCGGTCGCCTGCTCGACTGGCTCGACGCCAACGGCCTCCGCGACAACACCGTTGTCATCTACACGAGCGACCAGGGGTTCTTCCTCGGCGAGCACGGGCTGTTCGACAAGCGGTTCATGTACGAGGACTCGTTCCGGATGCCGTTCCTCGTGCGCTGGCCGGCGGGGATCAAGCCGGGCACGACGTCGAAGGCCATCGGCATCAACTGCGACTTCGCGCCGACGTTCCTCGAGCTGGCTGGCCAGCCGACGCCGAACGACATGCAGGGCCGCAGCTTCCTGCCGGTGTGGATGGGGAAGAAGCCGCGCGACTGGCGGCAGGCGATGTACTACCGCTACTACCACGACCCGGGCGATCACAACACCCGCGCGCACTACGGCATCAGGACGGACACGCACAAGCTGATCTACTTCTGGAAGAAGGACCAGTGGGAGTGCTACGACCTGGTGGCCGACCCGCTGGAGATGCACAACATCTACAACGACCCGAAGGCGCAGGCGACCGTCGCGGCGCTGAAGCGGGAACTGCGGCGGCTGAAGAAGGAACTCGCAGACGAGGACCGGTTCGCGAACGAACTGCCGCAGGATTCCTCGTACGTGCAGGCCCCGCCGCCGAAGAAGCGGTAGCGGCGATCTCGCGAGTCTCGTTTGTGTCTTGACGACACATAGCGAGTCAGGCATCATGACGCAGCCCGACGGCAGCCGCGGGCCGCACCTGCTCACAACCAGGCATGCGGGAGGAATGACATGGCATCAACGCCCGGCACCACCGCCCCGTCCCCGGCGACGAACTCCGCCCACGAGACGAATTACACCGCCCCGCTCGTGGTCCTCACGTCGCTGTTCTTCATGTGGGGGTTCATCACCTGCCTGAACGACATCCTGATTCCGCACCTGAAGGCGTTGTTCGACCTGAACTACACGCAGGTGATGCTGATCCAGTTCACGTTCTTCACCGCCTACTTCGTGGTGTCGCTGCCGTCCGGGTGGATCGTCGAGCGCGTGGGCTACAAGCGAGGGATCGTGATCGGCCTGGTCACCGCCGGGGTCGGCTGCCTGCTGTTCTACCCGGCGGCCGGCATGCGGTCGTACCCGGTCTTCCTCGGAGCCCTCTTCGTCCTGGCGTCTGGGATCACGCTGCTGCAGGTGGCGGCCAATCCGTATGTCGCGATCCTCGGCAAGCCGCAGACCGCGTCGAGCCGCCTCACGCTCACGCAGGCGTTCAACTCGCTCGGCACCACCGTCGCGCCCTATTTCGGCTCGGTGCTGATCCTGTCGCTCGCGGTGAAGTCGGCGAGCGAGCTGGCGGCGCTGGGTCCCCAGGAACTGGCGTCGTACCAGACCGCGCAGGCCTGGTCGGTCCAGGCGCCGTACATCGGCCTGGCGGTCGCCCTGTTCGCGATCGCCGCGTTCTTCGCGGTCGTGCGGCTGCCCGTGGTTGCGGGCACGGTCAGCGCGAAGGCCGAGCATGCCGCCGCTGCCGACGCCGCGCCGAGCGCCTGGAAGTTTCCGCACCTGGTGCTCGGGGCCGTTGCCATCTTCGTCTACGTCGGGGGCGAGGTGGCCATCGGCAGCTTCCTGGTCAACTTCCTCGGCATGCCCAACATCGGGGGACTGTCTGCGGAACAGGCCGGTAAGTACCTGATGTTCTACTGGGGCGGTGCCATGGTGGGCCGCTTCATCGGCGCGGTTGTCATGCGCTACGTCAAGCCTGGCAAGGTGCTCGCGTTCAACGCCAGCGCCGCGGCGGCCCTCGTGCTCATCGCCATGGCGTCGTCCGGCCAGATCTCGATGTGGGCGATCCTCGCCGTCGGCCTGTTCAACTCGATCATGTTCCCGACGATCTTCACGCTCGCGCTCGAAGGGCTCGGCCGGCACACCGGCCAGGGCTCCGGCATCCTCTGCATGGCGATCGTCGGCGGCGCAATCGTGCCGGTCATCCAGGGCGCCTTCGCGGACACGATCGGGATCCAGATGGCGTTCTTCCTGCCGATCCTCTGCTACGCCTACATCGCGTTCTACGGCGTGAAGGGCCACGTACCGACGTACGGGCGGACAGCGGTGTCGTAACGCGCGCGTCGTTCCCGCCTGTCCCTGGCGGGGCGACGTGAGCGCGGGCCGGTGGGGATCGCGGCGCGCCGCCGGGGCGCGCCGCACGTCCTCCCGGGGAAGGCGTCCGTCACGCCGGCGGGGTGGTTCGAGCATGGCCAACGTCAGATCGATCCTGCGTCCCGACGAACCTCTGGAGAAGTGGCTCGGGCAGTTCATGCCGCACGTGTCGATTGACTGCGTGGTCTTCGGATTCCACGGCGCCGATTTGAAGCTGCTGCTTCTCAAGTGGAAGGAGGTCGACACCTGGACGCTGCCGGGCGGCTTCGTCGGGCGTCGGCAGTCGGTGGACGGCGCGGCGCACCAGGTGCTGCAGGCGAGAACCGGTCTGCGGCGGGTGCATCTGCGGCAGTTCCACGCCTTCGGAGACCTCGGACGAAAGGAGGCCACCGGCCGCAGGTTGTTCACCAAGAACGTGCACGGTTTGCCGCGGCGCGACCTATGGCTGTTCCAGCGCGTGATCTCGATCGGCTACTACGCGCTGGTGGACATCCAGAAGGTCCGGCCGGCGGCCGACGCCTGGACGGATTCCTGCGCGTGGCACCCGGTTGATTCGCATCCTCCTGTGGCCTACGACCACGACCGGATCGTGCAGGGCGCGTTGGAGGCGCTCCGGGCCGCCCTGGACGTGCCGGGAGCCGGCGCCAGCCTGCTGCCGGAACGCTTCACGATGCCGGAACTGCAGTGTCTCCACGAAGCCATCCTCGGCCGGCGGCTTGATCGCCGCAACTTCCAGAAGCGGATGCTGGAACGGGGAGGCGTCGAGCGGCTGCAGGAGCGCCGGACCGGCGGAGCGCACCGCGCCCCGTACCTGTACCGGTTCACGGCTTCGCACGCCGGCCTGGACTTCTAGACCCGGCGCAGCGGTTCTTCGCCAGGGGAGGGATCGCCTGCGCCACCCTCCAGGCGCGGTCGCTGCCGCCAGCCCTCGAAACTGGGGGTGGGCAAAGGCCTTTGTGTATCATTGACACAAATCGCTGTTGCGTTCGGCGAGCGACGCTGCTAGCATCGCCCCGGACTATCAGAGGGCGGGGACAAGAGAATCGGGCGGCCAGGGGGTCTCCCGGGAGAGAACAGGCGATGAAGAAACTGATGTACGCCGCGTGCATGCCGGTGCTGCTGGTGATGCTGGGTCACGGATCGGCCGGGGCGCAGCAGGCCAACGTGAATCTGGACTGGAACCCTCAGAAGAACACACAGAACCTCACGCCGTACGGGGCGAACGTGATCTCGCCGGAGGTGAGTGACGCCGGCATGGTCACGTTCCGCGTAAAGGCGCCGGACGCGCAGAACGTCCGCCTGTCGTCTTCGACGATCGCGGCCGGGATGGGCACCGGGTCCGGCGCCAAGCCCTGGCCGTTCACCAAGGGAGCGGACGGCGTCTGGTCACTCACCATCGGGCCCGTTCCGCCCAACCTCTACGTCTACAAACTCGTGATTGATGGCGTGACGGTCCCCGACCCGAACAACACCCTGACAGGGTTTGCCGACCAGCCCGGCTACAGCCAGCTCGTCGTGCACGGCGCCGGCCCCGCCTACTACGACGCGAAGAACGTGCCGCACGGCACCCTGACTCGGCACGTCTACCATTCCGCGGTGACGAACGGCGAGCGCGAGATGTACGTCTACACGCCGCCCGGCTACGACCGGACGAAGAAGTACCCCGTCCTCTACCTGCTCGGCGGCAGCGGCGAGCTGGCGTCGACCTGGTGGATCGACGGCCGCGCGACGTTCATCGCCGACAACCTGATTGCCGAGAAGAAGGCCGTCCCGATGATCATCGCCATGCCGAACAACCAGGTGGTGCACCGGAGCGACCCGAAGCACACGGAGCTGACGTTCACGACCTTCGAGAAGGAGTTGCGGACGCACATCGTCCCGCTCGTCGACGCGAACTACAGCACCCAGGCGACGCCGAAAGGCCGGGCGATCGCGGGGCTGTCGATGGGCGGCCGGCACGCGCAGCTGGTCGGGTTCAAGTCCCTCGACCTGTTCCGGTCGTTCGGCATCCTGAGCGCAGGCGACCCCGAGTCGGAGAAGTCCGTGCCCGAGTTCCTGAACGACCCGCAGATCAACAGCAAGGTCGACTACCTGTTCGTCGGCCTCGGGACGTACGAGAACCAGCCGACGAACCGAAGCGTCGTGTTCCACGGCATCCTCGAGAAGCACGCCGTCAAGCACGACTACTACATCGGCGGCAACGGCGGCCACGACTGGGCGACCTGGCGGGATCACCTGCACGCGCGCCTGCTGCCGAACCTGTTCAGGAAGTAGGGCGGGTCTTTCCGCCTTCGCCCGGCTACGGCGTGACCTCGCCGTAGCGCTGGGCGCGGAGGCGGGCAGACCCGCCGACTACCCGAGAGGAGAGGCACCAGCCATGATCAGCACCCGTTCGTCGTTCCGACTCGCGACGGCGCTCTGCACGACCGTCGCGATGGCCGCCATGCTCGTCGCGTCCGTCGGCGGCCAGCAGCGCCCTGGCCCCGGGCAGGGCACGGCCCGGCCTCCGCAGACCGTCGGCCCCCGCGTCATCGCGAACGCGAAGACCGCCATCGTCAAGACGCAGTACGGGGACATCCGCGGCTTCATCCACGACGGCATCTTCAACTACAAGGGGATCCAGTACGCGCGCGCCCAGCGGTTCCAGGCGCCAGAGCCCCCCGAGCCGTGGCAGGGCGTGAAGACGGCGCTCTCCGACGTCAAGGTCTGCCCGATCGACATCCCGAACCTCCTGCCGGACGAGATCGAGTTCGCGCAGGCGCACCACTGGGGCTTCGAGACCGAGGACTGCCTGCGGCTGAACGTCTGGACGCCGGGCATCAATGACGGGAAGAAGCGCCCCGTGATGGTGTGGCTGCACGGGGGCGGCTACTCGGGCGGGTCGTCGATTGAACTGCCGTTCTACGACGGTGAGAATCTTTCCCGCACCGGCGACGTCGTCGTGGTCAGCGTGAACCATCGCCTCAACGTGCTCGGCTTCCTCGACCTTTCGGCCTACGGGGAGAAGTACGCGCTGTCTGGCAACGTCGGCATGGTGGATCTCGTGGCGGCGCTCAAGTGGGTGAACGGCAACATCGCGGGATTTGGCGGCGACGCTGGCAACGTGATGATCTTCGGCCAGTCGGGCGGCGGCGGGAAGGTGTCCACGCTGCTCGCGGCGCCGTCGGCGAAGGGGCTGTTCCACAAGGCAGCCGTGCAGAGCGGATCGCTGACGAGCTTCGGCGACCAGAAAGCCGCCAGGGAGATGGCCGCCGAGGTGCTGGCCCAGTTGAAGATCCAGCCGTCGCAGGTGGACGAGATCCAGAAGGTCCCGTACCGCCAGTTGATGGCCGGCGCGAACGCGGCGGTGCGCGCGGTGCGCGAGCGGCAGCAGAAGGCGGGCGGCGCGGCCCCGGGCGGCCTGAGCCTGGGCTGGGCGCCGATCGTCGACGGCAGCTTCCTGCCGTACCAGGGCGACGATCCGCGCGCCATCGCCATCTCCCAGAACGTCCCGGTTCTCGTCGGCTCGAACAGGACGGAGTTCGCGGCGAGCACCATGCGCGGCGCGTCGGCGCAGGAAGTGGACGCCGCACTGGCCAAGCGCTACGGCGCCAGGAAGGACGCATTCGTCCAGGCATTCAAGCAGGCCTACCCCACCCTCGCCGCTCCGGAGTACATGGTGCAGGTCGACCTGATGTTCCGGCCCATGGTGATCACGCAGGCAACCGCGCGTGCGCAGGCCAAGGCCGCGCCGGTCTACACGTATCTGTTCGCGTGGGAGGCGCCGGTCCTCGACGGCATGTTCAAGAGCATGCACTGTCTCGAGATTCCGTTCGTCTTCAACAGCATCGACTACGCGCAGTACCACACGGGGGCCGGGCCGGAGGCGTACGCGCTCGCCGCGAAGGTGAGCAGGGCGTGGGTGCAGTTCGCACGGACCGGCAATCCCAACCACCCCGGCCTGCCGGCGTGGCCCGCGTTCACGCCGGGCAACGGCGCGACGATGGTGATCGACAACATGAGCGAGGTTCGCAACAACCACGACAGGAGTCTCCTTGCGGTGATCGCGCAGTGAGGACCAATCAACTATGAGACCAAACCGACGAACGTTCATGCAGACCATCGGCATCGGCGCACTCGGCGCCACGGTGCCCGCGGTGACCGGGTGCGGGCAGGCGAAGCCGGCTCCGGCCGCAGACGATCCGATCCTCAAGGTCGGCGATAACATCGCCGTCGCAGACACCACGTACGGCAAGGTCCGCGGCTACATCCTCCGCGGCGTCCACTATTTTCTCGGGATGCCCTACGGCGCCGACACGTCGGGCCCGAACCGCTTCATGCCACCGCAGAAGCCGAAGCCGTGGACGGACGTCTTCCCGGCGCTGTACTACGGGCCGGTGTCGCCGCAGAACATGGAGAACCGCTACCGCAGCCCGTACGGCGCGTTCCGGGATCACTGGAACTACTCCGACGCCACGGAGGACTGCCTGCGGATCAACGTCTTCACGCCCGCGCTCAAGGACGGGAAGAAGCGCCCGGTGATGTTCTGGATTCACGGCGGCGGCTTCACGGCGGGCAACGGGATCGAGCACGACGGCTACAACGGCGAGAACCTGGCGAAGTTCGGCGACGTGGTGTTCTGCTCGATCAACCACCGCCTCGGGCTGGTCGGCTTCTGCAACCTGGCCGCCCTGGGCGGCGAGAAGTTCGCCGCGTCGGGCAACGTCGGCATGCTCGACATCGTGGCGGCCCTCGAATGGGTGCGCGACAACATCGCCAACTTCGGCGGCGACCCGGGCAACGTGACGATCATGGGGCAGTCGGGCGGCGGCGCCAAGGTGTGCACGCTCACGGCGATGCCGTCGGCCAAGGGGTTGTTCCACAAGGCCGTGGTGCTGAGCGGCGCTTCGGTGCGGTCGGGCGACAAGGAGATCTCCGAGAAGCTCGCCAGCTACGTGTTGAAGGAGGCAGGCCTCAAGCCGACCGAGATCGACAAACTGCAGGCGATGCCGTGGAAGCAGTACTTCGAGATCGCCACCAAGGCGCAGCAGAAGCTGACGGCCGAGATCGCGGCCTCTGGCGTCACCGGCCTTCGCGCCGGCTTCAGCCCGCACGTCGACGGCAAGATCCTGCCGCAGCACCCGTACTCACCGGACGCCGCGCCGACCGCGGCCGACGTGCCGATGATCATCTGCTCGACGCTCAACGAGCAGGCGCCGGCGTGGCAGGACTCGTCGCTGATGAACATCACGCTGCCCGAGGTGGCCGAGAAGTTGAAGGAGCGCGCCGGCTTCGGCGCCGGCTTCGGCGACAAGGCGATGGAGGTGGTGCAGGCGTACGCGAAGGCATTCCCGGACAAGAAGCCGGTGGACATCTGGTCGATGGTCAGCAGCAACCGGCAGGGCGTCGTGGCGCTCGCCGACGCCAAGGTGAAGCAGCCGGCGCCGGTCTTCGTCACCTGGTTCAACTGGCAGCCCCCCTTGTTCGACGGGCGCATCGGCGCGTTCCACTGCGTGGACATCTCCTTCTGGTTCTACAACACCGACGTGATGCTGTCGCATAGCGGCGGCGGCCCGCGTCCGAAGGCGCTGTCGACGAAGATGGCGTCGTCGCTCCTGCAGTTCATGAAGACGGGCGACCCGAACGGCGCCAGCCTCACGCCATGGCCGAAGTACACGACGGCCAATGGCGAAGTGCTGGTGCTCGACGACGAGTGCGTGGTGAAGAACGACCCGGACCGCGAGGCCCGGAAAGCGCTGCCGCCGAGGCCGTAGCGAGCCCTCTTGACGCCACGGCCGTCGCGTGTGGACGACGCGACGGCCGTGCCCTCGAACCTGTCGCGCCAACACCGCCCCCCGTACGCCGGGGGGCGCGGAAAGGAACCTACGTTCATGCGACGCCTGTTTCGATTGTCTACCGCACTGATCCTGCTGGTGTCGATGGCCGCGTGCAAACCGGCCGAACCACCGCAACTGGGCAAGAGTCCCACGAAGGACGTCCTCGCGGCGATGACGACCGAGGAGAAGGTCAGCCTCGTCGTCGGCGCCGGCATGAACACGCCGGGCGTCACCCTCAGCCCGGAGATGCAGGGCCCCGCACTGAGCCAGCCCATCAAGGGCGTCCCGGGCGCCGCGGGCACGACCGTTCCGATTCCCCGCCTGGGCATCCCTGCCATCGTCCTCGCCGACGGCCCGGCGGGACTGCGCATCCAGCCCAAGCGCGACGGTGACGCGGGCACCTACTACTGCACGGCGTTCCCGATAGAGACGCTCCTGGCCTCGACGTGGGACGTGGACCTGCTCGACCAGGTGGGGCGGGCGATGGGCAACGAGGTGTACGAGTACGGCGTGGACGTGCTGCTCGGTCCGGCGCTGAACACCCACCGCAATCCACTCGGCGGGCGGAACTTCGAGTACTACTCCGAGGATCCGCTGGTGGCCGGCAGAATGGCCGCCGCGATGATCAAGGGGGTGCAGTCGCAGGGCGTCGGCACCTCGGCCAAGCACTTCGTGGCGAACGATCACGAGTGGAACCGCAACATCATCAACGTCAAGGCGTCCGAGCGCGCCCTTCGCGAGATCTACCTGCGCCCGTTCGAGATCCTCGTCACCGACGCCCAGCCGTGGACGATCATGTCGTCCTACAACAGGCTGAACGGCTCCTACACGTCCGAGAACCGGGCGCTCATCACCGGCGTCGTTCGGAGCGACTGGGGCTTCAAGGGTCTGGTGATGACCGACTGGTTCGGCGGCCGCGACGCGGTGGCGCAGATGAACGCCGGGAACGACCTGCTCGAGCCCGGCACGGCGGTGCAGCAGAAGGCACTCCTTGCGGCCGTCGCGTCCGGCCAGCTCAAGATGGACGTCCTGGACCGCAACGTCGAGCGGGTGTTGGACCTCGTCCTGAAGAGCCCGACGTTCAAGAAGGCTGCCCGCACCGACAAGCCGGACCTCGCGGCCCACGCCAAGGTGGGACGCGATGCCGCGGCGCAGGGGATGGTGCTGCTCAAGAACAACGGAGCTCTGCCGGTGGCGCCATCGGCGAAGACCCTCGCGCTGTTCGGCGACACCTCCTACGCCATGATCACGGGAGGCACCGGGAGCGGCGACGTGAACGAGGCCTACACCGTGTCGATGGTGGAAGGCCTGAAGGCCGCAGGGATCGCGGTTGACGCCAAGCTGGCAGCCGCCTACGACGCGTACGTCGCCGATCAGATCAAGAAGCGACCGCCGACGCAGGCTTTCATGCTGCCGGCGCCGCTGCCCGAGATGACGGTGGCCCCTGCCGAAATCGCCCGCCTCGCGAAGGAGACGGAACTGGGCCTCGTCACGATCGGCCGGAACTCGGGCGAGTTCCGCGACCGCGCGCGCGAGGGCGACTTCGAGCTGACCGCCGACGAGAAGGCCTTGATCAAGGCGGTGACCGGAGCGTTCCACGCGCAGATGAAGAAGACGCTCGTCGTGCTCAACGTCGGCGGCGTCGTCGAGATGGCCAGCTGGCGGGACGTGCCCGACGCGATCCTGCTCGCGTGGCAGCCCGGCCAGGAGGCGGGACACGCGATTGCCGACGTCGTCACCGGAAAGGTGGCGCCTTCCGGCAAACTCGCGACGACGTTCCCGATGAAGTACGAGGACGTGCCGTCTTCCGCGAACTTCCCCGGGAAGACGATCCTCGGCCCCGATCCCGCGGCCCCACCGACGATCTTCGGCCGCCTCGACCGGGAGGCGGAGATCGAGTACCTGGACGACATCTGGGTCGGCTACCGGCACTATGCGACGAAGGGCGTCAAGGTGGCGTACCCGTTCGGTTTCGGCCTGTCCTATACGACGTTCGCCTACGCCGATCTGAAGCTGAGCGCGCCGGAGTTCGGCACCGGGCTCACCGCGACGGTCTCGATCAGGAACGCCGGCAAGTTGCCGGGGCGCGAAGTGGTGCAGCTGTACGTGTCGGCGCCAGGGAAGTCGCTGCCGAAGCCGGCGATCGAACTGCGGGGATTCGCGAAGACCAAGGTGCTCGCGCCGGGCGAATCGGAGACGCTGACGTTCACCCTGACGCCGCGCGATCTGGCGTCGTTCCACGAGGCCTCGTCGTCGTGGATGGCCGAGGCGGGCACCTACACCGTCAAGGTCGGTGCGTCCTCGGCGGACATCCGGCAGTCTGCCACGTTCACGAAGACGACGGAGGAGAAGATCGCGACCGTGTCGGGAACCATCGGGGCAGGACAGTGAACGGCTCATAACCAAAGGAAGCATCATGCAGAGGAAGAATGTGTTTCACGTGGCGGTGGTGATCCTGGCGATCGGCCTGGGCATCGCCCTCTTCGCGCAGGCGCCCGCAGCGCCGGCGCAGGCCCCGGCGGCGGGGCAGCGGGCGGGGGCGCAGGGACCGCGCGTGGTCTCGCCGGAGATCCTCCCGGACAAGAAGGTCACCTTCAGGCTGCTGGCGCCCAAGGCCGGCACCGTGGTGCTGAACGGCAACTGGGACCAGGGCCTCAACATCCCGATGACCAAGGACGACCAGGGCATCTGGTCGGTCACCGTGGGTCCGCTCGGCGAGCAGCTGTGGGGCTACTCCTTCAACATGGACGGCGTGAAGGTGAATGACCCCGGCAACGGCGAATACCAGCGAGACGGCCAGCGGTACGACAACCTGCTCATGATCACCGGGCCAGGCGTCGGATCCGTGGACGTTCAAACCGGACATCCCGCACGGCACCGTGTCGGCGGTCTGGTACTCGTCGGCCATCCTGAAGCAGCCGGGCCGCCGGATGTACGTCTACACGCCGCCCGGCTACGAGACGAGCAAGGCGAAGTACCCGGTGTTCTACCTGCTGCACGGCGGCGGCGGCGACGAGGACGCGTGGGTCAACATGGGCCGCGCCAACATCATCCTCGACAACATGATCGCGGCGGGCAAAGCGAAGCCGATGATCGTGGTCATGCCGAACGGCAACGCCCCGCAGATCGTGGCCCAGGGCTACGCGTACGGTCCGACGCCTCGACCCGGAGCGACCACCGCGCCCGCGCCGCCGCCGGTCCAGGCGCAGCAGGGCGGGCTCGGGATGGGCCAGCGCGGCGCCGGGGCCGCGCCCCCAGCCGCTGGCGCGCGTGCCGGCGCCGCCCCCGGAGCCCCGGGTGCCGCGCCCGCGCCGCGGCCGCCGCAGGTCTACGCGGGTTCGTATCCGAACTCCCTGGTGGCGGAGATCATCCCGTTCATCGAGAAGCACTACCGCGTGCTGAAGGGGAAGGACAACCGTGCGATCGCGGGCCTCTCGATGGGCGGCGGCCACACGACGATGGCCACGAACAACAACCCGTCGACGTTCGGGTGGATTGGCGTGTGGAGCGCGGGCGGCCAGGACACGCCGGAGTTCAACGCAGCCCTGGTGAAGATCAAGGCCGCTGGCGTGAAGCACTACTGGATCGGTGCCGGCACCACCGACTCGGCGTTGAAGGGGTCGGAAACCCTCAAGGGGCTGGCAGAGAAGAACGGTTTGCCGACGTCGTTCCACACCTCGCCAGGGGCGCACTACTGGTTCATCTGGCGGGTGTTCCTCAGCGACTTCTCCACGATCATCTTCCGCTAACGCGACCTGGCCCATTCCCGAGTCGGCTCGGGGATGGGCCTTTCTTCCGCCCCGCTCTCACGCCTCCCGCGATCCTCGTCCGGACACTGCCTGGGTCACGGACACCTTCAAGTCCGTGAAGTCGCCGTCCAGGCCGAGCCTCCCGCGCCAGGTCGTCACCGCTGCTGTGTCTCGCCCACCCCCAGTTTCGAGGGCTGGCGGCAACGACCGCGCCTGGAGGGTGGCGCAGGCGATCCCTCCCCTTGCGAAGAACCGCTGCGCCGGGTCACCGTCTCCTCGTCCTGCGGTTGGGGCACACGCCGGGCGTGTCGCCCCCATCCCCAACCGCGCCATTGTTGGCCGGCTTGCGGTTCTCGGGGCCCTGTCGATGGCGAATGTCCACGGCTCGCTTGGCGCCCCCCTCCAGACACGGCCGGACGTCGAGCGCGTAACTGGGGGTGGGCGAGCGCTGCTCTGTGTGTTGACGACGGAATCAGGCTTCGACATGATCTGCACGGACCAGGAAAGGACGACAACCGTGTCTGACACCCTTCACCGTCGCGAGTTCGTCGGCCGTGTATTGACCACCGCCGCCGTGCTGGCCGTGCCCGGGATCGCGAGCGCCGGGTCCCAGGCCTCCAGCGACCCGGTCGCCCGCACGCGCTTCGGTCGCGTGCGAGGGGCGCGGAAGGACGGGGTCATCGCCTTCAAGGGCATCCCGTTTGCCGGCGCTCCCACCGGCTCGAGCCGGTTCAGGCAACCCCCGTCGCTGAAGGCGTGGGAAGGCGTCCGGGACGCGTTCCTGTACGGCGCGCAGGCGATGCAGCTGCCCGACCCGAACTGGCCCAAGGAGTGGAAACCGGCGATCTCGAACGAGGACTGCCTGTACCTGAACGTCTGGACGCCTGGTGTGGGCGACCGGCGCAACCGCCCCGTGATGTTCTACTCGCACGGCGGCGGCTTCGCGACGGGCAACGGCGGCGCCGACGTCCCGCCGCAGGACACGTCGCACGACGGCGCGGCTCTCGCGCGCGACTACGACGTGGTGGTGGTGACGCACAACCACCGCCTCGGGCTCTTCGGCTACCTGCACCTCGGCGACATCCTCGGCGAGGAGTACGCGGCGTCGGGGGTGGCAGGCATGCTCGACATCGCCGCGGCGCTGAACTGGGTGCACGACAATATCGCCGAGTTCGGCGGCGATCCGGGCCGCGTGATGATCTGGGGCGAGTCTGGCGGCGGCGCCAAGACGTCGGCGCTCACCGCGATGCCGTCCGCGAAGGGCCTCTTCCACCGCGCCAGCATCGAGAGCGGTCCGACGCTCCGTCTCCGGTCGCGCGATTCGGCCAACGCAACGGCCGAAGCCGTCCTGGCCGCTCTGGGCCTGTCGAAGGCCCAGGCGCACGACGTGCTCGACATGCCGACGGAGAAGCTGCTCGAGGCCCAGCGGAACCTGCCGCGCCGGCCGACGGGTTCGACATCGATCACGAGCGGGCTGTCCGAGAACCTCGGCTTCAGCCCGATGGTGGACGGCCGCCACATCCCGGCGAATCCGTACGACCCGGTCGCGACGCCGCTCTCGGCAAGCGTGCCGCTGCTCGTCGGGACGAACAAGGAAGAGACGCTCTTCATGTACCGCTCCAACAAGGAGGTCATGTCGCTCGACGCGGACGGTCTGCGCACGCGGCTGGAACCGACGCTCGGAGCGAAGACCGACCGCGTGCTGGAGGTCTATCGCCGCACTCGCCCGCAGGCCACGCCAGCGGAGCTGTACATCGCGATCACGACGGCGCAGTGGATGGGCAGGGACGCGATCAGGCTTGCGGAGCGCAAGGCGGCGCTCGCGGCGGGGCCCGTCTACATGTATGTCTTCGCGTACGCTGACCCTCCCAGCCAGGGCACGGTCAGGGGCGCCGCTCACGCTTCGGAGATCCCCTTCAAGTTCAACCACGTCGAAGGCGATCCGGCGTCCGCCAGGGTGCGCGCGGCGAAGCACATGAGCCGGGCGTGGGCGACCTTCGCGCGAACCGGCACACCGGGGCACGAGGGAATGCCCGCGTGGCCGGCCTATACAGTCGCCGAACGAGCGACGATGATCCTCGACGCCGAGTGCCGGGTCGAACGCGATCCCAACCGCGACGAGCGTGTGCTCTGGCAGGAGGGATGATGCGGCTCTTGCCCGCGTGCCTCGTCCTCGGCATCGCCAGCTCCGCGGCCGCCCAGGCAGCGCCGGTTCTGGAGCGCTGCACCAGGGAGCAGTTCCAGGCAGCCGCGCTGGAGCGGGCGACCGTTCGTGACATCTCCGTCGTCCCGGCAGGGACGTTCAGAGCCTCCGCTTCGGCGTCTCCGCTCGCCAACCTGCCCGCCTTCTGCCGCGTGCAGGCGAGCGCCTCGACGTCGGCCGACTCGCTCGTCACCTTCGAGGTCTGGATCCCCGAACGATGGAACGGCAAGCTCGTCGTCACTGGCAATGGCGGCTACGGAAACGTGCCGAGCTACCGCGACATGGGCCATGCGCTCCTGCAGGGGTACGCGGCCGCCGGCGGCGACACGGGTCACCAGTCGCCGACGCCCGACGATCTTCTCTGGGGCGACGGCCACCCCGAGCGAATTGTCGACTGGGGCAGCCGTTCGATCCACGCGATCACTATCCCGGCCAGGCGCCTGGTCGAGCAGGCGGGCGGGGCCCCGGTACGCCGCGCCTACTTCTACGGGTGCTCGACGGGCGGGCACCAGGCGTACGCCGAGATCCAGCGCTATCCGGGTGACTTCGACGGGATCGTGGCGGGCGCGCCAGGAAACAACCGGGTGCGGCTGAACGCCGCCTTCCTCTGGCAGTTCCTGGCCAACCACGAACCGGGTGCGTCGGCGCCGGTGCTCCCCGCGGTCAAGCTGCCGATGATCACCCGCGCGGTGGTCGCGGCCTGCGACGGCCTCGACGGTGTGACCGACGGCGTCGTCGACGACCCAAGGCGATGCCGGTTCGATCCCGCGTCGCTGTTGTGCAAGAACGGCGATGCCGCCGACTGCCTGACGCCCGCGCAGGTGTCGGCGCTCAAGAAGATGTACGAGGGACCGAAGAACCCTCGGACCGGCCAGCAGGTCTATCCAGGCTGGCCGCCGAGCAGCGAGGCGCTGACGTCCCTGCCGGACGGGAGGCCGGGATCCGGGTGGCAGCAGGACCGGGGCGGGTCGGAGCCGACGCGCGCCAACTTCTGGCGCTACTGGGTGTTGGGGAACCCCCAGGTCGACTGGTGGGCGTTCGACTTCGATCGCGACCTGCGCCTGGCCGACGAGAAGGTGGGCCGCCTGGTGGACCAGGTCAACCCCGACCTCTCGGACTTCAAAGCCAAGGGCGGAAAGGTCCTGGTCTACCAGGGTTGGCAGGACCCGGTCGTCAACGCGCTCGACACCATTGCCTACTACGAGCAGGTGCAGGCCAGGCAGGGAAGCCAGGGGAGGACCGACGACTTCTTCCGCCTGTTCCTGGTGCCGGGGATGGGCCATTGCTCGGGCGGCACGGGCGCGGTCTCCTTCGGCAACCAGGGCGGAGCGGCCCCAGTGGTCAGTGCCGACCACGACGTGCTGGCCGCGCTCGACGCGTGGGTCGAGAAGGGCGCGGCGCCCTCACGCATCATCGCGTCCCGCGTGGAGGGCGGAACGGTCGTCCGCACGCGCCCGCTCTGCCCGTATCCGACGAAGGCCGTCTACATCGGCAAGGGCAGTACGGACGACGCGGCTTCGTTCGTGTGCAGGTAGCAGGGGCGACCCGAGCACAGGCACCCACGGCCTCGAGGGACGCCCTTGGGACGACACCCCTCCCGCCCCCGGCACGGCGGGCGTCGAGCTGCCGCTGACGATTCAGGGCGAGCAGAGACTCCCGAGGTAGACCCCTACCGCGCGGCGTGTAACGCAGCGAACCTGGCGAGCTGGGCGGGGTATCCTTCAGGTACGCCCGCACCTTGGCCACGACGCTGGCCTTCGTGAATCCGAACTTCTCGTCGAGCACCTTGTAGGGCGCCGACGCGCCGAACCGCGTCAGGCCGACGACCGTCCCCAACGGGCCGACCACCCCGGTCAGCGCCGCCGGCAGGCCCGCCGTCAGACCGAAGGTCGGAACGCCGAACGGCAGGACGGCGTCCCTGTAGTCCTGCGGCTGCGCGGCGAACAGGGCCTCCGAGATCACCGACACGATGCGCACCTTCAGATGGTCCTCGGCCGACAGGACCTGTTGGGCCTCCACCAGCGTCGACACCTCGGATCCGTTGGCGACGAGCACGATGTCGGGCTGGCCGCCGGCATCCGCCGCGATGTAGCCGCCGCGAACCGCGGCGCACGCGTCGGCGTAGCGCGAGGCCCCGCGGGCCGGGACATCGACGATGTTCTGGCGCGAGAGGATCAGCGCGGTGGGCGTGGACTGGTTCTCGAGCGCCATCCTCCAGGCGACGACCGTCTCGGCGCCGTCGGCCGGCCGGAGCGCCAGCATGCTGGGGCGGCCTGCCATGTTGCGCACCTGCTCGAGCAGCCTGATCTGCGCCTCCTGTTCGACCGGCTGGTGGGTGGGGCCGTCCTCGCCCACGCGGAATGCGTCGTGGGACCAGACGAACTTGACCGGCAGTTCCATCAGCGCCGACAGTCGCGCGGCCGGCTTCATGTAATCGGAGAACACGAAGAAGGTTGCGCAGACCGGTATCACGCCGCCGTGGAGCGCCATCCCGTTGGCCAGCGCCGCCATGGTCAGTTCGGACACGCCTACCTGCAGGAACTTGCCGGTGAAATCGCCCTTCCGGAGGATGGTCGTTCCCTTGAGGAACCCGTCGGTCTTGTCGCTGTTGGAGAGGTCGGCCGACGCGACGATCATGTTCTCGATGCGCTTCGCGTACTCGCCCAGCACCTTCGCCGAAGCGTTGCGCGTGGAGCTGCTGGCCGGCATCGACGCCCCGAGTGCCTCGTAGTCGATCGGCGGCACCTTCCCGGCGAGGAAGTCGCGCAGCTTCTGCGCGGCCTCGGGGTTGTCCGCCTCCCACGCCGCCTGCAACGCCCTGCGCCTGGAGGCCAGCGCGCGCTTCGCTTCCTTCACCTCCGCGTAGTGCGCGGCCACTTCAGGGAAGACGGCGAACGGGTTGTCGGGGTCGCCGCCGAGGTGCCGCACCGTCCTGGCGAAGGACGCTCCCGCTTCACTCAACGGCATGCCGTGCGTCGCGCACTTGCCTTCGTAGGGTTCGCCGGCCTCGGTCACCGCCCCCTTGCCGATCACCGTCGTGCCGATGATGAGCGTCGGCTTTTCCCGCTCGGCGACCGCCGCGTTCGAGCGCGCCGCGGATCGCGGCGGCGTCGTTGCCTGGGATCGTCTCGGTGCGCCAGCCCCAGGCCTCGTACTTTTGCGCGGTGTTCTCGCTCGTGACGTCGCTGCACGAGTGCGACAGCTGGATGCCGTTCGAGTCGTAGAACATCACCACGTTCGCCAGGCCAAGATGGCCCGCGATCCGTCCGGTGGCCTGGGAGATCTCCTCCTGGATGGCGCCGTCGGAGACGTAGACGAACGTCTTGTGCGTCAGCCACTCCCCGAACCGCGCAGCGAGGAATCGCTCGGCGATGGCCGCGCCGACGGCCATGGCGTGCCCCTGGCCGAGCGGGCCGGACGTGTTCTCGACGCCGCGCAGGACGTCGCGTTCCGGGTGGCCCGGCGTCGGGCTGTCCCACTGCCGAAACGACTGGAGTTCCGCTGTGGTGTAGTGGCCGCCCAGGTGAAGGATGGAGTAGAGCAGGGGCGACATGTGGCCGGGATCCAGGAAGAACCGGTCGCGGTTGGGCCACGCCATGTCGTCCGGGTCGTAGACGAGGAAGTCGGAGAAGAGCACGTGAATGAAGTCCGCTCCGCCCATGGCGCCGCCCGGGTGGCCGGATTTCGCCTTCTCCACCATGGCCGCCGCCAGGATCCGGATGTTGTCGGCGCACTTGGACGCAATCAGTTCAGTCATCGGTCGGTATCCTCTTCCAATCGAGCCGCGTTCGGTCGCGGTTGGACAGATCTTACGACAGGCGGTGGCCACTTCGGCAGCCCTATTGGATTCCCTACCGCTTCGCCGGCTCGGTGTTGCCGAACACCGTGAACTCCGCCACGCCGGGCGTGATGCCCTTCGGCCAGGCCGTGACGACCAGGCGCGCCCGCGACGCGACGGTCGGCTCGATCTCGCGGTAGTCGACGAGCAGGTCTTCGTCGCTGGCCGTGCGGTCCAGCACCGGCTGCCATTTCCCTGCGGAGGTCTCCAGTTCGACCCGGTAGCGATACGGGCCGGGCGGCACGCCGCGATTGGAGTCCAGGCCGATGTCGCGCCAGGCGATCCGGACGGCGCGAATCGTCGCCGGCGCGTAGAGCCGGCTGGTGAGCGTCGGGGCGGCATCGCCCCCGGCCGGCTGCCACCAGGTGCGCAGGTCGTTGTCCACCGCCAGGCGGCCGGAGAGGTTCGGCGCGTTCGACGAGCCGAGCGTCTGCAGACCGCCGTTGACGGGGAGCCAGCCCGTGTCCGCCGGTCCTCCGCCGCCAGGCCTGCGTCCAGGGAGCCACTGCGGCGTCGAGGTTGCCCGCGGGACGATCAGCTCGCCGCGGGCGTCGAACTCAACCGGATCCATGCCCACGCGCCGCTCGAACCCGTGCGCGACGCCGGCCGCGATCGTGTAGAAGACCCACCAGCGGTCGCCAGGTCCCTTGATGATCGAGCCGTGCGCGGTCCCGGTGACCAGCCCGCTCGTGGTCCGGAAGATCGGGTTGTGCCCCTGCGGCGTGAACGGCCCGAGCGGCGATGTCCCGACGTACGCCCCCATCGCATACGCGCGGTGTTCGGTGCCCGCTGCCGAGTACGTCAGGTAGTAGCGCCCCTCGCGCTTGACCATCCACGAGCCTTCGACCCAGCCCGCGTTCCGTTGCTGGTTGAACTCGCCAACCCGTTCCCAGGGGTGGGCGTCGGGCGAGAACGGGATGAGCTTCGTCGCCTGTCCAATCGGGCGGGCCGGGTCGGCGGCGTCGAGCTCGATGCCGTAGATTCCCCCCGTCTCGGTGCAGCCCCAGTAGAAGAACAGGCGGCCGGTGTCATCCACGAACAGCATCGGATCGATCGTGTCCGGCAGGCCCGCCGGCAGCTTCGGGCGGCCGATCTCCTTGAACGGGCCGAGCGGGGAGGACGAAGCGTAGATCGGAGACGAGCTCGCCATCAGGAGGAACCGGTCGCCCTGCCTCACCACGGTCGGCGCGTAGCCGACGTCGCGGAGGTTGAGCGGGTGGTGTTGCCACGTCGCGCCCATGTCGGCGCTGACCCAGGCCATGTCCACCGAAGGGTAGAGGATCCACCGGCCGTCGTGCCAGATTGCCGTCGGGTCCGCCAGTTCGCGGTACTGCTCGACGCGGTCGACGAACCACAGGAACGACCCGTCGGTCTTGTCCCCGTTTCTCAGATCCCTCACGACGCGGCCGACGGGGTAGTTCGGGACGGGCAGCGGGTTGCAGTACGTGTCGGGCGTCTTGGCCGGCGCCGGAGCACGGCCCGGCGCCGCCGCCACGAGTGCCGAGGCGGCGGCGATGAACAGGGCGAGTGATCGAAGATGCATGGGATACTTCCTTTGGCCGGCCGGTCAGTCAGGATTGTCGCAAGGCTCCCTCAGCCTATGGAAGAGACGGTGGCGAGTCAATGTCGAGTGAGCACTCGCCGGTCCCGGCACCGCGCAGAAGGCGTCAGGGCTGCCGCGACTCGGTGTTCCCGTCGGTCTGCGACCAGTGCGTGTGGATGATGCGCCAGCCGGCGACCTTCCGCTGGTAGACCTGTGTGCCGTTCCAGCGCGCAGCCGCGCTGCCGTTGCGCTGTACCAAGACGTAGGTGAGCACCGCGACGTCTCCCGACGCCTGTACGCGCGGCTGGATCATCTCGTAGCTCTCGAACAGCCTCCGACCCCGGTACGGCTCCACGAGCGACTTCACCGTCGACGCGCCGTCCAGTCGCCCGTTGGTCATGACGTGGAAGTAGCTGATATCCGCGTCGCACAAGGCGAGAAGGGCGTCAGGGCTGCCTTGAGCGAGGCCGTCGAGCGCCTTCTGCTCGAGAGCGATGATCTCCGCTGCGGGATCGGCAGCCGTGCGGGCGGGCATCGGCGCCCCGACGAGCACGGCCGCGATCGCGAGAGCAAGGACCGTCTTCTTCACTGGCGTTCTCCCTGGTTCAATAGGATCTCGTCCGGCAGGTCGTTCGGGTTGTCCCGGAAGCGGACAGCCCGCGCCAGCCACGGGGCCGCCCGGAACGGCGGCCATCATCTCCGGCGGCCCTCAGCCGCGGAAGTAGAGGTACGCGCCCAAGATCGCGCAGAGCACGAACGCCGACGCGGCCACGTCGCGCCAATCCCAGCTCCGCCGCGTCTCGGCGTCGTGGGACTCGGTTGCCGTGCCGTACGTGAGCCCGCCGATCGTCGAGTAGTCGGGCTGGCCCGTCGCCAGGCTCACCGCGACGGCGACGATCGCCGAGATGATCGTGACCAGCACGCTGAAGTACTGGAAGTAGGTCTTGTTGACGATCCAGAGGAACGAGCCCTCGGCGTAGCCGTGCTCGAAGCCGGCCAGACCGAGTGTCACCGGCATGTCGACCACCATGCGGAAGATTCCGACGCCGAAGCCGGCGATCATCGCCCACAGGCAGCCCTGCCAGTTCATCCGCTTCCAGAACACGCCGAGGAAGAAGACCACGAACACCGGCGGCGCGAGGTAGCCCTGGACCGCCTGCAGGTAGTCGTACAGCCCGTGCGCACCCCGGATGACCGGCAGCCAGGCCAGGGCGATCAGCACCATCACGACCGTGGCCGTTCGGCCCACGCGGACGATCTTTTCCTGTGACGCCCCGGGATTCCACTTCTCGTAGAGGTCGACGGTGAACAGCGTGGAGCAGGCGTTGAAGACGCCGGCGAGCGAGCCCATCAGGGCCGACAGCAGCCCGGCAACGACCAGGCCGCGCAGCCCAGGCGGCAGCAGGTGCTCGACCATCAGCGGGAACGCCGCCTGCGCCACGGTCCGGTCGGTGGCGATCCCTGCAAGAGCGGCGACCTTGCCGCTCTTCGCCAGCGCGTAGGCCACCAGGCCGGGGATGATGAACAGGTAGACCGGGAACAGCTTCAGGAACGCGGCGAAGATGCTGCCGCGGCGTGCCTGGGTCTGGTCCGGGGCGCCCAGCGCGCGCTGCACGATGTACTGGTCGGTGCACCAGTACCACAGGCCGATGATCGGCGCGCAGAAGAGCATACCGAGCCACGGGTAGTAGCCGTTGAAGTACCACGCCATCCGCGTGACCTGTCCCGACGCGCTCGTCTCGAGCACCGGCGCCCACGTGCCCTCCACGCCGACGGGGATCAGCGGCTTCCACAGGTTGAACATGTCGGGGCCGACGATCCGGCGCAGTTCGCCCCAGCCGCCCAGCTGGTAGAGCCCGTAGAACGTGAGCGCGGCCGAGCCGGTGATCAGGACCAGCACCTGCACCGCGTCGTTGTAGGCGACCGCGCGCATCCCACCGAGCGCCGTGTAGAGACCTGTGAGCCCGATGACCAGGACCGAGCCGATCCAGAAGCTGCTGATCTCGGTGGCGCCGAAGGTCAGGTGCAACTCGGGGAGCAGCGTGGAGAAGACGACGCCGCCGGCGAAGATGCCGACCGCGATCTTCGAAATCACGAACGTGATGAGCGACACGATCGAGAGCACGTACCGCGAGGCGGGAGAGAAGCGGCGCTCCAGGAACTCCGGCATCGTGAAGACCTGCGAGCGCATGTAGAAGGGCACGAACACCCAGCCCAGCACCAGCAGGCACCAGGCGTGCAGTTCGTAGTGCGCCATCGCCACGCCATCGGAGGCGCCGGACCCGGCCAGGCCCACGACGTGCTCGGACCCGATGTTCGACGCGAAGATGGATGCGCCGACGATCCACCAGCTCAGGTTCCGGCCGGCCAGGAAGTAGTCGGCCGCGGTCTTCTTGCTCTTCGACACGACCCACCAGGCGACGGTCGCGAGGACGCTGAAGTAGAGCGCGATCATCAGCCAATCGAGGCTCGTGAGCGTAGACGTGGCGCGGGCCGCAGGTTCCATGTGACTCTCATTTCCTGGCGACGGACGGCGCACCGGGCGCCCCTCGCGGGCGTCCTGGCGTCCTGGTGCGCCGGAGTGTATGCGCTTCAGTGAATGGCTGTCAATCAGGCGATTCTGAGCCAGAAGTGACGAAAGAAGCTCGGCTGAAGCGCTTACATTCAGTTGTAGAATGGCGACGCTCATCTGCCGGCGCGGTCTCCTGGAGGGCTGAATATGCCAGGTCCGCGCCCCGGCGGCTTCGGCTTTGTGCGGCCCGGGGAACGGGGCCCGTAAGCCCAGGATGAACCTGATATGCACTCGAGCACACGGCGGGTCCTGCTGGGCGCCTTGGTGGCCACGCTCGTGGCGGGAGCGGCGTACGCGCAGGCGCCGCTCGCCGCAACGCCTCCGATGGGCTGGAATAGTTGGGATTCGTTCGGTACCACCGTCACCGAGGCCGAGGTCCGGGCCAACGCCGACTACATGGCGAAGCACCTCAAGTCGCACGGCTGGCAGTACGTGGTGGTGGACATTCAGTGGTCGGAGCAGAATCCCAAGACGCACGGCTATCGGCCCAACGCCGATCTGGCGATGGACGGATACGGCCGCCTGATTCCAGCCCTGAACCGATTCCCCTCGTCTGCGGACGGTAGGGGCTTCAAGCCGCTCGCAGACTACGTGCACCGGCTCGGGCTGAAGTTCGGCATTCACATCATGCGCGGCATTCCGCGGCGCGCCGTGGAGGCCGACCTGCCGGTCTACAACAGCGCCGACAAGGCCTCGGACGTTGCGAACCAGGCGTCGATCTGTCCCTGGAACACCGACATGTACGGCGTTGACGTCAGCAAGCCGGGAGGCAGCAAGTACTACGATTCGATAGTGGGACTCTACGCGTCCTGGGGCGTCGATTTCATCAAGGCCGACGACATGTTCGGGCGTGGCCCGCAGGGCGACCACAGTGCGGAGATTGACGCCCTGAGCCAGTCCATCCGGAAAGCGGGCCGCCCCATCGTGCTCAGCCTGTCCCCGGGGACGCGCGACGACAGCCAGGCCGAGTTCCTGGCTGCGCGGGCCCAGATGTGGCGCATCTCCGACGACTTCTGGGATCGCTGGGTGGACCTCAAGAACCAGTTCCCGCGCCTGGATCGGTGGAGCGTTCACACGAAGCCTGGACAGTGGCCCGATGCGGACATGCTCCCGCTCGGCAGGATCGGCATCCGGGCCGAACGCGGCGAGCCGCGGATGTCTCTGCTCACCCGAGACGAGCAGACCACGCTCGTGACGCTCTGGTCGATCGCGCGTTCGCCGCTCATGTTTGGCGGGAACCTGCCCGACAACGACGACTTCACGCTGTCGTTGATCACCAATGACGAAGTCCTCGCCGTCAATCAGAAGGCGGCGGCTCCTCGACAACTGTTCGCGAAGGGAAACCAGGTGGCGTGGGTCGCAGACGCTCCGGGTCCACGCGCGAAGTACGTCGCCGTGTTCAACCTGGGCGAAGCGGGTGACGAGCAGGTGCGCGTCGACTGGACGGACGTGGGACTCGGTGGCACGTGCGTGATTCGCGATCTCTGGGCTCGAAAGGACATTGGAACGGCCGACGTCGGCTCGACATTTGCCGTGAAGCCCCACGCAGCGGGGTTGTACCGGCTGACCTGCAAGCCATGACCCCGCGGTCGCAGCGTCTCCAGCCCGCCGCGATCTGACAGATGGCCGAATGACGCCTGAGGTGAATCCCATGTCGAAACTCAGACTCTCGCTGCCAATCCTGATTGTCGCCTTGGTCGCAGCGTCATCGCCGGCTGCCGGGCAGACCGGCATCCGGGACAAGAAGCCGGTGTTCGGCGGAGCGTGCCGGCTCTGTCCCTGGGGAGCGATGGCCGAAGTGGTACAGGCGGCGATGAGGCCGTACGGCTACGACGTGCAGATCTGCTACAACTGCAACGCGGCCGACGCGCCGCGGATCGTGGGCGACGCCCGCATGCCGCCCCCGTACAAGCCCGACCCGTCGGTGCCCGAGATCCTCGCACCGCGTAACGTCCCTGGGCTCGGCGCCATCGACTTCGGCGCCGTCGCGATCGAGTTCTTGCGGAGCGCTTACAAGGGAACCGGCATGTACGCGAAAGACAAGCCGCGGACGAATCTCCGCCTGATCGCCAACATCCAGGACCCTACCTACGTGATGGTTGCGGCGAAGGCCGAGACCGGGATCACCGACCTGGCGCAGATCCGTCAGAAGCGGTGGCCGGTCCGGATCCTGATTGCGGGAGTCGGCAGTGACTCTGCGAGCATCCTGGCCCACTTCGGCCTCTCGCGACAGGCCATCGAGGCCGCGGGCGGTCGCGTCGGCAACTCCGCCGAGGACCGCGAGAAGTTCGACGTTGTCATCGGCGCGGGCGGGCCGATGACGACGGCGCCGGAGTGGAGGATCTGGACGGAGATCAGCCAGAAGTTCGACCTGAACTTCATCGAGCTGCCGGACGCCCTCCTGGCGAAACTGGCGACGGAAGGCGAGCAGGGGCGCGGGGTCATTCCCGCCGGGCTGTACCGTGGAGTCGAACGGCCGATTCCGACCGTCGTCCGTACGGGCACCGTGGTCTACGGCCGCGCCGACATGCCGGACGACTTCGCCTACATCGTCGCCAAGGCGATGGACGAGCAGCAGCAGCTGCTGCAGTGGCGGCACCTGCCCTTCTCGTACAACGCCCACACGGTGTGGAACGGGTACGAGGTCCCGCTGCATCCAGGCGCAGCCCGCTACTACCGGGAGAAAGGCTACATGATGCAGCCCGCTCCCGCGAACGTCGAGGGCGGGATGGTTCAGGGGACTTCCGAGGGCGGGCTGACAGTCTACCGGGGCATTCCCTTCGCCGCGCCGCCCGTCGGCGACCTGAGGTGGCGCGCACCTCGGCCGGCCGCGAAATGGGAGGGCGTGCGTCAGGCCGACACGTTCGGGCCCGCGTGCGGACCGGGGACGAGGAGTCCTGCCACTGCCGACCGGGGACCCGGGACGAGCGAGGACTGCCTGTATCTGAACGTGTGGACGCCGGCAAAGACGGCGGGCGAGCGCGTCCCCGTTCTGGTGTGGATCTACGGCGGCGGGTTCAACGGGGGATCCACCTCCGATCCGACCGCCAGCGGCGAGATGCTGGCGAAGAAGGGCGTCGTCCTGGTCAGCATCGCCTACCGCGTCGGCCAGCTCGGGTTCCTGGCGCACCCGGGCCTGAGCGCCGAGACGCCAAACCGTGTCTCTGGCAACTACGGTCTGCTGGACATGATCGCCGGCCTCCAATGGGTGCAGCGGAACATCGCCGCGTTCGGGGGCGATCCTCGCGCGCGTGACGATCTTCGGTGAATCCGCTGGCGGGATCGCGGTCAGCATGCTGTGCGCCTCGCCGCTGGCGAAGGGTCTGTTCCACGGCGCGATCTCGCAGAGCGGCGGCTCGTTCGGGCCGCCGCGGCCGGTGACGATGCCCGGCGAGAACCTGAAGCGGCTGGCCGACGCCGAGCGCTCGGGCGACGCCTACGCCAAGAGCGCAGGGGCGGCATCGATTGGCGATCTGCGGAACGTGCCCGCCGACAAGCTCCCGGCGGGCGGGCGCGGCATGGGCATGGCCTGGCCGATCATCGACGGCTGGGTGATCCCTGACGACCAGTACACGCTCTACGAGGCGAAGCGGTACAACGACACGCCAATCCTGGTCGGCTACAACTCCGACGAGGGCGCGAGCTTCTCGCCGGCGAAGACCCCCGAGGACCATGTCGCCGCGGTGAAGGCGCGCTACGGTCCGTTCGCGGAGAGCCTTCTGAAAGTCTACCCGGCCGGGTCCACGACGGTTCCGAAGACCGCGCGCGACCTGACGCGCGATGCGGCGTTCGGCTGGCACACCTGGATCTGGGCGCGGCTTCAGGCGAAGACCGGGAAGTCGAAGGCCTTCTACTACTACTTCGATCAGCACCCTGACTATCCGGCCGATTCTCCCCGCGCCGGATACGGCACCCCACACGGCGCGGATGTGGCCTACGTGTTCCAGCACCTCAACACGTCGAACCCGCAGACCACGAAGGACGACGTGGCGATCTCCGACGCGATGGCCACCTACTGGACGAACTTCGCCAAGCGCGGCGATCCCAACGGCGCCGGCCTTCCGTCCTGGCCGGCCTTCAGCGATGCGAACCCGGTGGTGATGCACTTCGCGAAGACGCCTCACACCGGCCCGGTTCCCAGTGCCGAGGCGCTGAAGGCCCTGGATGCGTACTTCGCGTGGCGCCGGACTCCGGCAGGCGAGGCCGCGGTGAAGTAGACGGAGCGACTAGCCGCGTCGGACGACGAAATAGGGCTGGCCGGTGAGGTGCTCGCCGAAACCAGGGTAGAGCGCTGCTGACCCCGGCGCCCGCATCACTTCGAAATCGTACCTGAAGCGCGTAGGGGCTCTCCGTGTACGCGGCTGGGATTGCGGCGCGCCAGAGGCGGTCCGTGGACTGCATGGGCGTCGCCTGCCAGCGTTCGGCCTGGTTCACGCGACGGTAGTGGAGCCGTACGGACGCATACGCCCTGTCGACGGCGAACTCGAGCGCCATCGGGCTCCCGGGCTGGAACCGGGCGGGCGGCGCGTGGCGGCCGGCCACGACGGGCCGCTGCGGTCGCCCGAGCGCCTCCGTGATGGCGCGGGCGATCGATCCTCCTGCCTGCGCGGGCTTGGCGGATTCCAGCCTCGCCGCGACGGCGGCGATATCGGCGTCGATGTCCGCCAGGCGATCGGCCCAGTGGCCGCGCAACTGGCGCGCTTCGCCGACGGTGATGTCGGCCGCGTAGACGTCCCGGGTTCGGGCAGCGATTTCAGCCCACGCGTCGCGCGCCGCTCGGTAGGCTCGCAGGGATTCGTCGATCGCGGCGCGATCGCCGGTGCGATCGAAGATTCGGTACAGCACGCCGGCGCGGAACTTGGCGCCGAAGAAGCGGCCCAGGCCGGCTGCCACCGCGATGTCGATGGCCAATCGACGGTATTCGGGCCGGTCCTTCCGGGTCGCCAGACGGTCGGCGCGTGCCAGCGAGGCCGTCGCCGCGGCGGCGTGATCCTCCAGCCAGCGCGCCACCTCGATGGGCGTGTACTTGCCGCTTCGCTCCCCCTTCAGCAGGTCGTCGGCGAAGTCGTCGATGCGGTAGAACAACTGCGGATCCAGTGGGCTCACCGTCCCGAACACGCGTGGCGTCGGAGTGTCCGTATACGGGCCTGAACGCGCGGCATCGATCAGCGAGTGGTTCAGGTAGACCTCCGGCCAGTAACTGTTGTTGGCGGCCGAGGGCAAGTGCGCAGTCGTCACGGTGGGCAGGATGCGGCTGGCGTTGGCGAGCGCGGTCTCGAGATCCGGACCAGACGAGCCGAATTCATGGCGCATGGCGCGCCGCCACACGTCCGGGTCGGTCTCCGGGTTGTAGAGCAGCCGCCCCCACACTCGATAGCCGTAGGCGTACTTCTGCCAGTCCCACCGCGGAGTGAGCGACGTGTCGGCGTAGGCGCAGCGCCCGCCCGCGATGCCAGACCCGCGCCGCCCCTTGAACGAGAGCGGTTCCATGATCTCCGCGCCGTCGCTGCCGCAGAAGGAGAAACCCCGGGCGTGCGCCGCGGCGGTCAGCGGGTCGCCCCAGATCAGCAGGCGCTGCGTGCCTGGCCAGATGCGGTGCAGGACGCCCCACGCGCGGTCTTCGCGCAGCAGGTCGCCGTACCCGTAGCGGAGGAAGCTGCGCGAACCTGCGCTGAGCTTCATGAGCCCGGTCGCCTCGCCGCCGGCGCGGGGACGTTCCTGCTCGCGGATGTCGGCCTGATGGTACGGCATGCCGAGGTGCTCGGCCCAGTACTTCGGCGAGATCTTCACCGGCTGGCCGGAGCCCAGCGCGGCGTCGATCATCCCCTGGTCCATGCCCTTGGCGTGCATGTCGATCTCGACCTTGCGGCCGCAGGTCGCCACGCCGTCGAACACCGTCTTCCAGAACTGGTAGCTTCCCTCCTCGACCCCGCTCTCGCCGTGGACGCGGAAGGTGACACCGCTGATCTTCGGGACGGCCTGGAGCAGCGCGCGCATCGCGTCGCGGCAGTAGGGGCCGTGAGTCTCGGGAGTGAGGCCCTCGATCGTGCAGTTCGCGTTCGGGCTCGCGATCCACCTGTAGCCGTGCATCCAGATGCCCAACTGGAACTCCATGCCGCGCGCCGCGGCCTGTTCGCTGATGAAGCGCAGCATCTCCAGGTTGCGCTCGCGTTCGGCGTCCGGCAACTGCGGCACGCGCACGTTGTACCCGGGCACCGGGAGCAGGAACGGATAGGCGAACAGGAAGTAGCCGTCGGTGACGCCGTTCAGGAAGTCGTAGCCGATGCCGAAAGCGAGGCTGAAGCGGTTGAAGCGCTGCGAGGCCAGCATGGAGAGGTACGCCGGCCACATCTCGCGGTCGTTGTACCAGGGCTTGTCCTCGATCTCGCTCGTGAACAGCCGCGTGACGCTGCGGACGGCGTTGGCCGGGCGCTCGGCAACGGCCGTCGGCACCGCCAGCGCGGTCAGCGGGTCGGCGGCGTGATGCACGCGGTCCGCCAGTTCAAGAAGCGCGTACGTGAGGCCCCGCGCGTCGTGCCCGCACGCCCAGACGCCCTCCCTCCCCTGCCACAGTGCCAGGGCTTCGGGAACCGATCTGGCGCCAACGCCGGCGGCCGCGAGTGCCGCAGAGGCGCCGGGCGAAGCCATCCCGGCCGCCACGATTCGCAGGCTTGCGGCAGGAGCCTGCGCGGCGGACGGGTACACGCGGACGGACAGGCCGCGTTCAGCCAATTGGCGCTCCAACTCACCCGCAGCCCACCGCGCCGGCCCGGAGGACGCCACCGCGTCCGCCGGATCGACCACGATCGCGACGTGCGCCGCCTGTCCCGCGCCCGTCCCGACTCCGGCGGCGACTCCAGCCGCCGCCCCGGCGGCCTGTACGCAGGAACTCGCGCCGACTGGGATGCTCGTTCATCGCTTCTCTCCCGCGCCGGCCGCCGGTCATCCCCTGCCCACCCCCAGTTTCGCGCTCGACGTCCGGCCGTGTCTGGAGGGGGGCGCCAAGCGAGCCGTGGACATTCGCCATCGATAGGGCGCCGAGAACCGCCAGCCGGCCAACTATAGCGCGGTTGGGGATGGGGCGACAGGCCCGGCGTGTGCCCCAACCGCAAGACGAAGCGACGGTGAGCCGGGCAGCGGGTCTTCGCGAGGGGAGGGATTGCCTGCGCCACCCTCCAGGCGCGGTCGTGGCCGCCAGCTCCCGAACTGGGCTGGGCGACGGACTTCCCCCTTGACCTTCGCCGTAAGCGCCCGCAGAGTATAGCAGCGAACGAGGAGCCCGCCCGGGCTCGATGCGGGGTCGTGGGAGCCGCCCGCGGTTTGATCCAAAGGAAGACGTCGATGAGCACCTTTCAAGTAGCGAGTGACGGCGTCGATCCGGGACGTGTTCCGGCGCGCACGCTCCGTACGCGGCGCCAAGATGCCGGTCGTGGGCCTCGGCACCTTCGGGTCCGACCGGTTCTCGGGGAAGGCGGTCGCGGAAGCGGTGAAGGGGGCGGCGGAAGTCGGCTACCGCCACTTCGACTGCGCGGCGGTCTACGGCAACGAGCGCCTGATCGGCCAGGCGTTCAGGGGCCTGCAGTCGCGGGGACTGTCCCGCGCCGAGTTCTGGGTCACCTCGAAGCTGTGGAACGACAAGCACGGGGAGGCCGACGTCATCCCGGCGTGCGAGAAGACGCTGAAGGACCTGCAGCTCGACTACCTGGATCTCTACCTCGTCCACTGGCCCTTTCCCAACTACCACGCGCCTGGGGTGAACGTCGATTCGCGCGATCCGCACGCGACGCCGTACATCCACGCCACGTACATGAAGACGTGGCGGCAGATGGAGAAACTCGTGGAGATGGGGCTGGTCAGACACATCGGCACCTCCAACATGACGAAGCCGAAGCTGGCCCTGCTGCTTCGCGACGCCGAGATTGCGCCCGCCGCGAACGAGATGGAGCTGCATCCGCACTTCCAGCAGCCCGAGCTGTTCGCGTTCGTCGTCGAGCAGGGCCTCGTCCCGATCGGCTTCTGCCCGATCGGCTCGCCGACGCGGCCCGATCGCGACAGGACGCCCGACGACACGGTCGATATCGAGGATCCCGTGATCGTCCGGATTGCCGGGAGGCTTGGCGTACACCCGGCGGAGGTCTGCGTCAAGTGGGCTGTGCAGCGCGGCCAGGTGCCGATCCCCTTCTCGGTGTCGCGCGAACAGTACCCTGGGGAACCTCAGGGCGGCCGCGGGTGATCCGCTCACCGGCGCCGAGATGCAGGCCATTGCCGGCATCGACAGGCGCTGTCGCCTCATCAAGGGGCAGGTCTTCCTCTGGGAAGGGGCCCGCGGTTGGGAAGACCTGTGGGACGAGGGCGGCACGATTGCCGGCGCGTGAGCGCGCCCGCCTGGTGACGTGATGCCGCGCCGCTTCATCCTCACGATCGACGTCGGCACGTCCAGCACGAAGACCGCGCTGTGGGACGATGCCGGGCTGTGCGTCGCGGAGGCCGCGCGCGCGTACCCACTCGTTCGCCCCGACCCGATCTGGGCGGAGATTGACGGCCGCGCATGGTGGGACGCGGTCTGCGCCGCCGCTCAGCAGGTCGTCGCACAGGGCCGCGTCGATCCACGGGCCGTCGCCGGCATCGGCGTGGACGGGATCGGCTGGACGCTGCTGCCCGTCGATCGCGACGGCGAGCCGCTGTCGCCGGCGATGATCTGGCTCGACCGCCGGGCGGAGGCCGAGGCCCGGCAGCTGGCGAGCGGCCCGGACGGGGAGCGCCTCGTTGCGCTGGCCGCGAACCCAATCGACGCCGCGTATGTGACGCCGAAGCTGCTCTGGTTGAAGGCGCACCGGCCGGAGGTCTTCGACGCGGCGCACTCCTTCCTGACCTGTTCGGGCTTCATCGTCTCCCGCCTGACAGGCGAGTTCACGTGCGACTTCACCCAGGCCTACGGCTATCACTTCTTCGACATCCGACAGAAGCGATGGTGCGAGACGACCGCCGCCGCGCTGGGCGTGCCGCTGGAGAAGATGCCGCGCCTGGCAGCGGCGACCGACGTCGCCGGAGAGCTGAGGCCGTCGGCTGCGGCCGCTCTGGGCCTTCCGGCGGGCATCCCGGTCATCGTCGGCTGCCTGGACGCCGCAGCGGGCGCGCTCGGCGCCGGCGTCACGCGGGTCGGGCAGACCAACGAGCAGGGCGGACAGGCCGGCGGCATGGCGATCAGCCTGGACCGGGTCGTCGTCGAGCGGCGACTCATCTTCTCGCACCACGTCCTGCCCGGTCAGTACCTGCTTCAGGGCGGCACGGTGGGCGGGGGATCGCTGGGCTGGTTTCGCGACGTGCTCGGCCTGGCCGACGGAGCCGACTCGCAGGGCGTGTTCGGGTCGTTCAGCGCGCAGGCCGCCGGGAGCGCGCCGGGCGCCGGCGGACTGATCTTCATCCCGTACATGGCCGGAGAGCGGACGCCGCTGTGGAACACCAACGCCCGCGGCGTCTTCCTGGGGCTGACGTACTCGACCTCGCGCGGCGACATGCTGCGGGCGATCATGGAAGGCTGCGCGTTCGCGGTGTTCGACAACGTGCAAGTGGCTTTCCAGCATGGCCTCGAGATTACCGAGTACCTGGGTTCGGGCGGGGCCACGCGCAGTGACGTGTGGTGCCAGATCAAGGCGGACGTCTACGGCCGGCCGTTCTGCCTGGCACGGCGGGCCGACGGCGGCGAGGGCGGCCACGCGCTGGGCTTGTACGCGTTGACCGCTCAGGCTGTTGGCCTGTGCGGCAGCGCCGCGGAGTGCGTCGAGCGACTGCTGCCGGAGCGGCGGGTGTTCGAGCCCTCGCCGTCGCACCATGCGCTCTACCGGGAGCTGTTCGAGGTCTACCGGAGCGCGTCGCGGAAGCTGCTGGCGGAATGCGACGAACTCGAGGCGATTCGGCGGCGGAGGCGACGATGAAGGCGCTCGTGCTGGAAGACAGGGGGGTGATGGCCTACCGGGACGTGCCGACGCCGGCCCCGGCAGCCGGACACGTGCTGCTGCAGGTCAAGGCGGTGTCGATCTGCGGCTCGGACATCATGCGATACACAAAGGGCCACCGGATGTACGGCCTGGTCCTTGGCCACGAGTGCGCGGGCGTCATCGCGCAGGTGGGCGACGGCGTCAGTCCGGCGCTCCTCGGCCGCCGGGCCGCGGTCATCCCGCTGGTGCCCTGCTTCGAGTGCGAGCAGTGCGTGGCGGGACGGTACTCGGCGTGCCACGGGTACTCGTTCATCGGGTCCAGGCAGGACGGCGGGTATGCAGAGCACGTCCTGTTGCGCGAGCGCAATGCCCTCCTGCTGCCCGACGACATGGACCTCGAGGCGGCCGCCCTGATCGAACCGGCGACCGTCGCGCGCCACGTCCTCGACCTCGGCGGCTTCGAGCGCGGCCAGGGCGCCATCGTGCTGGGCGCCGGCTCGGTAGGCCTGATGGCGGTGCAGTGGCTGCGAATCCTGGGCGCCAGGCTGATCATCGCCACCGACGTCGTGGACGCGAACCTCGAGGCGGCGCGGGAGTTGGGCGCGCACGCCGTCTTCAATCCCGCGCGCACCGACGTGACGGCCGAAGTGAAGCGCCTCGCCGGCGACGGGGTCGACCTGGCGATCGAAGCGGCCGGGTCGCCCCAGGCGCTGGCGCAGACGATCCGGGTGACGCGCCCGCGCGGCAACGTGGTGTGCGCAGGCAATCAGCCCCCGGACGCGAGCCTGCCGATGACCTTCGTCGAGGACCTGATGCGCCGGGAACTGCGGCTCACGGGCTGCTTCATGTCGTACTCGGCGCCGTTCCCGGGCCACGAGTGGACCGACTCGGTGGCCGCCCTTCGGAGCGGCGATCTTCACGCAGAAGCGATGGTCTCGCACCGGTTCCCGCTGTCCCAGGGCGTGCAGGTGTTCGAGGACGTCGCGGCGGGGCGCCTCGTGTTCCGCAAGATCATGCTGTTGACGGAGTAGTGCCATGAGCCTGGTGAATCCGCTGCCCTGGCTGCTGCGCGCCCAGCGCGAGCGCTTCGCGATCGGCGCCTTCAACGCGAACACACTCGAGCAGGTGCAGGCCATCGCGCTGGCGGCCCAGGAGGAGCAGGCGCCGGCGCTGATCCAGATCAGCCACCGTGCCGCCCTGCACGTCGGAGGCGGGAACGCCGCGCTCGGGATTCGGTACATGGCGGCTGTCGGGATCGTGGCGGCCGAGAGCGTCGCCGTGCCGATTGGCCTGCACCTCGATCACGCGAACGAGGACGAGGTGCGCGAGGCGATCGCGCGCGGCTTCACCTCGGTGATGTTCGACGGCGGAGAGCTTCCGTTCGAGCAGAACGTCTCGCGCACCGTCGCGCTTCGCGAGTTGGCCCGCTCGACGAACGTGTGCATCGAGGCCGAGGTCGGCGAGGTGCCTCGGGCCGACGGCACCGGGCCGGCAGGCGAGCCGCAGGAACTCACGCGGCCGGAGGACGCCGCACGCTTCGTGCGGGCCACGGGGGTCGATTCGCTGGCCGTCGCGCTCGGTTCGGTGCACGCCGTCCGGCGGAAGTCCCTGCCCATCGACCTCGATCGCCTGCAGGCGATCCGGGCGGCCGTGAACGTTCCGCTGGTGCTGCACGGGGCGTCCGGCGTCACCGACGACCACATCGCGAGCGGGATCGCGCTCGGGCTCTGCAAGGTGAACGTCGCCACGCAACTCAACCAGGCGTTCACCGGGCGCCTGCGGGGAGTGCTGTCCGACGCGAGCGGAGATCGACCCCCGCCGCTACCTCGGTCCTGCCCGCGACGCGACGGTGGAGCGGGTGCGCGAGCGGATCCGGTTCTTCGGCGCGAGCGGAAAGGCGCGGCCATGATCCTGTGCGTGAACCCGAACGCGGCGATCGACAAGACGGTCATCGTTCCCGGCTTCCGCCTGAACGAGATCCAGCGCCCGGAGCGCGTGCTCGCGATTCCCGGCGGCAAGGGCTGCAACGTCGCCCGCGCGCTGAAGCTGCTGGGCGAGTCGCCCTTCGTCGCCGGCTGGGTCGGAGGGTTTGCCGGCCAGTTCATCGAGGCCGGCCTGCGCGCGGAGGGCATCGGGACCGCATTCGTGCAAACGCCGTTCGAGTCGCGCACCTGCCTGTCGATCCTGGACCCGCACGGCGGGACGCTGACGGAACTCTACGAGAAGGGCGACGACGTGCCGGTCGAACAGGTGAAGGCGTTCGTGGATTGGTTCGCCGAGTCGGTCTGCCGGTTCGCGGCGGTCACGCTCTCTGGCAGTCTCCCGCCGGGGCCGCCCCCGGACCTGTACGCCCAGCTCACGGTGTCGGCGCAGGCGGCAGGCGTCCCGGTGCTGCTGGACGGCAGCGGCGAGGCGCTGCGGCTGGGCGTTGAGGCCTCGCCCTTTCTGATCAAGCCGAACGAGAGGGAATTCGCCGCGCTGGTCGGCCGCGAGGTCGGCGGCCGGCCCGCACTGGCGCAGGCGGCCTGCGGAATCGCCGTGCGGCATCGCACCCGGGTGGTCGTCTCCCTCGGCGCCGACGGGGCGCTGGCAGCCGACGGCGAAGGGGCCTGGCGCGTGAGTCCGCCGCGCGTGCGCATCCAGAGCGCCGTGGGGTCAGGAGACAGCATGCTGGCGGGCATCACCTGGGCGCTGGTCCGAGGACTTGCGCTGCCAGAGGCCGTCAGGCACGGCGTGGCGTGCGGCACGGCAAACGCACTGACGGTCGGCGCCGGCGTGTTCACGAAGGCCGACTTCGAGGCCGTCCTGGCCGGCGTGGAAGTGGCCCGTGCGTAGGAGGCCGTCCGAGGAACCTCCCGCCGACGCCGATCTGCCGCACGGTGCTACCGGCGAATCGACAGAACGGTCACGGACTTCGGCTCGAGCGTGAGGGTCAGCACGTCGCCCGCCAGCGTCGCGGAGACGGGCTTCGGCACCACCGTCTTCGGCGCCTCGAACGTGTTCACGCTGTCCACGGCCGGCGCCGTCAGCGTCTCGCCGGCCACGGTCTTGCCGGCGATGCCCGACAGGCGTGCCGCGATCTCAACGGGACGCGTTGGGATCCACGTTCGTGACGCGCCAGCCACAGCGTCCCGGCGGCGTCCTTCGCGGCCATCGCGTCGACGCGAGGCAGCGTGATGGCGCCGTGCGTGTAGGTTCCCGCGTCGAATGCGACTGGCACGAACGTGGCGTCCTGGAACGGCACGTACATCCGGAAGACGTGGTAGGTCGGCGTCAGGACCATCTTCTCCTTGTCGGTCAGGATCATCGCCTGCAGCACGTTGACCATCTGGGCGATGTTGGCCATGCGCACGCGGTCGGCGTGGCGCGCGAAGATGTTCAGGTTGAGCGCCGCCAGGACGGCGTCGCGCAGGCTGTTCTGCTGCACCAGGAAGGCCGGATTGCTGCCGGGCAGCGGCGCGTACCAGCTGCCCCATTCATCGACGACGAGCGCGACCTTCTTCTGCGGATCGTACTTGTCCATGATGGCCGAGTGCGTGGCGATGATGCTTCTCCATCTCGAGCGTCGCCTGGAGGATTCGGCCGTACTCCGGCCTCGCCGAACCCGACCGACTTGAGCTTCGCATGCCAGTCCACGACCGTGTAGTTGTGCAGCGACAGGCCGTCGATGTCCCAGCTCCAGGTGTGATCCTGCCACGCCTTCATGATCGTGTCGGTCCACTCGCGTCCAACGCGGCTCGTCGCCGCCGCCGGTCCGACGGCGATCTTCAGCATCTGGTTCGCCTTCTGCTGCGCCGGGTTGAAGTTCCGGACGAAGCGGCTGTAGATCTTGAGCTGGCTCAGGTAGTAGTCGGCCGTCATGTTGCCGCCGCAGTCCCAGCTCTCGTTGCCGATGCCCAGGAAGGCCACCTTGTAGGGCGCGGCGCGCCCGTTGGCCCGCGCTCCTTGCCAAGCGTCGTCGGCTGCGCGGTGGTCAGGTACTCCAGCCACTCGGCCGCTTCCTGCGGCGTTCCCGACCCGACGTTCACGGAAAGGTAGGCCTCAGCTCCCGATCTGGCCGATGAAGTCCATGAACTCGTGCGTGCCGAACGTGTTCGGCTCGGTGACGCCGCCCCAGTTCGGATTGAGGATGACGGAGCGCTTGTCGGCCGGGCCGATGCCCTTGCGCCAGTGGTAGTCGTCGGCGAAGCAGCCGCCGGGCCAGCGCACGTTCGGCACCTTGAGCGCCTTGAGCGCCGCCACGACGTCGTTGCGGATGCCGCGGGTGTTGGGAATCGGGGAGTTCGGGCCGACCCAGACGCCCTCGTAGACCCCGTAGCCGAGATGCTCGGCGAACTGGCCGAAGATGTTGCGGTCGATCTTCGCGCCGGCCCTGGACGCGTCGACGGTCAGCTGAATCTGATCCGCCGCGAACAGCGTCCCGGAGCGATTCGCGCCGATCAGCAGCAGACCGGCGACGGCGGCGCTGACGGCAACCGCGCGCCAGCCGCCCGGGAGTGACAACGACCGAGACAGGGATCGCAGAGTCATCATCTATCTCACCTCACACTGGTAGACGGTCATGCTGGCGGCAGGCAGCGTCACTCTGCGCGGCGCCTGCGGCAGTGTGCTCCGCCGTCGGATTCTATCGACGATCCGCTCTCTGAAGGGCGCCATCCACGACGACCGTCGCGCCGGGCCCGACCCGCACCTCGGCCGACCGCTCCCCGTAGCTGACCCGGTACGTCTTCGCCCGATCGGACTGGAGCCTGAGCTCGGTGAGGCGGCCGTCCTTCCACGTGATGTCGGCCCTGGCCCCGCCTCGCACGCGCACGCCCGTCAGGCTGCCGCTCGGCCACTGGCGGGGGAGTGCTGGCAAGACCCTGATCTCGTCCGTGCGGCTCTGCACCAGCATCTCGGCGATCACGGCCGGGCCGCCCAGGTTGCCGTCGATCTGGAACGGCGGGTGGAGATCGAACATGTTCGGCAGCGTGCTTCTCGTGATCAGGGATTTCACGTTCGCGTACGCGCGGTCCGCGTCGCGAAGCCGGGCCCAGAGTCCGATTCTCCAGACCGTCGCCCACCCGGTGCCGCCGTCGCCACGCAGTTCGAGCGTCTTCCTGGCCGCGGCGGCAAGCGGAGGCGTGCGGTCGAGGTCGACGGAGCTGCCCGGGTACAGCGCGTACAGGTGCGAGACGTGCCGGTGGGCCGGCTCCGCCTCCGGGTAGTCCTCGATCGACTCCTGCAGCTGCCCGCGCGCGCCAACCTGCAACGGCGGCAGGCGCTGGCCGGCCCGTTCGAGCTCGGCGCGGAAGTCGGCGTCCGTCCCGAGGATGGCAGCGGCCCGCGCGCAGTTGTCGAAGAGCTCGCGAACGAGCTCGATGTCCATCGTGGCCCCGTAGGTCATCTGCTGCGGCTGACCGTTCAGGAGGTAGCGGTTCTCGGGAGAGGTGGAGGGAACCGTGACCAGCCGCCCGGCGAACGGAGTCCCGGCGGGCGCCGGGACGAGGGTGTCGAGGATGAACTGCGCCGCGCCCTTCATCGCGGGATACGCTTCCCGCCGCAGGAACTCGCGGTCCTCGCTGAAGTCGTAGTGATCCCACATCTGGTTCGCCAGCCACGCCTGCCCCATCGGCCAGAGTCCCCAGGACCCATCCACCGGCGTCGTCGCCCGCCACAGATCCGTGTTGTGGTGCAGAACCCATCCCCGCGCCGCGTAGTGCGCGCGCGCCGTCTCCGCGCCGCTGACCCTCAGGTCGCGAACGGCGCTCCACAAGGGCTCCAGCGTTTCCCACAGATCGCCGGCATCCGCGTTCCAGTAGTTCATCTCGAGGTTGATGTTCGTCGTCCACTTGCTGCCCCAGGCAGGAAGCAGATCCTCGTTCCAGATCCCCTGCAGGTTGGCGGGCTGCCCCCCGGGGCGCGACGAAGAGATGAGCAGGTACCGGCCGAACTCGAAGTGCAGGGCGAGCAGGTCCGGATCTTCGTTCTCGGCGAAGCTCTTGATGCGCCGGTCGGTCGTGTCCGTCGAGCGGGCATCGCCCAGGCGCAGCTGCACGCGCGAGAACAGACGGCCGAAGTCCTCGACATGCCGCTGCCGCACCTGGTCGTAGGGCCGCTTCGAGGCGCGCGTCAGGAACCCTCGTGCGCTTTCCAGCGCGTCGCCGCCGATGTCCTGGAAGTTCCTGAAGCTCGTCGCGTTGCTGAACACGATCGTCGCCGAGTTCGCCGCGGAGATGTCGAGACGGCCGTCGGCGCTTCGAACCGATCCGCCGGACGTCAGCACCTTCAACACCGCGGCAAACCGCAAGCCCGGCTGGTCCCAGGAGCCGGTCCAGGACCGGGCCGGGTTCTCGCGCGGCTGGATCTGACCGGTCAGCTGGAGGCCGTCCCGCCCAACGCTCTCGACGCGCGTGCCGGGTTGGGGGGAATCCATTCCAACCTGCAGCGTGATCTGACCCGGCCGGCTCGCCGTGAGTCGGACGACGAGCACCTGGTCCGGGTACGATGCGAACACTTCACGGCGGAACGTGGTGGGGCCGACGGTGTAGGAGGTCTCGACGATCGCCTCGTCCAGCCGAAGGCGGCGGCTGTATGCGGTTGCCTGCCCGTGGCCAGGGACGTGCAGCCGAAGGTCGCAGAAGGGTTGATACGGCATGAGGAGCTTCGGGCGGCCCATCACGCCGTCCGAGAGCTTCTCGGCCTCGGCCACCTTGCCCGCGAAGATCAGCCGCCTGATCTCCGCCAGGCGGGTCTGCGCTTCGGGATCGGTGTAGTTGTGAGGGCTCCCGCCCCAGAGCGTGCCCTCGTTGATCTGCAGGCGGTCGTCCTCCGGCCCGCCGAAGACCATCGCGCCGATCCGCCCGTTACCAACCGGCAGCGCCTCGGTCCAACGAGCGGCCGGCTTGTCGTACGTCAGGGCGAGCCGGGCATCGGACGCCGTGGCGGCCGCACCCGGCCGCGCGGCTGCAGCAGCGAGGATCAGCGCGACTCCGACCAGGTTCCCGTGGAGTTGTCTTCGGCACAGGCCGCGTCGCGTCATGGCCGCCCTCCCTGGCCGCTGCAGCGTCAGGATCGCCACCGGCGTGGCCGTTACCGTCACCTCGAGGCGTCGTCGCGCGCCGACCCGCCTCCTCACCGGAACAGGCGCGGGGCGAAGTCCCTGAAGCAGCGCCTCCACGTCAGCCACTCGTGGGCGGTGCCGGCCGATTCGAAGTAGACGTTCTTGATGCCTGCCTGCGTGAGCTGGTCGCTGAACGTCTTCGTGCCGGGCCCTTCCACCGATCCGATGCCGAGGAAGAGCACCTTCATCTGCTTGTTGAAGGCCGCGGCGTCTGCGAACACGCCGCCGTTCGACGTCTTCGGGTCGAAGCCGCCCCGGCCGCCGCTGCTGCCGCTGAACCCGCCGATGTAGGCGAACTTGTCGAGGTTGGTGAGGCCCGTCGTGAACGTCTGCATGCCGCCCATCGAGAGACCGGCCATGGCGCGGTTCTCGCGGCCAGGGGCGACGCGGAACGTCGTCTCCACCATCGGGATCAGGTCCGTCAGCATCATCTCGGTGAACACCGAGCTGCTCAGCGGGCCCATGCCACCGGCGCGGGCGCCTGCCGGCGCGGCACCACGGGCACCAGCGGCCGCAGGCGGCGTACCGGCGGCGGGCGGCGTCGCGGGTGCGCCGGCCGCTCGAGGCGGCGCCGGCGGCTGCGGCACGGCCTGCGTCAGCGATCCGCGGGCTCCATACAGCGCGGCGCTCTCGCCCGGCTTCACGGCGTTCAGGTTGTCCATCACGATGATGAAGGGCTTGGTCTTCTGCTCCGCGATCAGGTTGTCCATGATCACGTCCACCTTGCCCTGCGTGTGCCAGCCCTGCTCGTTCTCGCCCCAGCCGTGCATGAGGTACAGGACCGGGTACCGCGTCTTCGTGCTGGTGTCGTAGGCGGGCGGCGTGTAGACGTAGGCCCTGCGCCACGCGCCGGTCACCTTCGAGTAGTACCAGCGCTGGCGCACCTGCCCGTGCGGCACGTCCTTCAAGGTGTAGTACGCCGCGTCGGCTTCAGGCACCTCGATGGCGCTGTTGTCGAAGCCCGAGCCGAAGAACGTGCGGGTGGCGGGGTCCGACACGACCGCGCCGTCGATCGAGATGGTGTAGTAGTGAAACCCGACGACCTGCGGCGGCGACGTCACGTACCAGAGCCCGTCGGCCTCCTTCGCCATGTCGAGGCCCCGTCCGAGCCGCACGCTCACCTTCTGTGCGTCGGGCGCATTCACACGGAACATGACCCGGCCATCGGGGAAGATGCAGGGATACGGGGCGTTCGGGATGTTGAGCGCGTTCGGCTTGCAGTCGGCCGGGGGCTGCGCCCAGGCGCCGGCTGACATGAGTGCGGACGCCAAGACCGCCAGAACTAGAGTCCTCTTCACAAGCCCTCCTCGTACAGCGACGTCAGTTGGTGGCGACGCGCAGTGTATGCGCTTTCATCCCAGCAGTCAACGGCCCGTCAGGTTTCGCCGACCCCCAGTTTCGCGCTCGATGTCCGGCCGTGTCTGGAGGGGGGCGCCAAGCGAGCCGTGGACATTCGCCATCGATAGGGCGCCGAGAACCGCCAGCCGGCCAACAATGGCGCGGTTGGGGATGGGGGCGACAGGCCCGGCGTGTGCCCCAACCGCAAGACGAAGGGACGGTGAGCCGGCGCAGCGGGTCTTCGCCAGGGGAGGGATCGCCTGCGCCACCCTCCAGGCGCGGTCGTTGCCATCGGCCCGCGAAACTGGGCGTGGGCACGCCAGTCACTTCGCCTTTCAGACCGACTATCGGGGTTAAACGCTTACATTCCGTGCCGGTTCGGCGCGCGCGCTCCCGGCGTCGGACCGGGCGTGCCGCCGGCTCTCTGCGAGCGACTACGGGGTGGCGGCCGAACCCGTGGAATCCCGCACGACCAGCTCGGGATCGATGACGAATTCCCGCGCGCCGAGCGCCCTCTCGTCGGTCATCAGGCACTCGCAGATCGTCCGGCCGATCTCGTCCCTCGGGATGTGCACCGTCGTCAGAGGCGGATCGCAGAACTGCGCCAGCTTGACGTTGTCGAACCCCGTGATCGACACGTCCTCCGGCACGCGGAGGCCCCGGTCGCGAAGCTCGCGCAGCGCGCCCACCGCCATCAGGTCGTTGACGCAGACGATCGCGGTCGGGCGAGGGTTCGCCGCGAGCAGCGTCCGAGCCGCGAGGCGGCCGCCCTCGAGCGAATCGGCATCGGCCGCGGTCTGGACCCGCAGGTCGGGATAGCGCGCCGTCGCGTCCAGCAGCACCTTGACGCGCTCGTCGATGGGCGCCAGCGTCGAGTGGTGCCCCACGAAGCCCATCCGCCGGTGCCCCAGGCTGTACAGGTAGGAGATCACCTTCTGCATGCCGCGCCGGTAGTTCACGCGGATGTTCGTGATGTTTCGCACCGGCGTGCCGACGTCGTAGAACACCACCGGGATCCGGTTGCCGGCCAACTCCTTGATCAGGTGCGAGTCCATCTCCGACACGATGGCGGCCAACCCTGCCACGCGGCGGCCAATCATCAGCCGGACGCTCGTCACCAGCCGTTCCGAGCTGTAGTCGGTGTTGGCCATGACGAGCTCGTACCCGGCGCTGTGGGCCCCGGCTTCCACGGCCTTGTAGATGTCGAGGAAGAACGGGTTCTCGATGTTCGAGACGATCACGCCGATGCTGCGGCTCTTGCCGCCGGCCAGACTCCGGGCGTGCAGGTTCGGGCTGTACTTGAGCGCCTCGATGGCCTTCAGGACACGGGCCCGCGTCGTGCCCTTCACGAGTCCCGTGTTGTTGAGCACGCGCGACACGGTGGCGGTGGAGACGCGCGCGCGTCGCGCGACCTGCTCGAGCTTCATGTCTACTTCGGCACGCGGCTGGGGGCCCGCAGCGTCACGCCTGGTTTCTGGAGCGAGACGCTGATGCGGTCCGACGGTTTGACGCCATTCGGCAGCGTGTACGTGATCAGGTACTGGCTCGACAGGTCGTCGGCCACCTGCTGCAGGCCGGCCTCGAATCCCTGCAGGGTCAGGATCGGGACGACGCGCCCCCCGGACTGCTTCGGTCCGTCGCCGATGCCCATCGCCCCGGATCCCGCCCCGACCGACACCCCCCAGAACTGCGCCTTGCTCTTCGCAATCTGGGCAAGGATGGGCTCCGGGTCCCCGACCGCCAGACCCGGTTCGGTGGTCGCCAGCACGATGACCGGACGCGCGGGCCTCGCCTTCTCGAACTGCTTCGCCACTTCTGAGACCGCGTCGGGCACGGATCCATTCACGCTGAACCGGCCCAGAGGCAGGTTGCGGATCCCGTCGACGATCGCGTTCGGGTCCGAGGTGAAGTCGACCAGTTTCTCGGCTCGCTGCCCGATCATGAACAGCGCGATCTCGGCCGAGGGGCACATCCTCGCGGCGAACTCGGCGAGGCCGACCCGCACATAGCTCTGTCCGACCAGGGGCTGGTCGACCATGAGCGCCAGCCGAATCGTCCCCGACGCCGGCGCGACCGACGCGATCTCTCGCTCCTTGCCGCTCTCCTTCACCAGGAAGTCCGTCGGCGTGAGACCGGGCACGGCGTGACCCTCGTTGTCGACCGCGGTCACGTAGACCGTCCGGGTTGTCGCCGGGGCAGAGGCAGGGGCGTTCGCCAGGAGACCGACCGCCGAAACGCAGGCGAGGACGACCGCGATCATTCGACTCATGCGACCCTCCGAAAGACGCCCGAAGCCAGAGGCGCGCTGCCTCTGACTTCGGGCGTGTTGCCACGGGGTCACAGCTCTGAGCCCTGAGCCCTAAGCCCTGAGCCCGAGCCCTGAGCCCTGAGCCTTCCTACACCGGCACGGCCTTCCTGCCGTCCCAACCGAACGCCTTGCCTTCCTTGACGGAGAGGCGCCCGAGCAGGCAGGGCAGCGTGACGTTGAACCCGGCCGTGGTGATGTCCGCCACCGGGCTCTTGCGCGACTTGACACAATCCAGGAAGTTCCGGGCGTGCGCCTTCGTGTGCGGGTCGTCTTCGTAAGCTTCTTCCTGCCGGTACACCTTGGCCTCGAGCGGAGCCGGCGGCGGCGTTTGCGGTGCGGCCGGAGCAGCGCCGGCCCGAGCCCCCGCCCCAGCAGCCCCCGCCCCTGGTCCAGCAGCACGTGGCGGCATGCCGCCTCTCTGCGGCTGCGGCAGGATGCGCCAGCCGGAACGGTTCACGTGGAGCACGCCCCTCGTGCCGTAGAAGTAGTTGCCGTTCGTGGGGAAGTCCGTGCTCGGTAGCTGGATGTTCGTGAACGTCATGAGGAAGTCGTCGTACTGCCACGAGCAGCTGAAGACATCCGGGAACTGCTCGAGGTCCTTGGGGAAGCCCACGTACTGCGCCGACGCGGCCGTGTGAATCGGCGCCTTGCCGTCGGCCTTCATCGCGAGCAGGGCGATGTCCGTCAGGTGGACGCCCCAATCGGTCATGAGGCCGCCGCCGTACATGTAGAACCCGCGCCAGCGGAGGTAGCTCGGCGAGAACGGCTTCCGCGGAGCCGACCCCTGGAACATCTCCCAATCGAGATCTTCAGGCACCGGTGCCGTCGGCTGCACTACACCGCCGTAGCTGCCCGGCTGGTTCAGGATGCAGTGGGAGACCTTGCCGATGACGCCATCCTGGATCATCTTCACGCATTCCAGGAAGTGCGCGCCGCTGCGCTGCTGCACGCCGAGCTGCACGATCCTCTTGTATTTCTTGGCCGCGTCGACCGCCAAGACGGCATCCTCGATCGTGTGCGTCATCGGCTTTTCGACGTAGCAGTCTTTGCCCGCCGCGCACGCCTGCGCCACGATGGGACCGTGCCAGTGGTCGGGCGTCGTGATCAGGACGGCATCGACGTCCTTCCGATCCAGGATGCGCCGGTAGTCGCTGTAGCCCTGGACGTTGCCGCCTATCGCCTTGATGGCCGCGTCCAGTCTCGTCTTGCGAACGTCGCACGCGGCGACGAACTCGCAATCGGCATGCGACCGGAAGAACCTGTTGACCATGGTGCCGCGGGTGCCGGTCCCGATGACCGCCATCCGGACCTTGTCGTTCTGGCCGAGCACGCTGCGCGAGGTTGAGGCCACTGCCGCCGTCATCGCAATCGTCTTCAGAAAGTCGCGTCTGTTTTCCATGCGAATGCTCCTGCTGCCGTTCGCCGGCGGTTTACTTGACCTTCGGGTGGGACGCCGTGCTGCCCTCTGTCCTGCCCGTCACCCACTTCACGCCCTCCAGGTAGTGCTTGCGCACCAACTGGTCTTCCCAGGCCTCCTTGGTGTGTCCGAGGCTGGAGTAGAACACGCGGCCCTTCCCGTACATCTTGGACCACGCGAGCGCCTGGTCCTTGTCCTCTCGCGTGCTCTTCACGCCGTACTGAGGCTTCACGTAGTCGAGCTTCGTCTCATCCATCCGCATCAGCACGTTGACCTTGTCGCGCGACCATTGCCTCGGCGAGTACATCTCGTCGTACAGTCTGAGGTACTTGGGGAAATGCTGCATAGCGGGGAAGCTCGGGTCCTCGACGATGACCGGCGCGTCGAACGTGCCCCAGGGGTGAGCCTGGAACCAGCCGCCGATCATCTCGGCGTATTCCGGCCAGTCGTAGTTGGCGTCGAGCGACGCGTGGGCCACCACGAGTCCCTTGCCGTCGTCGCGGACGAAGGAGAGCAGCGCCTCCTTCTGTTCGTCGTCCAGCTTCCAGCTGCCGGTGCAGTTGACCAGCACGATGGCATCGAAGAAGGCGAGCGAGTGGCCTTCGCCACGGTAGTTCTCCTTCTTGGTGACCCATTCCATGTCGGTCCTGATCTCCGTGTCCCAGACGCCGGATTCCTTCCCGAGATTCCAGAACATGGCCAGCCCGTTGGAGGTCGAGCCGTGGTGGTAGCCCCTGGTCATGCCGAGGACCAGGAGATGCTTGATGGGTGCCGCCGCCGGGCCGCCGCGCCCGCCGGGAACAACCACCGCCGGCCCGCGCGCACCGGGCGGGGCCTGCGGCGCCCCTGGCGCTCCCGGCGGGGTGGCCTGCGGCGCGCCCCGTTGCGGAGTCTGCGTCGCCGCTGGCGGTCCGGCCTGCGGCGGTGTCTGCGGCGCCGTCTGTGCGGAGAACACGCCGGTCATGAGCACGACGGATGTCGCCACCAGGACCATGAAGAGGGTCATCCAGAATGAGGTCTTGCGCATAGAATCTCCCTTCCACATCGAAACCCGACGCGGGCTTCGCTACTTGCTCGGCTTCGTATCCGGCAGTTCCTTCACGGCGATCACTCTCCAGCGCCAGAAGCCGCCGGCGCGCCACCGTTCCCCGCCGTGCAACTGGATGGCGATCGAACCCTCGGTCGCCCCGTTGATGGCGTGATTCTCCGTGTCGGTGCCCTGGAACATGATCTCGTCGTTGAGCCAGGTCGTGATGCGGGGCGGGTTGCCTTCGATGCGCGCGCGCACGGTGTTCCACGCCTCCCGCTTCCAGGCCTTCTGCCAGTTCTCGGTCCGTCTCGTCTGGATCTCCTGTCGCTGTTCTGGCGTCAGGTTCGCCCACGCCGGTCCGTTCATGTTGACGCCCGTGAGCCGCTCGCCGTAGATGCCGGCCACCATCGTCCCGCCGGGCAGGTAGTCCAGCATCACCTGGTAGCCGGCGCCGGCCTCATCGGTCCAGAAGAACAGCCCGCCGTCACAGCCCCAGTCGGGCTTGACCTCCATGTAGACTTCGACGTTCCTGTATTTCTTGTCGGTGAGAAGGATGCCGCCCTGGCCAATGGGCTGCTGCGTGCCCACGATCATGCCGTGCATGACCCGATAATCGGGGGTCGTCCCGTGATGGTTCGTCTTGCTGACGTGCCAGCCCGTGAGGTCCTTCCCGTTGAAGATGGGAGTGAAGCCCACGGGGACCTTGGCCAGCGGTTCGTCGTTGGTCTGGGGAACGGCCGCGACGCCGCGCCCACCCATCGCCGCGCGGGGGGCGGCCTGCGCCGTCCCGTCGCGCTGGCCGGCCGGCGGTTGTTGCGCCGCGGCTCCAGCACCGCGCTGCCCGGGCGGCGGCTGCTGTGCCGACAAGGGGATCATGACAAGCGCCAGCACCAGGGCGCCGGCAAGTACCCATAGCAGTCTCTTCATCGTGTTCCTCCCCGTACTACTGAAAGAGCTTCGGCGCGAGTTCGCTCAGGTAGATGCGCCAGTTGGCCCAGGTGTGGCCGCCCTCGTTGAACGTAAACGAGTGGTTGATGCCGACCTTGGTCAACAGCGCGTCCAGGTTCTTGCTGCCCTCGACGCAGATCTGGTCCGCCTGGCCGCAGCCGACGTAATAGTACTTCAGGCCGGCCTTCTTGATCGCCTGCAGTTTGTCCGTGATGTCCTCCCGGGTCCCCATGCTGAACACGCCGATGTAGTTGAAGGTCTCCGGGTGGGCGTTGGTCGCCGCCAGGGTGTGGCCGCCGCCCATCGACAGGCCGGCAATCGCGCGGCCGTCCTTCTTCGGGATCACGCGGTAGTGCTTCTCGATGTATGGAATCACGTCCTTGACGATGCTCTCCGGGAAGAGCCCGCCGCCCACACCGCCACCACCGCCACGAGCACCGGGAGCCGTCGGAGCGCCTGGGGCACCGGGCGGCGCGGCCGCAGCGGCGCGCGGAGCAGCGGCCGCGGGCTGAGCAGCGGCTGGCGGAGCGGCGCCAGGAACACCCGGACCTGCACCGCGGGGCGCAGGCTGCGGCATCGCGCCCGCAACTCGAGGAAGCGGGCCGAACCCCGGGGCCATCTGCTGATAGCCGTTGCCGTTGGTCATGACCACGATCATCGGCTTCGCCTTCTTGTCGAAGATCAGGCCGTCCATGATCAGGCTGGCGCGACCCATGTTGAACCAGGCATCCTCGTCACCGCCCGCGCCGTGCAGCAGGTACAGCACCGGGTAGCGCTGACTGCCGGCTTCGTAGCCGGCCGGCGTGTAGACGTACATGCGGCGCTGAAGCTTCAGCGTCGGCGAGTTGTACCACACCATGTTCACGTTGCCGTGGGGGATGTCGCGGATCTGGTAGTTCTGCGAGAACGGTCCGTCGATGAAGAAGATGTTCGCGTACCGGGTGCCGTCCCGGCGGATGTTGGCGTTGCCAGGATTGAGCGTCGACACGCCGTTCACCGAATAGGTGTACCCCCACAGCTCGGGCGTGAGCGGTCCGACGCTCGCGGACCACACGCCGTCGCTGTCCTTCACCATCTTGACGTTCCGGCCGTCTGGCCAGTCGCCGCTGAGGATGACCTCGCTGGCGTTCGGCGCACGAAGGCGGAACGTCACGGTGTTGTCCGGCTTGACTTCGGGAGACACGATGCGGGGAAGCGCCTGCGCGCCCGCCCTGGCTCCCGGAGCCTGGCCGGGGGCGCCCGGCGCCTGTGCGGGTGGGGCCTGCGTCGCCGCAAGCGGAACGACGATGGCCAGGACCAGGAGCGTCAGCATGAATGCGAGTGTGCGTTTCATCGACTGGGAACCCTTCCTTTTCGAGTGTGGTGGGCCTGCGGGCGCCCCCGGGCCGCGCGCCGGACAGGCATCCCGCAAACACGAGGGGCCACCGCGGTGGTGGCCCCTCGTGCATCGGACGGAGAACGTCAGGACGTCAGAACGAGAAGCGAAGATACAGCTGGACGGTCCTTGCGGCATTCCAGCCGCTGGCCGCGCCGAAGCCGGCGGATGACGGCTTCAGCCGGCTCTGGTTCAGGGTGCCGTCCGAGTTGTACTGATTATTCACGACGGTCTGGCTGATCGGGTCGTTGTACTGCACCGTGGTGCTCCGGCCGGTGACAAAGAACTGGTTGAACGCGTTGTAGGCTTCGGCGCGGAACTGGACGGAGCGCTTCCCGCCCAGGCGGATGTTGCGTGCAAGCGACAGGTCCCAGATCGACGTCCAGCACGAGCGCATGTAGTTCCGGCCCGACTCCATGCCGTTGCTGTTGTAGGTGGGCCCGGCGAATGCCGCCACGTTGAACTGCGCGTACTGATTGGACGAGCAGCCGTTGCCCGGATCGCCGATGATCTTGATCCGTGCGCCGTAGTCCGGAGACCCGGTCAGGTTCTGGTTGCCGCCGTTGTTCTGGTAGGAGAAGCCGATCGAGTACCCGTACCAGACTGAGCGCTCCAGACACCGGAGAGCTGCCAGTCGTTGATGATGTAGCCGACGACCTTCAGGCCCGTATTGTCGGAACGCAGGTCGGGCAGGTCCCACACGAAGTTGCCCTTGAAGATGTGGTGGGGAGTGTCCTGAGTCTTCATGAGCTCTTCCCACGCCCCCTGATCCGAACGCAGGGTGACCGTGCCGTCGGCATTGTGCTGCATGCGCTGGGTGACCGAGTAGTCCGCGGAGTAGTTGCCCTGGTCCACGAACGTCCAGTTCCAGTTCACGCCGGCCGAGAGGCCTTTGCTGAACCGGCGGTTGACCGACGTCTGCATGCCGTGCATGGTGCGATGGAAGACGGCCGCGAACTGGTTGATGTTGCCGTACCCCTTATAGGTGCGCAGCAGGTTGTTGGCGTAGATGTTGGCGCCCGGTACCGTGCTGGCCGTGTACGTGGGGTCCACGCTTGAGGGCAGGTACGCCGTCCCGAAGTCGATCGCGTTCAGAGGGGTCACCTGCTGGCCGCCCTGGGCGCCTTGGCTGTCGTACTGGTACTGCCCGACGTAGGAGACGTCGAGCGTGAACGCGCCCGGCAACTCCATCTGCGTCCCGACGTTCCACTGCGCGGACGCGGGGAGGTTCGGGTTCTCATACCGGTAGATGGTCAGGTTCGGGACGCCCTTGGACGCGACGCCCTGTCCCAGCGTCTGCAGCGTGCCGTACTGCAGCGTCGTGCTCTCGGCGGTCGGCGGGTTGGCCGACTGGCTCATGGTGAAGTTGCCTTCCACCCGGTCGTAGAAGATCCCGAATGCGCCGCGGAGAATCCACTTCCCGTCCGACTTCAGGTGATACGCAAACCCCACCCGCGGGGCGAGCTTCAGCGCCGGATACTGGAAGTTGGTCTTGTCGATCCCCTGGCCCTGCTGCACGATGCCGTTCGTCGGACTTCCCGTTCCGGGCACCGCCTGGCCGATGAGCCCGGCTGTTCCGGCGCCCAGCAACTGGCCCGTCACCGGGTTCATCGCCTGACGCGTCGTCTGGCACGGATAGACGCCGCCCGGGCACCCGGGCACGTACAGCTTCGGGGCGGCCGAGGCCGTCCACTTTTCCGGGAAGAAGTTCGACGCCTGCCCGTAGATGTCGTACTCCGGCTGGAGGTGGACGAACCGCACGCCGTAGTCCAGCGTGAACCGATTCGAGACCTTCCAGTTGTCCTGGATGTACGGCTCGAGCCCGAAGTACGACATGCCCGACTCGACGAACTTCGAGGCCTGGTTGTAGGAGCCGAAGGTCCCGGTGGCGATGTTGGCGTAGCCGAACTGCGTGTCGTTCGGGTTGTTGGTGTCCTCGCCGAAGTTGATGGTGCCCATCGGCGCCCCGGCCTGCGTCATGTTCTGCGCCTTGAAGCTGTGGTTGACCGCAAAGCCACCCTTGAGGGTGTGACTCCCGCGGACGTGCGTGACGCTCGCCGCCAGGTCCCACGTCCGATTGACGTTGAACCACCCGGGATACTGGGGGGTCTGCGGGGTGTTCCCCGACCGGGTGCCATACGTGACCTGCTGCGGCAGTTCGATCCGGTTGTTGACGAAGAAAGGCGCGGTTATCCCCGCCAGGGCCCCGGCCATGAAGTAGTCGGGATTGACGTCCCGGTTGGTCGTGTAGATGTCGGGAAGCCCGGCCAGCCCGGCATCGAAGCGATTCGACGCCTTGGACGTGTAGACGGACTCGTAGAAGTTCTGCGTGTGTCCGTAGATCACTTCAAGGAACGTGCGCGACCCGATGTTGTAGTTGCCGGACAACGAATACGTCGTGACCCAGGGCGCCTGGTTGCCCTTGGAATCGTTCAGACCGGGGATCGACCAGCCGCCGGTCCCTGATTGGCCGACTACGCCGAATTGGGCCGGCGTGCCGGAGTTCCCGTTCTGAGCGTTCATCTTGAACGCCACTCGCAGCTTCGACGCGACCTGGTAGTCGATGCGCGTGGCCGGCTGGTACGAGAGGGTCTTGATGGTGGGGCTGTACTGCTCGACGTTGTAATTGGTGGCGGCCGCCTGCGTCATGGTCGGCTGGATCGAGACCATGTTCAGGAGCGCCAAGCCCGGGGCATAGAGACGGTTCGCGGGGATCTTCCCCAGCACTCCGCCGTCCTTGAAGCAGCCCGCGGTGTTCGAGGAGTTGCACGCCAGCCCGGTCTGGGGGTCCCTGATGTACGGGTAGGGGTTCCCGTTGTTGTCCTTCGACTGCGAGAAGTCCCCCGCCCGCTCGAGTGCCGTGGGCACGCGGAACCTCTCCAGATTGTTGCCGCTCGTGCGCGGCCGCTCCTCGAGGCTGAAGAAGAAGAACAGCTTGTTGTTGCCCCCCGGCTTGCCGATGGGGCCGCCGACCGAAAAGCCGTAGTCCCGCTGCTTCGAGACCGATTTCTGGACTCCGTTCAGGATATTGCCATAGCCGTTCTCGTTCCACTTCGAGTTCCGCTCGACGTCATACACGCTGCCGCTGAACCGGTTGGTGCCGCTCTTGGTCACCGACAGCACCTGGATGCCGCTCGACCGGCCGTACTCGGCCTGATAGGCCTGGGTGAGCACCTTCACCTCGGCGACGGCCTCCGTGTTCATGGCGATCATCTGGCCGTTGTTGCCGGTGTCCATCGCCGAGATGCCGTCCATCATGAGGTTGGCGTACCCGCCGCCACCGATGCGCTGGACGCCGGCGCCGTTTCCGTAAGCGACGACGCCCGGCGACAGCAGGGCGAGGTCTCTGAAGTTGCGGCTGGAGATCGGCAGGTTCTGGACCGACTGCGTCGGGATGGTGAACGACCGCTCGCCGCTCGCTGCCTGGATCAGCGGCGATTCGCCCGTCACGGTGACGGTTTCAGAGAGCGAGCCGACATCGATCGTCATCGGCGGAAGGGCGAGTCGGTCGCCTGAACTCACGGCGAAGCCGGAGATCTTCCTGGTCTTGAAGCCTTCCAGGGACACCGTCACCGAGTAGGTGTCGGGCATCGTACCGGGAAAGATGAAGTCGCCCTTGGCGTCGGTCACCGTCGTGCCGACCTCCACGCCACGGGTGTCACTGGTCAGGACGACCGTCGCGCCGGGAACGACGTTCCCCTGCGCGTCTTTGACGGTGCCTGTCAGTGTTGCGGTTGTGACCTGCCCGAACACGATGCTCGGGACGAGCGCGAGCCCGATAACCAGGCCCAGCAAGAAACGGGACCTCACTGGCAACATTCCCCCCCCCTTTTTTCGATAGGCGCCTGAAGCCAGGCGCCCGCGCCTCAGCCTTGCACTAGATACACACGCCCATCCGACACGAGAGGGCCACCGAAGGGAGCTGCAATCCGAGCCAGACTGCAGCTTCCCCACAACGCGGCGCCATCATAGGACATTTCTGTCGAGACTGCCAATATTCTTTTGTGCCGCCAAAAAGGGCCCCGCCGCGCACGCTAGAGCTTCAATTCCCAGCCCTTGCGCCATTCCGGCTTGAGGTACTTGTTGGCTTCGGCGTTGTTTGTGAAGCGCATGTTCTTGGCATCCCACAACAGCTTGGTGTTGGGCATGTGCAGGGCCACGGCGCCCAGTACCAGCCACTCCATGTACTTGCAGGCCACGGCGAACTCGGACACGCCCGGCGCGCCGCCCTTGCAGGAGCGGATCCAGTCCTGCTGGTGGTTGATCCCGCGCTGCAGCATCTGCGGCGGCAGCCGGTAGTCGGTCCACTTGGAAGCCGGGAGCAGCCACACGCCCTCGCCGCGGTTGCAGGTCGCCATGTAGCCTTTGGAGCCGACGAACACGGTCCCGTTGCCGGGGCCGCGGTCCGCGGCGGGGCCGCCCGCGCGTGCGCCCTGGCCGCCCGGCGCGCCGGGCATTCCACCCGGACCGGCCGCGCGCGCACCCTGGCCGCCCGCGGCGCCAGGCGCTCCACCCGGACCGGCCGCGCGCGGTGGAGTCGGCGCCCGCTTGCCCTGGGCATCCAGCTGGTCCCCGACCAGCATCATGCCGTCCCCGCCCTGCAGGAACGGGCGGTTCTTCTCAGTGTCCAGGTTGCTCATCGGCGGGAGCAGCCGCTCGCCCTCCGCCATTCCGGGCGGATTCTTGAACGCGCCGCGCATGGCCTGGTAGGCGTGGATGGTGACCGGGGGCATGTTCCCTCGGGCCGGGAACTCGTAGATGACCTCGTCGCTGAGAGGCCACCGGAAGGCGTTCTTCTCGACCACGTTGACCGCCTCGACGCTGATCGGAGCGGCGAGGTCGAGGCGAAGCGCCAGGTGCGCCGGGCCGAGGCAGTGAATCAGCCAGTCGCCCAGCGTCCCTCCGGTCGAGAAATCGATGAAGGCGCGCCAGCCCCGATAGTCGGCGTGGTAGGGGCGCGGCGCCATGGGGCCCACCCACATGTCCCAGTCGAACCCCGCCGGCACCGGCTGCTCCGGCGGACCGCTGGCCGGGTACTTCCGATCGCCCGCGCCTCCGCCCGTCCACGAGTGCACTTCGCGGACCTCGCCGATGTCGCCCGACCAGAAGATCTCGCAGGCCGTCTTCGTGCCTTCGTGGTTGAAGCCCTGGTTGCCCATCTGGGTGGCGACCTTGTACTTCAACGCGGCGTCGGCGAGGAGTCGGTTCTCCCAGAAGGTGCGGGCCAGCGGCTTCTCGGTGTAGACGTGCTTGCCCCGCTGCATGCACTCAATCGACATGTGGGTGTGCCAGTGGTCCGGGACCGTCACCATCACGCCGTCGATGTTCCTGCCCTCGGCGTCGAGCATCTTCCGCCAGTCCTTGTACCTGTTCGCCTTGGGATGAATCGCGTAGGTTGCGGCACCACGGCTGTCGTCGCAGTCGCAGAGCGCCACGACGTTCTCCCCGTAGGTGCCAGGGAGGACCTGCGGCCCTCTCATCCCGAGGCCAATGCAGGCGATGCCCATCTTCTCGTTGGCCGACTTGTATCCGAGGGCCTTCAGCGAAGGCTGGCTACCGAAACCCGCTCGCGGGATGGCCCCAGCCAGGAGGGTGCCAAAGAAAAAATGACGCCTGGAGAATGGATAGCCGCTCATCGACGCCCTCCCGTTGTGAGAATGTGTATGGCCAACGCAATCGAACGTGAACGCCGTGGATTCTACACCCAAAGACCGTCACCGGGGCCTACTTCTTCATTAGTTCGTTCACCGCCTGCGCCAGGAAGATGTACTGCGACGCGCCGCCAATCGTGCCCTCGTTCTCGCCCCAGAGGAACGGCCAGTCATCCATGTTCTCCGGGTAGTCGGGCTTCAGGATCATCACGCCGGGGACGATGACGCCCGGGATGAACGTGAAGTCGGCGCGGTTGAAACCGTACGCCAGGCGCTTCGACCTGGTGCCGACCGTTGCGACGAGCGACGTGTTCGAGGCCGGGTGGGTGCCGAAGATGAAGTTCAGCCCGCGGAGCACCGACTCCTTGTCGAACACGTCGGGGTACGCCTTGAGCAGGTGGTAGTTTGTCGTCGCCCAACCCACGACACCACCGCTGCCCGCCCAGCCGCCCGTTGCGATCGGCACGCCGTAGGGATTGGCCTTGAGCAGCGCGTCCACTTCGGCCTTGTACTTCGAGCACGTACGGACGGAGCTTCTCCGCGGCCCCGGGACCGAGGTACGGGATCGCACGGACCGCCATCACCAGGCTGCGGCCACCCGGCGCGCCGAGCGACGGCCAGATCAGCTCGTTGAACCGGTCGATGTACTGCGGCTCCTTCGTCGTGAGCATCAACTGGAACAGTGCCGTCATCTCCGCGCCGGCTCCGAACCGGGCGGCGCCGGCCGGCGCCCCCGCCGGCGGCGGCGGGACCGTCCGCTGCTTCTCTTCCGCGTACGCCTTCTTCGCGAGCGCGAGGCAGTCGTCCGCCAGCGCATCGTTGAACCCCCGCAGCGCGCGGCTGGCGGCGAGCAGGGATCCGATCCCCGAGTAGTTCTGGGAGGGCTGTCGTCCGGTGAAGACCCACCGGTCGTCGGGCGTGCCGCTCCGGTTTCCTTCGACCTGGTACGGCTTGAGTGCGGGATCGTAGATCAGGTTGTCGGTCTGCGTCGTGGCGTCGCCGAGGTGGTGATACGTGTGGAGCTGCGCATCGACGATGCTCGTGGCCAGGTGGCCGATGTTCCGGTACTCTGCCGCCACCAGCAGGGCCCCGTGTTCGACCTGCTGCAGGACGTCGGGCTTGCCGTCCGGGCGGTGAATGTCGACGAAGCGGTTGGCCTGATCAACGAACGTCTGGTCGCGCTGAGGTTTGAACGTCTCCCAGATGTCCACGAAGGTCGTCAGCGTGCCCGCGCTCGACGCGCCCTGGAGGTCGTAGTCGCCGGCGTCGTACCAGCCGCCGACATTGAGCCCCGGGATGCGCTCGAGAGGTTTGTACTTCGTGTCGGTGGACGCGCCCATGCGGAAGCCGTCGAAGTGCTGGATGTTGAGCGGCGCCTGAACCGCATCGTCCATGTGCGCGAGGCCGTGCCAGACGCGGTACCCTTCGTTGACCGCCACGTGATCCATCTGAATCGGGAACCAGACGTCTGCGGTCGCGTGCCAGATGGTGTCGTACACGTTCGTGCTGATCGGGAACGTCTCGGTCTTCTGGCTGCCGTACTTGATGTAGTACAGGCCGGGCTTGTTGACGGCGCTAAAGTCGGCCGTGGCGTACTTGTAGCGGAGGTAATTGCCCCACGGCAGCACGTTCGCCTTCAGCCGTTCCACCGTCGAGCCGTCGGCCGTCACCTCGAAGAGCGACGCGGTCGGGAGCGCCGTGTCGTTCGTGTCGAGCTCGACGACCGCGATCTTCTTCTGCGTCGGGTGATAGCCGACCTGCGAGAACTGGACGACCGGGGTCCGCGTCCAGCTCGGGAGGATGTTCGGGCGGACCAGCCACTCCGCCACCTTCCCCGTCGTCTTCGTCGCCAGCAGCGAACGGACGATGAACCAGCCGTTCTGGGAGAGGTTCCTTCCGTCGAGAAGCTGGATGTCGCCGGAGAGGCCCTGGATCGTGACGCGGCGCTCGGGATCTTCGGGCGCGAGGACGAACGTCTTACCCGCAGCAACCGGGTCGGCTTCGACGTATTCGTTGCGACCGCAATCGTCGAAGGTGTTGTAGCCCTCGAACTGGCGGATCTTCGTCTCGGCGGACTTGGTCTTCGTCGTTCCAATCGGATAGCGCGGGAAGATGCCGGGCCTGCCGTCGACGAAGTAGGTGCGCTCGAAGAACCTGGACGGCAGGAACTCGAGGTTGAGCCCCGCCCGCCCCTCCAGCGTCGCCGGGACCGGCTTGTCGAGGAAGACGGCGACGCGGAAGCCCGATCCCTCGGGCGTCACGATCAGCCGGGAGTCGAAATCGAACGCCTCGTAGCGCAGCACGCACGTGATGGTGTTCGTGGCCTTGTCGACCTTCCGGTCGACCAGCTTCGGGATCTGGTCCCACTGCTCCGGCGTCGGCGACAGTCGGACTGCGCCGCCGGTGGACATCCGCACGCCGTGCTGGATGATCTCGATGCCGGCGGTCTTCTCGTCGAAGAACATGCCGTTGTACTGGTTGGTGAAGACGAAGACGTTGAGCCCGCGTGTCTCGAAGTACTCCTTGTCGTTCAGGCGCAGCCCCGCCTGCGGCTTCTGCGCCGCGACGGCGCCCTTCTGAGGCGCCACGGCCGCCTGCTGCTGCGCCGGCTGGGTGCCGGCGGCGGCACCCGCAATCCAGCACGCGACGATGAAAGCCACCAGGGACCACGCGGCCACGCCGCTCTTCGGTCTGCTCGTTCTCGGACGGGTCATCGTGACCTCCCTACTTTGTCGTCGCCGGTGTCATCAGTCCGCGCGCGCGCAGCCAGCCGGCCAGAAGCTCGGACCATTTCGCGAGCGTCGGGTCCGAGAGCGCCATGCCGACGCCGTGCGGGCCGTTCTCGAAGACGTGCAGCTCGGCCGGCACGCCGGCCTTCCGCAGCGCCAGGAAGAAACGGATGCTGTTCTCGACGGGCACGGCTGTGTCGTTCGCCGTGTGGAAGAGGAACGTCGGCGGTGTGCGCGCGGTGACCTGCAGGTCGTTCGACAGGTTCTCGATCAGCTTCGGGTCGGGATTGTCGCCGAGCAGGTTGCGCACCGAGCCCGCGTGCGTGATCGCGGGGTCGAACGAGATGACGGGGTAGCCGAGGATGAGAAAGTCGGGGCGGCTGCCCGCGCGGTCGATCGCGTCCCTGGGGTCGGCGAGGCCCGCATCGAAGTGCGTGGCGGCCGTCGACACGAGGTGGCCGCCCGCGGAGAAGCCCATGATGCCGACGCGGTCCGGCGACACGCCGAACTCCGCGGCCCGCGCGCGCACGGTGCGGATGGCGCGCTGCGCGTCGCCGAGCTCGATCGGGTGGTGGTAGCGCGGGCCCAGGCGGTACTTGACGACGAAGGCCGTGATGCCCATCGCGTTGTACCAGTAGGCCCATTGACGGCCCTCGTGCACGAGGGCGAGCGCGCCGTAGCCGCCGCCGGGAAACACGAGGATGGCGGTGCCGTTCGCGCGCGGCGCCTTGTACACCGCCATCGTCGGCACGTCCGCGTCGTCGTTACCCAGGGCCCCGGGTGCGCCGTTCTGCCAGAGCGGGAGGACCTGGCCCTCGGCGAACGACGCCGTCACCGGCTGCTGGCGTGGGGGCGCCGGCGTCGCGCCGACAGGCGGCTGGCCCCAGGCCAGGCCGGCGACGAGCAGGAAGGCAGAGGCGAGTCGCAGGATTACCATGGGGTTCGCCCGCTACTTCTTCCTCTTCGCGGTGAATGTGATCGAGCCCATGCCCTCGATGTCGGCGCTGCCTTTGATCGTGTCGCCGTCCACCTTGGCCTTGTGGACGATCGACATCACCTGCCCGCCCATGTCGAGCGTGACGGTGTACTCGATATCCGCGCCCTTGACCGTGCCCTTGAGCGGCGCCTCGCCCATCTCGCTGACGTGGGTGCCGGTCAGCGTCTCGCCCTCCTGCTTGTAGTTGGCGGTGACGACCATCTGGCCCTGCGGCGACTCGACCGTCATCTCCCAGGCTCCGGTGATGTCGATCTTCTTCGCGCTCTGCGCGGCGACGGGAACAACGACGACGGCGACGGCGATCAGGGCGACAGCGAGTGTCTTCATGGTTCCTCCTCGAGATCCAGTCGATCCGGCCGCCGGCGGCGGCCATCGCGCGGCAATGATAACCGTTTCACGGGGCGATGCGGAATGGAGAAGGCTGGACGGCAACCTCGTCGTAACGGTAGACTGCGACCGCCGACCGGGGCTCGCCGCGCGCGGGCGCGGTGTCGGAACCGGAGGCTCCACCCCCCGTTCACCCAGGAAGGATTCATATGAACATGAAGAACGTGCTCAAGGTGATGGCTGTCGCCCTGGCGGTCGGCTGCGTGGCGGCCGTCTTCGCGCAGGCGCCCGCCGCGCCCGCGCAGGCGCCGGCGGCCGGGCAGCGGGCGGGGGCTCCGCAGGGACCGCGCGTGGTCTCGCCGGAGATCCTCCCCGACAAGAAGGTCACGTTCAGGCTACTGGCGCCCAAGGCCGGCACCGTCGTGCTGAACGGCAACTGGGACCAGGGCACCAACATCGCGATGACCAAGGACGACCAGGGCATCTGGTCGGTGACCGTGGGCCCGCTCGGCGAGCAGTTGTGGGGCTACTCCTTCAGCATGGACGGCGTGAAGGTGAATGACCCCAGCAACGGCGAATACCAGCGAGACGGCCAGCGGTACGACAACCTGCTCATGATCACCGGCCAGGCGTCTGACCCGTGGACGTTCAAGCCGGACATCCCGCACGGCACCGTGTCGGCGGTCTGGTACCCGTCGACGATTCTGAAGCAGCCGGGCCGCCGGATGTACGTCTACACGCCGCCCGGCTACGAGACGGGCAAGCGCGAAGTACCCGGTGTTCTACCTGCTGCACGGCGGCGGCGGTGACGAGGACGCGTGGGTCAACATGGGCCGCGCGAACATCATCCTCGACAACCTGATCGCGGCGGGCAAAGCGAAGCCGATGATCGTCGTCATGCCCAACGGCAACGCCAACCAGACCGTGGCTCAGGGCTACGCGTACGGTCCGACGCCGCGGCCCGGCAGCGACCACTGCGCCAGCGCCGCCGCCCGTGCAGGCGGCCCAGGGTCGAGCCGGCGCGCCGGGTGCACCACCGCGCCGCCGCGGCCGCTCCCCCAGCCGCTGGCGCGCGTGCCGGCGCCGCCCCCGGAGCCCCGGGTGCCGCGGCCGCGCCGCGGCCGCCGCAGGTCTACGCGGGTTCGTATCCGAACTCCCTGGTGGCGGAGATCATCCCGTTCATCGAGAGGCACTACCGCGTGCTGAAGGGGAAGGACAACCGGGCGATCGCCGGTCTGTCGATGGGCGGCGGCCACACGACCCAGGCCACCAACAACAACCCCGGCGTCTTCGGGTGGATCGGCGTGTGGAGCGCGGGCGGCCAGGACACGCCCGAATTCGCTGCGGCCCTGACGAAGATCAAGGCGGCGGGCGTCAAGCACTACTGGATTGGTGTCGGCACCACCGACTTCGCGTTGAAGGGATCGGAGACGCTCAAGCAGGTGGCGGAGAAGGTCGGGCTTCCGATGTCGTACCACACCTCGCCGGGGGCACACTACTGGTTCATCTGGCGGGTGTTCCTCAGCGAGTTCGCTCCGATTCTCTTCCGCTGACACACTGGCCCATTCCCGAAGCGACTCGGGAATGGGCCTCTTCGTCGCCCCTTGCTGCTGGGATGCGCCACGATGAGGCGGGCGAACCCCCGAAGAACCAACCTCGAGACCAACGAAACCCACCTCGGAGACATCGTCCGCCGGCGGCGCGAACGGTCTCTCCGAGCGTGGTCTGGGCCGATGTGTCTCGCGGCGTGCCTCGTCCTGTCGCCGACAGCGGCGTCGTCGCAGGTCCGCCGGATCGAGATCACCGCCCGCGAGGCCGTGGCCGGCGGACAGGCGTTCGGCCACGCGGGCGCGTACAAGAGCATCAAGGGACGGATCCACGGTGAGGTCGATCCGAAGGACCAGCGCAATCGCGTGATCCAGGACCTCGACCTCGCGCCGGTGAACGCCAGGGGCCGCGTCGAGTACGTGGCCACGTTCGCCCTCATGAAGCCGGTCGCGACGGACCGCGCGAGCGGCGTCCTGATGTACTCGGTGGTCAACCGCGGGAACGGCGCGCCCACCGCGGGGCCGGAGGGGCACATCTCGCTTGTCAGCGGCTGGCAGGGCGACGTGGCGCCGACGGCCAACAACCAGACGATCACGGTGCCCGTCGCCAGGGGCCCGGGCGGCGCGACCATCACCGGCCCGGTGCTCGCGCGGTTCTTCGACCTGCCCGCGGGAACGACCACCGCGTCGATCCGAATCGGCTCGATGGGATCGGCCTTCTATCCTCCGGACACGCTCGACGCGTCGCGGGCCACGCTCGCGTTCCATCGGTCCGAAACGCCGCGCGGCGAGACCGGTGGCGCCGGCATCGTTCCTGCGGCCGACTGGGCATTCGCCGACTGCCGCACGGCGCCGTTCCCGGGGACGCCCGATCCGTCGAGGGTCTGCGTGAAGGACGGATTCGATCCCGCCCTCGTCTACCAGCTCGTCTACGCGGCGAAGGACCCGCTGGTGCTCGGCATCGGGCTCGCGGCCACGCGCGACATCGTGTCGTTCTTCCGCCACGCCGCGGCCGACGCCGAGGGCACCCCGAACCCGATCGCCAGGATCGTCCGGCACGCGGTCGGCGTGGGCCAGTCGCAGTCCGGCAACTTCCTGAAGACGCTTCGTCCATCTCGGATTCAACGCGGATCTCGCCGGGCGCATCGTCTTCGACGGCGATCATGCCGCAGATCGCGGCGCGGCAGACGCCGATGAACTTCCGGTTCGCCGCGCCGGGCGGCGCCGCCACCCTCTACGAGCCAGGCAGCGAGCCGGTGGTCTGGTGGGGCCGCTACGCCGACGCGACGCGCGGGCGGCCCGCGGCGAGCCTGCTCGATCGCTGCACGGCCACCCGCACGTGCCCGAAAGTCGTCGAAGTCATCGGCTCGGCCGAGTTCTGGGGGCTGCGCATGTCACCCGGGCTCGTCGGCACCGACGCGGCCGCAGACATCCCGCTGCCCGACAACGTGCGCCGCTACTACAGCCCCGGCACGACGCACGGCGGCGGCCAGGGAGGCTTTGCGCTGGAGCAGCCGGCAGGGGGACGCTGCGTCCTGCCGGCGAACCCGAACCCGATGGCCGAGACGAATCCGCGCGCTGACGCGGGCCCTGGTGGACTGGGTGGTCGAGGGAACGCCGCCGCCCCCGAGCCGCTACCCGAGAGTCGCGGACGGGACGCTGGTGGCCGCCACGCGTGCGGCGACCGGGTTCCCGACCATTCCCGGCGTCGGCTTCGGCGACGTGAACGTGGTGCTCGACTACGACTTCGGCACGGTCGCTGAACTACAACGACCTCACGGGCGTCATCACGCGGCAACCCCCCGTCGTGAAGCGCGTGCTCCCGACGCTCGTGCCGGCGGTGGACGGCGACGGCAACGAACGCGCCGGCGTGGCGTCGGTGCTCCACCAGGCCCCGCTCGGGACGTACCTGGGCTGGAACGTCCAGGCCTCCGGTTTCTTCAAGGGCGGGTTGTGCGGGTTCCAGGGCGGCTACGTGCCGTTCGCCAGGACGCGCGCCCAGCGGGACGCGTCCGGCGATCCACGACTGTCGCTCGAGGAGCGGTACGGCACGCAGGAAGGGTACGTGTGCGCGGTCCGCCGTGCCGCGGACACCCTGGTCCGCGACCGCTACCTGCTGCCTGCCGACGCCGAACGCCTGGTTGCCGACGCCGCGAAGTCCGCGCTGCTTCCGGCATCGGCCGACGCGACGCCCGAGGCGCGCCGGGTCGGTGAGAGTGTCTGCCGATGACGCCCGCGCTTGCCGGCCTGCTGACGATCGCGGCTCTCCTGGCCCTGATCCTGACCAGGCGGGCGTCGCCGCTCGTCGCGCTCATCCTCGTGCCGGTCGCCGCCGCGCTCGCGATGGGCGCAGGCGTGAAGACGGGCACCTACATCCTCCAGGGCGTGGCCGGCGTGGCGCCGATGGCGGCGATGTTCGTCTTCGCGATCGCGTTCTTCGGCGTCGTCGGCGACGCGGGCATGTTCGATCCGATCATCCGGGGCCTGCTCCGCGTGGTTGGCACGCACCCCGTCCGGATCATGCTCGGCACGGCGACGCTGGCGTTTCTCGCGCACCTGGACGGAAACGGCGCGGTCACCTTTCTCATCACCATCCCCACGATGCTGCCGGTGTTCGAGCGGCTCGGGATGGACCGCCGGAAGCTGGCGGGCATCACGGGGCTTGCGGCCGGTGTGAGCTTCCTGCCGTGGACCGGGCCGACCATTCGCGCCGCCGCAGCCCTCAAGCTGACCACGCACGAGATCTTCGTGCCGCTGATCCCCGCCCAGATCGTCGGGATCGTCTTCACGTTCGCCGTGGCCTGGTGGTGGGGCCGCCAGGAGGCGAAGCGGTTGCGGGCGTCCGGGACGGGGCCCTCGCCGCCGCGGGCATCGAGGCGAAGCCGCTCACGGCGGAACAGCAGGCGCTCCGGCGGCCGCGGCTCGTGGCCGTGAACCTCGCGCTCGCGCTCGTGGTGATGGGGTCGATGATCGTCACGACGATCCCTCCGGCCGTCTCGTTCATGCTCGGCCTGTCGATCGCGCTCGTCATCAACTACCCGAACGTCGAGATGCAGAAGCAGCGGATCGACGCCCACGCGCGAGCGGCGCTGATGATGGCGAGCATCCTGTTCGCCGCCGGCGCCTTCACCGGCATCATGCAGGGCGCCGGCATGCTCTCGGCGATGGCCGCGGCCGCGGCCGGCGCGATTCCCCCGTCGGCGGCGGCGCACATCCCCCTCGGCCTGGGCCTCGTGTCGATGCCGCTCAGCCTGGTGTTCGATCCCGACTCGTTCTACTTCGGCGTGCTGCCCGTCGTCGCCAACGCGGCGCACCTGCTCGGCGTGCCCCCCGTGGAGGTGGCGCGTGCGGCGCTGCTCGGCCAGATGACCACCGGATTCCCTGTGAGCCCGCTGACGCCGGCCACGTTCCTGCTGGTCGGCCTCGCGGGCATCGACCTGGCGGAGCACCAGAAGTTCAGCATCCCGGTGTTGTGGACGGCCTCGGTGCTCATGACGATCGCCGCGGCCCTGTTCGGCATCATCCGCTGGTGACGAGGGCCGCTCGCGCAGAACGGTGGAACCGCATGAAGACGATCAGGATCGGCGCGCGGCGCCGGCTACTCGGGAGATCGCATCGAGCCCGCCCTGGAACTGGCGGAGAAGGGCCGCCTCCAGTACCTCGTCTTCGAGTGCCTGGCGGAACGCACCATCGCCCTCGCCCAGCAGGAGCGGCTGAGCGATCCCAGGCGAGGGGCTTCGACCCGCTGCTGTCGAACGGTTCGAGACCGTGCTTCCGGCGTGCCTCAGGAACGGGGTCCGGATTGTCACGAACATGGGGGCCGCGAACCCCGAGGGCGCGGCCGAGGCGGTCGCGCGGATCGCGCGCGGACTGGGTGCGCGGCCTGACGATCGCGATCCTGACGGCGACGATGTGCGCGAGGCGATCGTCGCGGCCGACGCGCGGCTCGACGAGATGAGGACCACGGTTCGGCATGCGAGAAGCCCATCGTCTCCGCCAACGCGTACCTGGGGCCGAGGGTATCGTCGAGGCGCTGGCCCGGGGTGCGGACGTCGTGATCACGGGGAGAGTCGCCGACCCCGTCGCTGTTTCTGGCGCCGATGATCCACGAGTTCGGGTGGGCGCTCGACGACTGGCCGCGGCTTGGGCGGGGGACGGTCGTCGGCCACCTCCTCGAGTGCGCAGGCCAGTTGACCGGGGGCTACTTTCGCCGACCCCGGGTTCAAGGACGTGCCCGACCTGGCCCGGCTGGGCTTCCCGCTCGCCGAGGTCGACGCGGACGGCGGCGCCGTGCTCACGAAGGTCGAGGGATCGGGCGGCCGCATCACGACGGCGACCTGCAAGGAGCAGCTGCTCTACGAGCTCCACCGGCCCGACCGGTACCTGACGCCGGACGTGACCGCCGACTTCAGCGGCGTCGGTTTCCGCGAACTCGGGCCCGACCGGATCGAAGTGCGGGGGGCATCCGGCACCGCGCGGCCCGAGAAGCTGAAAGTGTCGGTGGGCTACTCGGACGGGTTCGTCGGCGAAGGGCAGATTCTCGTATGCCGGCCCCGGCTGCGTGTCGCGGGCGCGGCTGGCGATCGAGATCGTGAAGGCCCGCCTGGCCGAGCGTCGCATCGAACCCGATGAGATCCGCTACGACTGCATCGGCCTCGACGCCATTCTCGGCGGTGCCCGGCTTCGGGCCGGCGACCCGGCGGAGGTCAGGGTCCGCGTCGCGGCGCGATGCCGGACGGCCGGGATGGCCGCCGCCGTCGCGAACGAGGTGGAGACGCTTTACACGAACGGCCCGGCGGCGGGCGGAGGCGTGACGAAGGTCGGGAGGCCCGTGCTCGCGATGGATTCGACCCTCCTGCCCCGCCACCTCGCGCTCCCGTCGGTTCGCTGTCTGGAGGTGATCCCGTGAAGCTTCGCGACATCGCCCACTCGAGAACCGGCGACAAGGGGAACATCGCGAACGTGTCGGTCATCGCATTCGACGAGCGCGACTACGGCCGGCTGGTCGAGTCGGTTACGGCCGAACGCGTGAAGACGCTCTTCGTCGGGATCGTCGAGGGCGACGTCGTGCGCTACGAGATGCCGGCGGTCTGCGCGCTGAACTTCGTCATGCACCGTGCGCTCGGCGGCGGCGTGACACGTTCGCTGGCCCTCGACGCGCACGGCAAGTGCCTGAGCTCCGCCCTGCTGGACCTGGAGATCTGAAGGGAGAGGCTGCCGTGACACCGACCACAGAACACTCGCGCGAGGCCTCGGACGTCGGGGAAGACATCCTGCAGCGGGTGGCCTGGAGCGCCGGCGGGGCGTCGCTCTGCTGGCTGGGCCTGCTCTACGTCGGCGTCGTGCTGGGTTTCTCGCTCGGATTCGGTGCCTCGCCGGCCCTGGCGCCTTCGGTCACGGTCTTGGCGCTCGTCGCCGCGTGGTGGTTCGCGCCGGCGAAGCGGCCTCGCGACCCGGCACGCCATCGGCGCGGCCGCCGCGACGGCGGCCGTGATCGCGGGCGGTCTCGCGCTGGCGGCGATCTTCATGGACCTCACGTGGGACGGCCAGTGGTACCACCAGACGGCGGTCTACGAGATGGCGGCCGGATGGAACCCGCTCCGCGACCCGATGCACGACTTCGGCCGCCACACCTGGAACCTCTGGGTGCTGCACTACGCCAAGGGGCCCTGGTACATGGCGCTGGCGATCTACGCCGCCACCGGGAGCATCGAGATCTCCAAGGCCGCTTCCGCCATCGCGCCCGCCATGGCGCTGCTCGTCGTCCTGGCCGCCGCGCTCGACTTCGGCCTGGAACGTCGTTGGGCGATCCTCGTGGCGCTGGTGACGGCGCTCAACCCGGTCACGACGTGCGGGATCGTCACGCACCAGGTGGACGGCATCCTCGTGAGCCTGATGGCGTGCACGGTGGCGGCCGGGATGTGCGTCCTTCGGCGCCCGCGCTGGCTGCCAGCCCTCGTCGTGTTCGTGTCCTCGATCCTGTGCATGAACACGAAGTTCACGGGGCTCGTCTACCTCTGCTTCTTCTTCCTCGCCGGCGGGCTGTACTGCCTCTGGCGTCGCAGGGACCTCATCCTGCGCTACGCCGGCCTGGTCGTCGCCACCCTGGTCGTGGGAACCGTGGTCCTCGGCTTCAACCCGTACGTCACGAACACGGTCCACCGCGGGCACCCGTTCTATCCCGATGCAGGGTTCGGCCGCAGTATCCCGAGCCTCGCCGATCGCGGCAGGGACCCGATCGAGCTCTACGAGACGCCGCGGAACATGATGGGGCGCAGCAGGCTCCTCCGCCTGGCTTATGGGGTATTCGGGAAGCCCGGCACGCCGCCCTATGTCACCAAGGACGCGGAGTTCATGTGGCCGTTCGCGGTGACGTGGCGCGACTTCGGGCTCTATTACTTCCACGACGTGCGGATTGGCGGCTTCGGCCCGCTCTTCAGCGGAGCGCTCCTGCTTGCGTTGGCGCTCGCCGCGGTCGGCATGCGCGAGACGCATCGTGCCCCCCAGCCTGCTGCTGCTCCTCGGCGGCGCCATTGTCGCGTCGCTGCTTGTCAGCACCCACACCTGGTGGGCGCGCTACGGCCCGCACCTCTGGTGGCTGCCCATCTTCCCGGTTGCGGCAGCGCTCCGCGCCGGGGGAGCACTCTGGCTGCGGCGCGCGGCCGCCGCGATCGCGCTTCTCCTGCTGGCCGACGCGCTGCTCGTCGGCGCCGTCCACATGCGCTGGGAATGGCGCTCGACGCAGGCGCTGCGCGCGCAACTCTCCGACCTTCGGCAGGCCGGACCGCTGACGGTTGACCTGGCCTACTTCGACGTCCCCGTGGCCAGGCGGTTCCAGTCCGCGGGCATCGCCTTCGTCCCCAGCCTCCACCAGGACGTTTGCGTGCCCAGCCGAGCGCCGCCTGACGCTGATGAGCGTCTGCCGGGGCTATCCGGAGTGGATCCGCATCTGCCTGCAGGACCAGGCGCGCGCCACGCAACTCCAGGCGCTGCCGCACTGGCAGTGGTCGGCCGAGCGGTAGGCGCTCGCGCTTTCCGGCCGACCCGATGCGGACACGCGTGTCGCCGAGAAGCAGACACCGACGGCGCGGTGCTGCTAGAATCCACGCCAAGGGGTCGCGCACGAGAGCCACGAATCGACGGGGCGGCTGCCGACGTGTCCAGCATTGACGAAGTGAGGAGCGGATCATGAGAGAAGCAACCAGACGTGAGTTCCTGGCCGGTGCTACCGCCGGTCTCGTCGGCGTGGGGCACGCCGTGGCCGCAAGCGCAAGGACGCCGCAGGCCTCCGGGCTGGACTTCCCGATCGAGGACTATCACGTCCATCTCAACACGCTGACCATCGACCAGGTGGTGGCCGCGTCGAAGGAGACCGGCGTGAAGTACGGCCTCCTCGAGCACTGCGGCACCAAGGAGAACCAGTACCCGATCGTGCTCTCCAACGACAAAGAGCTGCAGGACTGGATGGCAAAGCTGCAGGGCAAGGGCGTCTACATCGGCGTCCAGGCCGAATGGATTGACTGGGTCGGCTGCTTCTCGAAGGAGGTCTTTTCCCAGCTCGACTACGTGCTGACGGACTCCTGGACGGTCCGTGACGCCAGCGGGAAGCGAGTGAAGGCCTTCGCGGGCGGCTACGACCCCGGGGACGACGCCGAGGCGTTCATGAAGTGGTACGTGGACTGGATCGTCGAGATCCTCGAGACGACCCCGCTCGACATCTGGTCGCACCCGATGTGGGTGACGCGGAAGTTCACCCCGCAGCTCGAGCAGATGTGGACCGAAGCGCGGATGCGCCGTGTCGTCACGACGTTGAAGAACACGAACACGGCGGTCGAGATCGACTCCAGCGTCAAGCTGCCGACGATGCCGTTCTTGAAGATGGCGAAGGCGGAAGGCATCAAGTTCAGCTTCGGCGCGAGCAGCCAGGGGGCGCGCATCAACCCGGTGGACTCGTCGATCGCGACGGCAAAGGAACTCGGCCTCACGAAGAAGGACATGTTCCAGCCGGCCCCGAGGGGTCGAAAGCCGATTCAGGTCAGGAAGCTCAGGACGTAGCCGACCGAGGACTGCTCGGCCGGCCGCATTCTCCCGGTTCTATGCGTCTCCGAGCAGTCGTCTCAACATCACGTGGTGCCTTCGAATCGCGGTGAACGCCCCGCCGCGATTCCTGTCCTCCCCTTCGTACTCGCTCAGCAGGTACCCGTTCCATTTGTGCTCGACGAGCAGCTTGACGATGTCCGGGTAGGGGATGGACGTCTCTTCGCAGTTGTCGTTCATCTCCATGAACTTCGCATGGCAGCAGTGCACGTACGGGAGCAGCGGGATCATGTCTTCGACCTTGGAGGGCTCCATTCCACCGCCCCCCATGCTCCCTCGGGTGCCCGTCCTTCCACCCGGCGCCTCCCCAGCCCGTCCAGCAGGACGGTCGGGTGCCATGCCGCCCTGTGAGGGGCGGTTCTGGAATACGCCGAAGTCGATGTTGAGGCCGAACCACGGAGTGGTCTTCTCCTTCACGATGAAGTCCACGTAGTCGTCGATCATCTTCGACTTCAGCCGCGTCGGCGGGTGAATCTCCGGCATCATGCGGACGTTGTACTTCTCGGCCACCGGGAGCGCCATCTTGATGAACTCCCGCCAGTTCTGCACAGGAGTCAACTGTCCGTCGATCACTCCCAGCTTGGTCCTCGCGCAGGTGAATCCCAGTCGGTTCGCCAGCTTGAGGTCCCGCACCAGCATCTCATACGACTCTCTGGTGCTCAGCCATGGCTCCTTCTCGCTGCGGAGCTTGGAATCGACCCAATGGCCGTATTCCACCGGCCTGACGCGGTGCTGCTTGCACATCTCCAGCCACCGTGCGACCCATGCATCGCTGGGATTCGGATATCCCTCGACGTGCGAGTTCGCGAGGATCTCCAGGCCGATGACCTCGCCGTCCACGGCCAGGTCGCCGACGGCTGCCAGGCAGTCCTCCAGCGTGGCGGTCTTGAAGATGTCATCCGAGTAGCTGTAGATCGAGACCCCGCGTTTCGGGCCGGGCGTCTCGGCCGCCGCCCAGGTGCCGCCCGGGAAGGCAGTGACGGCGACCGCACCGGCCGCTGTCTTGAGGAATTCCTTTCGCGTCATCTCGTACCGGTCATCTCATCCCTCCGCGGACTCACACGGCTCAGGCCACCAGCACGATCTTCCGCTTCTCGGTGAACGGCATCATGCCGCGCATGGCGGCGCCGACGTTTGAGGACTGCGGCCTGCGAGGCATGGCTCCCATTTCCATCGGCATGTACGACGAGGCGTGCCCCCAGCCGATCTCGACCTCGTGCACGCCCGGCTTCAGCCCGCCCGGCTTGGCCACGGTGAGAATGGCGGCTTCGGAAATGGGCCACTGCACGTCGGTGATCGTCTTCATCGCCTCTTGCGTGTAGGTCCTGCCGCCGACTGTCACCGTGATCTGATCCCTCGCGTGCTTCTCTCCGTCCACGGAGACGTCGAATCCGAGAGACATGGACAGCCAGACGCTCCGGTAGTAACAGGACCGGTAGCGCACCTGGAAGCCCACGATCTGGCCGTTCCTGCGGACGTTCCGGAACCCGCGCTCCTGGATGACTTCCTGTTCAAGCACGTGTTGTTCTCCTCTTCACCTGATCCTCCCGGCGCGCCCTCGCCCGCCTGTTCGTTTACACCCTTTCGTGCCTGAAAGTCCAGAAGCCTGCGCGAAGGGCTTTGACGGACCTCCGCCACAGCCAGTACAAATCGGGCGCCAATCCGTCGGGCGGCCCCGCGCCCCCAGGGTACGAGCCATATGTCCTGAGTATCATTCTGGTCTGGAAAACTGGAGGAGTCGCATGGAAGATCGACGTACTTTCCTGAAAGTCATGGGCGCCACCCTGGCGTCGCCTGCGGTGTTCGGTGCCAACAGCCGGGTCTTCGGTGCCAATGGCCGGGTGCAGATGGGCGTGATCGGCGTGGGCACGCGCGGGAATCAGGTCCACGACGCGTTCATGAACAACAAGGATGTCGTCTTCGTGGCCGCGTGCGACGTCCAGCAGAACCGCCTGAGCGAGTTCGTCAAGAAGAACGGCAGCCAGAGCCCGATGGCCGCCGTCGGCGACTATCGGCGCGTCCTCGACAACAAGGACGTCGAGGCGGTCTTGATCACGACTCCGGATCACTGGCACTCCCCGATCCTGATTGACGCGCTGTCGGCGGGCAAGGATGTCTACGTCGAGAAGCCGGTCTCGAACGCCATCGAGCCCGCCCTGAAGATGGTGGCGGCGGTGCGAAGCAGCAAGCAGGTGGTGCAGGTCGGCTGCCAGCAGCGGAGTTGGCAGCACTTCCAGGAGTGGAACAAGAAGACGCTTGACGGATACATCGGCAAGATCAACCACTGCGTGCTGCTGTACCCCGGGGGCGGCTCCTTCGCCACCGCGCAGCCGCAGCCCCGCAGGCCCCGCCGCCGGCCACTCTCGATTGGGAGATGTTCCAGGGTCCGGCGCCGCGCCACCCGTACGCTCCCAGCCGGCTGCGGTGGCGTTCCTACTGGGACTACGGCGGCGGCGCGATTACCGACTGGGGCGTCCATCTCACCGACGTGATGCTCTGGTACATGAACGCGGACGCGACGGCTCCGTTGCTCACCAGCGCCTCGGCGATCTACACGTCAGGCCAGGATCCCGCGGAAGTCGCACCTGACACGTTCTCGATCACCTGGAACTACGGCGGGTTCGTCGCCACCCTCACCAATGCCACGCCGCCCAGCCTCGAGGACGGCTTCGCGATGCCCGACATGTACGGCAACTATTTCTACGGGCAGAAGGGCGTCCTGCTTGTGAACCGGTTTGGCCACGAGTTGAGGCCGAACAACCAGCGCCGCGGAGGCGTGCAACAGGAGCCGCTCAAGGCCGAACGAGACATGGACGCGCGGCTCATCTCAGAGAATCCCGAGGGCAAGGGCGGCTCGGCCACGGTCCGCCACACGCGCAATTTCCTCGACTGCGTCAAGTCCCGCGCGAAGACGACGTGTCCGATAGAGGTCGGCTTCAACTCGACGCTGCCCACCCTGCTCGCGATTCAGTCTGTTCGTCAGAAGAAGATGTTCACCTGGGATGGCAAGATGGCCCGCCCGGCATGAGGAGGCTCCGATGAGAAGAACGTGGCTCGTCCTGGCCGTCATCGCGTTCTCGGTCCCACTGTTCGCCCAGCGCGCGGGCGCGCCCGCGGGCCCGCCGAAGATCCAGACGCTCATCATCACCGGTCAGCAGATGGGGCACAACTGGAAGGCGGTCACCCCCGAGTTGCGCAAGGTCCTGGAGGACACCGGGTTGTTCGAGGTCCGGATCACCGAGGAGTTCCGCGGGGCAGGCCCGGAGACGCTGGCCCCGTACAGCCTGGTGATCCTCAACTACCAGGACCGCCAGCCGGACCAGCGCTGGGGTGACCGGGCGGATCAGGCGCTGCTCGAGTTCGTCCGCTCGGGCAAGGGCCTGGTGATGTTTCACTTCGCGGTGGCGGCCTTCAACGGGTGGGAAGAGTACGAGAAGCTGTCAGGCTGCAACTGGCGCCCGAACCAGGGGCACCACTCGGCGGCGCACGACTTCACGGTGGATATCAAGGACTTCGAGCACCCGATCACCCGCGGATTGAAGAAGTCGCTCCCGCAGCCCAAGGACGAGCTGTACGCGAACCTCAAGTGCCAGCCCGAGGGATCATTCCACGTGCTGGCCACGGCGTACGACGATCACGCCCTGTACGGGGGGAAGGCTCGCCAGCCGGTCCCGGGGGCCGGCCTCGATCGGCCGAGCCTGTGGACACTGAACTACGGCAAGGGGAGGGTGTTCGCCAACATGCTGGGGCACGACGTCGCGGCCGTGAACACGCCGACGTTCATCACGACCTTCACGCGCGGCGCCGAATGGGCCGCCACCGGTAACGTGACGCTTCAGGTTCCGCAGTAATCGCTATGAATGCCAGCCTGTCGACCCCTCAATCCGACGCGGCGGTCTATCGGAAGATCACATGGCACATCATGCCATTCCTGTTCTTCTGCTATGTCCTGGCGTATGTCGACCGGGTGAATGTCGGCTTCGCCAAGCTGCAGATGCAGCAGGCTCTGGGCATGAGTGACGCGGTCTACGGTCTGGGAGCAGGGATCTTCTTCATCGGGTACTTCCTGTTCGAGGTGCCCGCGAACCTGATCCTGCAGAGGATCGGCGCACGCCTCTGGATCGGCCCGCTCATGATGGCCTGGGGCGTCGTCTCGGCGTGCACGCTGTTCGTGCAGGGCAACGCCAGTTTCTACGCCCTCCGATTCCTGCTCGGGATCGTGGAGTCGGGCTTCTTCCCGGGCGTGATTCTCTATCTGACGTACTGGTACACGCAGAAGCGCCGCGCGAGGATGGTGGCCGTCTTCATGAGCGCCGTCCCGGTGTCCGGCATGGTGGCGGGCCCCATCTCCGGGTGGATTCTGGCCACGATGACCGGCGCGGGACACCTGGCCGCCTGGCAGTGGCTGTTCCTCCTGGAGGGCATCCCCTCCGTCCTGGTCGGCGCTGCCACTCTCTTCTTCCTGACCGACCGGCCGTCCAAGGCGCGCTGGCTGACCGAGGATGAGAAGAGCCTGGTCCTTCGGGGTCTCGAGGAGGACGACGCGCAGAAGCGGAAAGCGGGCCAGTCCGGGCATCGTCTCGTCGATGCCTTTCGCAGCGTCCCGGTGTGGCTGCTGGGCCTCGCGTACTTCGGGATGTCGGCGGGCAACTACGGCATCACCTTCTGGCTCCCGCAGATCATCAAGGACACCATCACCTCGAATCCTCAGACCATCGGCTGGATATCGGTGATCCCGTGGACGGCCAGCGTCGTCGCGATGAATTTCTGGGGTCGTCACTCCGACGCCACCGGCGAAAGACGATGGCACATGGCCCTGGCCGGGTTCATCGGTGCCGCGGCTCTTGCGGCCAGCGCCATTCCCGGCATTCCCGGTTGGGTTGGCATTGCCGCGCTGGTCGTGGCGGCATCGGCTCTGATGTGCCAGTTCGCGGTCTTCTGGGCGTTGCCGACCGCGATTCTTTCGGGGTCCGCGGCGGCCGCGGGAATCGCCTGGATCAACTCGATCGGGAATCTCGCCGGCTATGCGAGTCCCCACGCCGTCGGTTTCATCCGCGATCGGACGCACAGCATGGTCCTGGCCATGCTCGCCCTTGCGTGCGCGCAACTGATGACGGCGGTGATCGTGATGGTTGTCGCCAGGAAGAAGGCTCGAGCCGGGTAGTCAGGGAGGGCGGAGGGAGGGGCACAGCGCGCTGTGCCCCTGTACCTCCTGTGCTGCGAGAATCCGCGGATCGTGCCCCGCGTGATCAGACGGTCACATACTCCCGGAGCACCTTGTCCCACGGCGCGCGATACGGCTTCACGCACATGGCGGCGGCTTCCTTGTCGCCGACGACCTGCTCCTTCTCCGGATCCCACTGAATCGCCCGGCCGAGCTTCAGGGACATGTTCGCCAGGATGCAGGCGACCGAAACCCGGTGTCCCCCCTCCAGGTCGCAGAACGGCTTCTGGCGGGACTTGATGCAGTTGATCCAATCCTGCTCGTTCATCGCCATCGTGTCTTCGCCGCCGGTTCCATAGCGGGGATCGGACTCTGCGACCTGGCCCTTCGACGCCTCGATCCAGGGAGTGGGCTTCGTGTTGGTGTAGACAGGACCGCCGACCGGTTGGCCCATGAATTTCGGGATGTCGTTGACCGGATCCCCCTTCTGTTCCGGATAGACCTGCCAGTTCCCCGCCAGGACCATGCTGCCCTTTGTCCCGAGGTAGAGCTGCCCGCGAGACGCCGTGTCACTGAGACTCCGGGAGGCGTTCGCCTCACGGATCGCGGCATTCATCACGAAACCCTTGGCGCCCGGCGTCGCTCCCGGGAACACCCACATCGCGTCCTGGATGTCCGGCGTGTCTCCGTCGTCCTCGAGGACGAAGCGTCCGCCCGTCGAGGAGACGAGCGTCGGACCCTTGACGTTCATCACGTAGAGGATCTGGTCGATGGTGTGCGCGCCCAGGTTGGTCATCTGGCCGCCGGAGAAGTCCCAGAACCAGCGGAAGTGATAGAGCCCGCGATGAGCCCGGTACGGCTTCTTCTCAGCCGGCCCCAGCCACATGTCGTAATCGAAATCCGCCGGCGGGGTCCCGACGGGCGTGACGCCGAAGCCCGGATAGATGTTCCGGTAGGAGGACCATCGGATGGAGTGGATCTTCCCGATGGTGCCCTTCGCCACGACTTCCTTGGCCTCCTTCACGCCCTTGCCGTGCCGCCGCTGCGTGCCGACGACGACGATGCGGTTGTACTTCTTCTGGCGCCTGCATCATCCATTTCCCTTCGTCGACGAAGAGCGTCATCGGCTTCTCGACGTAGACGTCCTTGCCGGCGGCGCAGGCCGTGATGGTGTGCAGGGCGTGCCAGTGATCCGGGGTCGCGACGACGACGCCCTGGATGTCCTTGTTCTCGTACATCTTTCGGAAATCACTGTAGCCCTTGGCGTTGGGACTCTCCATGTAGGCCAGCCCCTCGTCCAACCGCGGCTTGTAGCAGTCGCACATCCCCAGCAGTTCGACATCCTTGAACTTCTTGAGATCCGCGATGTGCTGTTTGCCGATCAGGCCGAATCCAATGACGCCGATCCCGACGCGATCATTGGCGCCCATGACACGGCGGTAGGACGCCGCCGTCATGACACCCGCGCCTGCTGCGGTCAGGAATTCGCGCCGGGTCGGCTTCTTCGTCTCGAGCGAGCTGCTGAGGGTCTGGCTTGCAGAGTCCTGCATAACGGCATCCTTTCAATGGTACCGGCTCCAACGTGATCCTTATCGAGCCGGAGTCTACGCGAACGGTCTCCGCAGATCAACCGCGAACGGTTTCAACGTCAGCGTTTGGGCAACGTGTGCCCCCGCGGAGGGCCTGATGGCGAGGACGCTGATGACTGTCGCAGACCGTCCAATGTATAGTGATCGGCCAGTTGCTCTGCGCCTGCGGAGCATGCCAGGATGGAGTAGATTGCGCCCTTCGCCGATTACATGACACAGTTAAGAGTTTCCACATTCTGAGGAGTCACCGTGAATACTGGCACGTATCTCAACTGGCTCGTCGAGAACACGAAGACGCAGTGGTGGCACGACTCGGCCGATCCGGCCGAGCTCCAGCGCGGCCTCGACCGGGGCGCCGTCGGCGTCACGACGAACCCGTTTCTCACCGCCGTGGCGCTGGCGAAGAACAGAGCCGCGTGGGCGGCGGAGATTGACGCCGTGCTCGCAACCGGAGTCTCCGGCGAAGACAAGGCCGAGGCGCTGATGCGGTTCGTCGTCACGCGAGCGGCGGCGATGTACAAGCCCCACTACGACGCCAGCACGGGCAAGACCGGCTTCGTCTGCGCCCAGGTCAACCCGTCGCGCGCCGGTGAGCGCGAGCCGATGATGGCCATGGCCCGGCAGCATCACGCCTGGGCGCCCAACATCGCCGTCAAGCTTCCCGCGGTGGCCGCGGGCCTCGACGTGCTCGAGGACTGCGTGGCCGAGGGGATTACGACGGCGGCGACGGTCAGCTTCACGGTTCCGCAGGCCGTCGCCATCGCGGAACGGTGCCGGGCGGGCCGGCAGCGGGCGCTTAGGAACGGTGTGACGCCCGGCGAGTGCTTCGCCGTGATCATGATTGGCCGGCTCGACGACTACCTGCGCGAGGTGGCGGCGGACAACCGCGCCCCGGTCAGCGAGTCCGACATCCGTCAGTCCGGCCTCGCCGCGACCAAGCGGGCGTACCGGATCTACAAGGAGCGCGGCTACGAGGCGGTGCTGCTCGTGGCGGCGCTGCGCGGCGACTACCACCTGACGGAACTCGCGGGCGCCGACCTCATCGATGTCGATTGCCCCGGCTCCGCAGGAGTGGTTCGTGACCGGCGACCGCCCCTGCGAGGAGCGCATCGACCGGGAGATCGACTCCGCCGTCGTGGACCGGCTCCGCTCGATGCCCGAGTTCATCAAGGCGTACGACCCGGACGGCATGGCGCCGAACGACTTCATCACCTACGGACCGACGCAGCGCACGGTGTGCCAGTTCATCGAGGCGGGCTGGAAGCTGATTGAGGGCCTCAAGTAGGCCACCCGACGGACCCATCGCGGCAGACCGGAACAAGAGAATGGCCACACCGATTGAAATGCCCAAGCTCGGAAACGAGATAGAGGAATGCCTCCTCGCCCGCTGGCGCAAGCAGCCCGGCGAGACGGTGTCTGTCGGCGACGTCCTCGCCGACATCGAGACCGACAAGGCGAGCTTCGAGCTCACCGCTCCCGCCGACGGCACGCTCCTGGCTGTCTTCTTCAGCGACGGCGATCTCGTCCCGGTCTACACGACCGTCGGCGTCGTGGGCGCTCCAGGAGAGCCCATCGACCAGTTCACGCCACAGGCGCCGCAACCTGTTCCTGAACCGCCTGCGCAGACGCCGGCGGCATCGTCGACGCCGGGCCTTCCGGAGGGCGCCTCCGCGCCGGCCGCGTCCGCTCCGACGATGAGCCCGAGGGCACGGCGCTTTGCGGAAGAGCACGGCTTCTTCCCGAGCGCCGTCGCCGGGTCCGGTCCGGGAGGCAGGATTCTCGAGGAGGATCTGAGCCAGCTCTACTATCGCGCGCGGCAGCCGGCTCCCGCGACCAGCGACCCCGCAGCCCGGTCGGCCAGCCCGTCGCGTCTTCGCGGCACGATCGCGCGGCGGATGCGGCAGTCACTGGCGTCTACGGCTCAATACACGCTGAACGCCTCGGCGGTCGCAGCCGGACTCCTCGCCTTGCGCGCCCGGGTCAAGGCCGAGGGTTCTGCGGAGGACGCCTCGGCGGTCAACATCAACGCCATGGTCCTCTTCTGCGCCATCAAGGCGCTGGAAGAGGTCCCCGAGGTCAACGTCGAGTTCCTCGACGGCGCAATCCACCAGCATTCGAGCATTCACATCGGATTCGCCTGCGACACGCCGAGAGGACTTCTCGTTCCCGTGATCCGCGACAGCCAGCAGTTGACGCTGTCGCAGCTTGCGGGTCAGATCAAGAGGCTGACGGCAGGGGCGATCGAGGGGTCGCTCGCACCGGATGATCTCGCCGGGGGGACATTCACCGTCAGCAACCTGGGGACGTACGGGATCGAGTCGTTCTCGCCGATCCTGAACCCGCCCCAGGTCGCCATCCTCGGAGTGAACGCGATCCAGCTGAAACCGGTTCGCCGCGACGGCGCCATCGAATTCGTCGATCACATCGGGCTGTCGCTGACCTGCGACCACCAGGTGATCGACGGCGCGCCGGCCGCGCGGTTTCTGAGAACGGTCAGAGCGCAGATCGAAGATATCGAGAGCCTCGCCGTGCGTGATCGCCAGGCGCAGGACTCTCAGGGACGGTGATTCCGTAATGCCGAAGTCCATTGTTCTCAAACCCGACACGCTACTGGCGGAAGACCGCATCCGGTTTACCGACATCCCGGTCAACATCTACAGCAAGACGATCGAAGAGGAACGGTCGGTCTTCGCGCCTCAGGACTTCCTGGCCATCTGGCAGGACATGGCGGCCATCCGGGAGTTCGAGACCATCCTGAGCGAGATCAAGACGAAGCGGCTGTACAAAGGCGTCGCCTACGATCACCTCGGGCCGGCCCACCTGTCGATCGGACAGGAGGCCTCCGCGGTCGGGATGGCGTTCCTCCTGACGCGGGACGATCACATCTACGGCTCGCACCGGAGCCACGGCGAGATTCTGGCGAAGGGGTTCTCCGCGATTCGCAAGACCGACGAGCAGACGCTGCTCGAGATCATGCGGACGTATCTGGACGGCGCGATCCTCCGGCCGCTGGAGAAGGACCATCGCGGCTCGGTCGCGGATCTGGCCATCAAGTTCGTCATCTTCGGCGCGTTCAGCGAGCTGTTCGCCAAGGAGACCGGCTTCAACCGCGGCATGGGCGGCTCGATGCACGCCTTCTTCACGCCGTTCGGGAGCTATCCCAACAACGCCATCGTGGGCGGCTCGGGTTCGATTGCGCCAGGGGCGGCCCTCTTCAAGAGAGTGAACCGCAAACGCGGCATCATCGTGTGCAACATCGGCGATGCCTCGTTCGGATGCGGCCCCGTGTGGGAGGGGCTGACCTTCGCGTCGATGGATCAGGTACAGGACGCTCTGGAACCCGGAGCTGGGCGGAGGCCTGCCGATCCTCTTCAACTGCATGAACAATCAGTACGGCATGGGGGGACAGCCCCTGGGCGAGACGATGGGCTGCCGCTTCATCGCCCGGATCGGAGCCGCGGTCAACCCCGAGCAGCTGCACGCGGAGCGCGTCAACGGCTACGACCCGCTCGCCCTCATTGACGCATTCCGCCGGAAGATCACGCTCCTCGCGGAGGGCAAGGGTCCGGCCCTGCTCGACGCCGTGACGTACCGCATCAGCGGGCATTCGCCGTCGGACGCCTCCAGCTACCGGACAAAAGAGGAAGTCGAGGCCTGGCAGCAGGCGGATTCGCTTCTGTCGTTCAGGGACAGGCTGGTGCGTGGGGGCGTCTTCCCGGACAGCACGCTGGACGAGACACGCGCGGGCATCGAGTCGGTCGTCTTCCAGATGTTCCAGCTCGCCATCGATCCGCAAGCCGCTCCACGGATCGGCATCGATTCGGACCTGGTCGGCCGCGTCATGTTCTCCAACGGCAGGCTGGAGAAATGCGACGACCGGAAGCCGGAGCTGCTCCAGGACTGGTCGCAGAACGCGCGGGTGCAGCAGATCAAGGGCCGGATCCGAACCCCGGAGCTCGACGGCAAGCCGGTGCCGAAGATGAAGGCGTTCAGCGTCCGCGACGCGATCTTCGAAGCCCTGGCCCATCGCTTCAGCATCGATCCGACGATGGTGGCGTTCGGCGAAGAGAACCGCGACTGGGGCGGCGCGTTCGGCGTCTATCGCGGCCTGACCGAGGCGCTCCCGTATCATCGCCTGTTCAACGCGCCCATCTCGGAAGCCGGCATCGTCGGGGCCGCCGTCGGCTACGCGATGGAAGGCGGGCGCGCGGTGGCGGAGCTGATGTACGCCGATTTCATGGGCCGGGCCGGCGATGAGATCTTCAATCAGCTCTCGAAGTGGCAGGCGATGTCCGGAGGGCTGCTGCGGCTGCCGGTCGTCCTGCGCATTTCGGTGGGCGTCAAGTATGGAGCGCAGCACTCGCAGGATTGGAGCGCGGTGGTCCACCACATTCCGGGGCTCAAGGTCGTCTACCCGGTTACGCCCTACGACGCCAAGGGCATGATGAACGCGGCGCTCGCCGGCACCGACCCCGTCATCTTCTTCGAAAGCCAGCGGCTCTACGACTCCGGCGAGATGTTCGAGGAGGCCGGCGTCCCCGAAGGCTACTACGAGGTCCCGCTGGGAGAGCCGTCCATCAAGAAGGCCGGGAAGGACCTCACCATCATCACGTTCGGGCCGGCCTTGTACACGGCGCTCGCGGCCGCCCGCACGCTCGAGGCGCGGCATGGACTCTCCGTCGAGCTGATCGATCTCCGGTCGGCGAATCCGCTGAACTTCGAACCGCTGGTGCGATCCGTCCGGAAGACCGGCAAGGTGCTGCTCGCCTGCGAGGCGGTGGAGCGCGGCTGCCTGATGCAGAGCATCGCGGCGAACCTCACACAGCTGGCATTCGACGCGCTGGACGCCCCGCCGGTGGTGATTGGGAGCAGAAACTGGATCACGCCGGCAGCCGAGCTGGAATCGATGTTCTTCCCGCAGCCGGAGTGGATCCTGGACGCCATTCACGAGCGGATCGTGCCGCTGAAGGGCTACCAGCCTTCCACCGATCAGACGGGCGGCGAGCTCGTCCGCCGCCTGCAACTGGGAATCTAGAGGAGGTTTCGAGATGAAGAGAGTGGTTCTGTGCCTTGCCGTTCTCGTCGGGTGCGCGTGCATGGCTGCCGCGCAGGCGCCTCCTGCCGGTGCCCAGGCGCCCGCGCCGTCGGCGAACCCGTTGTCCGCCGAGGTCAAACAGGCGGCCGACCGCGTCGCCGGTAACCTGTTGAAGATGGCGGAGAAGATGCCGGAAGATCTCTATGGCTTCCAGGCGGTGCCCGAGATCCGGACGTTCGCTGGAACGCTCGGACATACGATCGACTCGCGGATGCGCACGTGCGCGGGCGTGACCGGGTCCGGCACACAGCTGGGCGCCGCGAACATGAAGGCCAAGGCGGACCTGGTGGCGGCGATGAAGGCCTCGATTGCGGAGTGCGAGAAGGCTTTCGCCGGCCTCACCGACGCCACCGTTGTCCAGATGACCACGGGCGGGCGAGGGGGAGCGCGGTCGCGTCTGGCGTCGCTCTACGGCATGGTGGCACACGACAACGAGGAGTACGGCTACCTGGCCGTGCAGCTGCGGCTGAAGGGGATCGTGCCGCCCTCCAGCGAAGGCGGTCCGATGAAGTGAGAATCGGGCCCCTGTCGTCTCCACGCCTCGAATCCCGCCAGGCCGATCCGGTCCACGGCGCGCCAGATAGCGGCCGGTGTCAGTGAGTGAACCCGAGCGTGGTCACCCCCTGCACCATCAGGCCGACGTTGTCGACCCTCACGATCTTGCCCCCGACGACCTTGAAGAACTCGGACACGTACATCTGGGATGGCGTGGGGTTCCTCAGGTAGTGGAGCAGCGTCACGCCGAACACGAGGCCCCGTTCCGGATCGATGACGGGGAAGCGCTGCTCGGTGGCAGGCCCCCAGGGACGGGCTCCTCCGGTCCGCATCCTACGCTGTCCAGGCCAGGGCGCCGACTCGGGTCGGCGAGCCGGCGCAAGCGCTGCGTTAGGGGAGCACCTTCCGTTGATCAAGAAGGCACCTTGCGGTAACCGGATCGGGGATCTCGTAGGTCCAACGCGGTCAGGGTCAGCCCGGTCAGGACGACCGCGGCGCAGCCGATGACGTTGTACCAGAGGAAGGCGATCTTCGTGAAGTACCAGCAGCCGAAGATCACCGCTTCACCGCACAGCACGCCCCAGAACGCGCCCCGCCCCCGCACGCGCGGAAACGCGACGGCCAGCACGAACACGCCGAGCATCCCGCCGTAGAAGAAGGAGCCGAGCAGGTTCACGGCCTCGACGAGCGACCCCATGTGCTTGATGAACTGGGCCGAGACGACCGCGTAGATCCCCCAGAGGAGCGTCGCAAGGCGCGACGCCAGCAGGTAGTGGTCCTCGCTCGCCGCGCGTCGCCCGAAGCGCTGGTAGAGGTGGATCAGGCTGACCGTGCCGAGCGCGTTCATCTCGGACGCGATCGAGGACATCGCCGCCCCCAGAATCATCGCCAGGACCAGGCCCACGATGCCGGCCGGCAGGTAGCGGGTGACGAAGGTCGGGAAGATGTAGTTCGTGTCGTTGGGTTGCCTGACGCCGGCCGCCTCCACGAGCCGGCCGCCTTCGCGCCGCGCCGCCTCGAACCCGCTCTGCGCCTTGCGGTAGGCGGCGCGGGCGCTCTCCTCCTCGCCCGCGGCGCCGCGTCGCGCCGCATCGAGCAGACCGTCCGCGGCCCGACGTCGCGCTTCGTGCGCCGCCAGGTACTGTCGATCGACCACTCCGTACGCCTGCCTGATGACCGGCGCCCGGAGACGCGCCAGGTCGTTCCGCTGGAAGACGATCGGCGGCGTCTGGTAGATGTAGAACACGTAGACCATCGCCCCGATGAACAGGATGAGGAGCTGCATCGGGATCTTCGCCGCCGCGTTGAACATGAGGCCCCGCCGGCTCTCGGCGATCGACTTGCCCGTCAGATACCGCTGCACCTGGGACTGGTCCGTCCCGAAGTACGCCAGCGCCAGGAACATCCCGCCGAACAGCCCGCTCCACAGGTTGTACCGGTCGTTCCAGTCGAACGCCGTGGTGATGACGTTCAGCTTCCCCGACGCCCCGGCCAGCGTCACCGCGTCCCGGAACGAGACGTGCGACGGCAGGAGCACGACCGCGCACACGAGGGCGGCCGCGAGCGCCGCGGCCATGACCGCCATCTGCAGCATGTGCGACCACGCCGTCGCCTTGACGCCGCCATACGTCGTCACCGCCACCGCGACGCCGCCCATGATGAGGGTGGTCTGCCAGTCGGGCCAGCCGAAGATGACGCTCAGCACGACGGCGGGGGCGTAGAGCGTGACGCCGAGCGCCAGGCCGCGCTGGATGAGGAAGATGACGCTGACGAGCGTGCCGGTCTTCAGGTCGAAGCGCTGTTCCAGGTACTGGTACGCCGTGTAGACACGCGCCCGATGGAAGAGCGGTACGGCCGTGAACGCCAGGATGACCATCGCCAGCGGCAGGCCGAAGTAGAACTGCACGAACCGCATGCCGTCGACGTAGGCCTGGCCCGGCGTGGAGATGAACGTGACCGCGCTCGCCTGAGTCGCCATGATCGAGAGCGCCATGGCGTACCACGGCATGGACCGTTCGGCCAGGACGTAGTGATCGAGGTTCTGGCGGCCGCGGCTGCGCCACAAGCCGTAGGAGACGACGCCGCCGAGGGTAATGACGAGGACAATCCAGTCGAGAAGGCGCATGAGTCAGGGTGCTAGAACCGACCGGCGACGACAATCAGGCACCTCAACGCAACCACGGTGGGCCCGGGCCGCGCTGGCGGCTGTGCCGGCGACTCTGGTCGTTTGCGCCGGCTTACTGATAGCGGCGGAAGGGAATCTGCAGGTTCCGGATCGGCACGCCCACAACCTCGATCCGCTTCAAGTCCCGCGTTCCGATCCCGGCTTCGTCAGCCAGCTTGAGCGTGCTGTCGCAGATCTCGAACGGTGGCGTCCCTCGATCCGCTCCAGGATCGAACCCCATCAGGGCCGTCGCGACAGCGTCGGTGCACACGGGGTTGAACCCGGCCACCAGGACGCCGGGCTTGACCATGTGGATTCTCCGCCCCGCACTCGCTCCGGTCGCCACGCCCTCTGCCGAGGTCTGGGTTTCGACGCCATCAATGATTGCGAGATCGATCGGCCGGGCGCCGACCAGATCGACGGCCACTCTCGGAATCCGATAGCCGGCATCGCGCGGAGACTCGGGATTCGTCTCGCCGGGCACGAGCGTCGAGGGTTGCCGCCGACCGGTGTGCAACATGCCGCGGCGCCCGAACGGCCGCAGCGCCGGTTCCTCGAACCCGGCCGCGTCGCCGTAGATCGTGGCCGGCGCGATCCCGACCATGTTGTTCATCGACAGCGCGACGCCCGCGGACTGGTGTTCCTTCAGCTTCGCGATCGAGACCATCACGTCGCAGTCGGCGTACGAGTGGTTGCAGTCGAACGACGGGAAGAGCAAGCCGCCGCCCGGGACCTTCAGCCGTTCGTACTTCTTCCCCAGGCCGAGTGAGTCGGTGTTCTCCATCTCGACGATCTTGGCGGCGCCGAGAATGTCGCGCGGGTCCCAGCCTCCCTGCAGGAAGTTCTCCTCGAGCGGGTTGTCGTCTTCGTAGGAGCCTTCGAGAATCCGGATCCGCCGCGCCCCCGCCGCGCCGATCAGGCTGACCGCCGCGCCGATGACGGCCGGATGGCTCCACCGCGTGAACCAGGCCGGGCGGTAGCCGGTCCGCGCGCGCAGCGGATTGGCCATGTTGATCTTGATGGCGACGGTCTTGCCGGCGACGAGGCTCCCGATTCCGCCGAGGCCGTCGAACATCTGGCGCAGCGCGGGCAGCACGCTCGCCGAGTAGTCCGGGCAGCGCGCCACCGCGACGCGTGCGGCCGGAGCCGCAGCCACTCTCCCGGCCGCGAGCCCCATGCCGGCGGCGATGAGCAGGTCGCGGCGGCTCCATCGGGCCGCGGGATCGTTCGACGTCATATCAGATGTCCAGTTCGACCGCGGCGAAGCAGGAGAATTCGCCGATCGGGATCTCGAAACCGAGCCCGCCCGGGGTGATCGTGACCGGTGTCGTCGAGGCCGACGTGATCACCCGAGCGGCCCTGTACCGCTCCCGCACGCCAATCGTGACGGGCTGGGTGTTGCCGGAGGCGTAGGGGATCAGGTGGACGATCGCTCGACGGCCATCGGGGCTGGACAGGTAATGGCTGTTCATGTCCCCGCCGTTCCAGACCTGGACGGCATCCTCGCGGATGCTCAGCAGGAGCTGGACCTGGCGCACCAGGGTGAACGGATCCTCCCACTTGTCCTGCGGCGTGATCAGCCGCCCGCGACCGAGCGAGCGGATGGCGTGCTCGTGCCTGATCTCGACGGGGGCGGACGGGTCGGAGGCCTGTCCTGCCAGGAGCCCGCGCGGAGCCAGCACGGTGCCGCCGTTCTCCGCAAACCGCACGAGAGCGTTCCGAGTGTCCGCCGCGGGCGGCGCGGCGTCGAGGTAGATGATCGCCTTCTGCTTCTCGAAGGACGCTCGGGCGAAATCAGAGGCCAGGACGACGCGGTGGGCGAGGTGGCGGCGGGGGGCCAGCTTGACGAACTCCTCGGCCACCAGATCGAGTTCTCCCTGGAAGCTGGAGACGACCGCCAGGCCTGCGACGGGCTGCCAGGCCCGCCATTCCCGTCGGCTCTCGAACAGTTTCAGGACGCCCATCATCTGTCGCCAGACGCCGAGAGCCCTTTCGTTCTTGCCCGTGATGGCCTGGGCGAACGTCCCGTCGAGCGAGATGACCCAACGTGCGCCGTAGGCTCCGGCCTCGGCGACGGGCCGGACGTACTCCTCGAACGGGACGACCTCCTTGGGAGGTGGCGAGTACGTCAGCCAGGCCTCCGTCGCCGGCTCCTTCGTTTGCGCCAGGCGGATCGCTCCCGCGTTCGAGTCCACCCACGCCCCGCCGGTGACGCCCGCGGCCGAGGTGTCGTCTTCCTTGGCCGGCAGGACGCGCGGCCACGCGCCGTCGCAGAGAGCCACACCCTCCGGAGGCTTGCCCGCATCCAGCGTGACGAACGGCAGGTCGCCGATCGGGAACGGGGGCGGGGCACTCCCGGCCAGGCAGTTGATGGGAGTGCCCTTCAGCAGGGCCAGCGCCGACGGGTCCTTCCACGCGGCCGGCCAACGGAATGGAACGAGCGGCGATACGGTAGCCATTACTTCTTTTCGAGCGCGAGGGGGATGTCCTCTTTGGCCATCTCCATGTTCGAGATACCCGCGACGACGCCGCTCAGGTTCGGGTTCTGGAGCGCCCAGTGGAACCCTTTCTGGAAGGCCGTCATGTCGCCCGGCACGAGCGCGTTCAGGGCCTTGACGCGATCCGGCTGCATCTCGCGGCGGTTGAAGGGGTTCTGGAGCACGCGGCTGGCCTTCATCGCCATGACGCCGAAGTCGGCCTTCTTCGCCTTCTCCAGCACGGGGTCCACCCACTTGTGATTCAGGAAGTGGTAGGCGATCATCCCCATCGAATAGACGCCCGTGTCGATGGCGGCGTCGAGGACGCCCGCCGGGTCGGAATGCGCAGAGAAGCCGAGGAACCTGGCCTTCCCCTGCTTCTTCAGGGTCTCGAACGCCTCGAAGACCTCCGGCGTGTTCTTGACCTCGAAGGGGGTTTCGATGCCGCGCATCAGGAGGCAGTCCACGTGATCCGTCCCGAGCGAGGTCAGGCTCCTCTCGAGCGACGTGATGATGTACTGCTTGAGATCCTTCTGGCCGTCGAACCGGTCCCGGTACTTCTCGGACAGCAGGTTCGCGATCATGTGGCTCCGCATGTTCGACCCCTGGCCAGTGAAGTACGGGCCGAGGTAGTCGGCGTTCTCGAGATCCTTCTGGGCGACCAGCTCGGCCGCCTGGTTCCGAAGGGCTTCCTGCTCCGCCGCGGGAAGGGACCGGAAGATCTCCTGGTACCTCTGCATGCGGTTCGGGTGCGCGTTCACCTTGGTGTTCTGGATCGCCTTGTCGCGGCCCCGCGCCTTGAGCACCGCCCCGTAGCCGCGCTCGCTCGCACCGCCGCCGTATTGCGGCGCGGTGTCGAAGTAGTTCAGCCCCATGTCCATCGACCACAGCACGTAATCGATACCCTCGGGGCGGATATCGTCGCCCCCCATTCCAATCGAAGAGACCATCAGTCCGGTGCGCCCCAGGCGTCGATAGGTCATGCCGGACTGCTTGTTCCTCCATTCCGCCTCAGGCGCTTTCTGCGCGGCGGCCGCGTGCGGCATCGCCGCTGCGGACACCACGACTCCCGCCGACATCGTGAGAAATTCACGCCTCGGGAACTTCCTTTCCGTCAGAAGTGCCATGGGACTACGCTCCTTGCGTGGTTCTTGGGTTGGCCGGCCGCTCGGTTCAGACCGCAGCAATATACCGGACTTGGCGGCAGAATCAAACACGGGGCGATACGCTGGGCGATACGCGGGGTTGCGCAGACCGGCCCGGCAGGGTAATCTCGTGGCGCCAATTCCCGGCAACGACAAGGACGACACCATGCTGACAAGAAGACAGGTACTGGCGGCGGCGGGCGCGGCATCTGCGTGGAGTGCCCTGATACCGTCTCAGGCACGGTCGGAGGCGCTGGGTGGAGCGTCGGCCGCCGCGGCGCCGCCGATCGCCCCCAAGATGGGCGGAGCACCCACGGCGTTCTCCCTGCGCTCGCGTGGCGCACGTGGCGGCGGGAAGCCGTTCGACATCATCGAGCACTGCCACTCGATCGGCCTGGCTGGCGTCCAGACGAATCCGCCGTCCACCGATCCGGCCGAGATCAAGAAGTTCCGCGCGCGACTCGAAGCCTACAACATGCACCTCGTCTGCGACATCAGGTTCGCGAGACAGGACAGCGACCTGGCCGCCGTCGAGACGCAGATCAAGGCCTACAAGGACGCCGGCGCCGTGATGTTCCACGCGGCCATGACCGGCCGGCGCTACGAGGATTTCGACGCCCTCGAGCCGTGGAAGCAGATGTTCGAGAACAGCCAGAAGCAGGTGGCGGCCGTCGAGCCCCTGCTGAAGAAATACCAGATGAAGCTCGCCATCGAGAACCACAAGGGGTGGCGCGCGGCCGAGCAGGCGGCCTGGCTCAAGCGCCTCGGCAGCGAGTGGGTGGGCGTCTGCCTCGATTTCGGCAACAACATGTCGTTGTGCGAAGACCCGATGGACACCCTCCGAACGCTCGCCCCCTACATCTTCTTCGCGCACATCAAGGACATGGCGGTCGAGGAATACGAAGACGGATTCCTGCTGTCCGAGGTCCCGATGGGCGAAGGAATGCTGGACCTGAAGCAGATCGTTCAGATTCTGCGGCAGAAGGATCCCAACATGATCTTCGACCTCGAGATGATCACGCGTGATCCCTTGAAGATCCCGGTCTACACGCCGAAGTACTGGGCGACGTTCGACGACACCGTCAGCCCGCTCTCCGGCAGGGAGCTGGCCAAGATGCTGGCGCTGGTCAAGAAGAACCGCCCCAAGAAGCCGCTACCGAAGGTGACCGGTCTGAGCGCGGAGGCCGCGGTCAAGCTGGAGGACGACTACAACCAGCAGTGCATCGCCTATGGCCGCCAGAACCTGGCACTGTAGCTCTTCGTCCTAGGGGCCATCGTGGTCCCCCCTCGGACGCCGAGGTCCTGCGGCTCCGCCAGAGTGTCAGCGCGATGGGAACGACGTTTTCCATCGCGCTGCACGGGCGCGACCGGGACCTGATGGAAGCCGCGGTCCGGGCCGCCCTCGACGAGGTGCGCCGCCTCGATCGCCTGCTGTCGAGTTATCGCGCCGACAGCGAGTGGAGCCTCGTCAACCGCCGGGCCGCGCGTCATCCGGTTGCGGTATCCCCCGAGTTGTTCCGACTGATAGCCGTCTGCCTCGAGCAGAGCCACCGGACCGGCGGAGCGTTCGATATCACGGTCGGTCCCCTGAAGAGAGCCTGGGGCTTCTACCGAGGGACCGGCAGCGTTCCGACGGCGGAGGCACTGGCGGCCGCGCGCAGGCACGTCGGACACCGATTCGTCCAACTCGATGCGGCACGCCAGACAGTACGGTTCGATCATTCAGGCGTGGAACTCGATCCGGGCGGCGTCGGCAAGGGCTACGCCGTCGACCGGATGGTGGACATCCTGCGACGCCACGGTTTCGACACGGCCCTGGTGGCGGGGTCGAAGAGCAGCATCTTCGGTCTCGGATTCCCGCGCGCGGAAGAACGCGGATGGCGAGCCGACATCTGTGAGCCGGAACATCCCGGCACCTGCGCTGCCCATGTCTTCCTGATCGATGCGGCGCTCTCCACGTCAGGAACGGGAGAGCAGTGTCACTGGTCGGACGGGAAGATGTATTCGCACATCGTCGATCCGCGCACCGGTTGGCCGCTGCAGGTCGTGGCGCAGGCGTCCGTCGTCACCTCGAGGGCGGTGGATGGCGAAGTGTGGGCCAAGGCGAGCTTGCTCAATGGCCCGCTGTGGACGGCCGAGCACAAGCCGGACGCGGTCAGGATCCTGTTCCGCGGTGAGGATCCAGAGCAGCCACCGACATGGCTGTGAGCGACGTGCGACCCGCCCGCTGGACGCCGTCTGTGTCTTCAGCACACAATCTGACCCGGTCCCGACGACTTCGGCGGAGTGCGACGCGCGATGATGTCGCGAGGAGAGGCGCATGCGTTCCATCGCTCTCGGTTTCATCCTGTCGCTGATGCTGGCTTCAGCGCTCGTCCTGAGCTCAGGACTTGGCCAAAGTCCTGCTGGAAGCGGCCAGGCTAGCGTATCCGCTACCATCGCGGCCAAGACTCCGGTGTTCGCCGGCGCCTGCAAGGCCTGCCCTTGGGGCATCCTCGCGAAAGTCACGGCGGACGCGCTGAGCTACTACGGCTATCGGACGACCGTCTGCTGGGTCTGCTGGTCGACCTTTGGACCGCGGCAAATGGGCGACAAGACCAAGCCGGTGATGCCTCCCGGCGCGGAAGAGAATGCCGAATACATCGAACCGCCTCCCGACGCCGTGCCGGATATCAGCGCCACCAGCGAATCCAATCTGATCGACGCGTGGAACGGCACGGGAGCCTACGCACAGGACAAGCGACAGCGCCGGAACTACCGCGTGGTCGCCGTCGTGCGAACCTCGACGTACATGATTGCGGCGGCAAGCAAGAAGTCCGGCATCACCAACCTGAGGCAGATCAAGGGTCGCGCCGAACCCACGTGGATTGTCGGAAGCAACAACATCATTTTCGACTACTACGGCATCACGGTCGATGAACTCAAGTCCAAGGGCGGCGGCGTCATGCCGCCCCAAGGTACGGGACCCGGCAGGGTCTCGCGCGAGAAGCGCGCATCGGGAGACGTCTTCATCGGCACGGGTCTGCTGGCGAACACGCCGGAACAGCGCTCGTGGTATGAGGCCAGCCAACTCAACGATCTCGTGTTCCTCGATATGGAGGAGCCGCTGCTGGTGAAACTGGCGCAACAACCCGGCTACGAACGCGCCACCATCCCCCTGGCGCTCTTCCGCGGCGTGGACCGGCCGATTCCCACGGTGATGCGCCCCAATCACCTCATCTATGTCCGCGACGAAGCGCCGGACGATTTCGCCTACGCGGTGGCCAAAGCCCTTGACGAACATCGCCAGCTGTTCCAGGTGCAGCTCGAACCCTGGTATTACGATCCGCAGACCGTCGCGGTCAGCACGGTGATCCCGATGCATCCGGGGGCGATGAAGTACTACCGCGAACGCGGATACGTCAGGTAGGAGGAGTTCACTCATGACGCCATCCCGAATGGCATTGCTCGCAAGCGTGGCGGTCTCGTTGGGGATTCCGCCAGCGACGCTGTCTGGACAGGCGACCGCGGCGCAGGCACCCCAGAGGCGCCCCATCGTTTCACCCGACATCCAACCCGATCACCGCGTCACGTTTCGCCTGGCCGCCGCAAAAGCGACTGAGGTGATCCTTAACGGCGATTGGGAAGGCGAGAACAGTGTTCCGATGAAGAAGGACGACCAGGGAGTCTGGTCGGCGACGGTTGGCCCGCTGGCGCCTGAACTGTGGAGCTACACCTTCACCGTGGATGGCGTCCGCACGCTCGACCCGACCAATGTGGACAACTACCGCGACGGACAGCGGTTATCGAGCATCTTCATCATTCCGGGACCGGCGTCCGCGATCTACGCGCACAATCCGGGCATCCCTCATGGGTTCCTGCACCAGGTGTGGTACCCGGCAACGTCGCTGAAGATGACGCGCCGCGCGTATATCTATACCCCCCCGGGCTATGAAAGCGGCGCTGGCCGCTACCCCGTTCTCTATCTGCATCCGGGGGGCGGCGCCGATGAGGATGCCTGGACCAGCCTGGGACGGCTTCCGCAAATCATGGACGGCCTGATCGCTCAGGGCAAGGCCAGGCCCATGATCGTCGTCATGCAGAACATCAACCCCAGGCAGTGGGCGGCTCCCGGCTATGCCCTCCTGGCCCGAGAGACGGAGGCTCCTCCGGCGGGTCCGCAGCCGGCCGGCAGAACCCAGCGCGCCACTCCGAACTGGCCCCTCAACGAAGGCCACACCGCCATCGGGGAGAGCCTGGTCAAAGACCTGATCCCGTTCGTCGAGAAGAACTACCGCGTGGATCGCGAGGGCGGAGAGCCGGGCCATTGTCGGACTGTCCCAGGGCGGCGGTCCCGTTGTCATTGCGACGAATCACTACCCCAGGCTGTTCGGCTACATCGGTCTCTTCAGCTCGCGCCCGCTCTTCGACGAGCCGGCCCTGAAGGCCCTGAACGCCCTGAAGGCTGGCGGCGTGGTGAAGCTGTACTGGGTCAGCGCCGGTGACACAGATTTCGCCCGCGACGGCGCGAAGGTGGATTTCGACGTGATCCAGAAGATCGGGTTCAACACGCGCTGGCTGGAAACCCACGGAGCGCACACGTGGATCACCTGGCGGATGCACATCAGCCAGCTGGCGCCGTTGTTGTTCCGCTGATTCTGCCAAGCGGACTTGCAGACCAGACGCCGTAGCCGGGCGGCGATCACCGGGGGCCGGTTCGATGTGTCCGGCTGCTCAATGCCGATCAGACCTTCTCGGGCACCAAGAATGGCGCCCGGCCATCTCTCCTGAGCAGCATGTTGGCCCAGTCGGCATGCTCGCCCTGGAACTTCTCAGCCGGACCGTCCCAGTTCAATGTGGGGCCCACCGTCATCGGAGTCCCGGCCAGGTCGATACCGTTCGCCTCCAGGTGAGGCACCAGCCGGTCGAACGACTCTTTGAGCAGTTCGCGGCTCGCCACCGTGGCGTTGGTCTCCTGGACGGATTGTCTCTTGCCAAGCCGGTAGGAGATGTTGGCCATGTGACAAAGCGCGGCGGACACGTGACCTTCGCGCATGCTGGCGCGCACATTCCCCGGCTTGCCGCTCCGCACCGCGTCGATGAAGTTCAGATGATGCGTCCCGCCGCCATCACCTGGGAACTGGTTGAGCTTCTTGTCCTTGTTGTCGTAGGTCCAACCTCCGCCGCGGCCGCCGGCGAAGTACCCGTTCTCGCACTGGATGATGATGCCAAAACGAACGCCGCGATACTGGTCCATCCAGTTGACGCCCCGCTTGGCCGGTAATCCCCGAACCTCGTAGATCACCGGGACCTCCGGATAGTCGTAGTAGGCGATCTGGGTGTTGGGCGTCTCCCCATCGTCATCGTAGCCAAAACGGCCGCCCAGGCTGATCACGCGCCGCGGAAGATCGTTGAGGCCGACGATCCAGCGGCAATCATCCAGGACATGGCCGCCGAGGTTGCCGATTTCGCCGGTGCCGGTGGGCCAGAACCAATGCCACTCGTAGTGCAGGGTCTGGCGCATGAGTGGTGTCAAGGGAGCGGGGCCCTGGAACAGGTTGTAGTCACACGTCGCCGGAATCGGCTGCGGACCGTTGGCCTTCCCGATGCTCTCGCGCAGGCCGTAGGAGATGGCCCGGGCGTAGCGGACCTTACCCAGACTGCCTTCTTTGAGGTGCGCGGCAAACGCCAGCAAGCCGGTGTCGGACCGTTCCTGTGAACCGACAGCCACCACCCGGTTGTACTTGCGCGCCGCCTCCACCATCTGCCGCCCTTCCCAGATGCTGTAGGACGGCCGGCTTCTCGACGTAGACGTGCTTTCCCGCCTGGCAGGCCCACACCGTCATCAGCGCGTGCCAGTGATCCGGAACCGACAGAATCACCGCGTCGACATTCTTGTCATCCAGCACCCGGCGGATATCGACGTACGGGGCCACCGTCTGATTCCGGGCCTTGAGGTTCTTGACCTCCAGGTCCAGGAACTGGGTGTCGCAATCGCACAGGGCCGCGATCTGGACGCCCGGAGTTTCGCCAAACGCCTTTATATGCTCGATGCCCTTCTTCCGCACTCCCACGATCGCCACCCGAACCCTGTCGTTGGCGCCTGGAACCTGTGCCCACACGCTGCTCCGCGAAGTTGAAAGCACGCCAGCGCCAGCCAGCGCGGCGCCGGAGTTCCTGATGAAATCTCGACGGCTGACGTTCTTCATGGACATGGCCTCCTCGAGCGTCCTCAGCGGGAGGCACTATATCATGCAAAGAGCAAGCTTCCATTGACTTCCCCGCGTGGGCGGGGCACACTCCGTCTGACTTCAGGCAGCCGGGAAGGATAATCAGCGCAGCACCGCGGAGGAGGCACATGTTCTCGAGAAATGGTCGGACTTTGTTCGTCGTCGGTCGTGTGTTGGGAATGGGCGCAGTCGCGTTTGCCGTATTGTCGGCCCAGCCGATCCAGGGGCAGGCGCCTGCGCCTGGCGGTCGGGGTGGCGGCAATGTCGCAGCGAGCATATTGAGCGCGGTCGATACGGACAAAGACGGCGCTGTCTCGCGGGCGGAGTGGAACGCGGCGTTCATGAAATGGTTCGCGGCGGCCGATGCCGCCAAGACAGGTTCGGTCACGCAGGAGCAGCTGACCACGGCCATCACCGCCGCTCTGGCAGCCGCACCGCCGAGCGCCACCGGGTTCGGCGCCAACGGGAGGATGCGTCGTCAGGCGAAGGACACGGATGTCGCGAACATGCAGGCCGCGCTGCCTTCGTCGGCCCCGGCCAAGGCCAAGAAAGCGCGCAAGGTCCTGGTGCTGTCGGCGTGCTCCGGGTTCGTGCACACCTGCATTCCCCTGGTCGACAGGACGGTCGAGGAGCTGGGCACAAAGACGAAGGCGTGGACCACGACGATTACCTACGACCCGGCCGACATCAATTCCAAGAACCTCGCCAACTTCGACCTGGTGTTCCTGAACAACACCACGGGTGCGTTCCTGGACGAACGTGACGATCCCGCCGCCACGGCGTCCCGCAAGGCTGCACTGCTCGAGTTCGTGCGGGGCGGCAAGGGGCTCGTCGGCGTGCACGCGGCGGCTGACTCCTATCATGCGAATCAAGGCGCGGCTCCCGGCGGGGCCCGCGCGGCCGCACCGGCGGCGCCCGCAGCGCCCGCGACGCCTCCGCCTCCTGCCGGGGCTGCGCTGGCCACGCAGATGATCGCCCAGGGCGACAAGAACGGCGACGCGAAGCTGGATGCTGCCGAGATGAGCACCCTGGCTGGCGTCTGGTTCGACAAGATGGACACGGACGCGACCGGCAAGATCAGTGGCAACGGCTTCGCCGCTCGCTACGCGAGCCTGATGCCAGCGCCGGCGCCCCGCGCCGGAGCGGCGGGGGCAGGCCGCGGAGGGCCGGCCGCGCCCGCGCAGGGGCGTCCGGGCCGCGATACCCAGATGGCCACGTGGCCCGACTTCAACCGGATGATTGGCGGCTACTTCAAGTGGCACTGGCTCGATCCGACGCACATCGAATACAAGATCGACGACCCGAAGAGCCCGCTGACCAAGATGTTCGTGAATGCGATGCCCTTCTCGCTCGACGACGAGACCTACACGTTCAGCGTCAACGCCGATTCCTACTCGCGCGCCAACCTGCGCGTGCTGACCAGCATCGATTTCGCCAAGATGAGCGGAACCGAGAAGGCCAAGCAGGACTTCCCGCGCGAGGACGACGACTACGGGTTGAGCTGGATTCGTCGTGAAGGCAAGGGCCGCGTGTTCTACGAGGCTCACGGCCACAACGAGAAGATCTACTCCATCAAGGTGATGCTGGAGCACATCACCGCCGGCATCCAGTACGCGATGGGCGACCTGGCCGCCGACGACAGCCCCAGCCAGAAGCGCTAGCCTACGGTCCGCACGACCCGTCGTCACCGTTGACCCGATCCCAGGCCGGAATCATCGAGGTTCCGGCCTGGACCCTGCCGGCATCTCCGAAGGAACACGACCCATGAACCGCATCGCGACGATCGTCACCACGTGGGCCGCGGCGGTCCTGACCACCGTCGCGGTCCTGGCACAGCAGCCGCCACCGCCAACCGGGGCGCCGGGGGCGCCCGGCGCGCGAGGCGGGCTTCAGCAGCGAGACCCGAACCGCTGCTCGGCGCCGGGAGGCTTCGGCGCGGCCAGCTACGTCTCGCCGGAGCCCCTGCCAGACGGCCGCGTCACGTTCCGTCTCTGCGCCCCTGACGCCACCACCGTGAGCCTGGGCAGCAGCGATAACGACGACATCGCGCCCAACTCCTTCATGGGCGGGAGCGGGCGCGCGATGAGCAAGGACAGCAAAGGGCTGTGGAGCGTCACGACCGAGAAGGCGCTGGCTCCGGACACCTATCGGTATTTCTTCTACGTGAACGGTGTGCGCCAGCCGGATCCCGGCGGCGCGCGAGTTCTCGCTGGAGCGGTCGAACATCGACTCGCTGGTCGAGGTGAAAGGACCGGCGGGCGACTTCCAGACGTTCCACCCGAACATCCCGCACGGACAGGTCGCGAGGATCGACTACTGGTCCGAGCCGCTCGGGGCGATGCGCCGCATGCACGTCTACACGCCGCCCGGATACGAGAAGGACAAGAAGGCCTATCCGGTGTTCTACCTCGTGCACGGCGCCGGCGACAGCGATCGACAGCTGGGCGACGGTCGGCCGCGCCAACAACATCCTGGACAACCTGATCGCCGCCGGCAAGGCCAGGCCGATGATTATCGTGATGCCGGACGGGCACACGCCCGACCGCCCGGCAGCAGGCCCGGGGGCGACCCCGGCGAACATGCTCCAGAATCCGGATTTCACGAACGACTTCCTGAAGGTCGTCATTCCCTACATCGACGCCCACTTCCGCACGCTGCCGACCCCCGCCAACCGTGCGATGGCGGGATTTTCGATGGGCGGGGGACACACGATTCAGAACGGCCTGACGCACCCGGAGCTGTTCCATTACATCGGGGTCTTCTCGATCAGCGGCGGCGGTGAGGCGTATGAGAAGGCGAACGACGCGGCGCTGAAACGCGGCGCCAAGGCGTTCAAGCTGGTCTACTACGCCTACGGCCGCGAGGACTTCGTGGCCAAGAACTCCGGTCAGCTGAAGGACACGCTGAACAAGTACGCCATCAAGTTCACGCTGCACGAGACGGGCGGCGGCCACACCTGGATCAACTGGCGCGAGTACCCTCAACGACTTCGCGCCACGGCTGTTCAAATAGGGTCGCGCCGGCAGTCTCACGGCACGAAGCGATCTGCGTTTTCAGCGAAGGTAGGACGCAATCGCTGGCAGTTGATTCACTGTTGTGACTGTTCAACAGGGCCGCGTCATCACTGCTGAGTCTGGCAATGGCGGCGACGCTTGCCGTCGTTGTGACTGCAGCGGTACTCGCCGTGCAACGAGACCAGCCGGACACCAGCGTGGTGCCGGAGGCCGTCCTCGCCGTGGAGCAGCCTCCGTCGGGCGGCCAGGCGCAGCCTCCGTTCCGGGCCAGCGTCAACCTGGTGCGCGTGGATGTCCACGCGACGACCAGCAGCGGTCCGGTCCTCGATCTCGGGCAGAACGACTTCGAGGTCTACGAGAACGGCGTGCTGCAGAAGATTGGGTCCTTCGAGCACGTCGTCTCCCGCGTGCCGGTGCCCGAGTTCGAGCGCACGGAGCCTCGCTCGGACTTAGAGGCACAGGACGCCGTCGCCGACCTCCGCAACCGCCTGTTCGTCGTGCTCTTCGACACGCTGAACACCGAGGGTTACCGGAAGGACGACAAATCGGCCGCGCCTACCTACGACCCGCAATCGGTTGGCCGCGAACTGACGATGTTCCTCCACCGCAGCATCGGCGAGGACGACCTGGTCGCGGTCATGCACCCCGAGATGTCGATTCTCGTCGCTGCGTTTCACGCGGCGGCCGTCGCGCTTCGACGAATTCCTGCTGTCGGGGGCGGAGTGGCAGAGGCGTTTCGTCGATGGTCTTGCCGACGAGGCCGAAAGACAGGTACGACGCCTGTTACGCGGCCCCCTCGGAGCGGGACATCTTCATCGGTATGGTCGCCCGGCGCCGCGAGATGAGGCTGCTCGACACGCTGCGGGGACTCGCCGCCTGGCTTGGCGCACTGCGCGAGGGGCGCAAGGCGGTGTTCGTGGTCAGCGAGGGATGGGAACTCTACCGGCCGGACGAGCGCCTCGCGAGGCCACTCCAGGGCCGAGTGCTATCGCCGCAAGGCATCGGGAGGATCCCCGGCAGGATGGACCCGGCCGGCGACTCGCGCGGCAACCTCGCCTACGAGCGATGCGAGCGCGACCGCATGATGCTCTCGCGCCTCGACAACGTCCGCGACTTCCGCCTGATGCTCGACGAGGCCAATCGCAACGGCGTCACGTTCTACCCGATCGACATCCGCGGCCTGACCGTCGAAGGGACGATGAACCGGCGCGGCGACTCGCTCATCACGCTGGCAACCGCCACGGACGGCATCGCCGTGATCAACAGCAACAGCGTCACGCCGGCCCTTCGGCGGATCAACGAGGACCTGGCGTCCTACTACCTGCTCGGCTACTACCCGAGTAACACCAAGATGGACGGCACGTTCCGGAAGATCGACGTGAAGGTGAAGCGACCGGGTGTGAAGCTGCGTGCGCGCCGCGGCTACCTCGCGCCGACCGCCGGGGAGCGTGCCGAACTCGCCAAGGGAGCGGCCGCGATGCCGGACCCTGACGCCGAGACGCGCGAGCGGGCGCTCCGGCAGCTGGATGGCGAAGAAGCGCGGCAGTCGGTGCGAATCGCCGCGGGGTACGGGTGGCCGGACGCAGAGCCGGGGAAGCCAGGACGCGCCTCCCGTCGCCTGGGTGGCGGGAGAACTGGACGGAGAAGCCGCACGCCAACCGGAGTGGAGCGAGAACCAGTCCCTGGCGATCACGCTCGTCGATTCCACGGGGAGGAACGCTGCCAGTGCCACGGCGACGCTGTCGTCGTCCGCCCGCTCGTTCTCTGTCTACTTGTCGGAATACCCACTGGCCCCTGATGGCGAGTACGTCGTGCGGGTTCACAGGGACGCCCGCTCCAGCGGTGTGTTGGAGGCACCGGTGACGGCGCGCCTGAAGGGCCCAGCAGGCTCCGGCGAGTCCACCGGGAGTCCCCAGTTCTTCCGCGCGACCGCCGCCAGGGCGCCGTTTGCGCCCACGGTCCAACCGAGGTTCAGGCGAACCGAGCGGCTGCGCGTCGTGTTGCCCGTGGGAGCCGCCGTCGAAGCCGTGTCGGCTCAGTTGCTCGACCGGCGAGGTCAGCCGATGCCTGTGCCGCTGGCGTTCTCGATTGGGCACGACGGGCCGGTTCGAGCAGCGATTGGAGAGGTTCCGCTCTCGCCACTCTCGGTCGGGGACTACCTGGTTCAGTGCGATGCCTCCGCTGGATCCGAGCGTGCAAGGCGCCTCGTCGCCTTCCGCATCGTGCCATAGCGCTCGAGGGCGCGGACGATGCCGTGTGTTCTCCTCTGCCTGGAGGCGGAACTCGCGGCGCGGACTCCACGCCATGGCTCCTAAAGCTCCGGCTGTCGTCGCCGTCAGCCTGGTCGCTGCGGCTCTTGGATCCGGCCTGCTGGCGCAGCAGGTTCCACCGACCTTCGGCGCCGTCGCCGAAGCCGTCGTGCTCCATGTCTCGGTGCTCGACCGGAACAGGCAGCCGGTACCGAGGCCTCACCGCCGCGGACTTCACAATCCTCGAAGACGGGCAGCCGCAGACGATTCGGACCTTCAAGGCGATCGACCTCGGCGACATCGGGGCGGCCGAACCGGTGTGGCTCCGGGAGCATCCGTAGGACGTGCGTCGCAGCGACGAGTTCCGCGACCACCGCGTCGTGCTTCCCGTCTCGACGCTCGCACCGGGTCAGGACCCTTCTCGAGATCGCCGCCGCCGATGGTCGTTCGACGGTTCGCCGCGAGGTGCGCTTCGAGCGACAGTGAGGAAGAGCGCCGACCTCGCGCCGGCCCGCCGCACGAACGCTCAGATCGCGCTGGCGCCTCGCTCGCCAGTCCGGATGCGGACGCAGTCGTCCAGCGGCGCGATGAAGATCTTCCCGTCGCCCACCTGCCCGGTCCGGGCGCCGGAGAGGATGGCGCCGATCGCCTTCTCGACGTAGGCCTCGTTCACGCCGAGTGTCAGCTTGAGCTTCTCGACCAGGTTCGCTCGCAGGCGCTGGCCACGGTAGATCTCGACCTCCCCTTCCTGCCGGCCGTGACCCTCGACCGTCTCCACGGTGAGCCGGTAGTGGTCTTCCTCGTCGAGCACGCTCTGCAACTGCTGCTGAACGGCCTCGAGCCGTTCGGGACGGATGATGGCGATGATGAGCTTCATGGCGGTTGCTCAGGAGGCGACGACATTGTGATACGCGCGCTCGCCGTGAATGGTGACGTCAAGGCCGTCGCGCTCCTGTTCGTCCGACGTGCGCAGGCCGATGGTCGCCTCGAGGACGCGGGCGATGAGGAACGTGCCGAACGTCGCGAAGACGATCGCGACCGCGGCTCCGACCGCCTGCTTGATAAGCTGAGCGCCGCCTCCGCCCGCCGCGAGCCCCGCCACCGGCATGAAGCAGAACACGCCGGTCAGCAGCGCGCCCACGAGGCCACCCACACCATGGACCCCGAAGGCATCCAGCGAGTCGTCGTACGTGAAGCGCTGCTTCATCTGCACCGCGCCGTAGCAGGCGGCCGCGCCGAGGGCCCCGAAGGCGAGGGCCGCTGCGGGAATCACGTGGCCGGCGGCAGGCGTGATCGCCACCAGGCCGGCCAGGATGCCCGAGACCAGCCCCAGGCTCGTCGGCCGCCGCTGGTGCCACCACTCGATGAGAAGCCAGGTCAGCGCTCCAGCCGCCGCCGCCGTCTGCGTCGTGGCGAATGCAAGGCCCGCGATGTGGCCCGCCACCGGATGCTCGGCGGCGACCGCGCTGCCGGCATTGAAGCCGAACCAGCCGAACCACAGCAGCCCGGCGCCGAGCAGCGTCAGCGTCAGGTTGTGGGGAAGGATCGCCGACCGCCCTGGCCGATAGTCACGCCGCGGGCCGACGAGCATCGCGAGGACCAGCGCGGAGAAGCCAGAGGAGATGTGGACGACCGTCCCGCCGGCGAAATCCAGCACGCCGTACTCGTAGAGCCAGCCGCCCGATGCCCAGACCCAATGCGCGAGCGGGCAGTACACGAACGTCGTCCACAGCGCGACGAACCAGACGAACGCCGAGAACTTCATCCGCTCGGCGACCGCGCCACTGATGAGAGCCGGAGTGATGATGGCGAACTTGCCCTGGAACATGACGAAGACGAGCTCCGGGATCGCCTTGTCGGCGAAGTCTCGCGTGTAGGGCAGGCCGGCCAGGCCGATGAGCGACGGGTCCCAGCCAATCCAGCCGCCCAGACTCCGGCCGAACGCCAGCGCGTAGCCGATGACGACCCAGTGCACCCCGATGACGCCCATCGCCGCGAAGCTGTAGAGCATCGTGGCCAGCACGTTCTTGCGTCGGACGAGGCCGCCATAGAAGAGCGCAAGGCCCGGCACCATCAGCAGCACCATCGCGGAACTCACGAGCATCCAGGCGGTACTTCCAGGATCCACCGGTACCGTCGGCGTCACCGCTCCAGTCACGTGCCCCCCTTCGACATCAGCCAGCGGCTCGACAGCCCCGCCCCAGAGGTCTAGCCGCCAGCACACGAACGACAGAACAAGCCGTGCGTGTCGTTAACAAGTCTTGATTAGTGATTCATTATGCATAATTAAACACTAATGTCCAGAAGTTAATCACTAACTGTCAGACTGGTGGCGACGATTGGGTGGGACGTTCGATCGCCCTTGGGACACCTACGGCAGGCTGGTTTCGCCCATCAGGTAGCGGTCGCATTCGCGGGCGGCGCCTCGGCCTTCGTTGATCGCCCAGACCACCAGGCTCTGTCCGCGGCGCATGTCGCCGGCGGCGAAGACGCCCGGCAGACTGGTGCCGAACTTGCCGTAGTCGGCCTTCGCGTTGCTCTGCTCGTCGCGCGAAACGCCCAGGGCGCCAAGCAGCGCTTCGTCCGGGCCGAGGAAGCCCAGCGCGAGCAGCACCAGTTGGGCGGGTCGGCTTCGTTCGGAACCGGGGATTTCGCGCGGTCTCAGGCGTCCGTCCGCATCCTCGACCCATGCCACCTGAACCGTCTCGACTGCCTCGACGTGGCCGTTCTCATCCCCGACGAAGCGCGTGGTCGCCACGGAATACTCGCGCGGGTCGCTCCCGTAGAGAGCCTGGTATTCCTCCTGGCCGTAGTCGAGCGTGTAGACCCTGGGCCACTCCGGCCAGGGGTTGTTCGTCTGGCGTTCGTCGGGCGGGCGACTCACGATTTCGAGCTGGGCCAGGCTGCGGCAGTTGCGCCGGAGCGCCGTGCCGACGCAGTCGGTGCCGGTGTCGCCGCCGCCGATAACGATCACATCGCGGCCCTCGGCGGAGATGAACGGATAGGTGAAGGCGTCCGGGCTCTGCACGTCGCCGTGTTCCTGGTCCAGCAGGTTCTTGGTGTTGCCGTGCAGGAACTCCATCGCGAAGTGGATGCCGAGCAACTGGCGGCCCTCCACCGGCAGGTCCCGAGGCCTGGTCGCACCGCCGCACAGTACGACCGCGTCGAAGCCCTTGAGCAGTTTGTCGACGGGGTAGTTCTTACCGACCTCGGTGTTGGTGACGAACTTGACGCCCTCGGCGGCCATCAGATCGACGCGGCGCTTGACGACGGCCTTGTCGAGTTTCATGCTCGGGATGCCGTAGGTCAGCAATCCGCCCAGGCGGTCGGCGCGCTCGAAGACCGTGACGGAGTGGCCGGCCCTGTTGAGTTGATCGGCGCAGGACAGCCCTGCCGGGCCTGAACCGACGATGGCGACCTTTCTTCCGGTGCGCGTCGAGGGTGGCGTCGGGACGATCCAGCCTTCAGCGAAGCCCCTTTCGACGATGGCCTGCTCGATGGTCTTGACCGTCACCGCCGGGTCGGTGATTCCCAGCGTGCAGGCGCCTTCACAGGGTGCGGGACAGACCCGTCCGGTGAACTCCGGGAAGTTGTTGGTCTTCATCAGGCGGTCGAGCGCCTGACGCCACAGACCGCGGTAGACCAGGTCGTTCCACTCTGGGATGAGGTTGTTGATCGGGCAGCCCGACGCCATTCCATTGAGAATGAGGCCCGTGTGACAGAACGGGACGCCGCAATCCATGCAGCGCGCACACTGCTGCGTCAGCTTCTCGTCGGGCAGCGGCAGGTGGAATTCGCGCCAGTCCATGACGCGCTCCTGTGGCGCGCGGTCGGGAGCCAGTTCGCGGCGGAATTCCATGAAGCCTGTCGGTTTCGCCATCGCAACGTCCTTCCTGCGAACCTGCCTAGTTCCCGCCGACGCGGGCACTGTCGTTCTTGTTCAGTTCAAAGGCAGCCATGGCGGCCTCCTCGCCGCTCAGGCCTTCCGCTTCGACCTCCCTGAAGGCCTCCATCATCCGCTCGTAGTCGTTCGGGACGACGCGGACGAATCTCGGCACGGCGTCGTCCCAGGCGGCGAGAACGCGGATGGCCGGGGCGCTCCCGGTGAACTCGGCATGGCGCTGAATCATGGCTTTCACCGCCGCGGTTTCTGCCGGGTCTGTCAGTTTCCGCAGCGTGACCATGTCCTGGTTGCAGCGCTGGTCGAAGTCGCCCTTCTCGTCGAAGACGTACGCGATCCCGCCCGACATCCCCGCGGCAAAGTTCCGCCCGGTCGGGCCCAGAACCACCACGCGCCCGCCGGTCATGTACTCGCAGCCATGGTCGCCGACGCCTTCCACCACCGCGTCGACGCCGCTGTTGCGGACGCAGAAGCGTTCGCCGGCCTTGCCGCGGATATAGGCCTCGCCGCTCGTGCCGCCGTACAAGGCCACGTTCCCGATGATGATGCTGTCTTCGGCCACGAACGTCGAGCCTGCCGGCGGATAAGACGATGATTTTCCCGCCCGAGAGACCCTTGCCGAGATAATCGTTGGAATCGCCCTCGAGCAGCAGCGTCATCCCGCTCGGGATGAACGCGCCAAAGCTTTGCCCGGCCGACCCCGTGAAGTGCAGGCGGATCGTGTCCTCGGGCAAGCCGTCGGCTCCGTAGCGGCGGGTCATTTCGCTGCCCGACCATGGTCCCGACCACGCGGTTGACGTTGCGGATGGGCAGGTCCGCGCTGACCGGCTGGCCCTTCTCGAGCGCCGGCCGGCAGAACTCCAGCAGCAGCCGGTTGTCGAGCGTGTCCTCCAGGCCGTGATCCTGTTGGGTCTTGGGCTGGGGCTCCTCATCCTCCAGGTCCGGGCGATACAGGAGTTCGGAGAAGTCCAGGCCTCTGGCTTTCCAGTGATCGATGGCGTCGCGCACCTGGAGCCGATCTGCGCGGCCGACCATCTCGTCGACGGAGCGGAAGCCCAGGTGGGCCATCAACTCGCGCATCTCCTGGGCGATGAAGCGCATGAAGTTGACCACCGACTGCGGGTCGCCGGTGAAGTTCTTGCGCAGTTCGGGGTTCTGCGTCGCCACGCCCACGGGGCAGGTGTCGAGGTGGCAGACCCGCATCATGACGCAGCCCAGCGTGATCAGCGGCCCGGTCGCGAACCCGAATTCCTCCGCGCCGAGCAGGGCGGCGATCACCACGTCGCGGCCGGTCTTCAGCTGCCCGTCGGTTTCGACGACAATCCGGTCGCGCAGGTTGTTCAAGACCAGGGTCTGGTGGGTTTCGGCCACGCCCAGTTCCCAGGGCAGACCGGCATGCTTGATGCTGCTGACCGGCGAAGCGCCGGTTCCGCCGTCGTATCCGCTGATCAACACCACGTCCGCATGGGCTTTGGCGACGCCGGCCGCGATGGTGCCCACGCCGACTTCGGAGACCAGCTTGACGTTGATCCGCGCCTCCGGGTTGGCGTTCTTCAAGTCGTGGATCAGTTCGGCCAGATCCTCGATCGAGTAGATGTCGTGATGCGGCGGGGGCGAGATCAGCCCCACGCCCGGCGTCGAATGGCGGGTCCTGGCAATCCAGGGGTAGACCTTGCGGCCGGGCAGTTGCCCGCCTTCGCCCGGCTTGGCTCCCTGCGCCATCTTGATCTGGAGTTCGTCGGCATTGACCAGGTACTCGCTGGTCACGCCAAAGCGCCCCGAGGCCACCTGCTTGATGGCGCTTCTGCTTCGAATCGCCGTTCGGCAGCGCGCGGTAGCGCGCCGGGTCTTCGCCGCCTTCGCCGGTGTTGCTCTTGCCGCCGATGCGGTTCATCGCGATCGCCAGCGCCTCGTGCGCCTCCTGGCTGATCGAGCCGTAGCTCATGGCGCCCGTCTTGAAGCGACGGCAGATCGAATCCACCGGCTCGACTTCCTCGAGCGGGATCGGCGTTGGCCGCGAACTTGAACTCGAGCAAGCCGCGCAGGGTGCCCAAGCTGGGTGGTCTGCTCGTCCACCGATTGCGAGTACTGCTTGAACAGTCCGTAATTCCCCGTCTGGCAGGCCTGCTGCAGGGTGTGGATGGTGCCCGGGTTGAACAGGTGAAATTCGCCGTCGTGCCGCCACTGGTATTCGCCGCCGGTTTCGAGGTCGCGGCCGTTGAGAGGCGTCCCGGGTATCCCTCGGCGTGGCGCAGCTCGGCTTCCTCCGCAATGACGTCCAACCCGATCCCGCCGATGCGGGATGGGGTCCAGGAGAAGTACTTGTCGATCACGCTCTGGTGAATGCCGAGCGCCTCGAAGATCTGCGCGCCGCAATAGCTCTGAATCGACGAAATCCCCATCTTCGAGATGGTCTTGACGACCCCCTTGACGGCCGCCTTCATGTAGTTCTTGACGGCCTGCTTGTACGATCAGGTCGGCGATGACCCCCTGGGGAATCATGTCCTCGAGCGAATCGAAGGCCAGGTACGGATTGATGGCCGTCGCGCCATAGCCGATCAGCGCGGCGAAGTGGTGCACTTCGCGCGGCTCGCCGCTTTCAAGGATCAGGCCGACCTGGGTCCGGGTTCCCTGGCCGATGAGGTGATGGTGCAGACCGGAAACCGCCAGCAGCGCCGGGATCGGCGCATGTTCCTTGTCCACGCCGCGGTCGGACAGGATGATGAGATTGAACACCGCGGGCAATCGCCGCATCCGCGGCCTGGAACAGCTCGTCGAGCGCCAGCGCCAGGCCGGCGCCGCCGGTGCCCGCCTCGAACAGAATGGGGAGCGTGGTGATGGCAAAGCCCGGGATGCGGTTGTGGCGGATCTTCGCCAGTGACTTGTTCGTCAGGAACGGGTAGTCGAGACGAATCTGGTGGCAGCTCTGCGGGGTGGGCTTGAGCAGGTTGCTCTCGGCGCCGACGAAGACCTCGGTCGAGATGACCATTTCCTCGCGAATCGCGTCGATTGGCGGGTTGGTGACCTGCGCGAACAGCTGCTTGAAGTAGCTGTAGAGGAGCTTGGGCTTGTTCGAGAGCACGGCCAGGGGCGAGTCGTTGCCCATCGCGCCGAGCGGCTCGATGCCGTTCCGGGCCATCGGAGCCACCAGCATCTTCAACTCTTCGTCGGTATAGCCAAACGCCCGCTGGCTGTTCGATCAACCTGGCCGGATCGCGCCGCGGCACGATCCTCCGGCTTCGGGTCGGCGATGTCCTGCAGCCGCACCTGGTACTTGTCCAGCCAGTCGCGGTAGGGGTACGCGGAGGCCAGGTCGTGCTTGATCTCCTCGTCGCTGATGATGCGCCCGGCGCCGGTATCGACGAGGAGCATCTTGCCCGGTTCGAGGCGGCCCTTGTAGGCCACCTTCTCGGGCGGGATCTCGAGCACGCCCACCTCGGAGGCCATCACGATCAGGTCGTCGGTGGTGACGTAGTAGCGGGCCGGCCGCAGGCCGTTGCGGTCGAGCACGGCGCCGATCATGACGCCGTCGGTGAAACCCATCGCCGCCGGGCCGTCCCAGGGCTCCATCAGATTCGCGTGGTATTCGTAAAACGCCCGTTTCTCGTCCTCCATGTCCTCGTGACGCGACCAGGGCTCGGGGATCATCATCGTCATGACGTGCGGAAGCGACCGCCCGGTCAGGAGCAGGAACTCGAGGCAGTTGTCGAACATGGCCGTGTCGCTGCCATCGGGTTGCATGATCGGCAGGACCTTCTTGATGTCGCTGCCGAAGAGGTCGGATTCGAGCAGGTGCTCCTGCGCGCGCAGCCAGTTGACGTTGCCGCGCAGGGTGTTGATCTCACCGTTGTGGACGACATACCGGTAGGGATGAGCCAGCTCCCAACTCGGGAAGGTGTTGGTGCTGAACCGCGAATGGACCAGCGCCAGGGACGTCTCCAGGTCCGGCTCGGCCAGGTCGCGAAAATAGCCTTCCAGCTGGTCGGAGACGAACATCCCTTTGTAAATCAACGTCCTGTGCGACAGGCTGGCGATGTAGAAGAACTCGCCGCCTTCGAGCGTGCCGCCGTAGCGGATTTCGTTCTCCGCGCGCTTGCGGATGACGTACAGCCGGCGCTCGAAAGCCATGTCGTCGGCGATGGCCGGATTGCGGGCGACGAAGATCATCCGCATCTTGGGCTCGGCCCGTCTGGCCGTCCTGCCGAGCGCTCCGTTGTTGACCTTGACCGTCCGCCACCCGATGACGCGCTGCCCTTCGGAGGCGACGATCTTCTCGAAGTGGATCTCGATCGCGCGCCGGTGGTTGACGTCCGGCGGCAGGAAGACCATCCCGACGCCGTAGTGGCCGGGCCCAGGCAGGCTGTAGCCGTGGCGGTCCGCCTTCCGGCGCAGGAAGGCGTGCGGCACCTGGATCAGGATTCCCGCGCCGTCTCCGGTGTTGGGCTCGGCCCCGCGCGCTCCCCGGTGAGTCAGGTTGGCAAGGACGGTCAGCGCCTGGCGAACGATCTGGTTCGACCTCTTCCCGCCGATATCGACCACCAGCCCGAGGCCGCAGGCGTCGTGCTCGAAGCGGGGATTGTACAGGCCTTGCTTGCGCGGCGGCCCCGCGTGGTGCTGGCCGGGTTCAGGCTTCGTCTGACTCATGGTTGTTCCTATGCGACCAGCCCGGCCTCCACCAGCAGTTCGGCGTTCAGGAGCGCTCCGCCCGCGGCGCCGCGAACGGTGTTGTGCCCGAGCAGGACCATCTTCCAGTCGAGCACCGGGCAGGGGCGCACGCGTCCGACGGTCACGGCCATTCCGTCGCCGGCCGCGACGTCGAGGCGCGGTTGCGGACGATCGCGCTCGTCCGTGAGCTGAATTGGCTGCGCCGGAGCGCTCGGCAGTTGCGTCCGCTGGGGGCTGCCGCTGAAACCGCGCAACGCGCGGCGGATCTCCTCGTACCGACGGCGAGTTCTCGAACGCGATCGACACCAGCTCCGTATGCCCGTCGAGCACCGGCACCCTGGTCGCCTGGGCGCTGATGACGAGGGGATGCGGCTCGACCTGGCCGTTCACCAGCCGGCCGAGGATCTTGTTCGCCTCGCACTCGATCTTCGGTTCCTCGCCGTCGATGAACGGGATCACGTTGCCGAGCAGGTCCAGCGACGCCACACCGGGGTATCCGGCCCCGGACACGGCCTGCAGCGTCGAGACCATCACCGTGCGCAGACCGAACTCGGCGAGCGCGCCCAGCGCCAGCGCGAGGATGGTCGTCGAGCAGTTCGGGTTCGTCACGATCGCGCCACTCCAGCCGTGGGCGACCCTCTGGCCGGGCAGCAGGCGGAGATGGTCAGGGTTGATCTCGGGCACGACCAGCGGCACCGTGGGGTCCATGCGATAGCAGCGCGTGTTGCTGACGATGACGTGGCCGGCTCCGGCGAACTCGGGCTCCAGGCCTTCGGCGACGGCAGCATCGAGCGCCGAGAACAGCAATTGCGGCCCGCGACCCGGACGCGCCTCGCCCACGACGAGGTCGCGCACGGCGTCCGGGCACGGCGTGGACAACCGCCAGGGCAGGTCGCCGAACCGGCGGCCTGCCGATCGTCCGCTGGCCGCCACCCACCGCAGTCTGAACCACGGGTGGCGCTCGAGCCGCGCGATGAACTGCTGCCCGACTGCGCCAGTCGCGCCGAGGACGCCAACGTCAATCGCTCGTGCCACGTTCGTTCTCCATGCCAAAAAAAAACCCGCCGACCGGCTGTGAAGCCTGATCGGCGGGTTCTGGCAATTCGTTGTGAGACTTGGTCTATGTCTCCCGTGCCATCTCACCACCTTCCAGGCAGCGACACATGTGCTTCATGCGCTTCCGCATGATGACGGTAGTGCCGGTGACCGGAAGCAGGGCGCGGAGCATTCTCGAAGACTGTAGCGCGTTCGGCGCGACCCGTCAACCGGCAGGGTCCCCTTCCTTCAGGGTTCGCCCGGTTTCGGCGCATCCATCGTGGGATCCTGTTTACAGACGTCCGGTCCGTGTGGCAAGGTCTTGAAAGCACACGCTTCAAGACGTGGCTTCTGCCGAATCAGATGTTCGAGGACGGCAGCTTCCCGCTCGAGATGCGCCGCAGCAAGCCATATGGCTACTCGTTGTTCCAGCTGGACCAGTTGGCCACGGTGGCCCAGATTCTCTCCACCCCTGACGACAACCTGTGGAACTTCACGCTGCCCGACGGCCGCGGCCTGAGGAAGGCCTTCGACTTCATGGTGCCGTTCATCGCCGACAAGTCGAAGTGGACGCTGCCGGCCGACGTCATGTTCTTCGAGTACTGGCCCGTCCGCCACGCCTCGCTGGTCTTCGCGGGCCTCGCGTACGGCAGGCCGCAGTACATCGACCTCTGGAAGCGGCTCCCGGCCGACCCGGTGATGACGGAGATCCAGAGGAACACGCCGGTCCGCTACCCCGGGCTCTGGATCCCCGACTAGAACCCTCCCGGCCGGCGGCCGCCAACGCCCGCCCACGGCATCATCGTCTTCAATCCGCCGTAGTAGGTGTCGTACGTGCCGGCGTCGAGGTACAGATCCGTCGTCAGCTGCTTCTTCAGGTCGTCGGATAGCGGCGTGCCGGAGAACACCATGTTCGCGAAGGTGACGATGTTCGCCGACTGCGACGGCTTCAGAGAGTGCCCGCCGCCGCCCATGAAGATGTCCAGGGCCAGGTTCTGCGGCGCGCCGAGAAACGCGTACACCGGCTTCGCGCCTTCGTACCCGATCGCATCGCCCTCGGCGTTGTCGGCGTAGTCGTCATTGGTGTTGACGATGATGACCGCCCGCGGCGCAATTGCGGCGACGACCTCGTGATGGTCGAACGGGAGTCTCTCGCCATATCCCCAGGTGCTGGTCCCGTACATGCGCGGCTCGACGGCCGCCGGCGTGACGTCGTTCAGAAACCGCCGGATCATCTCGTTCGAGTTGTGGGTCTGGTGCCGCACGTGATCGCCCAGCGTCTCCGCGCCGGTGGAGCGGCCCCACGGATACACGTTGCCGAACGGCGCCGACCGGAACGGCCGGTTGCCGAACGAGTCGTAGCGATAGGGCGCGGCGCCGCCGCTGCCCGATCCGCCGGGGGCCGTCACCTGAAAGCGGTCGTCGAGGAAACCGGCCACCAGAGCCGCCTTGCCCCAGCGCGAGAAGCCGGTCACCACCAGTTTCTTCAGATCGAGCAGGTTCGCGTACGACGGGTCGTGCGCCGCCAGATACTCCAACGCATCGACGCCGCGGCTGGCGCCCCACGCCCAGGCCAGCAGCACTCCGCGATCGTTCCCGTCCCGATCCAGCGCGTACGGATAGAGCGTATAGAAAGCCCCCGTGTGGTTGCCGTCGTCGCTGGCCACGCCCGGGCTCCCCATGCCGGGGCTGTCCGAGGTCGGAATGCTCAACACCGCATAGCCGGCCTGCGTGAACGCCCGGTTCGGCGTGCCGTTGGGAGACGACCGGAAGTCCAGCTGCACGACCACCGGATACGGCGCCGAGCCCGTCGGCGGCAGGAACAGGACCGGCGTGAACGACGCGCCGCGCCCCTTGTCCTGCACCGTGATGGCGATCGACCGGGAGCGCAGCGCGCCGCTCGGGTTGTCGGTCGACATCGCTGTCAACGCCTGTGGCCGTGCCGGCATGTAGCCGAACTCGTAGTACCTGAGCCAGGTCCTTGATCTCGGCGCGACGCCTGTCCCAGTCCGCCGCGGTGCGCACCTTCGAGCCGTTCAGGAACGTGAACGGGTCGGGCAGGTTGTTGACCGCCTGGAGGTCGTAGGGATCGGGGTATTTGCCGCTGCGGCGCAACCCTCTGAGCGCGGCGTCCAGCGCAGTGTTGGCCGTGTCGATTTCCAGCTGCCTCTCTGCCCCTCGCAGCGCCGACTCAGCCGCCGCCAGCGCCCGGTCCACCGCCGACTCGTCCTTCCAAATCCCGCGCACGAGTCCCGTCGCAGAACTCGTCGAGGCCGTCGCCTTCCTGACGTTCTGCTGCAGCATGTACGTGTTCAACGGCATGCGCGAGGAAGCGTCATATCCCGACAGAACCACCTCGCCCCACATCGTGTTGTCGTTGGTTCCCTTGTTGTTCCCGCTGCTCCAGTAGAGCTGGAACTGAAGCGTGTGGGACACGCTGTTGACGGCGTTGATGGCGAACTCCATGCCGATCTTCGTGCCGTTCCTGAGCGGCAGGTCGCCGATGTGCCAGGCGATCTCGACCGTGTATCCAATCGCGTGCCCCGCCGAGTCGGTGCGCGCCGCCGCGGCGGAGGAGTGAAGGTGCGTGGACCAGAGCGCCGGGTAGTACGGCAGGTTCGCGTTGGGCCGGTTTCCGCTCTGCTGGCCCGTGGCGCTCACGATGACGTACCCGTCGTCTTCCTCGAACTTCGGGAACTTGTCGTTGTACTGATCGACGAACACCTGCACTCCCGACCGTCGCCCGTCCATCGGCGATGCCGTGTCGACGTCCGGATCGGTGACCGTGAACAGCAGATACAGCAGCGGCCCGTTCCACAAGGCCTGCACGGAGCCGGTGACCGTGCAGTCATTGAGCTGCGCGGTCCGCGCCGGGTTCATGCAGATCGCGATTGGCGACGGCGCGGCCTTGCTCCACGCGGCGTCGGCGCGTCCGTCCACCTCGAGCGGCGTCGGCGTGAAGACCGCATTCAGCGTCCTGGACTGCGCGTGCGCGGCAGGCGCGCAGAGACTCGCCACGCACAGGCCGGTCGCGATCGCTACAGAGAATGGTCGTGGAATCATGCCGGCCACGATTCTAGTCGACATCTCGAGTTCGTAGAATCGCGCCGCATGTTCTGGCGGCCGAGAGCGGCCGATAGAGAGAAGAAGGGGTGTTGGAGCCATGGTCAAGTCCCTCCACGAATTCCGCTCCCGGCCAGGCGTCTCGGCCGTCGCCGCGATCACCCTCGCCCTCGGCGTCGCCGGGGCGACGTCGATGTTCGCCATGCTGGGCGCCATCGGCGGCGCGATGGTGCCGCCCGGCGTGGATCCCGCGCGGATCGGCCGGGTGGTCTGGACCGCGCTCGACGAGAGTGGAGCGCGGGGGACACTGACGGCGGAGGAGTTCGGCAGCCTCGTGGCCGGTACCAGCGCGTTCGAGTCGCTCGCCCTCTGGTCGAACGAATCCGCGGTCGTTGGCGACGACGGGCCGACGGCCTCCGTCCAGCGCATCTCGCCCGATTTCCTGCGGACTCTTCGCTTCGGTGTCTCGGCCGGGCGCGAGTTCGCGCGCGATGAGTACCACGGGGGCGCATCCGGCGTGGCCATTGCGAGCGAGCGGTTCCTCCGACGCTTCCCGGCCTACGGACTCGGCAAGCCCGTCCGTCTCGGAGATGGGACGTTCACGATCGTGGGCATCCTCCCCGATCGCCACTGGTATCCCGCTGCCGGCACCGAGATCTGGATGCCGCTTCCGTGTTCACGCGACGGCAGGCCGCTGGTCGAGTCCGTCTCGGTGGCGGTGCGACTGCGCTCGCCCGATCGCCTCGAGCAGGGGCGCTCGCAGCTCGCGGTGCTGACTGCGCGGCTGACGGCAGGCGAGCGGTCCGGGCGGCCCCGTAAGCTCAGCCTCATCACGCTGGAGCAGGACGTGAACACCCGGTCCGGTTTCGGCCTGGTGGGCCTGCTCGGACCGTCGGTCGTCGTGCTCCTGATTGCCTGCGGCAACGTGGCGAACCTGCTTCTGGCGCGAGCGGCGCGGCGCGAACGCGAGATGGCAGTGCGGGCCGCACTCGGTGCGAGCCGCTGGCGGCTGATCCGAGAACGTCTGGCCGAGAGCGCCTGGCCCGCCGCCGCGGGCGGCGCGCTCGGGATCGCTCTGGCGTTCGGCGTCGTGGCCGCCCTGCGCACCTGGTTGGGGGGCGTTCCAGAGTCGCACGAAGCCGCCCAGGCTATCCGGCTCGATGAGCGCGCCCTCCTGTTTGCGCTCGCGGTCACGGCGGTCATCCCGTTCGTCTTCGGACTCGTGCCGGCATTCGTCGCGTCCCGACCGAGCCTGCAGTCGGCGCTCCACGCGTCGCCGGGCCGCCGGAAGCCGCGGCGGGGACCGTACGGCGGACGCGACGTCCTCGTGATCGTCGAGGTCGGCCTGGCCGTCGTCCTCGTCCTCTGGGCCGGCGCGTTCGCTCGCTTCCTCACCGAGATGTGGCGGGTGCAATGGGGGTTCGACGCCACGAAGGTGGTGACGGCGGAACTGTCGTCGGGTCGTGACGCGGCGAGGCCGGGCGTGTCTGCCGGGCTGATCGGCGATGTGCTGCGCGCCGTGCGAGGAGTCCCCGGCGTTGACCGGGCGGCGTCGGGGAGCTTCGTCGGCCTGGATCCGTACTGGAGAGGCGAGCCGATCGAGTTCGAGGCGTGCGCGACCGCCTCGAGCGCGCTCGGCGCCACGCTGCTGCCGGTGGATGCGGACTTCTTCGCGACGCTGGGCATCGCGGTGCAGCGCGGGCGGGGCATCGGTCCCGACGACACCTCGGGCTCGCCGCGCGTGGCCGTCGTCAGCCAGCGGCACGCCAATCGGTGCTGGCCCGGAGAGGATCCGTTGGGCCGTCGATTGAGGAGCGGCCAGGCGTCGAGCGCGGAGTGGATCACCGTCGTTGGCGTGGCGCCCGACGCCATGACGACCAAGGCCGTCGAGATGGTCGCTCCGGTCTACGTGCCGGCGACACAGGCCGCCCGCCCGCCACGAACGGTGTTCGTCCGGGCGAAAGGCGACGCGGCGGCCATCATTGGCCCGGTCCGGTCCGCCATCCGGCGCGTGGACAAGAGCCAGCCGCTCGATGCCATCGGGCGCCTCGACGAGCAGTTGCTCTCCGAGCTTTCGGGTGGGCCGGTCATGGTCGGCATCCTCGGCGGCTTTGGCCTCTTCGCGCTGGCCCTGGCCGCCCTGGGAGTCTTCAGCGTGGTCAGTTACATGGTTGCCGAGCGGACGCAGGAGTTCGGCATCCGGATGGCGCTCGGTGCATCTCGCGCGAAGGTGATCCGGATGGTCCTCGGCCAGGCGGGCGTCATCGTCGCGGTGGGCGGCGGCATGTCGATCGTCGGGACGCTGGCGATCACGCGGGCCAGCTCCGCCTCCAGGGACCTCGCCGCCATGGCGGCGACCGATCCTCTTCTCTGGTTGGCCGTCACCGGCCTGCTGGCCCTCGTGGTCATCGCGGCCAGCGTCGTTCCGGCCCGGCGGGCGACGTCGGTGCAGCCGTCGGTGGCGTTGCGGGCGGAATGAGATCGGGCCCGCCTCCATGGCGTGAGAAGCGGGCCCCGGCTGGGAGAAGTTCCGCTACAGGATCTTCGAGTATGCCGCCGACCGGTACAGCGTCAACCGGCGGTAGCTGGGGATCTGCCCCCATCGCTCCAGAGACTGCTTGCGCAGCGCGACCCACTCGGGATCCGCGTTGAACGCCGCCGTGAACCTGTCGCGCGCCGCCAGATCGTCGAAGGCGAGCATCCAGGTGAGATTCGGTTTGTCCGGCCCGAACGCCGTGATGCCGAACAGCATCGGGTCCGACCCGGACCTTCTGAGGATCTTGGCCTCGGCTTCGGCGAACCGCTCCACGAGGCCCCGCAGTTCCTTCTGCGTGTGGGTCTGGTAGACGCGCATCTCGTACACGCGTGGCGCCTTCGGCTGCGGGTTGAGCGGGACGAAGGCGGGCGCGAACGCCGACGTTTCGAGCAGTTCCGCGGAGAGGCTCTCGAACGGCCGCTCCGGGCCTGTCTGCCAGGCATCGGTGGCGTCCTGTAACGCCTTGTCGGCATCCAGTGTCGCCCGGAGGTTCATCGCCTGCTCGACCGACGGGAAGGCGTCGATGATGGTGACCATCGGCAAGTGTTCCGAGAACTGGGCTTCGAGCACCAGCGTCGGACCGCCGTTCGCCCTCGCGACGGCCGGCAGATAGGCCTTGCTCAGGTACTCCGACAGCCGCGAGCCCTGGGTCCCGAGCTGGAGCCGGTAGTGCTGCACGACGTAGCAGCCGGGCGCCTTCGAAGCCGCGCCCTGGGCGGCGTAGGCACCGGTCAGCGGCGCCGCCGCCATCGCGCCGAGAAAGTCACGTCGATCCATGGTGTCCTCGCAGGCAATGATGGCGCCCGACGCCGGGCGCCATCGAGTGACTCCAGCCGTTCCGACGGACGCGCGTCTACTTGGTCGGCGCGGTCTTCGTGTAGACGACCGACGCGAAGTTCTCGCGGTAGCGGATCATGGTGTCGTTCCAGCGATCGTAATTCGGGCCGTCCGCAATCGGCACCACCGGCGCGGTCCCCGCCATGACCTTCGCGTCGAGGTCCATGAAGTACTTGATGTAGCGCTTGGTCACCGGAGCCCCGTTGTGGGCCGGGATGATCATCGACACCTTGCTGTAGTAACCGTCGTACAGCTTCTTCATGTTCGCGTGGTGCAGCTTGATCTTCTCGGGGTTCATCCCGACGACCTGGCCCGGATCGATCTCGTCACCGGTGAAGAGGTAGCCGGCCTTCTGGTCGAGGAAGGCGATGCTCCCCGGGCTGTGCGCGGCGATGGCGATGACCTCGATCTTGCGATCGCCGAGGTCGATGATGTCGCCGTCCTTCAGGGGCTTCAGCGTGTAGGTGATGGGCGTGTTCCCGCGGGCCGCGGCCGTCTTGATCTCCTCGATGGCGGGAGCAGAGGCATACACCTCGCCGAACTGCGCGTTCCCCGAGATGTGGTCGCGGTGGGGGTGCGTGTTGACCACGACGAGCGGCTTGTCCGTGATGCTCTTCACGTAGTCGACGATCTTCTTGCCCTCGAAGTCCGCCATCGTCTGCGTGTCGACGACGAGCGCCTTGTCCCGCGTGACCAGGACGTACATGCAGGTCGAGTCGAGGCCCAACGCGATCTGGAAGAGGTCGTCCTGGATCTCCCGGACGGCGAGTCGCGGCGGCGCGACATAGTTCGGGCCGCGCTGGACCCGCGGGGCGCCGGCAGCGGGCGCCTGGCCGGCGGGCTGGGCCTGCCCGGCAGGCTGACCCTGCGCGAGCACGGCGGCGATGGCGATAACGGCGAACACGAGACGACGAGCCAGGACACGGCAGACTTCTTCATGCGAGACCTCCGGGCGACCGGGATGATGCCCGATTCGCAGACGATGAATTCGCAGCGGCCGGCATGGCCGCGCAAGCCGCGATACGTAGCGGAATCATGTCGGTACCAGGAGGGATCGTCAACGCAAATGTTCCGATTCCCTACTTCAGGTCCTTGACGACCCGGAACCCCGTGCAGAAGGGATCGCCAGGGCCGCCCGCGTGGACGGTCGAGACGACGTTCGCCACGTGGGAGAGGTACCCGGCGCCCTTGAGCACGCGGTACCTGCCCTTGGATGGCGGCTTCGCGTCGGGCATGACCTTGTCGTTGTAGAAGTCCTGCACCCACTCCCACACGTTGCCGAGCATGTCGTACAGGCCCCACTCGTTCGGGTACAGCGTGCCGACCATGGCGGTCGTGCCGCCCTGCCTGAACATGACCGACTTGTTGTTGCCTTCGCCCGGCGTCGACGGCGCGTCCTCGGAGCCGGCGCGCGACGCCCATTCCCACTCGAACTCGGTCGGCAGGCGGTAGGCGGTCGTCTTCTCCATCTGGTTCAGCTTCTTGAGGAACGCCTGGGCGTCCTCCCACGACACGTTCTCGACAGGATGACGATCGGCGTCGTCGGTGACCATGTCGCCCTGGAAGACGGACGGATTCCGGCCCATGACCTTCTTCCACTCGCCCTGCGTCACCTCGTAGCGGCCGATGTAGTACGACTTGTCGATTGTCACGGTGAAGCCGGGAATGAGCGCCGCCTGCCGCAGCGTCTCCGCGGCCGCATACTGCTCGGGCGTCCAAGTCAGGCGCGGGGCGCCGCCGCGGCCCGCGGTCTGGGCGCCTGGCGGGCGCGCCCGCTGCGCCGCCTGGTGCGGCGGCCGGCCGGAGCCGCCGCCGGCGGGACGATCGGATTCGGGTTATAGCGTCCCGCGGTCATCTTGCCTGTCTTGATGCGCATGAACTGCATGCCGACGCTGTTTGTGTAATCCGAGGGTCCCGGCGCGGGCGGCGGCGGCGTCTGGGGCGCCGCACGTCTGGCGCCCGCGGCCGCAGGCGTTCCCGACGGCTGGCCTGTCGCTTGCTGCGCGGCCTGTGGCGGCGGGGAGGGTGGCTGCGGCGCGGGAGGCATCGGCTCTCCCGGCTTGATCACCCGGATCGCCATGTTCCGGAAGCCGAGCGGGACGCCAGGGGTGTTGTACGAAAGCGGCATTACCATCGTCGACGGGCCGGTCGACGTGAGGAAGTGGAACTGCAGGCCGATGAACCCCTCGGTCATGCCAGCGATCATGTCGTTCTTCGGTTCCTGCACGTCCCACATCTGTACGCCGTTGACCCACAGCGTGATGCGCGGCGCCGCTCCCTGCATGCGGATCCGGAACGAATTCCAGCCGTTTGGCTTCCAGACTTCGGTCATCCGCGTCGGCCGCGCCCCCTGGCTGATGCGCAGCGATTCGCCCAGCAACGCCCCGTTGCCCGCATTCGCGTCGAGCTCCACCTGGTACGCGGCGCCCTCTTCTGTCGACCGCAGGAAGATTCCGCTGTTGAAGCCGGGCTTGATGTCCGTCTCGACGTAGAACTCGAAGTCGCCGTACTTCTTGTTCGTCATGAGCACGCCGCCCTGTCCGAACGGCTGCTGGAGGATGTAGACCGCGCCGTCCTTCACGGTGAGCTGCGGCGTCTTGCCGTGATGGGCTATACGGCTCGGATGCCAGCCTGCCATGTCCTTCCCGTTGAAGATGCGGGTGAACCCGTTCGGAATCTCACCGGGCGACTGCGCGGCGAACGGCATGGCGACGACCAGCAGCGCCAGCGCCAGTGGCCCACCGACATTCAGCACCAGCCACGAACATCGGCGGCGTGCCACGGAAGACTCCCGTTCGGATCGCGATGTCATCGGTAGGCGCTCCCCTCGGAGGCACCAGCGCCCGCTTGCGCCGGTGGCAACGTCGCGTGGCGGATCTTACTCGATCGAAGCCCGAAGCGCGCGGGGGGCGGAACGCTCAGTCACTCCGCCCGCAGAGCCGTCATCGGCGGCACCCTCGCCGCGCGGAGGGCCGGGACCAGGGCGGCGATGAGCGACACGACCGCGACGACGGCGGCTGCCGACGACTACTTCGCCGTTGTCGCTGGCACCCTGAAGGTCGCCCTCAGCAAGTCCCTGTCGCGCGACGACGGTCCGACGAGCACGCCGTAGGTCATCGGCTCGATCTTCCAGCTCCTTGTCTCGACGTCATACCAGGCGAGGTCCTTCACCGCCACGCCGAGCGGCACGGTCTTCGTTTCGCCTGGTGCGAGAGCGACCTTCGAGAAGGCGCGCAGCAGCTTCACCGGCCGCTCGACCTTCGAGCCTTCGAAGCCGACGTACAGCTGGACGGTCTCTTCCCCGGCGCGCGCCCCGGTGTTGGCGACCTCCACGGTGACCTCCACGCGCCCGTCCAGCCCGACGACGGGCGTGACCACCTTGAGGTTCGCATACGAGTAGGTCGTGTAGCTGAGGCCGTAGCCGAAGGGGAAAGCCGGTTCCTCCATGCGCTTGTCGAACAGCGTGTAGCCGTGGAACGGCCCGTACGTGATCGAGTCCGCGAACTCGTCGAAGAACGGCAGCTGTCCCTCGGTCTTCGGTGTGGTCAGCGGCATCCTGCCGCTCGGGTTCACCTCGCCGAAGAGCACGCGGGCGAGCGCGTGTCCCCCTTCCATGCCGAAGTACCAGGCCATCAGGATCGCGGGGGCCTCGTTTCTCCATTCCTCCATCGTGTAGACGCTGCCGCCGACCAGCGCCACCACGCACCGCGGATTCGCCGCGCACGCCGCGTGGATGACCGTCACGTCCCGTGGCTTCAACGCCAGCGGCACATAGTCGCCGCCCGACATCTCGATGGGATGCATGAACGGCAGCTTCGCCTTCAGCGGCCGCTTCTGCGCGGGACCGCTGGGCTTCAGGCCTCGTTCGTCGCTCACGTACTCGCCGACCTCGTCCCATCGCGCGCCGGCGACGACGAGGACGGCGTCGGCCTCGTTGGCGAGACGGCCGACTTCGCCGAGGTCGGTCCCATCCGAGTGGAGCACGGTCGCTGCCGATCCGAGATAGTCCCGCAGCCCCTTCAGCGCAGACGTGTAGTACGGGGACGTGACCCTGCTGCTGCCGTGGTCGCCTGTGTTGTCGGCGTCGGCGAGGTGCCCCACGACGGCGACCTTCCTGACCTTCGCCTTGTCCAGCGGGAGCAGCGCCGCGTCGTTCTTGAGCAAGACCGTCGCCTTCTCGGCCACCTCGCGCGCGAGAGCCGCGTGTTCGGCCGAGGCGACGAGGGCCTGCGGATAGGCCTGCGGATCCTCGCGGGTCAGGTACAGCAGTTTCGTGCGGACGATCCGGCGCACGCTCTCGTCCACCTCGGCCAGGGGCACGTCGCCGCGCTCGACGAGCGCCTTCAGGTTCTTGCCGTAGAACTGCCCCGCCGGCATCTCGATGTCGAGTCCCGCGTGCACCCCGCGCTTCCCGTCGTGGAGCCCCCAGCTCCAGTCAGAGGTCACGTATCCGCGGAAGCCCCAGTCGTCCCGGAGGATCGTCGTGAGCAGGTGGCGGTTCTCCCCGCACCACTCGCCGCGTACCTTGTTGTAGGCGCTCATGAACGTGGCGACGTCGTGCTCGACCGCCTTCCGGTACTGCGGCATGTACACTTCGCGCAGCGTCCGCTCGTCGATGTCGACGTTGTTCTTGAACCGGGCCGTCTCCATGCTGTTCAGCGCGAAATGCTTGGCGCAGGCCATCACGTTGTGGCGCTGCACCGCCTCGAGGATCGCCACGCCCATTTCGCCCGTGAGCCACGGATCCTCGCCGTAGGTCTCCTGGGCCCGTCCCATGGACGGATGGCGCACGATGTTCAGGCAGAGTCCGCCCCAGTAGTTCGCCCCCTGTGCGCGGGCTTCCTGCCCGATCGCGTCCCCGACCCGGCGCTGCAGGTCGACGTCCCAGGTGGCGGCGCGCGCGATCGCGACCGGGAAGGAGGTCGCCCGGCCGCTGGTCACGCCGCGGGGGCCGTCGGTGAAGGCGACGGGCGGGATACCGAGACGCTCGTTGGCCCCGGCGTAGACCGGCGCCATCTCACCGTGCAGGAGCATGCCCAGGATCATCGGGGCCATGCCGGAGCCGGTCATCTGGCCGACCTTCTCGTCGAGTGTCATCTTCGGGACGAGGTCACGCGCCGCGCGGTCGGCGTCCTCGAACGTCATGGCCTTGGGCCAGCGGGCGCGGGCGGCCGTGATGTCGAGCCGCTGCATCTGGCGATGCGCCCAGTAGGCCCCGACGCCCACACAGGCGACGAGAACGACGATGCCGACGACGAGGACGATTCTGAAGATCCTCCAAAGACGCTTCAGCATGACCGGAGTCTCCTCACGCTCTCTTGGCGCGCGCCCCGCGCGCCGTCCGCGACGGCCCAATGCTAGCAGAAAGTACCCGGGCGGCCTGGCTGCCTTCATCAACCGAGGCGGCGGATCTCAGGCTTGCCCACGCCCAGTTTCGCGCTCGGCGTCCGGCCGTGTCTGGAGGGGGGCGCCAAGCGAGCCGTGGACATTCGCCATCGATAGGGCGCCGAGAACCGCCAGCCGGCCGACAATGGCGCGGTTGGGGATGGGGGCGACAGGCCTGGCGTGTGCCCCAACCGCAAGACGAAGAGACGGTGAGCCGGCGCAGCGGTTCTTCGCCAGGGGAGGGATCGCCTGCGCCACCCTCCAGGCGCGGTCGCTGCTACCAGCCCTCGAAACTGGGGGTGGGCAAGCAGGAGGTTGTTGACATACATAGAACAACAATGTATAAGACTTCTACGTATGGACATGAGCAAGGACCTGGTTGCCGCTTCCGCCACGCCGCTCGTGCTCGCCATCCTCGCCGAAGGCGACAGTTACGGCTACGCCATCATCAAGCGAGTGGCCGAGTTGTCGGGCGGGCACCTGCAGTGGACCGACGGCATGCTCTATCCCGTGCTGCACCGGCTCGAGCGCCAGGGTCATGTCGCGGCGACGTGGTCCGCGTCCGAGAGCGGCCGCAGGCGCAAGTACTACCGGATCACGAAAGAAGGCCGGGCGCAGCTCGCCGCCCAGCGGCAGCAGTGGCAGGTCGTGGACGGCACCCTGCGGGGTATCTGGATGGAGGCGTGCACGGTATGACGACCTTCGCCGACCAACCGCTCGAGGAGCAAATCGCGCAGTGGCGGGCGTACCTACGCCGCCGGCAGGCCCTTCACGGTCCCGACGTGGAGGAGCTCGAGGGACATCTGCGCGACCAACTGGCGGCGCTCACCGAGGCCGGCCTGGCAGGGGATGAAGCGTTCCTGGTCGCGGTCAAGCGCATGGGCAGCCTCGACGCGCTGTCGCGCGAGTTCGCGCGCGCGCACTCCGAGCGGCTGTGGAAGCAGCTGGTCATGGCCGCCCGACGCTGATGACGCCGGCGAAGACCGCACACGCCGAGACGCTCGTCGTCCTGGGTCTCGCCGTCGCCGCGGCGTTGGCCGTCAAGGTGCCGGCGCTGTTCGGTCATCCGATCAGCCCGAATGACGAGCTGCCGCTGTTCTACGCCAGGAACGCCAGCCTGTTCGTCTTCCCGCTGCTCGCCGTCTACTTCCTGTGGAAGCGAGGGTCGGACGTTGTCAGCGGCCTCTTGCTGGCGCTGCCCTTCGCGGCCGGGGCTGTGTTCGCCAACGTCTTCCCCTTCAGCAAGGGCAGCAACACTGAGGTGCTGACCATTCTGCACCTGCCAATCGCCCTGTGGCTGGCCGTCGGCTTCGCGTACGTCCGAGGCCGCTGGTTCGCCGACGGTGGGCGCATGAACTTCGTCCGGTTCTCCGGCGAGCTGGCCATCTACTACGTGCTCATCGCGCTCGGCGGGTTCGTCGTCATCCTCTTTACGTTCATGATGTTCCGCGCCATCGACATGAATCCTGACTGGTTCGTCGCGGGCTGGCTGCTCCCGTGCGGGGCGGCGGGGGCCGTCATCATCGGATCCTGGCTGGTGGAGGCGAAGCAGAGCGTCATCGAGAACATGGCGCCGGTGCTGACCAGGCTGTTCACGCCGCTGTTCACGGTGCTGCTGCTGGTGTTTCTGGCGACGATGGCGTGGACAGGCAGCCCCATCAACGTGAAGCGGGAGGTCCTGATCGGCTTCGATCTGCTGCTGGCGGTGGTCGTCGGGCTGGTGCTCTACGCCGCCTCCGCGCGCGACCCGCAGGCACCGCCCGACTTCTTCGACGGCCTGCAGCTGCTGCTCGTGGTCAGCGCGCTCGTGGTCGATGGGGTGGCGCTCGCGGCGATCGCAGCCCGCATCTCCGAGTTTGGCTTCACTCCCAACCGGGTGGCGGCGCTTGGCGAGAATCTCATTCTGCTCGTCAACCTGGCGTGGTCGGCGTGGCTCTATGCGCGCTTCCTGCGTCACCGGGGCTCGTTTGCCGCCCTGGAGCGATGGCAGATCGCCTATCTGCCCGTGTACTGCGCATGGGCGGCGCTGGTGGTTGTCCTGTTCCCGCCCCTGTTCGGCTACCGTTGATTGAAGTTGCCCTGGCTCCGGTTTCCAGCTTGACATGACCGCGACGCGTGGATAACGTCGGCGAGTCTCTCAACGTTGGGGACGGGACTTCGCCCATGACCTGGAGCCAGAACTACGATCCGCTCGGCTGGTGGCCGCTGTCCACCTTCGTCTCCGCGCTTCCCGTCGTGACGCTCTTCTTCGTGCTGCTGGTCCTGCGCAGGCGCGTGTGGGTGTCGGCGCTGGCCGGGATGGCGATGGCGATCGGCCTGGCGCTGCTCGTCTTCCGGATGCCCGCCGGCATGATCGCCGCCGCGAGCCTGAACGGCTTCGTCTTCGGCTTCTTCCGCATCGCCTGGATCGTCATCTCCTCGATCTATCTCTACAACGTCGCCGTCGAGACGGGGCAGTTCCAGGTGATGAAGGAGTCGATCGCCGGGCTGTCTTCGGACCGCCGGCTGCAAGTCATCCTGATCGCGTTCTGCTTCGGGGCGTTCCTCGAGGGGACGGGCGGCGGCGGCGCGCCCGTGGCGATCGCCGGCTCCTTCCTGATCGGCCTCGGTTTCCCGAACTTCCAGGCGGCCACGCTGTGTCTCCTCGCGAACACGGCGCCCGTGGCGTGGGGCGGCGTCGGCAACCCGATCCGCGTGCTGAACGGCGTCACCGGACTCCCGACGAATGAACTGAACGCGATGGTCGGCCGGATTCTCCCGCCCTTTTCGTTCATCCTGCCGGCCTGGCTCGTGGTCACGATGGTGGGCTGGCGGAAGGCGCTCGAGGTGTTGCCGGCGCTGCTCGTGAGCGGCGCCTCGTTTGCCGCGATGCAGTTCTACTGGTCGAACTACCAGGAGACGGGGCTCGTCGACATCGTCGCCGCGATCTTCTCGCTCCTGGTGATGGTCGGCTTCCTGCGCGTCTGGAAACCGAAGCGGCTCCTCGAGGACGGCGAGGCGCGCACGATCGAGCTGAGGCAGCACGGCGTTCTCGGGGTCCTCAAGGGCTGGTCGCCGTTCGCGCTGGCGTCTGTCCTCATCTTCCTGTGGGCGCTGCCGTCCTTCGCCGCCTACCTCAAGGTCCCGGCCCTCACGTTTCCGACGCCCGGCCTCCACAACCTCGTCATCCGGACGCCCCCGGTGGTGCCGACGCCGACGCCGGAGACGGCCTCGATCGACTGCAACTTCTTCGCGCTGCCCGGGACCGCGGTCTTTCTCGGCGCGTTCCTCGTTGCGCCGTTCCTGGGCGTGTCGGTCTCCCGGTCGCTGCGGCTCCTCGGGCGCACCTTTCGCCAGTTGGTGCCGTCGATGCTCGCGATCTGCTTCATGGTCGGCCTCGCCTACGTGACGAAGTACGCCGGCATGGACACCGTGCTCGGCCTCTCGCTGACCCGGACCGGATGGATCTACCCGTTCTTCGGCACGCTCCTCGGCTGGATGGGCGTGGCCCTCACCGGCACCGACGCCGGGTCGAACGCGCTCTTCGGCAACCTGCAGAAGGTGACCGCGGAGCAGATCGGCATTTCGCCGGTGCTGATGGCGTCGGCGAACAGCGCGGGCGGCGTGATGGGCAAGATGATCGACGCGCAGAGCATCGTCGTCGCGTCAACCTCGACCGGCCTCGAAGGGCGCGAGGGCGAGATCTGGAAGGCCGTCTTCTGGCACAGCCTCGTCCTGGCGTCGCTCGTCGGCCTGGTCGTGATGCTCTACGCGTACGTGGTGCCGTGGGTCATCCCGTGAGCGTGCGTCCCGCGGCAGGATGGGGATGTGAAGTCGAACGTCCGATCAGGAGCAGTTGTCATGAAGAGACTACTGGTAGCGGTCTTCGTCGCCGTTCTGCTTCCAGCGGCGTCGTTTGCCCAGACGCCGCCTCCACAGATCGAGGGGAAGCAGGTCTTCACGAATGACGATGTCGTGTTCCATCAGATCGACGAACACACGTGGGTCGGCTCAGGGCACATGATGGCCAGCGAGAGTCTGTACCTCCTGGAGGGAAACGAGAAGGCCGTCTTGATTGACGCTGGAACGAAGATCGCGGACCTGGACAAGATCGCCGCGTCTCTGACAAAGAAGCCGGTCATGCTCGTCGTCACACACGCCCATCCGGATCACACCGGTTCTGCGATCGACTGCTTTCCCGAACTGCACATTCATCCCGCTGATGCGGCATCGCCATTCCTGGCCAGCTACAAGGGCAAAGTCAGAGAACTCAAGGACGGGCAGATCATCGATCTGGGCGGAAGAAGCCTGGAGGTGGTCTTCACGCCGGCGCATACACCTGGCTCGACGACGTTCGTCGACAAGAAGGCCGGCTACGGATTCAGTGGCGACTCGTTCGGCTCCGGGAACCTGCTGCTGTCCGGTACCTTCTCGACACTCCTGGCAACGTGCCAGAAGATGAGCGCACTGATGGAGAGGAACGGGATCACGCGTCTCTATCCGGGGCACTATTTCGGCAAGAATGCAGAAACGAAACAGCGGGTCGACGACATGGCGACGATCAGCAGAGACGTTCTCGCGGGCAAAGTGCAAGGTGAACCGAACGCGAGAGGTGCGATGGGCGGGAATCTCGTCATCAGCGCGTACGGCGTTCGTATCAACTACAGCGAGAGAAGCCTGAAATAGGGAGTAGAGTGACGCAGTGACCATGAGACACCACATCCCCGCATTCGCGCTTCTGACCGCGTCGGCGCTCCTGGCGGCAGTCGCCGTCTCCGGTCACGCCGATCAAGCCGCTGCGCCGACCTTGACGCGTCCCGCCTCGCCCGCGAAGGCGCCCGGCGCGGACGGCTTCATCCAGCGCTGGCTCATCCTGGAGCCGATCGGTGCGACCGGACTGACCGACAGCGTCGTCCAGGCCACCGTCAAGAAGGAGCATTTTCCCAACCAGTTCACCGTGATCCCACACGACGGCGACAAGGTGACCGTCGGCGACGCGCCGCTCACCTGGCACGCCGTGGACACGAGGAACTACAACGTCAATCTCTATCACTTCGCCTATGCGCTGAAGAAGCCCACGTCCAACGTCCTGTTCTGGGCCGTGACCATCATCAACTGCCCGCAGGAGATGCGCGGCGTGCGCCTGGCCATCGGCTCGAACGCGGCGTCGGTGTGGTGGGTCAACGGGCAGGAGGTCATCGGCATCTACGGCGATCGCCAGGCTGTCATCGACGACGGCGTGTCGAAGCGCCTGACACTGAAGAAGGGGCCGAACGTCGTCCGCGGTGCCATCGTCAACGGCGGCGGAGCGACCGATTTCTGCGCACGGTTCCTCGACGCGGACGACAAGCCGCTGAAGGGCCTCACCGTGAGCGTGCTCGACACGGCGAAATAGGGAGGGGCGAGGTATCCGTCGCCCCCACATTCACCCTGGGCGTTTCACCACAATCACTGGAGGTCGAAGATGCGAGCAAGATGGTGTTTTCGGATCGGATTGGCAGTCATACTCGTCAGCTCGATTGGCCTGCTCATGGCGCAGCAGCCCGCTCCCCCGGCGGCGGCCGCGCAGGCGCCTGTCTTCAATTTCCATGCGTTAGCCGGCGAGAAGGACTTCGTCGTCGGCGTCCAGCCGACATTCACGTGGTTCCCCGACGCGCCGCCGAGGGGCGTGCCGCCGGGATTCACGCCGATCTTCAACGGTCACAACCTGACGGGCTGGCATGTCAGCCCGGACAACCACCACGGCGTGACGCCGGATTTCCGCGTGGTGGACGGCGCCATCGTCGGCGCGCAGAGCCCGTGGGGCGACGGCGGGATTCTGCTCACCGACAAGAGCTACAAGAACTTCGAGCTCTATATGGAAGTCCGGCCCGACTACGGCTGCGACAGCGGCATCTTCGTCCGGTCCACGGAGTCCGGCCACGCCTACCAGATCACGATGGACTATCTGCCTGGCGGCAGCATGGGCCGGCTGATCACGGAGACGATTAACGGCGCCGGCGGTACCGATCGCGCGGCGATCCTTGCCATGAGGGGGCAGCCGCCCTCAGCCACTCCCGCTGGCGCTTCCACCGGCACCGCGGCGCCGGCTGGCGCTCGTGCTGGCGCGCCCGCCGGGGCCCCCGCTGGTGCCCGGGCCGGCGCACCGGCCGGTGCTCCTGCGGGCGCTGCCCCCGGCGCCCGTGCCGGCGCACCTCCGCGGACGCCGGTTGTAGCCGGCATCCCCCTCGGGATGACGGCACCGAGCGGCGAGGATCCGTGGATGAAGGCCTGGAAGCGGGAAGCCTGGAACACGGTTCGGGTTCGCTTTGAGGGCGATATTCCGCACGTGACGGTGTGGATCAACGATCAGGTCGTTACCGACGTTCAGGAGAAGACCAACCGCGCCGAGGCGGGCGTGGTCTCGGGACCGATCGCGATCCAGTTACATGGCGGCAACCGGTGGGTGCAGGCCGGGTTCTGGCGCTGGCGGAACATCGGGATCAAAGAGTTGCCCTGATACTCAGCGTTCCACCTAGGTCCGGCGCGGACGCGGCCGTTCGGAACCCCCGACGGCCGCGTCCGAACGGCGGTCAATCCGGACGTTCGCGCGGCACCTTGCTGAGCGGCACGTCGAGCGATCCATACCGTCCGCTGTTCACGTCGTGCACGATCACGCGCAGGGCGGTCGCATCGGCCGCCGGTTTCCATGCCCCGTCGTAGCGGGTCGGCTGGAGGCGGGCAACCTCCCATTGCGCCGCGGGCACCGTGCTCGTCAGCTCGGACCGGTTGGAGCGGCCCGGTCCTTCCGCCGTGCGGTCCGCGACGAGTATCTCCAGTGTCGCCTTCAGACTCTCCGCGTCCGGCAGGAACTGCAGGACGCCGGTATCCGCCAGGACGGTCACCGCCAATTCGCCGGAGGGAGTCCGCTTGCAGGTGGCCGTCAGCGGAATCGCGGATGACCCGAGCGGATTGGAAAGGGCGGCCCGCCACATCTCGTCCGTCCACTTCCCAGCCTGCGCCACGCGGGAATCCGCCAGGTAGCCTTCGCGGTGCCGCACGGCGAGCCCCGAACGCTTCACCTCGACCTTCAGCTTGTGCCACTTGTCGTCCGGCTTCTCCGCGGTGTAGAACCCCAGCGTGTAGCTGCCCTGCACGTCGCCGAGGATCTTCGCCATGCCGCTCTCGTCGCCGGGATAGAAGTAGCGTCCGCCCGTGATCGACGCCATCGTCTGCATCGCGGACTTGGTGTCGCTGCTCATTGCCGCCGTGTCCGCCAACAGCTCGAAGTTCCCGCGGCCACGCTGCGGGAGCGGCTGCCGCGACTGCGATGTCATGTCGGACGGCGCCTCGAGGCGGCGCGGGTCGACGATGTACAGCACGACGCCCTGTTGCGCCAGGCGCCTGGAGACCTGCCGCACCTCGTCCTCGAGTGTTTCGATAAGTTCCGGCGTTCTCTGGCTCACGCTCGCCGTGACCGCCGCCATGGGGAAGCCGCCCCCGATCCAGACCAGGCTCTTGCGCCCGGGAATCCCGGCCAGGTGCATGCCCAGCGCTTCGATCTGTGCCAGGCTCCGCCGTGCCCGATCGCGCCGCAACTGGGCGTCGGCGAATGCGTCCGCCCGAAGACCGTAGGCGAGGACTTCCTTCATCACCGCGTACGTCGCCGGGTCCTCGGCGAACATCGCCAGCAACCCCTCCGCTTCCACGATGGACCGCCTGTCATCCGGCTCCCAGGCTGTTGGCGCCGCCAGCTTGGCCCGTTCAACCTTCGCACGCAGCGCCGCCGCGTCGTCGGTGAAGTCGTGCAGGACAGACAGCTTGTCGGCCATCAGATAGACCGCGGTGATGGTCTGCGGCGCCAGCGTTCTCAGGGTACCGCATCATCTGCGCGCGTGCGGTCACGCCCTGCAGCGGCGTCGTATTGATGTTATCCAGCACCAGCGCCGTGACATTGCGCGGCGCGTCGCCGGTGAGAGCCGGGAGGTTGGTGAACGTCCCCGCCGGTAGCGTGGCCGTCGCCGCGCCGGCCGCCGCAGCGGTCGTCCCTCCGTCGTACCGAAAGACCTCGACGGGCCGGGCCTTTCCCTGGTCGAGCACCACGAAGTCGGCGGCCCCGAGTCCCACCACCGCGTTCCCCTTCTTGTCCACGACGGTGACCGAGACTTCCACCAGTCTCGTGGTCGCTCGGAACAGCGGCTCCTGCTGCTGCGCGCCCAGCAGCGCCACGCCGAGCCCGAGGAGCGCAAGCTGGCCCACGCCGATCATCGTGCCGGACTTCATCATCCACACCTCGAGCCCGCGCCTGCCAAACCGTGCACCGTTGCCGCGTCGGAGGCTACAGGCAACACTATAGGCCAAAAACCACCCCCCGGGGCCCAGACGGGAACCGACGCCGGGCCGGCTTTCGCGCCGACCGTCTGCTCCTGTATCATTCCCCAGGCACTGCGATCCACGCCGTGCCGCCAGACCTCCTGCGAGCGAGAACTTATGACCAACAGACCTCTCAACGTCGGTTTGGTGGGTGGCGGGCGCGGCGCGTTCATCGTCCAGCCGCACCAGAAGGCCATCCACTTCGATGGGACCCGCCGCATCGTCGCGGGCGCGCTCTTCCCCGACCCGAAGATCGCGCTCGACGAGGCCGCCCATTGGCCCTACCCGATCAAGGGCTACGGCTCGTACGACGAGATGATTGCCGCCAACGCGGCGCTGCCTGACGCCGAGAAGCTGGACTACCTCCTCATCGTCACGCCGAACCACGTGCACTACGACCCGGCGATGAAGGCGATGAAGGCCGGCATCGCCGTGTTCTGCGAGAAGCCGCTCTGCCTGACGCTCAAGGAGGCCGCCGACCTCGTGAAGACGTCCCATCGGCTGGGCGTGCCGTTCTGCGTGGCGCATACCTACATCGGCCACTGGACCAGCCGCCTGGCCCGCTACATCGTGCGCCGGGGTCTGCTTGGCGACGTGCGCTGGGTGGACAGCTACTACATCCAGGGCTGGCTCGCCACCAAGGTCGAGGACACGGGCTCGCAGCAGGCGTCGTGGCGGGTGGACCCGAAGCGCGCGGGCGGATCGGGCTGCGGCGGCGACATCGGAACCCACGCGCTCATGCAGTTGCGCTACGTGACGGGGCTCGAGGTGGCGGAAGTGAGTGCGCAGCTCGAGACCTTCGTCCAGGGCCGTCTGCTCGACGACCACTTCACCGTCTACTGCAGGCTCGGCAACGGCGGCCGCGCCCTCGTGCGGGCATCGCAGATCTGCATCGGCAAGAAGAACAGCATGGGCATTACCGTCGCGGGGACCAAGGGCACCCTGGAATGGGAGCAGGAAGACCCGGAACGGCTCACGATCCTGCTGCCGGGCCAGCCCGACCGCGTGTACTGGCGCGGCGCCGTCACGCCGGGCGACGGCTTCCTGCCGAAGGACGTGCCCGCCGACCTGATGGCCGAGCCGACGATCCCGTCAGGGCACCCGGAGGCGTTCCACGACGCGTTCGCCAGGCTGCACCGGTGCTTCGAGGCCGACGTCCGAAAGTGGAAAGCGGGCAGGAAGGTCACCGCGGACGGTTCGAAGTACGCGAGCGTCGAAGACGGCTGGACGGGGATCGCGTTTCTCGAGACCTGTCTCAAGAGCAGCCGGAAGAAGGGCGCGTGGACGGCGATGCCGAAAGCGATTTGAACCACACGTGGAGGGTCGAACGGTGAGGAGAACAATCCAACGTATCGCGGTCGTTTGCGGATGCCTCGTCTCGGTCGCTGCCGGCGTGGCGCTGCGGGCGCAAACCCCGCAGAAGGCGCCGCCGGTGCAATGGGTCGACACGCCGACCGGGCGCTGGATGGTTCACGACGAGGCCCGGCCCGCGCCGCCGGTCGTCATGCCGGGCGTGTGCGGCGCCCAGGAGACCGCCGCCCGGCCGCCCGCGGATGCCGTCGTGCTCTTCGACGGGAAGGATCTGTCGAACTGGACCGACGTGAAGGGCCAGCCGACCAAGTGGGTGATCCGCGACGGCTACATGGAGTCGGTGAAGGGCGCGGGCTACGTGAGGACGCGCCAGGAGTTCGGCTCGGCACAGCTCCACGTCGAGTTCGCGACGCCGTCGGTCGTCACCGGGACCGGCCAGGGGCGGGGCAACAGCGGCGTCTTCGTCCAGGGCAAGTACGAGATCCAGGTGCTCGACTCCTTCGAGAACCCGACCTATCCGGACGGCCAGTGCGGGGCGTTGTACGGCCGCGCGTTGCCCCTGGTGAACGCGTCCTGCAGGCCTGGACAGTGGCAGACCTACGACATCATCTACCACCGCCCGACGTTCGACCAGTCCGGCAAGGTGACGAGAAAGGCGGTCTTCACGGTCATCCACAACGGGATCCTGATCCAGGATCACGTTGCGCTCGAGGGCGGCACCGACTACCTCGGCCCCCACATCGTGTCCGAGTACTCCGCCGCACCCGGACAAGGGGCCGCTGATGTTCCAGGACCACAACAACCCCGTCCGATTCCGCAACGTCTGGGTTCGCGAGCTGAAGGACTGAGGCCGTCGGCCTGTCCGTCAGCGCGCGGCGCGAACAGCCGCGATGAAGCACCTGTCATCCTGGTGCCGGCGGCGCCCGCCGCGTCCCAGACGACGAGGTGCCCCGACGTTGGTCGCTCGCGACCGCGAACGAGGCCGTCTGGAGGTCACGAGACGATGAGCGAGTCACGAAGGAGATTCCTGCAATCGGCCGCGCTGACCCTCGGCGCGATTGGTGCTGTCGGCGCCGCGGATCAGCAGGCGCCCCCGCGGCCGCCCGGGGCCCCCGCGCCGCCCGAGGGCCCGCGCGCCCAGGCCCCGCCGCCCGTTCCGGCCTCCGCCCTGCAGGTGCCGAAGATGCGCTTCGGCACGGCGGAGATCAGCCGGTTGATCGTCGGCTGCAACCCGTTCTACGGCTTTGCGCACTACAACAGCATCCTCGCAACCGTGATGCGCGAGTACTACACGCCGGAACGCGTGTGCGACGTCCTCCACCAGTGTCTCCGGTTCGGCATCAACACCTACAACTACGTGGACCTGGATCGGGCGCCGCAGGACCTCGATCGATTCCAGGCGGAAGGCGGGGTGATGCACCTGATCGTCCAGGGCATGGGTGATCCCGCGCCCCTCCATGCCGCCCGCAAGCCGCTGGCCATGTATCATCACGGCGAGCGGACCGACTCGGCATACCAGGGCGGCTCGATGACCGCGGTGCGCGAGTGGTGCAAGCAGGTGCGCGACCTCGGGTGTCTCGTGGGGGTTGGCACGCACAAGCCCGAGGTGATCGCCCTGGTGGAGGAGCAGGGCTGGGACGTCGATTTCTACGCGGGCTGCGTCTACAACCGCACCCGGACGGCCGACGAGTGGAAGAAGGTGCTGAACGGCGAGTCTCTCGAAATGCAGGGTGAGACTTACCTGCAGAGCGATCCCCCGCGCATGTACCGCGTGATGCGGCAGACCCGGAAGCCGTGCTTCGCGTTCAAGATCATGGCGGCCGGGCGAATCACCGATCGCGGTGCAGACGACGCCTTCAAGCTGGCATTCGCGAGCATCAAGCCGATCGACGGCGTGTTCGTGGGCGTGTTTCCCCGGATGAAGGACGAAGTGCGTGAGAACGCGGAGAGGGTCTGCCGCATCCTGAAGGGCGCCTGACGAAGGGCGTCGTCAGGGGTGATTGGTGGAGGACGCCGTGACTGACCGATTCCAGGGACCCGAGACGCCCGCCGCCGTGTCGGCGCTCGCGGAGGTTCGCGACCGCATCGACGACACGGACCGCAAGCTGATGCGCCTGCTCGACCAGCGGATCGAGCTCGCCCTCAGGGCCGGACGCCTGAAAGGGCAGATTGCCGATCCGGCACGCGAGGCGAAGGTGCTGGACAAGGTCCGGGCGTCGGCGCACGGGCTGCTGAGCGTCGAGTTCGTGACCTCACTCTACGGCGCGATCATCGAAGAGAGCCGGCGAGTGCAGTCCACGCGCCCGCGGCTGGCCGGCTTTCAGGGGGAGCGAGGCGCCTGGAGCGAGATGGCATGCCAATCCTGGGACGCCGACCTCGTGCCGGCGCCGTGCCGCAGCTTCGCCGACGTCTTCGACGCCGTGTCCGCAGGGTCGTGTGATGTCGGCGTGGTGCCGGTGGAGAACTCGCTCGGCGGCGCAATCATCGAAGTGTCCGATCTTCTGATTGCCAGGGACGTCTTCGTCGTCGGTGAAGTCGTCGTGCCGGTCCGCCAGTGCCTGCTGGCGCTCCCCGGGACCCCGTTGCGGGCTATTCGCTCGGTGTACTCGCACCCGCAGGCGCTCGTGCAGTGCCGCGCGTTTCTTGCCGCGCACGAACTCGACGCGCAGCCGTTCTACGACACCGCCGGGGCCGCGAGGTGGCTGATGTTCGAGGGCGCGAGGACGGCAGGCGCGATCGCCAGCCCGCTCGCCGCCACGCTCTACGGGCTCGAGGTCGTCGCCGACTCGATCGCCGACGAGCCCGCCAACGAGACGCGCTTCCTGGTCATTTCGTCGGCGCCGCGGGCATCCGGCGGCAACAAATGCGCAATCGTGCTGACAACCGAGGACCGCGCGGGGGCGCTGGCGGAGGCGCTCGGGGTCTTCTCAATCCACGGGATCAACCTGTCGCGAATAGAGTCGAGGCCGACGCGCACGCGGCCCGGAACCTACGCGTTCCTCATCGATTTTCACGGTTCGCCGGATGCCGAGGGCGTCGTGAACGCGCTGGCCGCGCTGCGATCGCAGTGCGTGTCGCTGAAGGTCCTGGGATTCCATGAGGCGGCGCCTACCGCTTCTCCGCAATCGGCTTCATCTGCACGTTGCGGTATTCAACCCGATAGCCTTCCGCCTCGAGACCGACATATCCCCGAGGCACATCACATTCCTTGAATTCGCTCGTCACGGCGCCGTTGACCCACAGCGAGATTTGCCTGCCCACCGCACGCAACTCGTAGATGTTCCATTCGCCGGCAGGCTTGACCCGGTTCTCCGACATGCTCTGGCGCAGGTTGAAGCGCGTCACGGCGCTGTTGGCCGGGTTCGCCCCGAACAGGAACCCCCCCGCCATGGTGCCTTGAGCCTGGTACCAGATCTTCCCGTCGGCGCTGCTTCTGACGAAGACGCCGCTGTTGTAGGCGGGTTCACCGTCGACCTTGGTCAATCGCCACTCGACGTGATACACGCAGTCGGCCACTTCGGTCGCGAATCGAACCCACTCATGTCCGACCTTGTCTCCTTCGCACAGGAGGATCCCCGTGGCCGGGTCCATCTTCCAAGGGGACGGTTCATCCATGGAGCCGGCGCGCAGTTGGCCGGCCGCCCCCAGCGGACCGCGGATCCAGTCCTTCATGGTCTTGTCGGCAAACAGGTTCTGCCAACCTGTCGGCTCGGATTCGAGCGCGCTCTTGGTCGGGGCCTGGATCGGCATCGGAGCCTGGGCCGGGGCCGGCGCCGGGGCCTGGGTCTGCACCGCTGGGATGAGGAAACCGAGACCGATCAATGCACTCAACAGGATTCGCATCGGACACTCCCTTCTCAAACGGTTACCACAGGGCGGCGCTGATCAGCCCACCTGCACCACGATGCTGGCGGGCGGCAAGCCGTCCGCCAGCGCCCGCACGGTCACGACGCCCGCGACGTCCCTGGGTCTCACAATCGCCAGACACCTCCCATGGAACGTCCTGGGGCGTGTTCGACGGAAGCTGTCGACGTCCTTCGGATTGGCCGATCCCGCCGCGGCCAGCTCACCGGCGCCGCTGACGCTGAGGCTCACGGGCACCACCGCGTCCGGCACCAGGTCGCCTGCCTGGTCGAGGACCTCGAGTGTGACATACGACAGATCGTTTCGACTCCTCCGGATCGAGGCGCGATCTGCCGTCAGCCGCAGTCTCGCCGGCGTGCCAACGGTCTTGAAGGCGAGCTCCGCGATTTGCCGGCCGTTCGACAGGGCGATGGCCTTCAACTCGCCGGCGGCATACGGGACGTCGAACTCGGCTTTCAACTCAGTGTCCGGGGACACCGGCCTGACGCCGACTTCCTTCCCGTTCAGCAGCAGGCGGACCTGGTCGCCCGACGAGTACACGCGGACCTTCAAGGTCTTGCCCTGGCTGCCGGGCCAGGTCCAGCTGCGCATCTCGTCGGAATAGCCCCACGCGCTGAGAGCTTCCGTGCGTCCTTCGGGCACCGGGCGCTGGACGGCCATCTCGAGCTTGCTGAGCCCCCAGATCACGCGGCGGTGGAACCACTGGGGTTTGGGCTGGCCGATCAGGTCGATGTCGCCGCAGTAGCAATTGAACCAGGGGAAGGGCAGGCTGATGCTCGATCCGCCTGCCATCATGGCTCCGAGTCCGCTCGCCGCCCCGCCGCCCGGAGGGCCCGGTGCTTGTGCTCTTCCAGCAGCGACTCCGGCTCCTGCGGCCGGTGCGGCCACGGTTGTGCCGCCCGGCGCTACGGCACCGCCGGTAGCGCCAGACCCGCCCGCGGGACCTGCGCCCGGACCGCCAGCCCCAGCGCCACCTCTTGCCGGCGTGTTCAGCTGGGCATTACCGATGGAGGACTCACCCAGATGGTCCATCCCGGTCCACACGAAGTCCCCGATGACGAAGGAGTGGGTCTCCGCGGGCCGCCAGCTTGGGTAGGCTTGCCGCGGCAACGACTCGACTCCCAGGATCACCCGTTTCGGATGGCGGGCGTGGTCCGATTCGTACAGGTTGAACAGGTAGTTGTAGCCTCCCACATCCAGGTGCTGGAAGGCGGGGTCGAGCTCCTCGCCGCCGCCGCGCCCGCCGTTGATCGCGGCCGTGATGGGGCGGGTGGCGTCGAGTGCCCTGATCTGCTCGGTCAGCTGTTTGGCGATCTCCACGCCGCGAGGCTGCGCGCGCTCGGGAATCTCGTTGCCGATGCTCCACATGATGACGCTGGGGTGATTCCGGTCGCGCAGCACCATCGCGCTCAGGTCGCGCTGCCACCAGTCGGCGAAATAGAGGTGGTAATCCTGCGCGTTCTGAGCCTTCTGACGCTCCCACTGGTCGAACGCTTCATCGATGACCAGCACGCCCAGGCGGTCGCACGCATCGAGAAACGTCGAGGAGGGCGGGTTGTGGGCGGTGCGGATGGCGTTGAAGCCGTGCGCCTTCATCAACTCGACACGGCGCTCCTCGGCTCGGTCAATCGCGCAAGCGCCGAGGAGACCGTTGTCATGGTGCAGGCACCCGCCCTTGAGCTTGACCGGCTCGCCGTTGATGCGCAGGCCGCGTTCCGCGTCGACTTCCACCCTTCGGATGCCGAACGACGTGGCCACGGTATCCGTGGCCCTGCCGCCCGCCAGGAGTTCCACCTCGGCGCGATAGAGGTGAGGGGTCTCCGCGGACCACAACTGAGGCGTGGCCACGGTGAACACCTGCTCCACGTTGGCGCTGCCGCCGGCAGCGAGCGATTGCCGGACGTCGCGCGTGCCGGCGCTGGCATTCTTCGAGTCGAACAGGCGAATGCGGACTGTCACATCCGGAGCCGCCTGGGCGCGGTTCTCGATGCGGACCGCCACGTTGACCGACGCGGAGGCTCTCGAGACCTCTGGAGTCGTGACAGACAAGCCCCACAGCGGAACGCGCACGCCGCCGGTGGTGTTCAGCCAGACATGCCGATAGATGCCCGAACCGGAGTACCAGCGGCTGTTACGCCCTTCGTTGCGGACCCGAACCGCCAGCACGTTCTCTCCGGTGCGCCGGAGATGGGGCGTCAGGTCGTAGGCAAATGCGGTGTATCCGTACGGGTGATTGCCAAGGAGCGTGCCGTTCAGCCAGACGTCGCTGTTCATGTAGACGCCGTCGAACACGATCTCGACCTGGCCGTTCGTCGGCACTGTTGCCGCCGAGAAGCGCTTGCGATACCAACCCGTGCCGCCCACGAACCAGCCGGTATCCCGGCCGCCCTGGCTCAGTTCGGTATCGAACGGACCGACCCGGACGGGGGTCACGGTGGTTCCCCACACGTTCCCTTCTCCGTTTGCATCCGCGGCGCGGGGTGGCAGGTCTTCCACGCTGTAATCGTGCGGCAGGTCGAGTGTGCGCCACTGGGCGTCGTTGAACTCCGGGCGTTCGGCTCCCGGGGCATCGCCTCGGAGGAAGCGCCATGCTCCGTCGAAGCGCTGCTCGCGCCGACTGTTCTCGATGGCCGCGGCGGGCGGGGGGGCAGGGGCGGACGGAGCCGTGGCGCCCGTCTGTGCGGCCAGAGGCGCCGCGGCCAACATCGCCACCGCCTTGAGGGCGTCCCGCCGGGGCATCTCGCCGGCATCCCCGCCGAACTGGTGCGTCAATCCGTCTTTCGTCATTCGCACGCGCAACTCCTCATGGATCAGATGGCCGCATTGTAGTGCCATTCTTTCGCCAGGGCGTCGTACTTCCCGCTGACGGTCTGCGACGAGCGGATTGGGGGCAATTCGATCGCGCTATAATCCGCTACGCTGACCGGTCGCGCGCAGGAGCACAGCGTTCACGTCTCCGCAGACGTACCGAAGGGCGCCGCGTGGCATTGCATTCGCCGCTCGACACGTTCGAAATCGGTGCGGGAACCTCGGCGTGGGGCGACACGCGCGCCTGGCGCTACGGCCGCACCTACCGGGACGCCGATCTGAAGGCGGCGTTCGACTCCGCATTCTCCTCCGGGGTTCGGCTCTTCGACACGGCCGAGCTCTACGGGTTTGGGCGAGCCGAGTCCCTTCTCGGCCGCTTCATTGCGGAGGCCGGTCAGCCGGTTTCGATTGCCACCAAGTTCTTCCCGTACCCCTGGCGGGTCGCCGCGTCGCAGCTGCCTGCAGCACTGCGAGGGAGCCTGGCGAGGCTCGGTGTGACTCGGGTGGCGCTCTACCAGATCCACTGGCCGCTCGGGCCGCGCTCGCCGGCTTACTGGATGGGACCGCTGGCTTCCGCTGCGGCGGAGGGCCTTGTCACGGAAGTCGGTGTCTCCAACTACAGCGCGCCGCAGATGCGGAGGGCTTTCGAGCAGCTCGCGGCCCATGGCGTGAGGCTCGCGTCGAACCAGGTGGAGTACAGCCTGCTGCGGCGTGACGTGGAGTTCAACGGCGTGCTCGACGCGTGCCGCGAACTCAACGTGAAACTGATCGCGTACAGGCCGCTGGCATCCGGCCTGCTGTCCGGCAAATACACGCCCGACGCGCCGCCGCCTGGCGTGCGCCGCCTCCGTTATCGCAAGACGCTGTTGTCGAATCTCGAGCCGCTTGTCAGGCTCCTCGACGACATCGGGCGGGCGAACGGGAACCGGACAAGGAACCAGGTGGCGCTCAACTGGCTGATCTGTCAGGGCGCACTGCCGATTCCCGGGGCGATCAGCGCGGCGCAGGCCTCCGAGAATGCCGGCGCCACTGGCTGGCGTCTGAAGCCGGCGGATGTGGCGGCACTTGGCGAGGCGAGCCTGAGGTTCACGAGTTTGGGGAGGTGCCGGTGAAACGGACTCAAGCCGTCGCGCTGATCATCGTCGTACGGTGCTGTGCGCGGTGCAGACGCCCGCGCGGGCGCAGGCGCGGTACACCGCAAGGACGGTGGGCGATGTCGTGCAGCTCCGCGACGCGAAGACCGACACCGTCGTGTCCGTCCTCATCGCCGTGAGCAACGCCTACGAGATGGTTGTGAAAGGTGAGAACGTCCTTCGCATGCCGTTCCAGTCCGTCGACGACATGCGGGCGCGGCTAGGCATGAACGGCATCCCGCTCCTCGCACCGTTCGCCAATCGCCTGGATGAGCAGGCGTTCTACGCGAATGGCAGGAAGTACAACTTCGACATGGAACTCGGTAACGTGGTCGGCGCCATTCCCATACACGGCTACCTTTTCGGCACCACCATGTGGACGCTTGTCGAAGCCAAGGCAGACGCCTCGGGCGCGTGGGTGACGAGCCGGCTCGACTTCTACCGCAATCCTCAGTACATGAAACAGTTCCCGTTCGCGCACACGCTGACGATGACCTACCGATTGTCGGACGGCGTGCTCGAGGTACGCACGCGGATCGACAACCTCAGGACCGAGCCGATGCCCGTCGCGATCGGGTTCCATCCGTACTTCCAATTGACCGATTCGCTCCGGAGCGACTGGACGTTGTCGGTTGGAGCGAAGACCCACTGGCTCCTGGCGCAGACCAAGGTTCCGACGGGCGAAACGGAGACCACCGAGACGTTCTTTGGCGGCGACCCGCACGCGGTTCCGCTCGGCCGGTTCGCGTCGAAGGAAATCGACGACGTGTTCAGCGACCTCGAACGTGACCCGCAGGGTCGGGCGTCGGTACGCGTGAAGGGTGTGCGGCAACAGCTCGAAGTGGTGCTCGGGCCGAACTTCAAGGCGGTGCTCGTCTACTCCACCGTGCCCCGCGGTCCCGCCGGCAGCTTTGGCGGCCGCGTTGGCGCGGCCCCGCCGCCTCGGGCCGGTCAGGGCTCGCCGCTGCCGTTGAGCGCGAAGGACGCCGGCCCCGCTCCACCGATGCGCGGCTTCGTCGCTATCGAGCCGATGGCCGGCATCACAAACTCGATGAACATGGCGCACAAGGGCACGTACAAGGAACTCCAGAGCATCGCGCCCGGGAGCTTCTGGCAGGAGAGCTTCTGGATCAAGCCCAGCGGGTACTGACGATCGTCATCAGGCCGCTCGCCACTGTGCCTGGCCACGTGAAAGACGGGAGACGACGATGAGGACACCTATGACGAGAGCGATTGGGTTTCGGGCGGGAGTTTTCACAATTGGCGCACTTCTCGCACTCGGCAGCGTCATTGCCGGTGCCCAGGCGCCTGCGCCGCAGGGCGCGCAGACGCCGCCAGCGGCCGGTGCCGTTCCCGGCGGAGGCCGCGGTCAGGCGGCGCCGCCGCTCTCGATCGACCAGTTGAGCTGCGCCGAACTGTCGGCCGCGGTCCGGGTCGCCGTGAACAACGACAGTCGCCTCCGTGATTGGCCTCAGATCAACCGGTACCGCGAGGCCAACCGCGCCGTGACGAAGGCCGATGTCGTGTTCATGGGCGACTCGATTACCGACTTCTGGCCGCAGCCCAGGTTCGGTGAGTTCTTCCCGGGCAAGAACTACGTCGGCCGCGGGATCAGCGCGCAGACGACGCCGCAGATGCTCATCCGGATGCGCCCCGACGTCGTGGCGCTGAAGCCGCGGGCCGTGGTGATCCTCGCCGGCACGAACGACATCGCCGGCAACACCGGGCCGATGACCGACGAGGAGATCGAGGGCAATCTCGCGTCGATCGCCGAGGTCGCCGCGGCGAACGGCATCAAGGTCGTCTTCTCGAGCATCCTGCCGACGAGCGGCTATCACGTCATCGGCAACGCCACGCCCCAGACCACGGTGCGGCCGCTGGCGCGCATCCGCGCCATCAACGACTGGATGAAGAAGTACGCAGCCGAGCACAAACACGTGTACCTGGACTACTACTCGGCGATGATCGACGCCGCCGGCTTCCTGAAGACGGAGCTCAGCAGCGACGACCTCCATCCGAACAAGGCCGGCTACGACGTCATGGCGCCGCTGGCGGAGCGCGCGATCCAGCAGGCCCTCGCGGGCCGGTGAGGGAGGCGCCCGACGCTTTCGGCGGGGCCGTCTTCCTGCAGGCGGCGGGGCTGGCGCGGCCGAGTGTCGCCGGCCGCCTCGTGTTCAGCAGCCGGGGACGGTCGCAGTACCCGAGAAACGGAGCTGACCTTCCGGTCTCGGAGCCAGATGACCGGTTCGCGTCGGCGTCGTGCGTGCGCTCGAGTTCCGAAGCCGATTCGAACGGGTTCGACCCGTACTTCGGGAACATCCGCCTCTCGCCGCAAGAGCCTTCCCGGCCGGCGATCGGCTCGCCGCAGGCCAACGTGTTGGCCCCGATAGCCTCACCAGATTCGCACGCGCCTGTCCGGCGCGATGTACATCTGGTCGCCGGGCTTCACCCCGAACGCCGCGTAGAACTCCGGGATGTTGCCGAGCGGGCCGTTCGCCGCGGACCGGCGCCGGCGGGTGCACGTTCGACAGAACCTGCTGTCTCAGCGCGTCCTCGCGGATCTTCTCCCGCCAGCACTGCGCCCACCCGATGAAGAAACGCTGCTCGCCGGTCAGGCCGTCGATGACCGGCGCTGGCTTGCCGCCGAGCGCCAGCTGATACGCGCGGTGGCCGATCACGAGGCCGGTCGAGATCGCCGATGTTCTCGCCCGAGCGTCAGTTCGCCGTTCACCTTGAGGCCGGGCAGCGCCTCGTAGGCGCCGAACTGCTCGACGAGCCTCGCGGTGCGCTTCTTGAACTCCGCGCCGTCCTGCTCGGTCCACCAGTCTCGCATGACGCCGGCACCGTCGAACTGGCGGCCCTGGTCGTCGAACCCGTGCCCCATCTCGTGACCGATCACCGCGCCGATCGCCCCGTAGTTGACCGCGTCGTCGGCCTCCATGTTGAAGAACGGCGGCTGCAGGATGGCGGCCGGGAAGGTGACGTCGTTGCGCACGGGGTTGTAGCCCGCGTTGATCGTCTGGGGCGTCATGCTCCACTCTTCGAGGTCGACCGGCTTGCCGGCCTTTCCGAACTGGTACTCGAGTTCGGCGGCCTGCGCGCGCATCATGTTGCCGACGAGATCGTCCCGCACCACCTGCACCTTCGAGTAGTCGCGCCACTTGTTCGGATAGCCGATCTTCGCCGTGAAGGCCGCCAGCTTCTTCTGGGCCTGCGCTCTGGTCTCCGGGCTCATCCACTCGAGCTGGTCGATACCGTCCTTGTAGGCGAGCCGGAGATTGGCGACGAGCGACTCCATGCGCGCCTTGGCCTGCGGCGAAAAATGGCGGGCGACGTAGAGCCGGCCGAGCATCTCCCCGAGGTTGCCGTCGATCGCCGCCACCGCCCGCTTCCACCGCGGCCGCTGCTCGGGCGTGCCGCTCAGCGTCTTCCCGTAGAACTCGAAGCGCGCATCCACGAACGCCTTCGACAGGAACGGCGCATAGCCGCGGACCAACGAGGACTTGAGGTACGGCTTCCAGCGGTCCACTGGCCACTCGGCGACGGCCGCCGCGAGCGCTTTGACGTAGCTCGGCTGAGCGACGACGAGCGCCGGAAGGCCTGCAACCTTGAGTTCCCCCAGCCAGGCGGCCCAGTCGAAACCGGGGAACTCCCTGGCGAGGTCCTGGGCCGGAACCCGGTTGTACATCCTCGGGGATGTCGCGCAGTTCGACGTTCGTCCACTGGTTCTTCGCGAGGTGCGTCTCGAGCGCCATCACATCGGCGGCGGCGCTGTCTGGCGTCGGGAGGCCGCCGAGCCGGTGCATCGACGCGAGGAACGTGGTGTACTTCGTCGCGGTACTCACCGAGCTTCGCGTCATCCTTCAGGTAGTAGTCGCGGTCTGGCAGGCCGAGACCGCCCTGGTAGACGAAGAACGCCGTGGCTTTCGGGTCCTTGAAATCGCCTTCGGTGAATGCCTGGAGCGGGGCATCGCACCCGAGCTTGAGCAGACGGGCGAACGCGCGCGCGAGGTCCGATCTCGTCGCCACCTTGTCGATCGCCGCGAGTTCCGCCGAGAGCGGCGTGGCGCCGAGTGCCTCCGGCCGCGCCTCGTCCATGAAACTCGCGTAGAAGTCGCCGATCTTCCGCGCGTCCGAACCGGGCGCACCGCCGGCCTTGCCGGCCTCCTCGACGATCGCGCGGCAGATCGCGCTCCGTCTTGTCGAAGAGGATGTCGAAGCTGCCGTATGAAGCCTTGTCGGCCGGGATCGGCGTCCTGTCGACCCACCCGCCGCTGACGTAGCGGAAGAAGTCGTCCTGCGGCCGAACTGACTTGTCGAAGGTCGTCATGTCGATGCCGGATACTGGAGCCGCCCTCCTGGCCGACACGACGCCGGCAGCCACGACCACGCCAACAAGAACCCACACGCCCATCCGCTTCATCACGAGCCTCCTCCGGTACGGCACACGCCGACCCAATGAGGTATTCGACGCGGCCGGCGGCCCGGAGGTTCCAGTGGGTCGACACCGGTTGGGTCACCGACGAGGATGCGGTCGGGATCACGGCCGTGCTGAGAGCCGTCGCCGCCGGCCACTCGTCGACGAAGACTGCAGCCTGCCTCGGTGAGCACACCCGCACCATCAGACGGGTCACGATGGCAGAGGGAGCCGCCGAGTGCTGGAGCGGCACGATGCGGAGTTTCTAGACCTGACCCCGACAAAGTGAAGGTAAGCTAGCGGCAGATGCAGCAGCCACCCGAGAAGGAAGGTGTCGTCAAGTACACCGTCCGGCATGTCACGGCGCGGATTACGCTGCCGCCGGAGTTGCCGGAACTGCTGTCGTGGCGCCGCCGCCTCCGGGAGCTCGAGCTGATCGGCGCCGACGCCCAGGGTCTCGGCTACGGCAACATCAGCATCCGCCTCTACTCGTCGCCAGGCTTCCTGATTACCGGCAGCCAGTCCAGCGGGCTCGTCGACATCGATCAGCGCCACTTCGCGCGCGTCACCGTGATCGACCTCGACAGGAACTCCCTGCGATCGACCGGCGAGATCCCGCCGTCCTCGGAGGCGCTGACCCACGCCGCGCTTTACCAGTCGCGGACGTCGATCCGGGCGTGGTGCACGTGCACTCGCGGGCGATCTGGTCGGCCTGGCGCGACCGGCTGCCGACGACGCGCGCCGACGTCGCCTACGGCACGCCGGAGATGGCCTATGAGATGCTTCGCCTGCAGAAGCGGACGCGCCATCGCCGACCATGGCGCGTGGTGATGGGCGGGCACCAGGACGGCGTCATCGCCTTCGGGCGCTCGCTGGCCGAGGCCGCGGGGGAGATCCTCGGCCTGATGCCGCCGCGCGGGTGAGCGCGGCGCGAGTGCCGCGAGAAATCACCCGGCGTGATGTCACCGGTTCAGGAGGACCGCGTTGAAGTTCACCAGGACGACCGAGTACGCGCTGCGCGTGATGGCGCACCTGGCGCGCACCCCGCGCGAGGCGCACTCGTCGTTCGCCCTCCACGGTGAGCTGCGCATCCCGAAGAAGTACCTCCAGCGCCTGCTGACCACGCTCAGCAAGCGCGGCCTGATCCGCAGCGCCCGCGGCCGGACCGGCGGCTACCGCTCGCCACGGCGCCCCGGGGCATCGCGCTGGCCGACATCATCGAGGCGGTCGAGGGGTTCGACCGCCAGCCCCAGTGCCTCTTCGGCTTCGCCGCCTGCAAGCTCGACCAGCCGTGCGCGATGCACGACCGGTGGGCGCGCCACCAGGCGGCCGTCGTCCGGACCCTGAGCCGCGCCACGCTGGCCGACGTCGTCCGCCGGTCGCCCCGCTGACGCGGCGCCTCCCTTGGCCAAACGGCCCAAGGGATAGTGATCTAATATGCTCCCTGCAGGTAGCAATTACTCACGGAGGTCCGCATGACAGTGGATTCCAGTCTCGTGCTGTGGGGGCAGACGCTGGCGTACACGTTCTACGCGCTGGCGATGATCGCCCTGATCGGCTGGTTCGCCCTGCGCGTGACGCGCGAGGGCGAGGGCCGCGGCGCCAGCCCCGCCATCTTCTACTCGTTCGTCGGCGTTCCTCGTCGTGTGCGGCGTGTCGCTGCACATCATCACCTACAACACCATCCCGTGGGCGCCGCTGGATCTGAACCGGGCGAGCATCACGCCGGACAAGACGTTCGCCATCTCGGTGGCGCAGCACACGTTCACGCTGCCGGAGCCGAAACTGACGGCGGCGTGCGGCGAGAAGGTCCTGTTCACCGTCGTCGTCGACGGACCTGACGTACGGCTTCGGGCTGTTCCGCCAGGACCACTCGATGCTGTTCCAGATGCAGGTGCTGCCCGGCCACGTGAACGACATCCTCTGGGTGTTCGACCGTGCCGGCGTCTACACCATCCGGTCCACGGAGTACTCCGGGCCGAAGGGCATCGGGATGATCGAGCGCGACGTCGTCGAAGTGACGTGCGCGACCGGGCCGGCCAACTGAACGGACTTTCCAGCGAGGCACACACCATGAGCATGCTCGAGACGCTGGTTGCCGGAGAACGGGGTCTGTTCAAGCCGGCCACCCTCACCCCCATGCAGAAGATGACCCTGCGGTTCGTCGTCGTGGGGCTCGTGTACTACGGGTTCGCGGTCATCGAGGGGATGCTGATGCGCGCCTTCCAGGTGACGCCGCTCCCCTTCGTCAGCCAGGACCAGTATTTCGCCATCCTGACGGCCCATCCGCTCGTCGGGATCTTCGGATCGACCTATTCCATCGTCTTCGGCGCCTTCCTCTTCCTCGTTCCCTTCCTGATGAAGAAGCCGCTCTGGAGCATCCGGCTCGGGAACTGGACGTGCGGCCTGATCGGCGTCGGCACGTTGACGTTCTGGGCCGCGGGGTTCCTGACGCACTACGCGCCGCTCTACACCCTCTACTGGCCGCTGCCGGCCGACTTCACGCAGTTCAGCCTGGTCGGCGGGACGGTGTTCATCCTCGGCATCGCCCTGGTGATGCTGGGCACCGCGTTCTTCGTCGTCAACATCCTGATGACGATCGGCTACACGCCGGCGGGCTGGGACAAGCAGCCGACGGGCGCGCTGCTCGCGTCGGCGCTCGGCCTGAGCGGCCTCCGCAACCTGTTCTCGAGGCGCAAGACCGAGCACCTCGTGTCGCTGCCGGTGGCGGCCATCGCACGCGGCACGGTGGACACGGCCCTCAACGCGGGCATCATCCTCTTCACCGGCGTGCTGATCCTCGTCTACATGGTGGCGGCGCTGTTCGGCGTCAGCCTGAAGCACAGCGCGGTCGATGCGCTCCTCTACAAGAACTGGTTCTGGTGGGGCCTCGACCTGGTGGCCGACGGGCTGGTGCTGATCTTCGTGGCGGGCACGTGGTACCTGCTGGCGACGCTCATCACGGGCAAGAAGCTCTTCATGGAGAACATCGCCCGCGCGGCGCTGTTCGTCGAGTTGGTGGTGTCGTGGACCGTCTGGTCGCACCACCTCCTCTCTGACCAGGCGCAGCCGAACGTGCTGAAAGTGGTCTCGGGCGAACTGGTGACCGCATTCGAACTGATCACTCAAGGGCTGGCGTTCTTCATCACGCTGGTGACGCTCTGGAGCGCCCGGCCGCTGAAGATGACGATGCCCCTGCGGTTCCTGCTCGGCGGCCTCCTCGGCTTCGCGCTCGCGGTGCCGGCGGGCATCATGCAGGCGGACATCGGCCTGAACCGCATTCTGCACAACACCCAGTGGATTATCGGCCCGCACGTGCACGTGGCGGTACTCGTCGGCTTGACGATGACGCTGTACTCGGCGTTCTACGTCCTCTTCCCGATCCTGACCAACGGTGCCGCGCTCTACAGCGAGAAGCTCGCTAGGTTCCACTTCTGGGCGCACCTCGTCGGCGGCATCGGGATGGGCGCGTTCATGGGGATGGCCGGGCTGAACGGCATGCTCCGGCGGACGATCTACTTCGACGGCGAGTTCATGCCCTACATGATTCTGGCCGGCCTGTCGGGTGCGCTCCTGCTCATCGGGTTCCTCGCGTTCTTCTACAACATCGTGATGAGCCTCGGGCTCAAGGGCGTGATCGGCATCTTCATGCCGGCCGCGACGGACACCGAGGACCTGGTGCCGGCCGCGAACTGATCGGCGCTCCGTGGAGGGTGGCGCCCGTCGCCACCCTCTTCCCAATCTCGTCTTCCGATTCTCCGGCGGGCTGCCGGAAACCCAGCACTTTCGGCCCCTCTCGGCGTGAGCCTTGCGTTCGGCTAGAATCTGGAGACATTGAGTCCACATTCTGCGGCGGCGCTTGGCGCCTGCCTGGATTTCCCGGACCATCGCGACCCCGTAACTCCGTTGATCACGGTATGATGTGGCCGGCCATGGCGCCGACGGCCTCCTGGACCCTGCCTGCAGAGGAAGGACAACCGATGAGCGACACCGTGCGCTACGATGATCAATCCCCGCGGCTGTTCTTCCTCGCCGCAGTCGTGTGGGCCGTGGTCGGCATGCTCGTGGGCGTCCTGATCGCGGCCATGCTCTTCATGCCGGCGCTGAACGTCGCGCCGTACCTGACGTTTGGCAGGCTCCGGCCGCTCCACACCAACGCGGTCATCTTCGCCTTCGTCGGCAACATCATCTTCGGCGGCACGTACCACTCGATGCAGCGGCTGCTGAAGACACGGCTCTTCAACGACGCCCTCACGAAGATCCACTTCTGGGGCTGGCAGCTGCTCATCGTGGCCGCGGCGCTCGCGCTCGTCACGGGCAACACCCAGGGCAAGGAGTACGCCGAGCTGCCGTGGGTGCTCGACATCGTAATCGCCGTCCTCTGGGTGATCTTCGCGGTCAACTTCTTCGGCACGATCGCGATCCGGCGCGAGAAGCACCTCTACGTCGCCATCTGGTTCTACATCGCGACGATCATCGCGGTGGCCATCCTCCACATCGGCAACAGCATGGCGATGCCGTACTCGTGGCTCGGGAGTTACTCGGCTTACGCGGGCGTCAAGGACGCGCTGATGCAGTGGTGGTACGGCCACAACGCCGTCGCGTTCTTCCTGACGACGCCCTACCTGGGGCTGATGTACTACTACCTCCCGAAGGCGGCCGAGCGGCCGGTGTTCAGCTACCGGCTCTCGATCATGCACTTCTGGTCGCTCGTCTTCGTCTACATCTGGGCCGGCCCGCACCACCTCCACTACTCGGCCATCCCCGAATGGGCGTCGACGCTCGGGATGCTGTTCTCCCTCATCCTCTGGATGCCGTCGTGGGGCGGCATGGTGAACGGCCTGTTCACGCTCCGCGGCGCCTGGCACAAGCTGCGTGAGGACCCGATCCTCAAGTTCATGGTCGTCGCGGTCACCTACTACGGCATGGCGACCTTCGAAGGTCCCATGATGTCGATCAAGTCGGTGAACGCGGTCAGCCACTTCACCGACTGGACGATCGGCCATGTCCACGCCGGCGCGCTCGGCTGGAACGCCTTCCTCTCGTTCGGCATCCTCTACTGGGTCGTCCCGCGCCTCTGGAAGACCGAGCTGTACTCGAAGAAGCTGGCGACGACGCACTTCTGGATCGCGACGGTGGGGCTCATCACCTACCAGGTGTCGATGTGGGTCGCCGGCATCACGCAGTGGGGCATGTGGCGCGCGTTCGAGGCCGACGGCCGCCTCGTCTACCCCGACTTCATCGAGACGGTCATCGCGATCGTCCCGCTCTACTGGGTCCGCCTCGTGGCCGCGATCCTGTTCTTCTCTGGCGTGCTCCTCTGCGTCTGGAATCTCATCGCCACGATCCGGCGCGCGCCGGCCGACTATGCCGTCGAGCGCGAGGTGAGCGTGCCGCCGCTCGTGCGGGACCTGTCGGCGCCCGGCGCGGTGACGCCCGCCAATACCTACGACCACGCGTTCTTCAGGCTGCAGCACGCGCTGAGACACGGCGTTCACCGGCTCCTCGAAGGAGTCCCTGTTCCATTCACCGTGCTCGTCACGCTGGCGCTGGCCGTCGGATCGTTCGTCGAGCTCGTCCCGATGTTCTTCGACAAGGAGAACGTGAAGGAGATCGCGAGCGTGAAGCCGTACACGCCGCTCGAGCTCGTCGGCCGGGACATCTACATTCGCGAGGGCTGCTACACCTGCCATTCGCAGCAGGTCCGGCCGTTCCGCTTCGAGACCGAGCGGTACGGCGAGTACTCGAAGGCCGGCGAGTATGTCTACGACCGCCCGTTCCAGTGGGGCTCGAAGAGAACCGGGCCGGATCTGCATCGCGTCGGCGGCAAGTACCCGTCCTTGTGGCACGTCCGGCATATGCCCCGGCCCGACTCGACCACCCCCGGCTCGATCATGCCGCGCTTCACGCACCTGATCACCAACCGTTACGACATCAGCCTCATCGGCTCCAAGTTGCGCGCGATGCGGACGCTGGGGGTTCCGTATACAAACGGGGAGATCGAGACGGCGGTGGCGGACATGGAACGCCAGGCGAAGGTGATCGCCGCCGAGGTGCAGGCGCAGAAAGGCCCGACCGGGCTGGTCGACAAGGAAATCGTCGCGCTCACGGCGTACCTCCAGCGGCTTGGCACGGACATCAAGTGGAAGAAGCCCGCCGTCGCTCCGGCCTCCGCCGCACCAGGGACTCCGGCCGGAGCTATGGCGGGGCAGGCCCCGTCGGCGAGGTAGCCGTGCTGCAGGAGCTTACGGCTCAGACCGGCGCCGCGGCGTGGGTCATCGGCTCGATGCTGTTCTTCCTGGCGGCTTGGGTCGCTGTCGTCGTGTGGGTGGTCCGGTCGCGCCCCGAAGACATGGATGCCCGCGCCCGTCTCCCGTTGGACGGGGACGACGCGTCCGGAACGGGAGGGTGAGGAGACCATGGCACAGTTCGAAGACAAGGTCCTCCACGAGGCCGACGGGATCAGGGAGTACGACAACCCGATGCCCGGTTGGCTTCTGGCCATCTGGTGGGGCTCGCTCACCTTCGCGGCGGCCTACCTGATCTTCTACGCGCTGAGCTTCGGCGAGGGGTCGATGGAGGCGGAATACCGGGGCGAGACGCAGAAGGCGCTGGCCAACGTCCAGGCGCACTTCGACGCCAACCCGCTCGTTCCGCCCACCGGCGCCGAACTGCTCGCCGGCGCGGTCAAGCCCGAGGTCCTGCAGATGGCCGCGGCCCGCTTCGCCAAGTCGTGCGCGGCGTGCCACGGCGAGAAGGCGCAGGGGCTGATCGGGCCGAACCTGACCGACGATCACTGGATTCACGGCGGGTCCGTGGAGCAGATCTTCCAGACCGTCGCGAAAGGCTGGCCGGCGAAGGGCATGCCTCCGTGGGGCCGGGCCCTGAAGCCGGAGGAGCTCAGCGCCCTGGTCTCCTACGTTCGGAGCCTGCAGGGGTCGAATCCCCCCAACGCGCGCCCGCCCGAGGGCGATGTGTTCGTGGCTCAGCCGATCCCGAGGAGTTGACGTGGCGTCGCTCGACATCGACAGGGCGAAGACCGCTGCCGCGACATCGTCCCTCGCCCCCGCTCGCCCTTCGACGGATGCCCGGGGCGCGGTGAGCGAAGTCGAACCGCGGAGCACCCTGAGCGACGTCGAAGGACGAGGGCACGGCCACGTCTTCGACGTTGCGCCCGATGAGGATCTGCTCTACAGCCTGTCGGCCGACGGCACGCGGAAGTTCATGCACCCAATCGTCCACAAGGGGCGGTACTGGAAGATCCGCCTGGCGACCGTGTACGCCCTCGTCGCCGTCTACTTCGCCCTCCCGCTCATCCCGATTGGCGGGTTCCCGGCCGTCCTGATCGACATCGCCAACCGGCGATCGCACCTGTTCGGCACGACGTTCTATCCGACGGACACCATCCTCTTCGTCGCATTCGGGTTCGGAGTCATCGTCCTCGTGTTCTTCGTCGCCTCGTCGTTCGGGCGGATGTGGTGCGGCTACGCCTGCCCGCAGACGGTGTGGCTCGAGTTCCTCTTCCGCCCCATCGAGGCGTTTCTCGAGGGCGGACCACTGAAGCAGCGGAGATTCAACGAAGCGCCGTTGACGGCGCGCAAGGCCGCGATCAAGACGGCGAAGTGGGCGCTCTGGACGGTCATCGCCGTGCTGATGGCCACGAGCTTCGTGGCCTACTTCGTCGGATGGGGGCCGCTCGTTCGCGGGCTGGCGACCGAACCGCCAGCGTGGACGGGCGTCATGTTCGCGATCGCGCTCCTCACGGGCGCGATCGTCTTCGACTTCGCGTGGTTCCGCGACCAGATGTGCACGATTGCGTGCCCGTACGGCCGCTTGCAGAACGTGCTGTCCGACGACGACACGATTCTGGTCGCGTACGACGGGAAGCGAGGCGACCCGAAGGTGAAGCTGAAGGACCGCAGGGAGGCGGTGCGCGCCGGCGACTGCATCGACTGCCGCGCCTGCGTCAACGCCTGCCCGACCGGCACCGACATCCGCCGCGGCCTGCAGCCCGAGTGCATCGGGACGGCGCAGTGCATCGACGCGTGCGCGGAGGTGATGATTGCGCAGCGCAAGCCGATTGGCCTCATCCGCTACACGTCGGAGCGCGAGCTGACGAGCGGCGTCCGCCACGTCTGGCGGCCGCGGACGGCGGTCTACCTGGCGCTGCTCGCAGTGGCCTGGGGCACGCTCAGCGTCCTCGTCCTGACGCGCAGCAACGTGCTCGTCGAGGTGGTGCGCGGCGGGCGTGAGACCTACCGGCTGCTGCCGACCGGCGCGGTCGCCAACCAGCAGCGCATGCGCTTCACGAACCAGCTCGGCGAGACGCAGCGGTTCACGGTCGCCGTCATCAGCCCCCAGGGCGCCAGCCTCGTGGTCAGTGACTCACCCGTCGTGGTCGGGCCCGACGATGTCGTGACCGTCAATATCGTCACGACGGTTCCCCAGAGCGTCTTCGTCGACGGGCAGGCGCCGGTCCGTTACCTCATCCGATTCTGATTGGGGCTTCGAGAAGGAAGTGACGTTCCTTCTGCTCGGCCCCTATTCGTCAGGAGGGCAGCCGTGAAGTTCTTCCGCACGCTGTCCGAGTATCGCTGGCCGATCTACCTCGGTGGCCTGCTGGCGATGTCCGTCGGGGCGTCGGGTGTGCTCGTCTGGGTGGCGACGCGGCCCGACAGCCCTCGTCCGATTAAGGGCTACTACGAAGCGGCGCGGGCGTGGGACATTGACGAGGCGGTTGCAGACGCGAGCCGGCAGCTGGGCTGGACCGTCAGGTACGAACTGCCGTCTGACGTCCCGCACTATCGCGGCATGCCGAGGCCAGTCGACGTGCGCGTGGCCGACCGCGACGGAACACCGGTGTCGGGCCTTGCCGGGAAGCTGTTCGTGATCCGCCTGTCCGACACGCGGCTGAATCAGTCGGGCGATCTGACCGAACTGCCGCAGCAGCCCGGGAGCTATCGCACGCTCGTCCTCCTTGACGAGCCCGGCGCGTGGGAGCTCCGCATCGATACCAGGCAGCAGGCGCTCCGGTTCGCCCACTCGGCGCGGCTGACGCTGCCGGGAGGGGGCGACCGGTGACGCTCCCGCTCGAGTCCCGCCGTTCGGGGCACGCGGTCGCCTGTGCGCACTGCGGACTCGCGGTTCCGGCGACGCTCGTTCGCGGCGGCGAAGAGCGCCAGTTCTGCTGCTCGGGTTGCCGGCAGGTCTACACGCTCGTCCACGAGTGGGGATTCGATCAGTACTACCGACTCGTCACCCAGCAGCGGGCGGCGCTCGAGCCGGCACGCGTCACCGGACGCACCTTCGCGGACTTCGACGACGAGCGTGGCCAGGCGGAGGCGACCGAGAAGGTCGGCGACCGCCGCCGGACACGTCTCTACCTCGAGGGCGTCCACTGCGCAGCCTGCGTCTGGCTCGTCGAGAAGCTCCCCGCCGTCCTTCGCGGCGTGGACGAGGTTCGCCTGAACATCGGCACGGGCGTTGCGGAGATCAGCTGGCGCCCGGCGCAGACGCGCCTGTCGGCCATCGGCCGGGCGCTCGATTGCCTCGGCTACACCCCGCACATCCACGGCGCCTCGCGCGTCCAGGAGGCGCGCAGGGCCGAGGACCGCGCGAGCCTGGCGCGGCTCGGCGTGGCGGCCGCGTGCGCGATGAACCTCATGTTCCTCCACGGGGCGCTCTATGCCGGCGACTACTCCGGGATGGACGCGACCTTCGAGCGGTTCTTCCGCTGGTTCTCCCTCGTGGTCGCCGTCCCGGTGCTCGTGTACTCCGCGCGCCCGTTCTTCCAGACGGCGCTGGCGGGCCTGAAGGCGCGCGTCGTCCACATCGACCTGCCGATTGCGATCGCGCTCGCCGTGACGTTCGCCGCGAGCGCGTGGAACGCGGTTCGGGGCAGCGGGCCGCTGTGGTTCGACTCGCTCGCGATGCTCGTCGCGGCGCTGCTGGGCGCGCGGCAGCTCCAGCGGAGCGCGCAGCGCGCGGCGCTCGAGCGCGCCGACAGCCTGCGCGGAGCGGCGTTCCTCGAGTTTGCGCGACGGATCGACGGTGACGGTCCGGATGCGCCGGTTGTGGAGGTCCCCCTGGCGGCGCTCGTTCCAGGCGATCGGGTCGAGATTCGCTCGGGGGAGATTGTTCCGGTGGACGGCGTCATCCTGTTCGGGCGCTCGTCAATCGACAACGCTGTGCTGACCGGCGAGGCTGCGCCGGGCTCCGTTCACGAGGGCGACACCGTCAGTGCCGGCGCCACGAATCTCGGGGCGAGGCTCGTTGTTCGCGTCGATGCGGCTGGCCAGACGACGCGCATCGGCGCGTTGCTCGCCCTCGTGCAGGAGGCGCTCTCGAGGAAGCCGGCGCTGCTCCAGACGACCGACCGACTGGCGCGGCGCTTCGTACAGGCGCTGCTGGCCCTTGCCGTCGTCACCGGCGTGGCGTGGTGGCATCAGGGCCCTGCGGTTGCGCTCGAGCGCGTCGTGGCCCTGCTGGTCGTCGCCTGCCCGTGCGCGCTCGGCCTGTCGATTCCGCTGGCGCTGTCCGTGGCGCTGATGCACGCGGCGCGGGCCGGGATCTTCGTGAAGAACCCGGACGCCCTCGAGCGGCTGCGCCGGGTCGACACCGTGCTGCTCGACAAGACGGGAACCCTCACGGAGGGGCGGGCCACCGTGGCGCGCTGGGTCGGCGACGAAGCGGCGCTGCAACTCGCGCGGGCGCTGGAAGCCGAGTCGGCGCACGCCGTGGCGCGCGCGTTCCAGAGGACGCGCCTCGGGGAGGACGTGCCAGCACGCTCCCTCCTGCGGCTCGTCAGAACCGTCGAGCAGGTGGTCGAGGTCCCCGGGCAGGGCATTGCCGGGCGGCTTGACGGGCACGAGGTACGCGCGGGGAACCGCGCGCACGCCGAGGCGGCGGGCGCGGCCGTTTCCTCCGACCTGAGCCGGGCGGCCGAGGCGATGATTGCCGACGGCCTCAGCCCGGTGTTCGTCGCGGTGGATGGGGAGGTGCGCGGCGTCGCCGGAATCGGCGACCGGCTCCGCGCGGATGCCGTGGCGACCGTGGCCGCGATTCGGGCGCGCGGCGTCCGGGTCAGGATCCTCTCGGGCGATCACCCCGGGATCGTCGGGCGGGTGGCCGCGGAGCTGGGCCTGCCGCGCGAGGACGCCATGGGGGGCCTCACGCCGGAGGACAAGCGCGACATCGTGGCCGGGCTGGTCGAACGCCGGGCGGGTGCGGGCGCCGTCATGATGGCGGGAGACGGCGTGAACGACGCGGCCGCGCTCGCGCTGGCCGACGTCGGGATTGCCGTCCATGGCGGCGCCGGCGCGTCGATTGTCGCCGCCGACATCGTGCTCACACGCGATGGCGTCGCCCCACTAGTCGACATCTTGCACGGCGCCCGCCGCCTGCGCGGCGTGATCCGGCGCAACATCGGCTTCTCTCTGGTCTACAATGCCGCCGCCTCCGCTCTCGCGCTGGCGGGTCTGGTGGGGCCGCTGCTGGCGGCCGTGCTGATGCCGATCTCGTCGCTGACGGTGGTGCTGTCGTCGGCGCTCACCCGCACGTTTACCGTGACGCGTGACCCGGCCGTCAGCCGCCAGCCGCCAGCCGCTGGCCGTGAGCCGCGAGCCGAGAGCCGATCGACGCCAGGTGGGGACTGACGTGGAGACGATCTTCGTCCTGCTTCCGCTTGCGCTTCTGATCGCGGCCATCGCCGTCGGCCTGTTCATCTGGGCGGCGCGGTCTGGACAGTTCGACGATCTCGAGACGCCGGCGGTCAGGATTCTCTTCGACGATGAGGAACCGCACCAGGCCGCGGTAGGTGATGTATCAGGCCTGGTCCGCCGAAGCGTTGTCGGCGCAGACACAGGTTCCGCCGACAAGGCGAAGGCGGAGACAAGGAGGGTGTCCCGATGAACGGAAAGACATGGTCCGTCTACGTGATCACCGCCCTGGGGGTGGCGGTCGTGACGGGCGCCCTCGCCTACGAGCTCAGCAACGTGCGCAAGGGTTACGCGCCGCGCCAGCCCATTCTCTTCCGCCACACCCGCATGGCGGGCGCCCCCAGGTGGGAGGCCGACGCCAAGGGCGAGAAGGTGAACGTGGGAGGCTTCGGGATCCCCTGCGTCTACTGCCACACCATGCCGTACAAGGGCCGCCACTCCACCGTGCCGTCTACGGCCGTGTGCATGAACTGCCACACGAGCGTGGGCCTGAACAAGGAGTGGGTCCTGAAGATGAAGGAGTACTGGGAGCGCGGGGAGCCGATTCCCTGGGTGAAGGTCCACGACCTCCCCGACTTCGTCTACTACGACCATTCCGCGCACGTGAACGCGAAGGACGCCCAGGGGAAGCCCCTGCTCCCGCTCACGGACGCGCAGGGCAAGCCGATGGTCGTGTGCCAGAACTGCCACGGCAAGGTCGACGAGATGGAGATCGTCTCCGTGCAGACGGCCTTCAACATGCAGTGGTGCCTCGACTGCCACCGCAAGCCGGAGATGAAGGCCTCCACGGATTGCAGCACGTGTCATCGGTAGGGAGACCACGATGAATCCGAACGACACCACCGTGCGACCGGACGCTTCGGGTCTGGACCGCCGCGAGTTCCTGCGACTGGGCGGCGCCCTCGCCGCCGCAGGGGCGCTCGGGAGCGCCGCGTGCAGCCCGCCCCAGGAAGCGACGATCCCGTTCCACGACATGCCGGAGAGCCTCGTCGACGGTCTGGGGCCGGCCCGCTTCTTCCATACCGTGATCGACGGCTCGCCGGTCCTCGTCAAGACGCGCGAAGGGCGGCCGATCCTCGTCACACCCAGCCCGAACGACGCGAGCGGCCGCGGCCTGTCTGTGCGTCATCAGGCCGCGCTGATGGACGTCTACGACCCGGACCGCGCGCGAGGCCCGCTGTCGGTGCGACGCGGCAGCGGCGCGCCAGTGGCGTCGAGCTGGACGGCGATCGAGACGGACGTCGCATCCAGGCTGAAGGCGGCCGGGGCCAAGGCCGTGCTGCTCACGGGGCCCGTCCGCAGTCCGGCGCTGACCGCAGCGATTGCCGGCATCTCGTCGAAGACCGGCCTCCGGCACGTCGCGTGGGCGCCGCTCGACAACGACGCGGCGGCCGTCGCGTGGACGCAGGCCTTCGGTGGCGGCAAAGGCGCCAGGCCTCTCCTCGACAAGGCCGACCTCATCGTCGGTCTCGGAGCGGATTTCCTCGATCGGCCGGAAGAGGGATTCGAGCGTGACTTCGCGGCGCGGCGATCCCCCGACGACGCGCAAGGCGGAATGAGCCGGTTCGTCCAACTCGAGAGCCGGCTGACGCTGACCGGCGCGAACGCCGACCGGCGGATCAGGGTGCGCGACTCGCACCTGGCCGCGGTCGCGGCAGCGCTCGCCCACGAGCTGGTCGTGGTGCGAAAGGTCGGCCCGCTGGCGTCCGTGGCCGAGGTCGGCGCCGCGCTTGCGCCGTTTGGCATTGACGCCGTCGCCAAGCAGATCGGCATCGACGCCGGCGTCCTGACGTCGCTCGCCGACGAGCTTGCCGCCTCCGCGGGCAAGGCGCTCGTTGTCGCGGGCGCCACAGTTGGAGCGTCGGCGTCCGGGCCGGCCCTGGAGCTGGCGACGATCCTGCTGAACACCACGCTGGGTGCGTTCGACACCGGCCTCTTCGACGCGGCCGCAGGCGGCGAGTATCCGATTGGCGGAGCCGCTTCGTTCGCTGCGCTCGTCGCGGAGATTGAGGCCGGCAAGGTCGAGCTGTTGATCGTGGCGGACGTGAACCCGGTGTACGACGCCCCTGCCCCGTTGAGGTTCGCCGACGCGCTGAAGAAGGTCCGCCACGTCGTGTCGTTGAACGATCGGCTCGACGAAACGAGTCTGCTGGCCGACGTCCTCGCGCCGGCGAGCCACGCGTTCGAATGCTGGAGCGACGCGGCGCTGCCGAAGGGGCTCGTCGCTGTGCAGCAGCCGGTCATCCAGCCGCTCTTCGACACGCGCGGCCTCCTGGACGCTCTGGTCGCGTGGGGCGCGGCTGTTGGAGATCCGGCCGCCGCCGCCGCGGTGTCCGCGGCGGCGAAGGCCGCCCAGACAGTGCCCGCGCCGAACACCGCCGCTCCAGCGCCGAGTCCCAGCGTGGCCTGGCACTACCTCCGCGCAGGTTGGGCCGGCCGGCTGGCGGTCGATGTGGCAACGCCCGCGTTTGAGGCGGCCTGGAATGAGGTTCTTCGCTCGGGCTCATGGAGGGCTGCCTCATCCGCCGAAGCCTCGGCGAAGGCGGACGACCTGAAGCCGAAGGCTGATAAGGCGCCAGCGAAGATCAAGGACGCCGCTTCTTCGGTTCAGAAGTCGCCGCAGGGATTCAGCCGTGCTCTACAGGCAGGCGGCCTCTCGCTTCTCGCCAGCGCCGAGGTGAGGCCTGCGGCCGAGCTCGAGCTTCAGTTGTACCCGCACCTTGCGTTCGGCGACGGGCGCTCGGGCAACAACGGCTGGCTCCATGAGCTGCCCGACCCGATCACCCGCATCACCTGGGGCGGGGCGCTCTCCATCGCCCCCCGCCGGTTCGACGCGATGAAGCTGGCGAACGGCGACCTCGTCGAGGTCGATGCGGGCCACGCGAAGGTCGTCGCGCCGGCCTACCGGCACGCGGGCATGCACCACGACCAGGTGGCGCTCCCGCTCGGCCTCGGCCGAACGGCCTGCGGCGTCATCGGCGCGGGGGTCGGCCCGAACGCGTTTCCGCTGCGCATCGTCGCGAACGGGCGCGTCCTCTCGGCTGGCCTGCCCGTGAGGATCCAGAAGCTGAGCGGCAACGAGGAGCTCGCGTTCGGGCAGGGCTCGGACGTCATCGATCGCAGCCGGCGGCCGCTCGTGCCCGCCACGACCCTGACCGCCTACCAGAAGGACCGCAAGGCGGGCACCGAGCAGCAGGAGGGCGGCCCCTCGGCGTGGCCCGCGTTCGAGTATGCGACGTCGCGCTGGGGGATGGCGATCGACCTCAGCAAGTGCAACGGCTGCGGCAAGTGCGTCATCGGCTGCCAGGCCGAGAACAACATCCCCGTCGTCGGGCGGCACGGAATGCTGAACGGCCGGGAGATGTCGTGGATGCGGATCGACCGCTACTACGACGCGCCGAAGAAGGACGGCGGGTGGGACGCCGCGGTCTGGGACGGCCCGCTCGAGGTGGTCGAGGAGCCGCGCACGCTCTTCCAGCCGATGCTGTGCCAGCACTGCGAGAACGCGCCGTGCGAGACCGTCTGCCCGTTCGTGGCGACGATGCACAGCGCGGACGGGTTGAACCAGCAGATCTACAACCGGTGCGTCGGCACCCGCTACTGCGCGAACAACTGCCCGTTCAAGGTGCGGCGGTTCAACTACTGGGAGTACAGCAAGGCGCAGGAGAGCGTCTTCTTCCGCTGGCTCGAGCCACGCATCGCGAAGAACGCCGCGCTCAACACGCGCAGCCCGATGCAGATGAAGAACAACCCGGAGGTGACCGTCCGGAGCCGTGGCGTGATGGAGAAGTGCTCCTTCTGCATCCAGCGGATCCGCGCGGCGCGCTCCGCGGCAACGAGCGCGGGCGCGTCCAAGGACCACTTCGCGGACGGCGCCGTCGTGCCGGCCTGCATGGAGGCCTGCCCGACGGGCGCCATCACCTTCGGCGACGTGAACGCGCCGGGCTCGCGGGTCGCGGCCCTGGCGGCGCACCCGCGCGCCATGCGGCTCCTCGACGCCGTGGGCGTCAAGCCGTCCATCTCCTATCTGACGAAGGTGCGTCATGACAAGGCATGAGGCCAGTCCCTACGCCACGGTGATGGATGACGGCCAGCTCACGGGCGTGCCCATCGTGGTCCCGGGCGCCGGCCCCTACGGCGGCGACCTCGAGGTTCAGGAGCCGCTCGTCACGGGCGGCAAGAAGTGGGCGGACGTCGATCGCGACATCTGCATGCACGCGGAGCAGTTCCCCACGAAGCGGTGGTGGATCGCGTTCAGCATCGCGCTCGCGTTTCTGAGCCTGCTCGGCCTGGCGCTGATCACGCTCTTCTATGCCGGCATGGGCATCGCGGGCGTGAACCAGCCGGTCGGCTGGGGCTCGTTCATCATCAACTTCGTGTTCTGGATTGGCATCGGCCACGCCGGCACGCTCATCTCGGCGGTGCTCTACCTCTTCCGCCAGCAGTGGCGGACCGGCATCAACCGCGCGGCGGAGGCGATGACGCTGTTCGCGGTGGCCTGCGCCGGCATCTTCCCGATCATCCACCTCGGCCGGCCCTGGTTCGCCTACTGGCTCGATCCCGTACCCGAACGCGCGCGGCCCGCTCTGGGTGAACTTCAACTCGCCGCTCGCGTGGGACATCTTCGCGATCTCCACCTACGGCCTCGTGTCGGCCACGTTCTGGTACCTGGGGCTGCTCCCGGACCTCGCGACGGTCAGGGACCGGGCGACGCACCCGTGGCGGAAGAAGCTGTACAACGCGATGAGCTTCGGCTGGACCGGATCGCACCGCGCGTGGCGGCACTACGAGTCGGCCTACATGGTCCTCGCCGCGCTGGCGACGCCGCTGGTCTTCTCGGTCCACACGATCGTGTCGTTCGACTTCGCCACGTCGGTGATGCCCGGCTGGCACACGACGATCTTCCCGCCCTACTTCGTCATCGGCGCCATCTTCTCGGGGTTCGCGATGGTCATCACCCTGATGACCTTCATGCGCGGCTACTTCGGGATGAAGCACTACATCACGCTGAACCACATGGAGGCGATGGCGAAGATCCTGATGCTGACGGGGATGCTCGTCGGCTTCGCCTACTCGACCGAGTTCTTCATGGCGTGGTACTCGGGCAGCGAGTGGGAGGGGTTCATCTTCAAGAACCGCGCGTTCGGCCCGTACTGGTGGGCCTACGCGATCATGTTCACCTGCAACGCGATCGTGCCGCAGCTGTTCTGGTTCAAGGCGATGCGGCGCCACACCTGGGTCCTCTTCGTCGTGTCGATCCTCGTGAACGTCGGCATGTGGTTCGAGCGCTACGTCATCGTCGTCACGTCGCTGCACCGCGACTTCCTCCCCTCGTCGTGGGGCATGTATGCCCTCACGCGGTGGGACTACGCGATTCTGCTCGGGTCCTTCGGCCTGTTCTTCACCCTCTTCCTCCTCTTCGTGCGCGTCCTGCCCGTGGTCGCGATCTCGGAGGTGAAGGGCGTGATGGACCCGAAGGTCGCGCGAAGCATTGAGGAGATCTGAGCCATGATGCCGACTTCGACCACAGGCGTCCTCGGCCACTTCTACGAGCCGGCCGACGCGCTCGCCGCGGCCGCGAAGGTCCGCGACGCCGGCTGGAAGCACTTCGACTTCCTGACCCCGTTCCCGATCCACGGGATGGAAGAGGCGATGGGCCAGAAGCGGTCGTGGATTCCCTACGCGACGGGCGTCCTCGCCGTGTGCGGCATCCTCTTCGCGCAGGGCCTCCAGAACTACGTCATGGTCTGGGACTGGCCGATGAACTTCGGCGGAAAGCCGTTCGCCGCGTGGCCGGCGTTCATTCCGATCACCTTCGAGGCGATGGTGTTCTGGGCGGCGCTGGGCACCGCGGTCATCGCGGTCGTCGCCGGGAAGAGGGACACGATTCCGCAGCCGCCGCCGCTGCTGGTGGAGACCGGCGCGACGTTCGACCGGTTCGTCCTCTGGATTTCGGCGACGGATCCCGAAGTGGAACGCCGCCGAGGCGGAGCGGTTCGTCCGGTCGCTGGGCGCCGACGGCGTGAGGCTCGTCGGCGCAAGGGGAGGGGCCAATGGCTGAGGAATTGAGGGAATGCCCAGTCAATGAAGAATTGAGAATGAAGAATGGAGAAACGTCCGGAGGGCTCTTCATTCTCAATTCTCAATTCTCAATTCGCGCCGGCCTCATTCGGCGCCTGGCAGGATCGGCCGGCGCGCTGGTGCTCGCCTCGCTCCTCGCGGCCTGCGACGTCGGCCTGCCGGCCGGCCGGACGCCGCACCGCGAAGGCAACCGCCTCGACATGAACAACCAGCCGAAGCTGAAGCCGCAGCGCCAGGACATCTTCCTCGCGCGGCCGACCGGGCCTGATGGAGCCGCAGCCCGGGACCGTGGCCGTCGCCGAGAACCCGTATCCGTACGCGCAGAACGAGGCGGACCGGGCGGGCGCCGAACTGGTGAACCCGCTGCAGCCGACGCCCGAGGTGATCGCGCACGGCCAGTTCGTGTTCGAGCACGTGTGCATCACCTGCCACGGCCCGAAGGGCGCCGGCGACGGCCACGTCACCGCGCTCTTCCCGAAGCCGCCGAGCCTGATGACGCAGAAGGTGCGCGACTGGCCGGACGGCCAGCTCTTCCACCGCCCGATGCGGGGGCAGAACTCGATGCCGAGCCACGCGCGGCAGGTGGACGCCAATGACGTGTGGTCGGTGATCCACTACATCCGGCAGATGCAGAAGGTGGAGCCCGTCGCTCCGGCCGCCGCGGTAGCGCCGGCCTCCGTGCCGGCCGCCGTGCCCATCAAGGGAGGAAGGTGACCACATGAGCTCCGCACCTCTCCACGACTTCCCGGCAGCTCCCGGCCGCCTCGCGCTCCCCGGCCTGGTTCAGGGCCTCTCGGTTGCGGCCGTCCTCGTGGGCGGCGGGGCGCTTGCGTGGGCCTTCACCAGCGGCAACGCGACCCTCGCCTGGAGCTCGTATCTCATCGGCGTCTTCTTCGCGCTCGGCCTCGGCGTGTTCGGCGTGGCGTGGCTGGCGATGCTGTACCTCGCGGGCGCCGACTGGTCCGTCACCATGCGCCGCATCCCGGAGGCGATGACGGCGTGGCTGATTCCCGGCGGCGTCCTCGCGATGGGCGTCGGGCTCGGCGCGCAGACGCTCTACCAGTGGTCGCACGCCGAAGCCGTTGCCGGGGACGCGCTCCTGACGCACAAGGCGCCGTTCCTCAACATGACGATGTTCACGGCCCTGGTCGGGGGCAGTCTCCTGCTCTGGGTCGTGTTCGCCGCGCTGTTCGTCGGCGCGTCGCACCGGCAGGACCGCGAAGGCGGCCACGGGCCGACGCGGACCAGCCGGACGCTCTCCGCGATCTTCCTCGTCCTCTTCGCCCTCACGCTCAGCATCGTCTGCTTCTACCTCCTGCTCTCGCTCGAGGCGCACTGGTTCTCGACGATGTTCGCCGTACTCGTGTTCACGGACATCATCCAGACCGGAACCGCGTTCGTGGCTGTGGCGGCCGGCCTCGTGGTGGCGGCGGGGAAGCTGAAGGGGTTCCTGAACGAGCACCACCTCCACAGTCTCGGGAAGATGGTGTTCGCCTCGACGGGGTTCTGGGCCTACATCTACTTCTGCCAGTTCATGCTGATCTGGTACGCGAACCTCCCTGAGGAGACGGTGTACTTCCTCCGCCGGAGCGAGAACGGCTGGCTGCCGTACCTGCTGCTGCTGCCCGCGCTGAAGTTCGTCGTGCCGTTCGTGTTCATGCTGCCGCGGGACGCCAAGCGCAATCCGCGGAAACTCATTCCGGCGGCCGTGCTGCTCCTCGTCGCGCAGTTCCTCGAGCTGTTCGTGATGGTCGGTCCGGCGCTCGGGCACGGCGAGGAGGCCGCCCACGCGCACCTGCCGGTCGTCGAGTTCGCGGTGACGCTCGGGTTCCTGGGGCTGTTCACGCTGGTCTTCGGCTGGTTCCTCGCGCGCCACGACGCCGTGCCGCTGAAGGACCCGGCGCTCAGGGAGTGTCTTGGAGTACCACTCGTAGACGGCTTGCGGCTTGCGGCGTGAGCCCTGCCCGCCTTCGCCCTTGGGCTTCGGCGGGTCCGCCATAGCCCGCGCTGTGCCGCGCGCGGGCGACGGCGGAAGCCCTGAGCCTTCCTTATGAACCACGCAATGTCGCAGCCGATGGACCTCGTCGCCTTCCTGACGCTCGGCCTGCTCGGAGGCTTCGGGCACTGCGTCGGGATGTGCTCGCCGTTCGTCCTCTTCGTGTCGCGCCACCATGGTGGCGCCGGCCGCGGGCGCATCGCGGCGTCGCCGCTCAGGCGTGGTACACGGCCGGGCGCATCGCGACGTATGCCGTGCTCGGCGGCGTGGCCGGAGCCCTCGGCGGCGTCGTGCAGAAGGCGGGCGCGTTCCTGGGCGTGCAGCGCGCCGCGTTGATCCTCGCGGGAGCCGTACTGGTGGTGTGGGCGATCGCCGCGCTGTCTGACCTCGCGCGGGTCGACGCCGGAGGGACGCTCTTCGGCCGGGTGGCTGGCCGGCTGAAGGGCCGGGTACCGGGCCACCCGCTGGCCATCGGGCTGTTTCTCGGCCTCCTGCCGTGCGGCTTCCTCTACTCCGCCGTGGTTGCCGCGGTGGGGCGCGGCGGAGCGCTGGAGGGTGCGGCGGCGCTCGCGCTGTTCGGCATCGGAACGGCGCCGGCGCTGCTCGGCGTCTCGGTCGCCGACGAATTGCTCGCCCGCCACCGGGCGGTCGTCAACCGGCTCTCGCAGGTCTTTCTGCTGGCGATGGGGCTCCGGTTCCTGTGGAGGGGGTTCGCGGGCTAGCGACGGTCGCGTCTCCCCTGTATCCTCGAGGCCTGGACGAAAGTCCCTGAACCCCAATGCTGCCGCTGTTTCTCGTGCTCGGCACGGTGTTCGGCGCGCTTGGCGCGGCCGGCGCCTACGTGATCGCCTACTCGGAGTACCGGCGTCGCCGGCTGAGCCCCGGTCAGAGCGCCCGCCGAATGGCCATCGAAACCGCGGCCGTGACGTTCGTCGTCTTCTTCCTCGCCGCGATCGTGCTGTCGTTCGTCCTGTAACGAGGACGGGAGGTCGGGAGGTCTGGACCTCCCGACCTCGACTACCTGGCAATAGGCACCACGTTGTTGCGCAGCGTGATCTCCGGAACGGTTCCGGACATCTCCACGACGACCGACGCGCCCGCGAGGCTCGCGCCCGCAGGAAGGGTGAGCGTGACGTCGGCAATCTTCGGCGCGAGGTCGTTTGGCGCCTTCAGCGGCGGCACGGAGGCCGACGCCATCGTGCGCCCGGCCGCATCGCGCACGAACAGTTTCGATGCCGGCGCGTCCACCGACCCCAGGCTGTGGACCCGGACGCGCACCGTGCGGCCGCTCACGCGCACGTCGCCCTCCGAGAGGCCCAGGTCCGGCCGCGACCAGTAGGGCACGCCCTTCGCGACGAGCCGCAGCTCCATGCTGGTCTCGGTGCCAGGCGGGAAGGTCACATCCAGGCTCTTCGTGCGCTCGAAGAGAACGGTCCGCGCGGCACCGCCACCCACGCGCAGGGACCAGGTTCCCGGTTCGACGTCCCAGCCAGTCATCGTGGCCACGACGGGCTTCGTATCGAGGTTGTAGGCGGTGACGCGCACGTGGTCCGGCGTCGCCTCGGGCAGCAGGATGGCCACGCGCGCTTCGGCGCCGGGCTCCGCAAACCGCCAGCTCACGACGTGGCCGGCGTAGGTGTAGTTGCGAACCAGCGCGATGCCGCCGAGCCGCGCGCGCTGGATTTCGGCGTCGGGGACGTTCACGCGGTCAATCCAGAGGCTGCCGAGCGTGTTGATGTACTCGCGCAGCCGCGCCGCCCGCGCCTGATCGGCGTAGAGGTCTTCGAGGTACTTCGCGTCCCCCGTGGCCTGCCAGGCGAAATGTCGCGTCGCGCTGTCCCCGCCGACCGCCGCCATCTGCGGCAGCTTCGGGCCCCACGACTCGCGGACGCCCATCAGATCGAGGCCGTTGGCGGCGAGCTGCCCGAGCGCGCGTGGCCCGGCGTCGAGGAACGGCTGCAGGTACTTCCGGTCTCCTGTCCAGCGATACGCGGCCCAGAGCACGGTGAGCGCGCGATCCGCGCCGGTGCCAGGCGCGTCCTTGTCGGTGGCGAATTCGATCGTCGTGCCGATCGAGGCCACGCCATTGGCGTCGACGCCCCGATGCGCGAGAAGGCCGTCCGCCAGCTCGAGCAGCCACTTCTTCACTCGCGGCGACCCGTTGAACTCCACGAGCGACATCGCGGGATGGAGGATCAGATACGACGAAGGCTTCGACCACCCCCACACGCCCTCGGTCGCCATCTTCGTCCCGCTGAAGTAGGTCGTCTTGATGTGCCGATGGCCGGCGGCGTTGACGCCGGTGATCTTCTCGGTGGCTCCCGCCGTCTCCATGGCGCGTTCGAGCTGCGCCGGGCTCGCGTAGTCGAGCAGCAGCGCCTGCCCGAGCACCTGGATGCCCTCTTCGTAGCTGTGCAGTTCGTCGGTCTGAATGGTCGACAGCCCGTTCGTGAACATGCCCTGCGCGTAGAAGGCGTCCAGCTCGCGCCGCAGCGAGCGCAGGATCTTGTCCGGCGTCGCGCCCATGAGCGCCGTGCCGGGCCACCAGTTGGTCAGGTCGCCGTCGTCGGACAACCCGCCGCCGAACTCGCCGTTTTCGATCTGGCGGTTGTCGATGTACCAGTTCACGAAGCGGCTCACCTGCTTGAGGTGATCGACCTGGCGGAACGCCCACGCCGGCACACCCTCGGGCACGGCGGGCAGCGCCATGGATGGCCGCGTCTGCTCGCGATTGTAGTCATACCAATACTGTCGGCCCAGCGCATGGTCGGGATCGACGCGCAGCAGGTCGGACAGATCCGTCTCGAACTGCGTGAACAGGTTGAGGCGGCGGGTGCGCGGCGACTCCTCGACCATCTGAGCGTAGACGGCGCGGACCTGCGTGAAGCGATCGAGCGTGTGCTCGGCAAGGGCGTCCCGGCGGCTCTTGAAGATCAGCCGGACCTCGGTTCCTTCGAGCGACGACGCGCCAAAATCGCTGCCGGCGCCGGCGATGGTCAGGTACAGCCCCTTGTCGTTCGGCAGAATCCGGTCGCGCGTGTCGAGCCAGAGGGTATACGGCTCGCCGGGCGTCACCGACACGCTGACGTCGAGCATGTTGCGAAGCGGCCAGAGCGGGTCCTTCACCTGGATGTTGAGGGGGAAAGACGCGCCGTGCGTCGGCTTGACCTTCAATGCAGGCAGGTCGATCGCGATGCCGTCGAGCGCGGCGTCCATGTTCACCCAGGAGTAGGCGAACTGCGCGCGCCTGGCGCCGCGATCGGCGTCGCGGAAATCGGACGGTATCAGAATGTGCACGATCGGCAGGCCTGGCGAGCCGGCGACAGCGGACGGCCGTCGTGCCGCCGCGCGCAGAACGGGGCGCCGTGCCAGGCACCGCCACGAGGGTCGCCCTCTCGTCGGCGCCGTGGCGGCCGTTGATGAACCGGACCGCCGGCTGCAGGCTCGCGAGGTCCGGCTCGACGGAGGTCGTCAACCGATAGGTCAGCCGCGTCGTGCCGGCGGGCTCACGGCCTGGCGTGACCGAGTACACGCCCAGCTCGCCAATCGGCGTCTCCTGTTCGACGTTCGTGAACGTGATCGAGCCGCCGCGCACCGGCTTCGCGAGCCTGTGGAACGTCCGCTCTTGCCCCTTCGGACGTTCGAAGACCGGCGTGTCGGTCGCGAACGATCCGAACGCCGCTCCCGATACCTCGACCTGGTTCCACGGCTCGTCCGGCAGGACGAAGCGGACCGACTTGCCGGACAGCGAGTAGCAGTCCCAGTCGGGCAGTTGGAAGTAGTCGTTGCGTCCGGGAAGCCTCGACCTGTTGTAGACGCCGGGCCAGGTGGTCTCGCGGATGCCGTCGTTGGCCTTCCACCACCAGCGCTTCAGATCGTAGGCGTCGTGAATCTCGACCTTTCGGATGCGCACGCTCGGCCCTTCGAGCGGCGGCGGCGCGTCGCCGGGGCGATTCCAGCCGTAGCGATACCACCACTCGTCGCGCCACTGCGGCGCGTCCAGGCTGCGCCTGATCGGCGGCACGCTCTCCGGCGCGTTCCCGGTCGCCAGCGCGGCCACGTTCTCGTCCGAAAGCATCCGGTCGTAGATGCGCAACTCGTCGAGGTCTCCGCCGCGCACGAAGTTGTAGGCGCTCTGCACCTGGTACGGGCTGACGATGCGCTGGTGCGGGCCGAACTGGTCGAGCGCGGCGTCGAAGACGGCCGTGCCGTCGCGCCGGGAGGCCCGTCGTCCGTTCACGTAGAACCGGATGCCCTGCGTTTCGTCCCACGACAGGGCGAGGTGCACCCACTCGCTGGGACCAGGGAACGCTGGCATCTTGTAGGACACGCGGGTGCGGGCCAGGCTGGCGTCGGTCACGAACGCGTCGAACCCGGACTCGCCGTTGTAGTCGATGCGCAGCCACACCATGTCCCAGCTGGAATGGTCGGCGTAGCCCACGCGGAACAACGGGAAGGCCGTCGGCCCGACGGGTTCCCGCGACCGCCAGAAGAACGACAGGGTGCCGCGCTGGGCGTAGATGTTCCCCGGGGCCCAGTACGACAGCAGTTGCGTATGGGCGCACTGCAGGCCCGGCCCCTTCGCGCCGCCGGGAATAACCTCCACCCCGCTCGCGAAGTTCGGCTCCGGATCGCCGCCGGCCGCGACGTCAGCCGTGAGCCCGCGGCTGCCCGACAGGTAGAAGAGCAGACCGGTGTCCTTCGGGGCCTGGCCCTTCGCGGCGGCCACCAGCAGCGCCGCCACGCAGAGCGCGACGCCGGCGCCGCGCCTCACGACCGTCTTCATGACCCTGCCTCCCATCGCCGATGGACGCATGCTGTTCTCACCCCTTCGGTGCGACGAGCAATCTCGAGGCCGGCAGGGCTTCAGGGGTGACGCGCACGAGCCGGATCCGCCCCTTGAACCACGACACGAGGTTCTGACGGACGCCGATGGAGACCCGGCCGGCCTTCAACGGCTCGAAGGCCACTTCGCCCGACAGCTCGCGGACGCCGTTCACGTAACTCGTCATCGTCCTGCCGTCGTAGGTGAGCGATGCCGCGTGCCAGCGGCCGGCGGGATGGGCCTTCGCGCGATCGATCAGCGTGAGGCCCGGCGCCTCCATCCGCAGGTACGTGTCGAGACACCAGCTGTGGTCCGGCAGGATTCGCGTCTCCATCATCAGCCGCCGTTCCGAACCGGTCTCGGAGACGTGGAAGAAGCGCTGCTCCTCGGGGCCGTCGGGCGCCGGTTCGACCAGCGCCTCGACGGTGAACCTCGCGAGGCCCTCGATCGGGTTGACGTCCAGTATCAGGCCGTCGGTCGCGCCGTTGAACTCGATCGCCTTTCCGACCGGCGTCGAAACCACGCGCGGCGTTCCGACGACCCTCACCGCGTGGCCACCGATTCGGGCCAGGTTGTCGAGCGCCCAGACGACCGGGTCGCCGCGGCGCATGCCGACCGTCTGGTCGGCCAGTGGCAGCGCGACCAGGAACGCTGCGATCAGCGCGCTGACGCCACACACGCGGGCCCGACAGCCGACGCTCGACTCGCGGTTCCGCATTCTCGCGCTCCTATTTCCGCACGACAGCGCCAGCGGGCACGGTGGCGCCTGTTTCGACCGGCGTCTTCGCGTTCCTCAGATCGACGCCCGATACGAGGATCCCGCTGGACGCTGCGCCGTCGACGCGCAGGAAGACGTCGGTGCCTGGCGCCGCAGCGCCCCCCTCGATGGTGACATTCCGGCTGTCGCGGACGGCGAGCGCCGGCCCGGCCTGCGGCGCAATCTCGACGCGGCGCAGCGTGATGGCGTCGGCGTCCACGGTGGCGAGCCCCTTGTCGCCGAGATCCGCACGTCGTCGAGCACGATGCCGCCGGATCGGCATCTCCGGCAGCCCCTCCAGCATCACCGCGCGGCCGGCGCCGCGGCAGAGGATCCGCGTCAGCACGATGTCCCGGAACTGCGGCGTGCCCTCGTTCACCGGCATCGCGGGCCGCGGAGCGGCCTCGCCGGTCTCGGCCACGTCGGTCGGCGCCTCGCCGCCGTAGTACATGTTGAACCCGATGGCGTCGGTCGGGATGTCCTTCATCTGCACGTCGCGGATCCAGATCTTCTCCACCACGCCGCCGCGGCCGCGCGTCGTCTTGAAGCGGAGGCCGACGTCGGTGCCGAGGAAGGTGCAGCGCTCGACGAGGATGTTGCGGACGCCGCCCGACATCTCGCTGCCCACCGTGAACCCGCCGTGCCCGTGGTAGACGATGTTGTCGACGATGACGACGTCCTCGGTCGGCCGCCCGCGCTTGCGGCCGTACTCGTCCTTCCCCGACTTGATGCAGATCGCATCGTCGCCCACGTCGAACCGGCAGTTGTAGACGATGACGCGCCTGCACGAATCGAGGTCGAGGCCGTCGCCGTTCTGCGAGTACCACGGGTTCAGCACCGTGATGTTTCGGATGACGATGTCCTCGCAGAGCAGCGGGTGGATGTTCCACGCCGGCGAGTTCTGGAACGTCGGACCGTCGAGCAGCACGCGGCGGCACTCGACGAGCGAGACCATGACCGGCCGCAGGAACTCGCGCGCGGCGGCGTAGTCCTGCGAGCGGCACGCGCCCGACCGCGAGTCGAGCGACTTGACGGTGTCGGCGCCGTTCATCGCCTCGCGCGACGGCCACCATGTCGTGCCCGGCTCGTCGACGACACCGCCCGAGGCGACGAGGGCCGTCCACTGCGCCGGCGTCATCTTGCTCTTCTTGACCGGCCGCCACGCCTGGCCAGAACCGTCGATGACGCCTTCTCCGGTGATGGCGATGTCCTCGGCGCCTCGCGCCCAGATCGGAGAGCGTGGCCTTCACGCTCGCGAGCCCCTCGTAGGACGTGCGCGTCGAGCGGGTAGTGCTCGAACTTCGGGCTGAACAGCAACAGCGCGCCGCGTTCGAGGTGGAGGTCGATCGCGGCTCTTCAACTCCATCGGGCCCGGTCAGGAAGACGCCGCGGGGCACGACGACGCGACCGCCGCCGGCCTTGACGCAGGCGGCGATGGCGGCCGCGATGGCGTCCGTGTTCAGCGTGACGCCGTCGCCGCGCGCGCCGTGGTCGGTGATGCGGACGCCGCGTGACGGGATCCGCGGAAGCGCCACGGGGGCCATGGGGAACGGCAGGTCGGCGGTCAGGCTGCGGGGATCCACGGCGGCCGCGCCGGGCGCCGTCTTGGAGGCGGCATTCGACATGCTCGAGACCAGGTCGAAGAACGCCTGTCTTGCGTGCGGACGAGATGCCCCAGTTCACCGGGACGCTCTGGTAGCCCTCATCGAAGCCCTCGCCCTTCCGTCTGAAGTCGAAGAACCCCCACGACGCATGCACGCTGGTCGCCGCCGTGAAATTGTTCCTGGGCTTCTCGAAATCGTAGTGGTCGTCCTCGTTGAACACGATCGGCTTCGGCGTGTAGCCGGGCAGCTGCGCGCGTCTCGTCGCACCATGTCGACGATGCGGTTCGGGATCGGCGACGCCGTTGCCGTGCAGCAGGACGAAGTCGGATGCGCGGATGCACCTCGGACGCCGGCACCGTGTTGCCCTCGACACTGGTGCTCACGAGCAGCCGCCGCCCGCCGACGACGGTGCGTTTCACGCGCTCGATCAGCTCGGCGACCCGCCCCGGCTTGCAGGATCGCGTGGTCGTAGGCGCACGTCGCACTCGTTGTTGATCTCGATCAGCACGTGGCGGTAGCCCGCCCGAGGACCCACGCGACCGCCGCGTCCACGGCCCGCACGACCGCCGCCTCGTCGGTCAGCCGCTCGTCCTGGCCGAAGTAGAAGAGGCCCAGGATGACGGCCATGCCCAGTCGTCGGCTTCGTCGAGGATGCACGTCAGGCGCGCCATGTAGTCGGCGCGCAGCGAGCCGTCGGCGCTCGAAGGCGGAGTTGTGCCACGGCTGGCCCTTCGAGTAACCCTCGGGGCTGCCGCCCTGCAGGTTCAGGGTGAAGGCCAGCAGACCCGTGCCGCCGCCACCCGCGCATCGCGGCGAGGAATTCGCGCGTGTTGCGGGCCGGGGTCCCAGGTCTTCGTGTCCGGATACGCCCATTGGCTCCGCGTGTCAGGGTTGAGATCGTCGAACACCCCCTGGACCATGCGGGAGTTCGGCAGGAGTCCCTCCACCGAGTACCCACGCCACGCTCGGCCCTCCAGGGTCGGACGGCCGTTGACATGGAAAGCGTCGCCGACAATCGCGACGGTGGTGGTGCGCTGCGGCGCTTGCGCCGCCAGCGCCGCGCCGCAGAACAACGGAACGAGCAGCCACATCTTCATCGGGTCATCTCCGCACGGCGATCAGGGCCCGGCCCGAAACAGCCGCGCAACAGACGGACAGCCCGAAGGCGCGCGCACCAGCCGGTCTCGGCGGTGGCAGCCATGCGGATTCGGCATCATTGACGGACGGCAGCGGGGGGCGCGAATCTGCGCCGGGGCGGGCCGCTGCCCGCCCCGGCGCCGGCAGAACTAGAACACGAATCGGATGCCGATTTGAATCTCGCGGCCGTTGCCATCCACCCGCTTGCGGGTGACCTTGCCGAAGTTGGAGCTCGTGATGGTGAGGTCCGGGTTATCCCAGAGGATCTGGTCGAACGCGTTGTAGGCTTCGATGCGCGCCTCGAGCCGGTAGCGGCCGCCGAGGCTGAACACCTTGGACAACGTCATGTCAGTCGCCGTCCAGTTCGGGCCGACCAGACCATCGTAGTAGTACGGGTTGCTGCGCGGTGTGTAGGTGTCGGCCTGCGAGAACATCGACGTGTCGAACCATCTGTCGCGCGTCGGATTGTCGAGCTTCGGGTTGCCCGTCACCACGTAGCTCGTTGTGAACAGCAGCGGCCGCCCCGAGTACCAGCGCGTGGCCAGAGGTACTGCCAGCCGCCCACCACGTAGTCGAGCGCCGTCGGCATGGTCGAGCCGAACGCGCGGCCCTTGCCGACCGGGATCTGCCACGTCACCGCGCCGGTGAATCGGTGCGTCGGGACGTCGGCGGTCTGCCTCCACTCCCAGCCGTCCTTGCCGTCGCTCTTGAGGACCTTGTACTGGGCCAGGTCGTCGAACCACTCCTGGCGCCGCTCGTAGTTGTAGGCGTACGAGGCCACGAAACTCAAGCCCTTGACGAAGGGTCGTTGAGCGCGCAGTTCGATCGTCTGGGTCTTGACCTTCCGGCCATTGGTGTTGGTCTGCGTGATGCTCGGGTACTGCGGGTACGGAACGAGCAGGCTGTCGATTCTCACCGTGCTGGAGTTGCGCAGCGCCCCCGGGAACTTCTCGACCGTCAGGTAGTTGAGGAAGGGGTTTGGCACCGATTGGGTGATAGCCTGCTTCTGCTCGTACTTGAAGGCCGGGTCCATCATGTTCAGGTTCATGTCGTACGGCACCCGGGTCCCGTAGTTGTAGAAGTAGCTGACGTCGGTGATGATGCCGAGCCAGATCCGGCGCTGGTACGAGAGGTTGAATCGGTCGTTGATCTGCGGCTGCTGCTCGTACTGGTCGAGGCTGATCGCGCTGCCGAGGCCGGTGTATCGGCCGTAGGACTGGCCGTAGGGCTGAGTCACCGGGTTGACCGTTGCCGGGAAGGGATTCGACCAGCGCCTGCTGCGGGACGCCATTGGCACTGGAAATACGGCCGTCGTCTGTGCGTAGCCGGTGTACTGGTTGACGTAGTCGCCCAATGTCTCTCGCACCGCGCTGTACGACCGCAGGTAGCGGCCGTAAGCGAAGCGGAGCACCTGGTCGCCGCTCTCGCCGATCTTGTAGGCGGCTCCGAACCGGGGCAGGAAGTTCCACGGCGTGATGTGCACGACGTTGGGGCTGTCCTTGGTCGTAAAGACCCACGCGCCGTTGTAGGTGTAGCCGTATCCCTTGCTGGCCATGAGCGCGAGCGCCGTGGCGTTCATCGTCGGGGGCGTCGCCTGCATCTCGGGGATTGGCTGCGTGAGGTCGTAGCGCGCCGACATCCGGTACTCGGGAATCGGTCGACCCCGGCTCGTACTCCCACCGCAGCCCCATGTTCAGCGTCAGGCGATCACTGAGGCGGAAGTCGTCCTGGAAATAGGCGCCGTAGCCGCGGGAATCGACCGTCTGCAGCGGCACCAGGCGCGCCGACGTCCCCGGCGCGGTCTGGCTGGCCGGGTCGCCATACAGGGCGCCCAGCAGGAAGGTCGCCCACTGGTTGCCGGTGTTGACGAGGTCGGGGCTGTTGGAGGTGTTGGCCGTCGGCGACGAGTTGAACACGAGGTTGATCGGTTCGAACCGCGCCGCCTGACCGTAGTACCGAACGCACTTCGGCGCCGTACTTCATGCTGTGCTTGCCCTGGTACCAGTTCATCTTCGCCGACATCGTCCAGGCGTTCGGGCGCTGCCACCACTCGCGGCCCTGGCGGCCCAGGCGGTTGGTCGTGGTGTTCAGGGAGCTCCCGCTTACCACGTCGAGCGCCGGGTAGTACACGTAGCCGCTGTTGTACAGCGACGTGTACCAGGGGTTGTTCGGCCAGTAGTCCTGCAGCCCTTCCTCACCGAGCAGCAGCGACGGGTTGTAGGACTCGTCGGTCATGTTGTAGTAGCTGCCCCGGATGTTGAGGGTCTTCGTGTTCGACATGACCCATACTGCGTCGGCCGCCGCGCTCATGCCGTAGCGGTTGCTGCCCGCCAGCGGGAAGTAGGCGTCGTCGGTCGGGTTCTGCTGGTAGAGGTTGGCCTTGAACTGCCCATAGCGCGCGAAGATCTTCCAGTTGTCGGAGATGTTCCAGTCGACCCGCTCGGAGAAGTTCCAGGACCGAGTGTTTTCGTAGATGTTGTACTGCAGGTTGTCCGTGTTGCCGGGCAGGTTCGGCCGAGGCATCTCCTGGAGGATCTTCAGCGAGACGGGGTCCCACATCGACTGCGGGATCCGGTTGTTGTCGAACGGCGTCCGCACGACCTTGCCACCAACGATCGTGGACGTGTACGGGTTGTAGATCGTGCGCACCTTGCCGTTGAGCGTGGACTGGCTGAAATCACCGGCGCGCTCGAGGTCCGTCGGCACCGTCCGGACGTAGGAGATCGGCCGGTTATCGTCCCATCGCTCGTAGGACGTGAAGGTGAAGACCTTGTTCTTCTTGATCGGGCCGCCGAACGTGGCGCCGCCCATCTTGAGCTTGGTGCCGCGCGTTGCCGTCTGCCCCGCTGGCACCGTCAACGTCGGGTCCGAGACCGAGTTCAGGCTCGGGTCGCGGAAGAAGTAGTAGGCGGTCCCCCTGAAGCTGTTCGTGCCCGACTTCATGTTGAGGCTGATGATGCCGCCCAGGCTGTTGCCGTTCTCCGCGTCCGCGCTCGTCTTCGAGATCGTGATCTGCTCGACCGCGTCCATCGATGGCGTGTAGGCCGTCTTGTAGCTGGCGTTGAGCGGCACGCCGTCGAGCAGCACGTCGTTGGCGCGCCGGGTGCCGCCGCCCGCATCGTAGTCGTTCGCGAACGCGTGGTGGTACGGCCGGTTCTCGTTCGCGGTGGTGCCGACGCCCGGGTTCATCGTGGGGTCGAGCATCGCCAAGTTGTACGGGTTGCGGCCGTTGAGCGGCACCTGTTCGATGAGTTGGGTCTCGAGCGTCATCTGCTGGTTGCCGCTGTTCAGCTGCACCTGGGTCGTCTCGGCCACGACCGTCACCGTTTCGGTGAGCGTGCCCATCGTCAGCGCGAGGTTCGCGGCGACGTCGCCGCGCTGCTGGACGGTGATGCCCTTGCGCTCGCTCTTCTTGAACCCGGTCAGCTCCGCGGTCACCGCGTAGGTGCCGGGTTCAACGAAGTCGAAGAGGTAGTGGCCCGTCGCGTCGGTGACCTTGAACGTCGATACGCCCGTGGCCTGGTTGATGAGCGTGACGGTTGCGCCGGGAACCGCGGCCTGGCTCTGGTCTGTCACGGTGCCCTGGACGCGCGCACGGTAGTCCTGGGCGCCGATGGGCACGACCAGCAGCGCCAGGAGGAACCCGAGCGCCACGAGTTTCACGGAGACCTTTCTCATTGCTCACTCCTCCCCGGATGGTGCGTGCCACTCCCGTGTGCACGTTCGAGACCGGAACAGCCAATATGATTCCAGGGCCGACAAGTGGTGAATCCACTCTTGCAGGAGACAGGAGAAACCATTCCTTGACAAATGTCAAGATCTATCATTGAATTTCGGCAAGACAGTCTTGGCCTGGCCGGCGTTCGCCGGTGCGACGTCGTTTATTGGACGCGGTTCGAGAACTCCAGTGGTAAATCCTCTTATGAGTCTGACACCGCGACGAGTGGCTCTCGGGATGGCGCTGGGCGTCCTCGCCGCGACCCTTGGCGCCGTGGCGCCACCGCACAGCGGCGCGGGCCAGGCGTCGGCGCCCTGGGCCCGCGGCGTCGAAGGACAGAGGAAGGCGGACCTCGGCAACGGCACGTTCCTGAATCCAATCATGGCGGGCGATCACCCGGACCCGTCGATTCTCAAGGACGGCGACGACTACTACATGACGTTCTCGTCGTTCGACGCGTATCCGGGCCTCGTCATCTGGCATTCCCGCGACCTGGTCAACTGGGAGCCGGTGGGGCCGGCGCTGTTCAGGAACGTCGGGTCGGTCTGGGCGCCGGATTTCGTGAAGCACAAGGGGCGCTACTACATCTACTTTCCGGGCATCGGCCCATCGTACCGATTGAACTACGTCGTCTGGGCCGACAGCATCCGCGGGCCGTGGAGCGACCCGATTGACCTCAAGGTCGGGCGGATCGATCCAGGCCACATCGCCGGTTCCGATGGCCGGCGGTATCTCTTCCTGAGCGCCGGCCTGATGGTCCCTCTCGCCGACGATGGCCTGTCGGTGACGGCCGAGCCGAAGAAGGTCTACGACGGTTGGCAGTACCCTGAGGACTGGATTGTCGAGGGCTTCGCTCAGGAAGGCCCGAAGATGCTGAAGCGAGGCGACTACTACTACATGGTTCTTGCGGAAGGCGGAACGGCGGGCCCGCCCACGAGCCACATGGTGGTGGCGGCGCGGTCGAAGACGATTGAGGGGCCTTGGGAGAACTCGCCGTACAACCCCGTGATCCGGACCGTCTCGCGCGACGAGCGCTGGTGGTCGAAGGGCCATGCGACGCTCGTGGAAGGGCCGGGCGGCCAGTGGTACGCGGTGTATCACGCGTACGAGAACGGTTTCTACACGCTCGGCCGCCAGACACTCCTCGAGCCGATCGCGTGGACCTCGGACGGCTGGTTCACGCGCGCGGGTGCCGACGTGGCGGCGCCCATCAAGAAGCCCGGCGGGCAGGCCGTCCCTCACGGCCAGGCGCTGTCCGACGACTTCTCGACGAACAAGATGGGCGTGCAGTGGAGCTTCTACAAGGGGACCGTGTCGGACAAGGACCGGTACCGCTACGCGGGCCGCGCTCTGGTGCTGAAGGCGCAGGGCGCCACGCCGGCGGACAGTTCGCCGCTCTGGTTCGTCTGCGGCGACCACGCGTACGAGGTCGAGGTGGAGATTGACCGGGACCCTGGCACCACCGCCGGTCTGCTCGTCTTCTACAGCGGGAAGCTCTACGCGGGGCTGGGCGTGTCGGACACGGACCTGGTCATGCACCGCTACGGCACGGAGCGCACGAGCGCGAAACCGGTTGAACTCGGTCGGCGGGTCTTCCTCCGCCTGACGAACGACGGTCACATCGTGACGATACGATACAGCGCGGATGGGAAGACATGGACGCTGTTCGGCACTCGAATGGAAGTGTCCGGATACCATCACAACGTGGCGTACGATTTTCTCAGCCTGAGGCCGGCCCTCTACGCGGCCGGCAGCGGCGAGGTGCGCTTCCGGCAGTTCACGTACCGGGCGCTGCCGTAGGAAGGCGCGGAGCCCGTCGTGCGAATTGACTCAGTGGAGATGATGCCAGTGACACCGACAAAGACCCGACCCGCCACAGCCGACGACACGCCAGCATCGCCCGGCGGCGGGCGCCTGATCACATCACACCGCGGCGCCATCGAATGGCGGTTGAGGGGCCGCGGCGGTGAACGCCGCCTGGTTGCGTCTGCAGCGCAGGAGGCCGCCGGCGTCCTCGCGTCGTTCGACGGCGAGCGCGTCGAGCGCGACGGCCGCACGGTGCTCACGGCGCCGATCACGGCGGCGAACGCCGTCGCGCTGAGGCGCGCCCTGCCGAGCCTCCAGCCGAGGCCGATCGGGCTGTCAACGTCGGCAGGTTTCGGAGACCGGCTGGGCCTCGCGACCCCCGGGCACGCCCGCGCGCTCCGCGCAGTCGGCGGCGGCATCGTCCCGGTGTTCGCACAGCAGTCGATTCGCGAGATGACGCGCACCGGGCGCTCCGCGCAGCAGGTCGTGGACGACGCGACCTGGGGCGCCCTGGAGGCGGGCTGGACGGACGGATACGGCGCCGACGCCGATCACCTGAAGGCGACGGCGGACGCCACGGCCTGCGCGGCCGCGGGCTTCACGTTCTTCACAATCGACCCGGGGGAGCACGTTGACAACGGTGCGGACGCCGCGAGCGACGCCGGCCTCCGCGCGGCCTGGGACGCGCTCCCGTGGGGCCGTCTCGAGGATACCGCCGCCGATCTCCTCGCCCGCCACGCCGGGACGACGGTGGACGCCGAGGGCGCGCGCATCGCGTTCGACGAGCGCACGGTGGTGAAGGCCGCTGTGAAGTACGGTCGCGCCGTCGCGCACGTGGCGATGATGTACCGCCACGTCCAGTCGGCCATGGCCGGTCGGCCATTCGACTTCGAAGTGTCGGTCGACGAGACGGAGACACCGACCTCGCACGCCGAGCACATCTTCGTCGCGAAGGAACTGCGGCGGCTCGGTGTCGCCTGGCAGAGCCTCGCGCCGCGCTTCGTCGGCCGCTTCGAGAAGGGCGTGGACTACATCGGCGACGCCGCCGCGATTCGCACCGACGTCGCCGTGCACGCCGCCATCGCCCGGGCATTCGGCCCCTACAAGATCAGCCTGCACTCGGGCTCGGACAAGTTCAGCATCTACGATGCCGTGGCGGCCGAGACGCGTGGCCTCGTGCACCTCAAGACGGCGGGCACGAGCTACCTGGAGGCGCTGCGTGCCGTGGCCGAGGTGTCGCCGGCGCTGTTCCGCGGAATCTACGGGTTCTCGCGCGAGCGGTACGGCGAGGACCGCGCGAGCTACCACGTGTCGGCGCAGGTCGAGCGGACGCCGGCGCCGGAGACCGTCGCAGACGGGGACCTGGTCGGCCTCCTCGACGACTTCGACGTCCGCCAGGTGTTGCACGTGACGTTCGGATCGGTGCTGACGTCACGGGCGACGGATGGGACCCTTCGGTTCGGTCCTGCGATGCTCGCGCTCCTCCGCGATCACCCGGACGCGTACGCCGCGTGCCTCGAACGGCACTTCGTCAAGCACCTGCGACCGTTCGCGTCAGTCGCGACTGTGCGCTGACCCGACGCGCGCCTTCCACCAGGAGTCCGGACATGCGCCGATGTGGTCAGCCCTGGATTCGAGCCGGCGTTGCCGTCGGCCTGTTGTGTGCGAGCCTCGCCGCGAGCACGTCTGCGCAGCCGCGGAGCCAGGCTTCCGCGGGCCAGCGGCCGGGGCGGAGCGACCCCGCGTTCTCCCAGCCGTCGATCGGCCCCGGCACCGACTACACCGTCCCGAGCGAGGCCGACATCAAGGCGGTGCTCGACCGCATCCGCGACTACTTCGTCCGCAACACCCCGTACCGCGTCATCGACACGTCGACCGGGACGCCGATCGCCGATTTGACGACGCCGACCAGGACGGCGGGCATCGACCTGAAGAGCGCGGAGTTCATCGACTGGACCTACTCGATGGGCGTCGTGCTGAGCGCGATGCTGCAGATCACCGACGTCACGGGAGACGCCAGCTTCCAGGCGTACACGTTCAAGAACTTCGACTTCATCTTCGAGCACCTGCCGTACTTCCGGCAGCAGGCGAAGCTGTTCGGCCTGCAGAGCTACGGCTACCGGCGCCTGATCGAGATGCGCGAACTCGACGACTGCGGCGCGATTGGCGCCGCGCTGATCAGGGCCTACTCGAGGAAGCCGGACCCGAAGTACAAGGAAGGCATCGATCTCGCCGCGACGCACATCCTCACACGGCAACTGCGCCTGCCGGATGGCACGCTGGCCCGCGCCAGGCCCGTGGCCACCGCGCTCTGGATCGACGACGCCTACATGAGCGTCCCGTTCCTGGCTCAGATGGGAACGATGACGGGGGAGAGGAAGGTACTTCGACGACGCCGCGCAGCAGGTCATGGGCATGTCCGCCCGACTGTTCGACGCGTCGAAGGGGCTGTTCGACCACTCGTGGTTTGCGAACATGGAGGAGGATGCCCGCTTCTACTGGGGGCGCGGCGACGGATGGGCGCTGTTGGCGATGGCTGAGCTGCTGACCGTGATGCCGGAGACCCATCCCGACCGCGGGAAGGTGATGGAGATCTTCAAGCGCGCGGCGCGGGGCGCGGTGGAAACGCAGAGCGGGACCGGCCTCTGGCACCAGCTGCTCGACCGGACGGACAGCTACCTGGAGACGTCCGCCAGCGCGATGTTCACGTTTGCCATCGCGCGCGGGGTGAACCGCGGCTGGCTGCCGGTGTCCTACGCGCCCGTCGCGCAGACCGGCTGGCGGGCCCTCGAGCAGCGCGTGCGCCCGGACGGCCAGATTGAGGGCATCTGCGTGGGCACCACCGCCGCCTACGATGCCGTGTACTACTACAACCGGCCGACAGCCCTCAACGCGATGCAGGGATACGGGCCGACGCTGATGGCCGGCGCCGAGGTGATGACGATGATCAGGAACTTCGACATCCGGCGCGTCAACAATACGTTCTACTACAGCCCCAGGCAGAAGTAGTCCCCGGGAGGATTCGCATGACTCGCAGGACGCTCGCCCTCGTCGCTCTGGCCGTCGCGGCGATGGTCGGCCGGCCGCCCGCCGCGGCCGGTCCCGCCGCCGTCGTCACCGTGAAGAACCCGCTCGACCTGGCGCGGCCCTCGGAGACGATCGTCCTGACCGCCGCCGCGATCAAGAAGGCCATGCCCGTGGAGGATCTCGCGGACGGTGCACGTCACCGACGATGCGACGGGCAAGGAAGTGCTGGCGCAGCCGATTGACACGAACGACGACGGGACGTTCGAGGAGGTGGTATTCCAGGCTGACCTCGGCGCGAAGGCGACGCGCACGTTCTCGCTGAGCGTCGGCGGGAGGCAGGTGTACACGCGGGACCAGTTCAAGGCCTACGGTCGGTTCGTGCGCGAGCGGCGCGACGACTACGCCTGGGAGAACGAGCGCACGGCGCACCGGATCTACGGCAAGGCGCTCGAGACGTGGGCGCAAGAGCCGCTGACGAGCAGTTCCGTGGACGTCTGGTTCAAGCGGACGCGTCGCCTCATCATCAATGACTGGTACATGGTCGACGACTACCACCGCGACAACGGCGAGGGCGCGGATATGTATTCGGCCGGCAAGAGCCGCGGCTGCGGCGGGAACGGCGTGTGGGCCGGCGGCAAGCTGTACCCGTCGACGAACTTCGTGGACTCGCGGTCGCTCGCCAACGGGCCGATCCGGGTGATGTTCGAGTTGACGTATCCGGCGTGGGACGCGAACGGCGCGCGCATCACCGAGGTGAAGCGCATCACGCTCGACGCGGGGCAGAACTTCAACCGGTTCGAGAGCCGGTACACGGGCCTGCCGGCGGCGCCGCCGCGCAGGCCGCCGGGATCAAGAAGCACCCCGATGCCGTGGTGGCCCAGGACAAGGCGCGGGGGCTGCTCCGCACGTGGGAGCCGGTGAAGGCCGACGGCAGCCACTTCGGCTGCGCCGTGCTCGCCGACCCGGCGCAGGTACAGGCGTTCGCCGAGCTCGACGGGAACGTGCTGATGGTGACCGGCGTGCCCTCGTCCGGGGTCGTCACGTATTTCGCGGGCGCGGGCTGGGACAAGAGCGGCGACTTCCCGACGGCGGCGGCCTGGGAAGCCTACGTGGATCAGGCGGCCCGGCGATTGGCGTCGCCCGTCGCTGTCACTGTGGCCGCGAAATAGGGTCGGGGGCGCGGAGACCTCCCGACCTCAGGTATCATGCAGACATGACACACGCCAGGACGCTCACGCTGGCCGCTATCGTCGCCGTCGCGCTTGCCACGGTCCCGCTCGTGGCCGGCGTCAAGGTCACGGTACAGAACGACAAGGAGTTCAACTTCGAAGGTCTCACGACCTATGCCTGGCGGCTGGACGGCGTGAACCCGATCCGGATCCTCGAGAACAGCCTGGACAAACCGGAAGAGGTCCGAAAGAACCTCGAGCCGATCATCCTGACCGCGGTCGACGGAGAGCTGGCGAAGAAGGGCCTCAAGCGGCTCGAGTCGGGGCAGCCGGACCTGTATCTCGACTACTACGTCCTGATCGGCCCCAACACCGAGTCCGACTACCACGGCCAGTTCGTCGGCGCGGTGCCGGCGTGGGGCCTGCCCGACTTCGCGATGAGCACCAGCGCGCTCAAGGTCTTCGAGCAGGGCTCGCTGGTCCTCGACATCGTGTCGATCGCCCAGAAGCACACGGTGTGGCGCGCCAAGGCTGCGGTCGAGATCGACCGGAGGCGCACGCGGGAGGAACGGACCGCCGTCATCAACGAGGGGGCCCGCAAGATGTTCGAGAAGTTCCCGCCGAAGTTCAAGAAGAAGTAGCGTCCGGCGCCCCTACTTCTTCGGCGGGGCCGTCAGCCCCTGCTTCTTCATCTCCTTGACGGCCTTGGTCACAAGGTCCTTCATGAAGACGTCCGTGTTCTTCGGGTTGGTCGTCTCGCTGACGCCGGCCCACAGCAGTTTGTCCTTCGGCACGCTGAAGATCAGCGTCTCGACGATGACCTTGGTGTCCTCACTCGAGTAGCCGGGGCTCCACGCAGCACCCCAGCTGTACCCGTAGTAGCCCCACAGGCTTCCGTAGTAACCCGTCGTGAAGGTCGCCGGAGTGTAGGTGGTCACCTTATCCGCGCTGACCAGGCGCATGGCGACGACGCCCTCGACGTGGACCTTTTCAAACCAGGCCTTCGCCTTGTCTTTGTCCTTCAACACTTCGCTCGGGGCAAGCCGGTAGGAGGCCTCGCCCTGCACGCCAATGGCCTCCAACTGCCGCACCAGGGCCTCCTCCGCCGACTGCCGCAGCCCGTCGTCCTTGGTAATGACGAGCGCGGCAACCTTCTTGCCGGCGAAGCCGATCGTGTTGATGTCGGGCGCCTTCCAGACGGACGTGAACTTCGCCGCCTGGACGACGGCCACCGTCGCAGCGGCGAGAACCACGAGAAGGATGACACTCCGGCGCATGGCGAATACTCCCTGGATGAGACGAACTACTTCTTCACCGGGACCTTCGCGGCGTTCGCCGCCCCGGCGCGCTGCCCGGTCTTCTCGGTCACCATCTTGTACGCCAGGTAGTACTTGTAGATGTTGCTGACGTACTGCACGGTTTCGCGGCCGATCCTCTTTGCCACGACGAGCTCGACGTTGTTGAACCAGAGATTGGGATCCAGCCCCTGAGCCTTCGCCTCCTGCCGGAGTGTCTGGATCCTGTTGGGGCCCGCGTTGTAGGAGGCGATGGCGAACAACACCTGGTTGACGCGGTTCATCGGCTCGTCTTTGAAGTACTCGTTCAGCAGGAAGCGCAGGTACTTGGTGCCGGCGTCGATGTTGTTCGGCAGCTTCTCGATGTTCGTGATCCCGATCGGCTGTCCGGCGGCGGTGCTCGGCTTGATCTGCATGACGCCGACGGCGCCCGCCGGGCTTGTCACGGACTGGTCGAGCCGAGACTCCTGGTAGGCCTGCGCGACGACAAGCAGGTACGGCAGGTCGTACTTGTCGCCGTACTTGCGGAACAGCGAGGCCATCTCCGTGAACTTCTTCATCTCCGACCCGGAGGTGGCGGCGACCGCCCACTTCGTGCTCTTCAGGTACTTGTTGAGGAGCGTATTGCCGTAGAGCGTGCCGACGCGATGGCCTTTGACGAACTCGTTGACGAGGGCCTTGAGGCGCGGCGAGTTCTTGTGGAGCGCCCAGCCCGTGGCGCCGTTTTCAACGACCGCTGCGTCGGGGTGGAGGCGCAGCTTGTCGTAGATCTTCGCCCAGAACTCCGCCACCTGGCCGTCGGCCAGCGTCATGTCCACCAGGCCGGCATTCACCATTTCCAGGATGTCGGTCGGCTCGAGGTTCTCGTCGGCTGGCTGGATGACGACAGGCGGCTTCCCCTCGCGCTTGAACCGCTCGTTGAGCCGATTGATGATGGGCGGGAGCACCGAGGACAGCGGAACGTACACCTGTTTGCCGGCCAGTTCGTCGAGGCTCTTCAGGGGCGGCGTGTCCGGCCCTGTTACGGGAACGACCGAGATGTCGTCGCGCGTCGGGTCCGAGAAATCAACCATCGCGAGACGCTCCGGCGTGATCCCGAGGCCCGCGACGGCAAGGTCGCCGCGTCCGTCGGCGAGGGACTTCAGGATCTCCTCGCGGCTCACCGGGATGAAGACGAAGCTGACCGGGGCCTTCACCGTCTTCATCTTCTGGTTGAAGAAGGTCTCGAACTCCCGCATGACGTCGTACGTGACGCCGTGCATCTGCTGGCCGTCGAAGAAGAAGTACATCTTGTCGGGAATGACCAGCACACGCAGGTAGCGGCGCTTCACGATGCCGTCGAGGTCCCCGGTCCAGCGCTCGCGCTGGATCAGCTCGGCGAGGGTGTCCGAGGGCGTTTCCGGGGCCGGCGGCGTCGGTTCGGACGCCGCCGGAGCCTGCGTCACAGGAGCCGGCGCCGGGTTCGGGCCGGCGCAGCCAGTGAGGGTCAGCGCGCCAGCCGCCACGAAGAGAAAGAGCCAGAATGCCGCGCCAGAGAGCCAGCGTGGTCGCGAGGAAGACATCCTCGTAAACATAGCATGAAGACGCCCGGTTTAGCCCTTGCGCCAGGGTGTCCGCCGGACGATACTCAGAGACGCATCCAGGGGCGCGTCGCCGCCCGCATTGACCTCGAGGAGGAACGGAATGAAGAGACTGTTCGCCACGTTCGCCGTGCTCGGTGTCGTCGTGCTGCTCGCCGCGCCGGTTGTCGCCCAGACCAAGACCATCACCGGCGAAACCGTGACCAAGACGGTGACCGTCGAGGCCATCAACCCAGGGACCCGTGAGCTGACGATTAAGGGGCCCGATGGGAAAGTACGTGACGTTCATCGCCTCTCCCGAGGTGAAACGATTCGAAGCGCTGAAGGTCGGGGACACGATCACCGCCAAGGTACTACGAGAACCTCGTCATCCGGGTGAAGCTGCCGGGCGAGAAGAACGTGGACACGGCGACGGCCGGGGCCACTCCGGCGGCGGGGACCAAGCCGGGGGCGACGTTCTCGGAGCAGCGGACGATTACCGCCACGATCACGGAGATTGACCCCAAGGTGCCCTCGATCACCTTCAAAGGGCCGAACAACTGGACCTACAGCTCGCGCGTCGAGGACAAGCAGGCGCTCGCGAAGGTGAAGGTCGGCGACAAGGTGGACATCACCTGGACGACGGCCGTGCTCGTCGGGGTTGAGGCTGCGGCAGCGAAGAAGTAGATCACTCGGGGTCACATCGTGCGAAGGCTCCTCGCCCTCGGCAGGCGAGCCGGCCCGGGCGTCGCCTATACTACCGGCATGGTGCGCTCGAATCTCGGCCTGCTGATGACTGCGGCTGTTCTGGCGGTGGGTCTTGCCGGTTGCTCCGGGAACACGGCCGGCACGGCGTCCTCCTCTGAGCCGTGGGGCGAGAACATCGTGAAGCCCGCGGACCTTGTCGCCGAACTCGCGAAGGCGTCCGGCGCCGACAAGCCGGTCGTGGTGTGCACGGCGCCTCCGTTCCTCTACCACGCGGGCCACGTCCCTGGCGCCGTCCTGCACGGGCCGATGACCTCCCCGTCGGTCATCGGCGAATTGACGGCGTGGGCGCAGCCGCTCCCGCGCTCGTCCAACATCGTCATCTACTGCGGGTGCTGTCCGATGGAGCAGTGCCCGAACATCCGCCCCGCCTACAAGGTGCTGAAGGACCTCGGCTTCACGCGCGTTCGCGTGCTGGTCCTGCCGGACAACTTCGCCACCGACTGGGTGAGCCGCGGATACCCGATCGAGAAGTAGGCGGGAAGCGAACGGACGCGCGGGAGGCAACGTGGCTGTCGAATGCATGGTACGGGCGGTTCACCGCGGCGGGATGCACTTCTCCGGCGTCGTCGCCAACCATACCTTCGAGATGGACTATCCGCTGGATCCTGGCATCTCCGGCGAGGGGCCGAAGCCGATGGAGATGCTGCTGGCAAGCCTGGCGTCCTGTGCCGGCGGATCCGTCGTGGCGCTGCTGCGGCGCGGCGGGCACCAGTTCGAAGGACTGACGGTGACGGCGCGCGGCCAGCGCCGCTCGGAGCACCCGACGGTCTTCACCGAAATCGCCCTCGAGTTCGCGTTTCGCGGCAGCCTCGATGCCGCGGCCGTCGATCGGGCCATCAGCCACGCCGAGTCGCGCGTGTGTCCCGTGTGGACGATGCTGAAGTCGTCGACGCCCATCACGACATCGGTTCAGATCGGCGAGGGCATTCCGGCGGACGTTCTCCCGACCCCTCCCAAGCCCCAGGGGCCGCCGCGTCGACGGACGCTCGCCGACGTCATGGGCGCGTTCGGTTTCTTCCTCGCGATCATCGCCATCGTCGTCGGCCTCGTGCAGATCGCCCGCTGGGTGGGACGGCTGTTCCTGTAGGACCGGCTGCGGCCACAGGGGGTGAACACGATGAACACCGGTCTCACATCGGCGTCGCAGACGCCGCGCATGCCGGTGATCTTCGCCGCGCACGGAGCGCCCGTCCTCCTGGACGACGAGAGGTGGGTGTCAGAACTCGCCGCCTGGGCGCGGGCCATGCGGAAGCCCGAGGGCATCCTGGTGATCTCGGCGCACTGGGAACAGCGTCCGACGGCGCTGGGCGCGACGCGGCCGGTGCCGCTGGTCTACGACTTCTACGGGTTTCCCGAGAAGTACTACAGGACCACATACCCGTGCCCGGGCGCGCCCGGCCTGGCCGCGCGGGTTCGTGAACTCCTCGCCCGGCGGGACATCCCGTGCGCCGTCGATGAGCAGCGCGGCCTCGACCACGGCGCCTACGTGCCGCTCGCCGCGATGTACCCGGAAGCGGACGTGCCGGTGCTCCAGATGTCGATGCCCGCCCTCGATCCGGAGGAGTTGTTCGCGCTGGGCCGCGCGCTCTCGCGGCTCCGCGAGGAGGGCGTCCTCGTGTTCGGCAGCGGGTTCATCACCCACAACATGCGCTACGCGTTTCGGCCGGGGGTCCCGGAGTGGGCTCGGCGGTTCGATGAATGGGCGGCCGACGCCCTGCGGAGGTTCGACGTGGAGGCGCTGAAGGACTTCCGGCGGCGCGCGCCGGACGCGGCCGTGGCGCTGCCGACCTGGGAACACTACGCTCCGCTGCTCGTCAGCGCAGGCGCCGTGGGCGACGCAGTCCCGGCGGTGACGTTTCCGATCACCGGCTTCTGGATGGACGGCGCGTTCACCAGGCGGTCGGTGCAGTTCGATTGACGCACCGGTCGCGCCCTATCGAATCACCCGGCCGACGGACACGTACAGCTTGCGGTGCCCGTCGCGGCTGAGACTGGCGCCCGCGAAGATCGGGCCGAGGATCGACTCGAGCACCACGCCGCCGGTTGCGCAGTCCACCCAGGGCATGTTCTGCCTGCCGTCGAATGCCGAGCCCGCTTCGAGCCACGCGCCGACGTAGAAGTTGCCGCCGATGAGGTCGGGCAGCCGTGCCGCGCGAATCAGGTAGCCGGCCGCGCCGAACACGTAGTGCGCCCCTCGGACTTCATCGACGCGGTACGCGCTGAGTCGCAGCGGTCCGCCGAGCGAGAACCTGTTCAGAGGCGGCGTGCTGTTGAACGAGGTGCCGGCTCCGAGGTACGTGAACAGTCGGTCCTCGCCCCGCACGCGATGGAAGACCGAGGCCGTCACCTCGCTCTGCCAGAAACGGCCGGGCAGATTGTCGTCCGCCGCGGCGCCGGGGCCGCCGACGACGGCAGCCGCCGTGTCGAAGTAGTACTGCAGGGTGGCCGTCAGCGCGACGCCGTGGCCGGGGACGATCGGGGCATCCTGCCCGTTGATCTCCAGCCTGAGGCTGGCCTTGCGCTCCGAGCCGTGCACGTCGGGCAGCCCCGGGTCCCCAACCTGGCGGCTCCCCCGGGTGTGGAGGATGTCGGTGCCGAGTCTGACCTCCGCAACACGTCCGAGCGCGACGCCGAAGTCCGCGCCGCCTCCGAACTGTCTGACCCTGTACTCGGCTGTCAACTGCTCGTCGACATACACGCTCTGGGTGTGCTCGGCTCACCGACGCGTGCGGCGCGACGAACAGCGGCGTCGGACCGAGGTGCACGTAGAACTCCTCGGCCGCCAGGTACCAGCTTCCTACCGTGAAATCGGTCCGAGACTCCGACCGGGGCACCAGCCAGTTGTGGCCGTGAGGCGGCCGTTCACCGCCGCCGCGGCGCCGCGGCCTTCCAGGTTATTGAGTTCGAACGACAGCGACAGGAACGGTGGCCCGTAGCTCTTCGGCTTTACCGTAATGACGAGCGCGACTTCGCCGGCCGACCTTCCGAGGCTGTAGCGGACGGTCTCGAACCGGTCGGTGCCCGTGACGCGCAGGATCCCTTCCGTGAGCGCGGAAGTATCGATCGGCCGCCCGATGTTCCTGGCCAGCTCCGCGCGCACAAGCTCCGCGTCGGCGGGTGTCGCGCCCATGACTTCCAGGCGCGTCGGAATCGGCAGCGTCGTTCGCGTGCGCAGTCTGCGCTCGGCCATGTACGAGGCGTATTCCTCCTCGCTGACGGCGTACGGCAGCAGGCGGGCCGACATCGCCTCGGCGGCCTGGTAGCCGCGGTCCGCGAGTTCGTCGCTCCGCCGCCACGACAGCGCATCGAATCCCTTGAGATCGGGCGCGATCACCAGGTCGGCGGCCGCCAGGCCGATCCGTTCCGACGCGGCCTCCATCGTGCTGATGGTGCGGGCGGCGAGGGAGAGGATCGACGGCGCCGCCGGCTCCTTCTCCGCGGAGGTGTCCTCCCCGACCCTGACCGCGATCACCGCCGCCGCGCCGAGGTTCCGCACGACATCGGCCGGCACGTTGTTGAGGACGCCGCCGTCGACCAGCAGCCACGGCTCGATCTCCACCGGGCCGAACACCGCCGGGATCGACATCGTGGCCCGCAGCGCTTGCGACAACGATCCGTCACCGAGCACGACGACCGTCGACGTCCGCAGGTCGACGGCGACGCTGCGGAACGGCGTCGGCAGCTGGTCGAAGCGACTCGAGGTCCCAGTACGGCAGCGTGACGCGGTCGAGGAGGAACGCCACCTGTTGCCCGGAGTTCAACCCGGGCGCCATGCTGAAACCGTGCTTGAGGCCGAACTCGAGGAAGGAGGGGTAGAGACGCCTGTCCTGCTTGCGGCGGAACGTTTTGTCCTCGAAGGGCGAGTCGGGCTGGAACATCGCGTTCCAGTCCGTCTCGCGCATCAGCCGGCGAATCTCGTCAGGTGTCAGACCGCCGGCGTAGGCGCCACCCACCAGGCCGCCCATGCTGGTTCCAACGATGATGTCGATCGGGATGCGGTGTTCCTCGAACCACTGCAGGACGCCGATGTGGGCCATTCCGCGGGCGCTGCCGCCCCCGAGGGCGATACCGAGGCGCACGCGAGCGGGCGGAGGCTGTGCCGATGGCTGCGCCAGCGCCGAAGCGGCTGCCGCCAGCGCGATCACCGCCGCGACCGCGAGTCGGCGGGACCAGGTCATCTCACTTCTTCTTCTCCCGCGCGAGTGCCCGGAAGTACTCCTCGATCTGCTTGCGGTAGGCTTCGGGCGCCGCGTCGGAGCCCGAGAGCAGCAGCTGCTCGACTTCCGCCGCACCCAGCTCTCGCCGCAGACTGAACTGGAACCGCTGCATCGTCTGGGCAAGCTGGTCCCGGAGCCGCGTGATCTCGTCGGCGTCCGTGTAGACGCGCGCGCTGTCGAGCGCGGCCAGTGTGGAGATCACGGCGTCGAGGTCCTTCACGTCGATGCCGAGCGCCTGCAGATCGCGGCGCAGCGCCTGGGCCTCCGTCCGGCGCTCCCTGGCCTCGCGCTGGAGCTGCCGGGGATCGAAGGCGGCGATGTTGCCGCCGCCGGCTCGGTCGTCGCCCCGCGGCGGTCCATCGGGGCGCCCGTTCGCGCGCCGCCGCCCTGCTGATCACCTCGCGCCTGGTCGCCGCCCGCCCGCTGGCCGCGCTGCCCGCCTTCGCCGCTGCCCGCCGCCCTGCTGGTCGCCGCGGGCCTGCGCCCCGCGTCCGCCTTGCTGGTTGGCGGCGCGTTGCTGCTTCCTCGCGCAGCCGCTGCTCCATGGAGCCCACGCCGCGCGCGAGGCCGCGGGCCCGCGCCATCGCCTCGGCGCGGCTGCTCTGCGGCGGCGGCGTTCACCGCGTCGGCGGCGCTTCGCAGGCGCGATTCGAGCGACGCGATGTCGGTGCCAATCTGCTCCTCGAACCCCGCGGCGGTTTCGGTCGGGGCGCCCTGCACGAGCCCTCGCGAGTAGCGGATCTTCTCCTTCAGCTTGTTGTCGCGAATCGCGTCGGCCGCCTGCTGGACCTTCCGCGCCGCGTCCGGGCGCTCGCGGCGGAAGTCGGCCGCGGTCCGGTCGAGCTGCTTCTCGAGGTCGGCCACCTCTGCCGGCTTCGGCGTCCTTGCGGGCCTGCAGCTGCTGCACCTGCGCCGAGCGGTCGGCGCCGGCCTTGTCGAGCGCCCTCACGTCGCCTCGATCGCCTTCTGCTCGTTCGCCAGCCGTCGCGTCCGCGACGAGCGCCGAGTCGATGTCGCGCGCCATCCGGTCGGTGCGCTGCCGCTCGAGGCCGTCCCGCGCCCTGCGACAGGCGATCGGCGGCGGCGCGCGCCTCGCCGAACGCCGCGGCGTCTCCGCTGGCCGCGGCGCGGCGCATGGCGTCGGCCGCCGCCCGCAGGTCGCGCGCCATCTGCGCCGAGGTCCTGCCGGCCGTCCTCGCGCGAGAGCCGCTCCAGCTGCCGCGCGGCCTCCTCGGTGTCCGCGGCGAGCTGGCGCTGGCGGGCGCTGGCCGCGCTGCCGCCGCGTCTGCCGGTTCCCGGCCATCTGACGCTGGCGCTCGGCCTCCTGCTCCTGGCGGCGCGCGAGTTCCTTCAGCCGCTCGAGCATCGCGTCGACCTTCGCGTCGGCCGTCTGCTGCTGGCTGCGGTCGAACGTCTCGTACTGGTTCCGCAGCTTGTCCATCTCGAGCTGGAACAGGTTGGCCAGTTCCTCGGCCGCGCCGGACGACTGCTGTCCGCCTCCACCGCCGCCACCGCCGCCGCGCTGCTGGTCCATCCGGACCCGCACGTCACGGTAGGCCTCCTCGGCGCGCTGCAGACTCGCGAGCGCCTGCTGCTCGCCCGGCAGCGCACCCTTCGGGTCGCGCGCCTGCAGCCGCTGCTCGGCGCCCTGCATCGCCTTCGCCGCCTCCTCGAGCGCCCCCGCGACCTTCACCATCGTCGGCTCCGCCTGCGCCACTCGCGCCTTGATCTGCGCCGACAGCCCCTCGGCGCGCTCGCGCAGCTGACCCTGCGTCAGCGCGAGGAACACGACATCCTGCTTGAACTTCTCCTCTCCCGCCTTCGCGCGGTCGCGCAGGACGTTGAACGTGCCCGACACGACCCTCCGCTGCTGCTCGGACAGCGCCGACGGATCGTTGTCCCCGGCGTTGCCGCGCTGGCCCGCCGGCTGGCCGCCCGCCTGGCTCTCGGCCGCGCGGTAGTCCTTGCGGAACGGCTGGATTTGGAGGAAGAAGATGTCGCTCGTGACGGTCTTCGCGCCGGAGACCTCGTCGTTGTCGGTGGCGCGCGCGTAGTACGCCACGACGTCGCCCGGCTGGAGGCCCAGCTCCTCGAGGAAGAACGTGTGGCCGGCCGACACCTCGGCGCGAGGCGCCGGCGCCGGGCCGACGAGCTTCACCTGCTTCTCCGGCCCGCCGTTCACGGTGTACACCAGCTCGAGCTGCCTCACGCCGAAGTCGTCCTCGGCCCCGGCCTCCACGAAGATCTCGTCCAGGCTCGTGGCGCGCAGGTCCCGGCCCGGCTTCTGGAAGGCCACCGACGGCGGGTCGTCGGCCAGCACGTCGATGGTGTACTGCGGCGACGCCGACACGAGCGCCCCTGCGGGCGTGGCCAGCTCGATGCGATAGAAGCCGTTCTCCTTGACCTGGAGCGAGCCGGACAGCGTCCCGTCGGCGTTGACGGTCAGCGGCATGTGCTCGCGATCGTCCCGCACGATGCGCCCCGCCTTCGTCGCCATCGTCGAATGCACGCGCAGGCGGACGGTCGTGCCGCGCAGCACCGCGATGTCGCCGCCCTGGTCGATGGTCCGCGGGCCGAGCCCGGTGTAGGCCGGGAAGACGAACTCCATCTCCATGCGCTCGACGAAGGGAAGCGCGGCGGCATCGATCCGGAACACCGGCGAGCGCACGCCGGCCGATTGCACGAAGTAGTCGAACGACTCCGCGACGCGGAACAGCGTGCTCTCGAACCCGCCGCCGTCGGCCACCGACGTCATGGGCGTCCGCTCGAAGGGCGCACCGGCGCTCGGGCGCGTGAACAGATCGACCTCGGTGGAGGTGAAGCCGACGAGCCGCGCCGCCACCGACACGTCGGTGCCGCGCGCAATCGTCGCGGACCCCGGCTTCACGTCGATCCGATACGGGCTGGCGGCTTCGATGCCCGTGACGGGCACCAGCACGGCGAACGCGCCCTGCCGCAGGTACGCCGGGCCGAAGGTGAAGACGACCGTGGCGACCGCGGTGATGACGCCGAGCACACCCAGCGACCTGCGGAGGCTCCGACGCTCGAGGCCGCGCCCCACGTCGGACTGCCTGGCACCGCTCGACCGCCGACTTCACCAGCTGTCCGAGCAGTTCGGCTGACTCGCCCGCGTACCCCGCGGGGCGGTCCGGCGCCCCGACATCGACCGCGCTCACCAGCGCTTCCTGAAACGACGGCTCGTGCTCTTCCAGGTAGAGCGCCACCTGCTGGTCGCTGACGCGGCGGCCGAGCGGCCGCACGAAGAAGAACCACCCGAGGAGCGACGAGCCCGACGTAGGTCACCACGCGGGCCACGATGATGGCGGCCGGGCTGAAGCGGAACCGCTCGAGTCCGTAGGCCACGGCGAGCAGGGCGAGGATGGCGGCGCCAACCAGCACGGTCACGCTGCGCAGCACGATCTTCCAGCGCCAGCGGCCTCTGACTTTCCGAATGACGCGCAGCAGTTCGTCGTGATGTGACATCAGGCTATCCGGGGCAGCCGGCTGGCCACCGCGGCCTCGATGACCAGGAGCAGCAGCCCCACGGCCAGAAGATACCACCAGAGCGACTGGCGCCGTTCGCTTTCTTCGACGGTCAGGACGCGGCCGCCGCCGGCTCGGGCGGCGCCGCCGGCCGGAATGACGTTCGCCGTCAGCGCGGCTGGATCCAGCGGCGACAGATCCGACTCGGCGATGGCGCCGTTGACAGCGACCGACGATCCGATTCGCCGGCCGATCCGGCCGGCCGGATCTCGTAGAAGCCTGCCTCGCCCAGCGGAACGGTTCGGCGGCCGCTGCCGGTGACCGGTTCGACGACGCGACCGCTCGGCGAGACAGCGGTGAACGCACCGCTCCGGCGGCCTTCCGGCTGGCGGGAGCCGCCGGCGGCGCATCCGCCGGGTCGTACGCCTCGCCGACGGTATACCAGGGTCTCGGCTCGACGTACCGGCCGAGATGCCGCATCACCTGGTGCACGAGCGGCACGAAGATCGGCTTGAGCGGGACGTCGTTCCAGTAACTGTCGAGCGTCGATGTCCACGCCAGCACCGAGCCGCTCCCGACCCTGCGCTCCGCCATCGCCACGCCGCCATCGTCAAAGCGCGCCAGCACCTGCCCGGCGGCCGTCAGTGTTCGATACCGGAAGATGCGGGCCGGCCGTGAGGTCGCCGCTTCGTGGCGAGCTGAAGATCTCGAACACCGGATGGCTGAAGTCGATCGATCCGAGCGTGCCGCCGCTCGTCCCCGAGCGATCGACCGCCGCGCCGAGACGGCCCGGCAGCAGGTCGGGGTCGTCGGATGACCAGTCGGCCCGCTCGCCGAGCAGCACGAACAGGCCGGCGCCGGCGTTCACGGCGGAAGCCAGCGCACGGCCGGCGGCACCGGACGGGACGCGCGTGTCGTTGAGCACGATCACCGCGGCCGCGGCGACCTCCTCCGGCCGCACGCGGTCCGTGCGGGCCACTCGCGTGTCGAAGCCCGGCGCGGCGGCGACACCGAGCGCGCGGGCGAGATAGAGGCTGGCGTCGGGCGCCGGGTTGACGCTCTCGACGATCAGAACGGGCACGCGGCCGCCGGCCGTCACCACGGAGTGGAAGACATCGTCGGCCGGGAGATCGTCGGCGGCCAGGCTCGCCGTGACCCGCGCGCGCTGGCCGGCGACGACAAACGGCGCGAAGGCCACGACGGCCGACGTGCCCGGGCCGACCGATACGCGCTGCGAGTCCACGCGGTGGCCGTCCACGGCGAGGCTGATGTCGCGATTGGCGACGGGTGCGGCGGCATAGTTCATGACGCGCGCCGACGCCGTCACCAGCGACCCCTTTCGCGGCAGGCTGCTGGACGAAAGTGAGGCCGCCACGGCGGCGTTGACCGTCGTCTGTTCGGCCACCGAGACCGGCGTCAGCGAGATCCCGGGGGGCAGGCGCGCGTCCTGCGCCGGGTCCCAGCCGGACTTCTGGAAGTCCGAGACGAGGACGATCTCGCGGCGGCTGGCCGACGAGGCGTCGAGCAATCCCGCCGCCGCGCGCAGCGCCGGTCCGAAGCGCGTGAGCCCGGGCCCCGGCTCCGCCCGATCGACCGCCGCCACCAGCGCCGCGCGGCCGCTGTCCGCGCGGGCGGCGATTTCCACGTCGGCGGCGAAGAAGACGACGGATGCGCGGTCGCCGGACCCGAGACCCTGGACGACCCGCCTCGCGGCCTCCTGCGCGCGCGCCCAGTGGCCGGCGTAGCCCATGCTGGCCGAGCGATCCAGCAGGACGACGACCTCGCGGGTGCCGGCGGCGGCCGCCGTCGGCGCCACGGAACCCGAGAGAAACGGCCGCGCGAACGCGACGGCGATCAGGACGAACGCGAGGATGCGCAGCGCCAGCAGCGGCCAGTGGCGAATCGCGCGGCGCCGCACGGACTGGTTCGGGATCCGTCGCAGGAACATCAGCGACGGGAAGGCCATCACCGTCCGCCGCTCGCGCTGCACGAGGTGCACCACGATGGGAATCGCGATGGCGAGGAGGCCGGCGAGCAGGGCGGGGGCGAGGAACGACATCAGCGGGCCCGGCTCAGGCGCTCGCGCGCCGACAGGTACTGGAACAGCGCGCGATCGAGCGGCACCGCGGTATTCAACAGCGTGTAGTCGATCCGGCTGTCGGTGAAGAGCCTGCCGAGCGCGGCCGATGCTCTCGGACCAGCGCCTGGTATCGCTCCCGCAGCACCGCCGGCACGATCGGCATGTGGTCGCCGGTCTCCATGTCCTCGAAGCTCACCGACTCGCGTGAACGGGAAGTCCAGCTCGGCCGGGTCGAGGACGTGAAAGACGACGACGTCGTGGCCGCGGTAGCGCAGCGGCCGCACGGCGTTCGCCACGGCCTCCGGCTCGTCGTAGAGGTCCGAAATCACGACGACGATGCCGCGGCGCCGCAGGCGCTCGGTGAGCGTGCGGAGCGGCGTCGCAAGGGCGCCAGGCTGCGGCTGGCCGACTCGGTCAAGGGCATACAGGCTGTACGGCAGGTGCCGCGCCGACGCGGGCACGTACTCGACGATGTTCGCGTCGAAGGTGACCAGTCCCACCCGGTCGCGCTGCTGGTTCGAGAAGTAGAGCAGCGACGCGGCGAGGAACCGGCCGTAATCGAGCTTGCTGACGCCGCCGCTCGCGTAGCGCATCGAGGTCGAGACGTCGAGCGCCACGACCACGTTGGCGTTCGAGTCGGCCTCGAACTGCTTCACGTAGTAGCGATCGGTTCTCGCGAACACCCGCCAGTCCACGCGGCGCAGGTCGTCGCCCGGCTCGTAGCCCCGGTGCTCGGCGAAATCGAGCGAGAAGCCCAGGTGGGGCGCGCGGTGCAGGCCGTTGATGAAGCCGTCCACGACGGTGCGCGCCAGCAGTTCGAGGTTCCGGATCCGCGCCAGGGCGGACGGATCCACGAACTGGGCGCCGCGCATCAAGGTCCGCGTGTCCCGGCGTTCCATCGCTACATCCCGGACTTCGGCGCGGGCACGGACGCCACGAGCCGGTCGATGATCTGGTCGGTCGTCACACCCTCGGACTCGGCGTGGAAGTTCGTGAGGACGCGGTGGCGCATCACGGGATGGGCCAGCGCCCTGACGTCCTCGAGCGCCACGTGGTAGCGTCCGTGAACGAGCGCCCGCGCCTTCGCGCCGAGGACGAGATACTGCGCGGCGCGCACGCTGGCGCCGTAGGCCACCCACTTCTCGATGAAGTCGAGCGTGCCCGAGGCGTGCCGGCGACTGGCGCGCACGAGGTTCAGCGCGTACCGCATGACCGGCTCGGAGACAGGCACCCGCCGGACCAGCCTCTGGAACGCCAGCAGTTCGGCTCCGGTCACGGCTCGCGACACGGTGGCGTCCTGCACCACCGTGGTCGTCCGCAGCACCTCGAGCTCCTCGTCCTCTGGCGGATGGTCGATCACGATGTGGAACATGAACCGATCGAGCTGCGCCTCGGGCAGCGGGTAAGTGCCTTCGAGCTCGATCGGGTTCTGCGTGGCGAAGACGTGGAACGGCTCGTCGAGCACGTAGGTCCGGCCCTGGATCGTGACCCGGTGCTCCTGCATCGCCTCCAGCAGCGCCGACTGCGTCTTCGGCGGCGTCCGGTTGATCTCGTCGGCGAGCAGCACGTTCGTGAACACGGGTCCCGGCGAGAACACCATGTGGCGCTTGCCGGTCTGCGGGTCGTCCTGGATGATATCGGTGCCGGTGATGTCGGACGGCATCAGATCGGGCGTGAACTGGATGCGGGAGAACTTGAGGTCCAGCACGTCCGCCATCGTCTTGATGAGCAGCGTCTTCGCCAGGCCCGGCACCCCGACGATGAGGCTGTTGCCGCCCACCAGCAGCGTCAGCAGCACCTGCTCGATGACGGCCGACTGGCCGACGATGATCTTGCCGAGCTCGCTGAGCATCCGGTCACGGCTGGCCCGCATCCGGTCGGCCAGCGCCACGTCGCCTTCGGACTCGAGATGGTGTTCGCTTGTAGTCGTCACAGTGTCTCCCACGAGTGTCCCTCGCCACGGAGGCGGCGTGGTGCGGGGCTTCAGCCCCGCGCCACACCGGCGCGTTCCTAGTGCGTCAACGCATAGATGATGTAGTTCACCCCGAGCTTGTATGCCTCGTTCGACAGGTCGATCGGCGTCCAGCCCATGTCCGACCACTCCCAGGTACTCGCCGACGTCGTTGTTGTAGTTCGCGATGAACAGCAGCCGCTTGTTCGGGTCGTTGTCGAGGTACGCGCCGATGAAGTACGGCGCATCGCGGTCGTAGTACCTGGCGGAATTCGAGTGTCAGGATGTCGAAGAAGGAGTGGAAGAGCGCGTGCGCGAGAGGGACCTCCACCATGCGCACGTCCGGCAGGACGCGCTTCATCTGCGCCTCGAAGTTCGCCCAGTCGTTTCCGCGGAAGTCGTCGAAGATCATGAAGCCGCCCTTGAGCAGGTAGGCGCGCAGGTTCTTGACTTCCTCGTCGGTCTGCGTCCAGAAGCCGGCCTCCGCCATGTACGAGACGGGGTACTTGAAGAGGTCGGGCGAGCCGATGTCCACGATGATTCCGCCGAGGGGCCCGGTGTACGGATCGACCGCGGTGATCTCCCCGAGAATCTTCATGAAGTTCCGTTCGGCGCGGGGGTAGTCGTGCGACCAGGGCGGACCCTGGCCTGCCGCGGCCGCGCCGACCGTAAAGCCGACCGCCGCCGAGATCGTCGGGGGACACACCCTGGTCGTAGCGCAGCCGCGCGAACACGTAGTGCCCGTCGTAGGGCAGTTGGCCCGGTGAGAGGTCGGTGGCCTCGGACCGATCGAGCTGGCCAAAGCGCATGCCCCCTCGCCCCTGCCGGGACGAGCCCGGCGGCATCCCCCCGCGGGGGCGTTGCGGCGCGAGGCCGCCTTCGGCGCCGAACGGTACGGCTGGCAGCCGGACCGCCGGGTCCTGCTGCGACTGCGCGACGAGCGCAGCCGCAGCGGCGACTGCAAGCCCGGCCAGCATCGCCTTGTTCACTTCTGCTTCTCCCGGATGGCCCGGTTCACCCGCGCCAGGTCGATCAGCAACTGTTCCATATCCCGTTCGTACTTGTCCGGGTCGGTCTTGTCCTTTGCCGCCTTGAGAGCCGCGACGCGCCCCTCGAGCGCGTCGCGCTGCGCCACGAGCGCGCGGAGCTCGGGATCGGCCTGGTCAGGGATCGCACGCCGGCGGCGGCCGCCGACATGAACAGCGTGCGGGCCAGCGCGCCGTCGCCGCCAGGCTGGCCGGGCGTGGCCGTGCCCTTGCCATCGCCGTTGTCGTCGAGCACGGCGTGCTCGGTGAGGAGTTGGCCGTCCCGTTTGTACGAGTCGGCCGCGCGAGCCCGGGCCCACTTGAAGGCCTCGAGCACCGACACGCGGCCGTCCTTGTCGCCGTCCGCCCCATCGGCGGTGAACGCCTCGGCGAAGAACTCGCCGAAGCGAGTCTGGTTTCGCTCGCCATCGGTCGTCGTGGCGGTGATGATGACGCGGTTCTTGCCCGAGAGCGCCTGGCACGAAGCCCCCGCTCGAACTCGCCGTGTTGACGAAGACGACCGTCTGCGCCGCGAACCGGTTCAGGAGTGACGCATACTCCGCCGCCGTCAGGTCCGGCCCCGGCAGGTTGAAGCGCGCGCCGCCGGTGGCCGAAGCCCCATGCCCGATCAGCACGACGAAGACGGTGTCGCCCGGCCGGGCCGTGCGCGCCAGGCGGTCCACCGCCGCCGCGATCGCCTCGCGGGTCGAGCGGCCGCTGATGCGCTTCGGGTCGCGGGCCGGATCTTCGCCGAGGTACACGACGCTTTCGGCGGGGAGGCCGTAGCGCCCGCGCGCTGCGTCGACGATGGCCGACGCCCACTGGTGGAACCGTTCCGAGTTCTCGAGATCCCCGCCCAGCCCCACGATGACCAGCACGTGGCTGCCCGGCTGGGCGTCGGCCGCCGGCACCGACCCGAGCGCGGCGAGCAGCGCGAGAACGAGGGGAGCGGCAAAGCGGCGCCGCGTCACGCCAGCCCCCACCGGCGCCTGAGCGCCCACTCGCTGCCCACCAGGCCGACGAGCAGCAGCAGGACCGCAGGCATATCCCAGAGATCCTTCTCCTGCACGACCGTCACGCCGCGGCCGAGGTACGTGATGTCCTCGGGCAGCGTCGAGACCGTGGACGGCGTGTAGAAGCGACCGCCCGTATCCTCCGCGATACGGGCGAGAAAGGTCGGTCGCATCGCGGCGTCGAAGTACTCCCGGTCATCGGGCGCCGCACGCACGAATGCCTGGGCGCGCTGCGGAGCGTCCTTGCCCCGTGCCGCCTCGACGGCGATGTCATACAGGCCGTCCTGCGCCGCGGTGAAGGACGCGCGGTACTCGCCGTCGCGATCGACCGCGAATGTCGAGCGGCATCTCCGTCGTGCGCCCGTCCGGCCCGGTCACCCGCGCGGTCACCGTGGCGTCGTTCACGCCGATGAACCGGTCGTCGCGCAGCGACGCCGTGACGGCCACCCGTCGCCGCGCTCAACGCGCTCGTGGTCGACCGACACGATCAGGCGCTCCGGCACGCCGTCGACGAGCCAGCGGAGCAGCCGCCGCCAGAACATCTCGTGCGTCTGGTCCTCGAGCGGAATGTCCGCGTGCATCTGCCACATCCACGAGTCCTGGACCGGAAACGCGATGGCCTTGCCGGCGCCGTAGCGCTGATACGCCAGCACGATCTGCCCGTCGCGGGTGCCGTCGCGCCCGGTGAGCAGCACGGCCGCGCCGGGCTTCACCCGGTGAATGGGATTCACGGCCGTCACCGGCGGCAGCGTCGCCCAGCGATCCGCCGAGGCCTGCTCGGTCGCGCCGACCTGCGTCGCGACGTGCGTCTGGCCGAGCCGGGTCGGCGTCACGGTGAGGGTCTGAAGGAAGGTGTCGCCGGCCCTGGCGGTTTCGAGCTGGACCGGCAGCGCCTCGGCCAGCGGCGTGCCCTCGTACCCGCCCTCGGCGAACGATCGGCGTCCGCCCAGAGCGAGCAGGCCGCCGCCCCGCAGGCTGACGAAGTCGGCCATCATCTGGATCTGGTCCTGCGTGAACGCGCTCGCCTCGATGCTCCCGATGATGATGCCGCGGTAGGCGTAGAGTTCCTCGCGCGTCTTCGGGAATCCGCCTGCCAGGTCGTCGGGGGCGTCGATATCCAGCCTCAGGAACTTCCGGTCGGCCGACCGTTGCAGCGTCACGATCTGGAGGTTCTTGTCGTCCGCGACCGCCTGCCGCAGGAACTTCATCTCGTAGCGCGGCTGGCCCTCGATGTAGAGGATCTTCTCCCGGCGATCGACGACGGTCACCAGCGCCTCGCGCTCGTTGTTCCGCGTCACCTGCTCGCCGTCCAGCACCGGAATCCGGAAGCGCAGGACGCGCGGGCCGGCTTCCCCCAGCGTGAAGCGGACGCGGGCCGTGACCGGCTCGCCGTCAGCGGCAAGCGTGACGTCCTGCGTCGCAATCGGCTGGCCCTCGTCTTCCACGACGACAGGGACCGTGCGGCCCGCGAAACCGGACTGCCCGATCACGACGTCGACGACGAGCGTCGTCCCCTTGAGGACGACGAGCGGCGGATCGACGCGGCCGAGCTGGACATCGCGCGCCAGCGCCTGGCGTCCAAGGCCGATCGCGAACACGGGCAGGCCCGCCGATCGCAGCGATCGCAGCGTGTCGGCCATGCCGGTGCGGGACGTGTCGGCTCCGTCAGTCAGGAGCACGACGCCGGACACCGGCAGGCCTGCCAACTCCTCGGCCGTGCGCTGCAGGGCCTGCCCGATGTTCGAGCGCGTGCCGGCGTACGAACCGCCGTCGGGAGCCGAGGCTCGTTCGGCGGTGGCCGAGAAGCGGAAATCGCGGAGCGTGAAGCGCCGGCCGAGCACCTCGCGCAAGCGGCCGGCCGCGCCGAACTGATCGCGGACGAACGCGGACCGAGGCTGCTGGTCCTGGTCGGCAATCGTCATGCTCCTGGAATCGTCCACGAGCACGGCGAGCACGTTGCGCTGCGGTTCGACAGCGCGCACGACCAGGACGGGGCGCATCAGGCAGACGAGCAGCACGGCGACGGTCGAGAGGCGGATTGCCAGCAGCGTCGTGCGGGCCCGTGCAGTCGCCCCCGGCGTGCCGGTCCGGCGGTAGGCCCACACGCCGAGCGCACCCGCGACGACGGCGGCCGCGACGACGACGATCGCCGGCCAGGGCGGGCTGAACGCCAGATCGCCCTGGGCGTAGATCACCGGACGATACTTGAAGACGAGCCCAAACAGCCGCTCCAGCAAGGACACCTCGACCTGCCGGCCCGAGCGGGGCCGTCGCCAGTCCAATACTGTGGTCAGGCGCCAGCCGTTTACCGCCGACGCGCCGCGCTCGGCCGGCCGCGAGAGCGTTCGGGTATAGTGGCAGAATACATCATGCGTGCATCGCGCGTCGTCAGGCTTCTGTCGGTGGTCGCGTTCGCGGTCTTCACGCCGACGGTGTCGGCGGGGGACCAGGTGGGCGGGGGCACGCAGGGCCAGCCGGTTCAGGCCCAGGCCGCGCCGGCACGGGATGCCGCGGCGCGAGCGGCGCAGGCAAAGGCGGAACAGGAGCGGTCCGCGGCCGAACTGGCATTCACGAAGGCCGCGACCGCGGCCATTGCCCACGGCAAACGGGGTGACGCGGAAGCGATGGCGCGCGGGCGTGGCGCGGGCGACCCGGCGGCCGCGGCGATCCTCGGCCGGCTCGCGATCGACCGCGGGCAGTACGACGAGGCCCTGGCCCTGCTGAAGCCGGCCGCCGGGCGCAGTCCCCTTGGCGAGGCGGCGCTGGAACTCGGCCTGCTTCACCGCCGACTCGGCCGGGCGAGCGATGCCGCGGGCGTGCTGATGCCGCTCGTCAACGCGACGCGCGGCGGCGTGACCGCCGACGGGTTGCTGCGGGCCGCGCGCGCCGCCCACGCGCTGGACCAGGTCCGGACGGCCAATTCGCTCTACCGGGACGCGTCGGACGCGATCAAGAACGACCCGCTGGTGAATACGGAGTGGGGCAGGCTCTTCTTCGAGAAGCACCAGCCGGGAGAGGCCGTGAGGTCGTTCCGCATCGCCATTCAGGCCGACGCGAGCTGGGCTCCGGCCCAGGTCGGCCTCGCCCGGGCGCTCGCCGACGACGATCCGGCCGCCTCCGCTGCGGCCGCAGCGCGGGCGCTCGCGATTGACCCGGCGCTCGTCGATGCGCACCTGTTCGTCGCCGACGCTGCGCTCGACGAAGACAAGCCGGCCGAGGCGAAGGCGGCCATCGATCGCGTGCTGGCGGTCAATCCGCGAAGCCCGGAGGCTCACGCGCTGCTGGCGGCCATCGCCTGGGTTGCGGGGCGGACGGCGGAATACGAAGCCGAGGTCGCCCGGTCGCTCGCCGTCAACCCGACACGCGGCGACACCTACCGCACCGTCGCCGCCCACGCGGCCCGCAAGAACCGCTTCGACGAAGCCGTGGCGCTCGGGCGCAGGGCCGTGGCGCTCGAGCCGGCGAACACGCCGGCCTACGCGGACCTCGGGATGAACCTGCTGCGCCTCGGCGCGGAAGCCGAGGCGCGTCGCATGCTCGACACGGCGTTTCGCAGCGATCCGTACGACGTGGTCACGCTGAACCTCCTGCGGGTCCTCGACACGCTCGACGGATTCGAGACGCGGACGAGCGGCGTGGGGACCATCCGGATGCACCCCGACGAGGCGCCGGTGCTCGGGCTCTACGCCGGTCCGCTGGTCGCGCGGGCGCTGGCGGAGATGCGCGGCCGCTACGGCATCGATCCGCGCGGTGCCGTCACGATCCAGATCTTCCCCAAACACGACGACTTCGCCGTTCGCACGGCCGGCCTTCCGGGCATGGAGGGCGCGCTCGGAGCCAGTTTCGGGTCGGTCGTCACCCAGGATTCGCCGCGCTCACGCAAACCCGGCGAGTTCAACTGGCAGGCGACCATGTGGCACGAGTTGGCCCACGTGTTCACGCTGCAGCTCTCGAACCAGCGCGTGCCGCGATGGGTGACCGAGGGCATCTCGGTGTACGAGGAAGGGCTCGTGGACCCGGCGTGGCCGCGCGACGCGGAACTGGCCTTCGCCAGGGCGTACGGCGAAGGCCGGGCGCTGAAGATTGCGGACCTCAACTCCGGCATCGCGCGTTCGGACACGATCTCGCTGGCCTACTTCGAGTCGTCGCTCGTGGTTGGGTTCCTGGTGGAGCGGCATGGTCAGGAGGCGCTTCGCGTGATGCTCCGCGCGTTCGCCGACGGCGCCGACGTCGAGTCTGCGCTGAGGAAAGCGACGGGGAGCGGCCTTGCGGATCTCCAGACGGCCTTCGACGCGAGGCTCGACCAGCGGTACGGTGCCCTCGGCCGGGCGCTGCGCAGGCCGGAAGGCGTCGTGATGCCGGCTGGCGGGACCGTGGCCGCGTGGCAGGCGCTCGCCGCGCAGCAGCGCGGCAGTTACCTGGTGCAGATGGCGGCCGGGGACGCGCTGACCGCAGCCGGCGCCCGCGAGCAGGCGATCGCCGCGTACGAGCGGGCGGGGGCGCTGGTGCCGATCGCCATCGGCCCGAACAGCCCGCGCGCGAGAATCGCCGAGTTGGCCACGCGGGCGGGCGACTTCGGACGCGCTCTGCGCGAGCTGTCGTCGCTGGTTGCCGCCGATCACACGAACATCGAGGCCGCGCGCCAGCTGGCGCCGATCGCGAAGCGCCTCGGCGACACGGCCGCGACGGCCCTCGCCTTCGAGCGCATCGTCGTCATCGACCCGTTCGATTCGGCGGCGCATACCTCGCTTGGCCGGATCGCGGTCGAGCGGCGCGACGCCGCGCTGGCGATGCGCGAGTTCCGCGCGGCGCTGGCGGCCGGGCCGGTCGATCCGGCGCCCGCGCACTGCGATCTGTCCGAGGCGCTGCTGCTTGGCGGCCGGAAGGCCGAGGCCCGGAAGGAAGTGCTGGCCGCCCTCGAGATCGCGCCCACCTACGGACGCGCGCAGGAACTGCTGCTGAAGATCGTCGACGGGAAGTGACCTGCGCGCGGCCGGCGCGGGCGCTGCCGTCAGAACCCGACGCGCGCCGTGATGCCGACCACGCGAGGGGCGCCCGGCTCGGCGATGAACCCGGACGGCGTCAGGCCGCCGTAGGCAAAGGCGAGCGGAACGTAGCGCGTGTCGAACGCGTTTCTCACCCAGGCTTCCACGCCGAACTTCCCGGCGCGGAAGCCGCCCCGCAGGTTCACGACCGAGTAGGCGTCCTGCCCGGCGCGGTTCAGATCGTCGTAGTGATACGCCCCGTAGAAGACGACGTCTGCGCGGCCGTAGGCACTCGTCGAGCGTCCGAGTCCCGCCGTGAGCTTGACGCCAGCCGACGCCGTGTAGCCGGGCGCGAGCGGCAGGTCGTTGCCGGACACGTCCACGCCGCCCGACGCGCTGCCGGCTCCGAAGGTCGCGTCCGCTGTGCCGACGGTGCCGTAGACATCGATGGCCGAGACGGGGCGCGCGTTCATCGCCAACTCGAAGCCGGAGCTCTTCGCGTTCCCGACGTTGGCGATGTAGAACTGCGCCGGCGCGCCGGGCGTCGGGACATTCAGCTGCATGTCGTCCCAGTTGATGCGGTAGTAGGCGGCGTTGACCATCAGCCGCCCCTTGGCCCAGGTCGTCTTCACGCCCGTCTCGAGGTTCCACGCCTGCTCTTCGCCGTACGACTCGCTTCCGGGCGGCGCCCACGTGTTGAACCCGCCGGCCTTGAAGCCCTTGCCGATCGAGACGTAGAGCGCGAACGCGGACGTCGCGCGCCAGGCGAGCGCCGCCTGCGGCGAGACGTTCGAGAAGGTGCGTTCGGCGTTCAGCTGAGTGGGCGGCGCAATCGGCGGGCTGTACGACGTGCCGATGTCGGCCTTCCGCTGCTCCCTGTCGAAACGCGCGCCGAGGGTGAGATCGAGTTCGCTCCACGCCGTCAGCGTGCCCATCCCGTAGACGCCGAGCCCCAGGTCGTCGAGGACTGCTGCCGGCGAGTTCTGGTCGACGGGGGCGGGGACCGACGGAGACAGCACGTAGGCGCGAACGACGTGACCGCGTCCTGCGTGTAGTGCTGCGAGAACAGCATGACGCCGGCCTGCCACTCGACGGTGAAGTTGCGCGACAGTCGCGCGGGGGCCCGGGCGGCCGACGCCACGCGGAACTCCTGCGTGAACTGCGTGTCCTTCTCCGCGTTGTCGCGCGTCATGAGCGGCATGGCCGAGTAGTCGAGATCGGTGAAGTCGTGGGTATCCCACCAGACGCCGCCGGTGGCGGAAGAGAACGCATAGCGCGCCCCCTCGTGCCGGACGAGGACCGTACCCGACCAGATGTCGCGGTCCGTGTATCCCTCGACGTTGCGCTGGACGTGGTACGGGTTCAGCCGCACCGCCTCGAGGTCGTTCAGGGCGTAGTCACCGTCGCGATCGCGCTCGCCGCTGAAGATGAAGCGCGTCTCCCATCGGGGCGTCGGCATGTAGACGAACTGGGCGCGGCCGAAGGTGGCCGACCGGTTGTCCACCGTGCTGCCGGTGACGTCGTTCACCGTGAAGCCGTCGCGCGCCCGTGTGCCGAACGCGAGGCCGAGGGCGGCGTTGCCGCTGAGCGGCCCGGACATCGCGCCGCGAACCCCGCGCTCGCGCTGGGTGCCCAGCGGGGAGTCGATGCGGCTCGTCCACTGCGTCATCGACGGCCGGGCGGTCGTGACGTTGATCAGGCCGCCGAGCGCGTTCCGGCCGAACAACGCGCTCTGCGCGCCGCGCACGAACTCGATCTGGTCGACGTCGATCAGCTCGATATTCGAGGAGTTGGCGTTCAGCTGCGGGACGCCGTCGATGTAGGTGGTGACACCGGGGCTCGACGGGCTCGACCCGATGCCGCGGATGTACGGGTTGCTGACCTTGCGCGCGCTCAACTCGGCGAACAGGGTGTTCGGCGAGAAGACCGAAGCTTCGCCCACGGAACTGAAGCCGGTGCTGTCGAGCGTCTCCCGGTTCACGGCCGAGACGCTCACCGGCAGCCGCTGAACATCGGCCGGCTCCTTCTGCGCGGTCACCACCACTTGCGGAAGCGTCACCGGAGGGACGCCCTGCGGAGGCGGGTTTTGCTCGGCGGGTGTTGCGGACGACGGGAAAGCCGCCAGCGAGGCCGCAAGGACGAGGCACGCCAGTTGGAGCATATCCTTCAATTATAGCGGGGTCGGAGCTCACCACCGCTTTGCCCTTGCCGCGCGTCGGCTAACCGGGTAGCCTGAGTCCGGTTCTCACGCTGACACCTGGAGGAGGTCCCCGATGCCGCAGGAAAAGACGATCGCCTCTCTGACCGCCGACGAACGCCTGGCCCTGGTCGCGCTGATCGAACGGGTCCTGCTTTCCGAGCGCTCGGCCGACGACGATGAAGCTGCGGCGCTGGACGCGTTCGTCGAGGAGTTCGGCGAAGACGACTACGAGGCGCTTGTCGCGCGCGCCGATTCTGAATTCGAAGACGACGACCGCTTCAAGGCGTTCCTCGCGTCAATCACCGATCCGGATACCCGCGAACTGATCCTGGGCACGGTCGTCGAGCTTGCGCTCGTCGAGGGTGTCCAGACCGGAGAAGCCGAATGGATCGGCTGGACGTCCGAGGCGTGGAACGTTCCGGTCAGCGTCGCGGGGCCCGAGCCGCAGGAGTGACGGCCGGACTCACTTCGCGATGCCCACCTGCTTCAGCATCCACGCATACTCGAACGCCGTGTCCTTCAGGCGGTCGTAGCGGCCCGAGGCGCCGCCGTGGCCGGCTGGATCCATCTTGATCTTGAGCAGCAACTCGTTCGTGTCGGTCTTGAGCGTCCGGAGCTTCGCGACGTACTTCGCCGGCTCCCAGTACATCACCTGGCTGTCGTTGAAGCTGGTCGTGACCAGGATGGCCGGGTACGCCTTCCGCTCCAGGTTGTCGTACGGGCTGTAGGACCGCATGTAGTCGAACGCCCCCTTCTCGTTCGGATTGCCCCACTCGAGGTACTCGCCCACGGTCAGCGGCAGCGTCGCGTCCATCATCGTGTTCATCACGTCCATGAACGGCACCGCCGCGTGCACCGCCTTGAAGAGATCGGGCCGCATGTTGGTGACGGCGCCCATCAGCAGGCCGCCGGCGCTCCCGCCCTCGATCACCAGCCGGTCCCTCGCGGTCCACCGCTGCGCCACCAGGTATCCCGCGCAGTCGATGAAGTCGGTGAAGGTGTTCCTCTTGCTCATCAGCATCCCGTCGTCGTGCCACGCCTCGCCCATCTCGTTCCCGCCGCGGATGTGGGCGATCGCGAAGACGACGCCACGGTCGAGCAGGCTGAGGCGGCCGCTCGAGAACGTCGGCGACTCGCCGTAGCCGTAAGAGCCGTAGCCGTAGAGCCACAGGGGCGCCGCGCCGTCGCGCGTGCACGCCCTTCTTGTAGACGATGGAAATCGGCACCTTCACGCCGTCACGCGCGGGCGCCCACTGGCGCTCGGTGACGTAGTTCGCCGGATCGTAGCCGCCCAGCACCTCCTGCCGCTTCAGCAGCGTCCGCTCGAGCGTCGCCAGCGTCGTAGTCGTAGACGCTCGGCGGCGTGACCATCGACTGGTAGCTCACGCGGAAGGTGGGCGTGTTGTACTCCGGCGTGCCGCCCGGGGAGGCCGTGTAGACCGGCTCGGGAAATGTCAGCTCGCGCCACGCGTCCTTCGTGAAGTCGAAGACGCGGAGCCGGCTCAGGCCCTCCGACTGCTCCACGGCGACCGCGTAGTCCTTGAACAGCTCCATGCCCTGGAGCAGCACGTTCGGGCGGTGCGGGATGAACTCCTTCCAGTTGGCCGGCGACGGATCGGCGACCGGGGCCGTCACCATGCGGAAGTTCTTCGCGCCCTTGTTCGTCTGGATGTAGAACAGGCCGTCGCGGTGATCGACCGAGTACTTGTGCCCCTTCTCGCGGGGCAGCACGACCTTGAACGGCGAGTCCGGCGTGGCGGCGTCCAGGTAGCGGTTCTCCCACGTGTCCGTGCTGTTCACGGCGAGCGACGAGGTAGCGTCTTGTCCTTCGTCCGGGCGACGCCGATGTCGAAGAGTTCGTCCTTCTCCTCGTAGACCAGGGCCGGCGCCGACCCGAGCGTGAGCCGCCACAGCTGGTTCGGACGCTTGGTCACCTTGTCCTCGGTCACGTAGAACAGCGTCTGGTTGTCGGCGCCCACTCGACGGACGTCACGCGCTCGGCCGTGTCGGCAAAGGCCGCGGCGGTGCGACGAGGTCCTTGACGTGCAGCGTGTACTGCCGGAAGCCGGTCGTGTCGGTCGTATACGCGAGCAGGTTCCCGTCGTCGCTCACCTGGGCCGCGCCGAGTGCCAAGGAACTTCAGCCCCTTGGCCATCTCGTTCTGATCGAGCATCACGAGTTCGGGCGCGTCGGCGCGGTAGGCAGCCGTCGGCGGCCGCCGGCTTGCGGCAGTAGAGCGGGATACTGCTGCCCTTCGACCGTGCGCGAGTAGTAGTAGTACTTCCCGTCCCGCGCCGGCACGCCGAGGTCGGTCTGCTTGATGCGTCCGAGCATCTCCTTGTAGAGCGCGTCGCGGAACGGAGCGAGACCGGCGGTCATCGCCTCGGTGTAGGCGTTCTCGGCTTCGAGGTATTTCGCCACTTCGGGATTGCCCTTTTCCCGCAGCCAGAAGTACGGGTCGTTCACGGTTTCACCGTGCCAGACCTGCGTGTGATCGACGCGCTTGGCGACCGGCGGCGTCGGGCGGGCCGCCTGGCCCGCGACGAAGCCCACCCAGCAGACCATGGCGACGAGGAACGCGACGAGACGGCGATGGCGGGTGTTCATCGAGCTATTCTATAGCGGTGACAATAGACCTCACCGTCTCCCTCGCCCTTCCGCCCTGGCCGCAGCCGCTCGCGCCGGTGCACTCGGTTGCGCTGTCGGCGCTCGTCGCCGCGATCCCGCTCGCCGTCGTCCTCGTCCTGATGGGCGTGCTGCGGAAGAGCGGCCTCGTCGCCGCAGCCTGCGGGCTGACCGTCGCCCTGCTCCTCGCCGTCGGCGTCTGGGGCATGCCGGCGCCGCTCGCCGGACTGACGCTGGCCTACGGCTGGGCGTTCGCGCTCTGGTCGATCCTGTGGACCGTCTTCAACGGCCTTTGGCTCTACAACCTCGCGAACGAGACCGGCTCGTTCGGGAAGCTGCGCCGCTGGATGGAAAGCTGCGCGCCCGGTGACCGGGCGGTGCAGGCGATTCTGGTGGCCTTCTGCTTCGGGGCGCTGCTCGAGGGCAGCGCGGGCTTCGGCGCGCCGGTGGCGATTACGGCCTTCCTGCTCGTCGGCCTCGGTTTCGAGCCGCGCCTGGCGGTGCTCGTCTGCCTCATCGCGAACACCGCGCCCGTCGCGTTCGGCAGCATCGGCGTGCCCATCGTCGCGCTCGCGGGAGTCACCGGCCTCGACGTGATGAAGCTCTCGGCGATGGTCGGACGCCAGCTCCCGTTCCTGTCCCTGATTCTGCCGGCGTATCTCGCCTGGGTCGTCGACGGCCGGCGGGGACTCGGGAGGGCCTGGCCCGCTGCGGTCGTGGCCGGCGGCAGCTTCGCCGCGGTCCAGTTCCTTGTCTCGAACCTGTGGGGCCCCTACGCCACCGACGTCGTCAGTTCTCTTGCCGCGATTGTCGCCACCGTCGCGTTTCTCAAGGTCTGGTCACCGCAACGGTCTGGCGCGTTGTCCACGCCGTCCCCAGCCGCTTTCAAGGCCGGCACCGCGCGCATGTCAGTCCGCGAGACCGTGTCCGGCTGGATGCCGTGGGCGCTGATCTCGGTCGTGATGATCGCATGGTCTGTACTTCAAGCTCTTCCCGCTCGGCCAGGTGCTGGTTCCGATTCCTGGGCTGCACGACCAGGTTCTGATTTCGCTCTATCAGAAACGATACGCGGCCATCTTCACCTTCCAGCCGCTCGTCGGCGGAACCGCGGTGCTCGTGACGGTGCTGCTCACCGCCCTTGTATTCCGTTCCGGCCCGCGCGTCCTGGCGAAGTCCGGGCTTGCGGCCTTGAAGCAGTTGCGCGTGCCCGGTCCAGTCGTGCTGCTCATCGTCTCGCTCTCGTACCTCTACAACTACTCGGGGATGGCGTACACGCTCGGCGCGGCCCTGGCGGCGACGGGCTTCCTCTTTCCCTTCGTCAGCGCGTTTCTGGGGTGGGTCGCCTGCTTCCTGAGCGGCAGCGACACGTCGAGCAACCTGCTCTTCGGCAACCTGCAGGTGGCGGCGGCGCATCAGCTGGATCTGAATCCCGTGCTGCTGGCGGCGACGAACTCGTCGGGCGGCGTCGCGGGCAAGATGATCTCGCCCCAGAACATCGCCGTCGGGGTGACGACGGTGGGCCTTGCCGGCTCGGAAGGGCAGGTGCTGCGCAGCACGTTCTGGCACAGCGTCCTGTTCGCCGCGCTCATCGGCGCGCTGGCGTTCGTCCAGGCGTACCTGGCGACGTGGATGATTCCGTAGCGATGGTCTAGTCGGACCCGCCCGCGGGCGTCGACGGCGCGGGCGCCGCGTCAGCGACGGCTGGCGCGCCGGCCGCGGGACGCTTCTTCGCACCGGCCTTCTTCACGCGCGCCCGGCCGAGGAAGACGACCTCGACGACCATCGCGCGAGGGATGAAGGTCAGGCCCCTCAGGTTCTTGTCGTCGCCTTCCTCGCTCGCGAGCGTCACGCCCTTCTCGTCGTCCACGAGCAGGAGCCCGTAGGTCGTGTAGCGCGCCGGCCTGTGGAACTGGGTTCGCACCTCGTTCAGGTCGTATTCTTCGACGGCCGTAGCCTTCGCATCGTCCCACACCACGGCGGCGAGCGGATGAATCGAGTTCTTCACAGGAGCTCCAGTCTACACATGCCTCAGCGGCCGTTTGCCGATGGCGAAGACGTTGAACCCGAGGTCGAACAGGCGCTGGTGATCCAGGATGTTGCGCCCGTCGAACACGAACGCGGGACGCTCCATCGATGCCAGGAGCCGCGCCCAGTCGAGGTCCCGATACACGCCCCACTCGGTCAGCACCGCGATCGCGTGGGCGCCGCGCGCCGCCTCGTACGGATCCGGCTCGAACGCGATCGTCCCGTCGAGTCCCTTCGTGTCGATGCGGGCGTTGTCGAGCGCCTTCGGGTCGGTGATGACGAGATGCGCACGCTCGGCCGCCAGCTGCCGCGTGACCTCGAGCGCGGGCGACTCGCGCGTGTCGCCGGTCTCCGCCTTGAAGGCGAAGCCGAACAGCGCAATCCGCTTGCCCGCCACGGTGTTGAACATCGTGGCCAGCATGCGCCGCACAAATCGGGTCTCCTGCCACTCGTTCATCCGCACGACGGCTTCCCAGTAGCGGGCCACCTCGTCCAGCCCGTGGCTCTGCGCGATGTAGACGAGGTTCAGGATGTCCTTCTTGAAGCACGACCCGCCGAACCCGACGCTCGCCTTCAGGAAGCGGGGCCCGATTCGCGCGTCGGAGCCGATCGCGTACGCCACTTCGTCCACGTCGGCTTCGGTCAGCTCGCACAGCGCGGAGATCGAGTTGATCGACGAGATCCGCTGCGCCAGGAAGGCGTTGGCCACGAGCTTCGACAACTCGGCGCTCCACAGGCTCGACTCGATGATCCGCTCGGGCGCCACCCACGTGGCGTAGATGTCGACCACGGCCTTCCGCGCGCGAACGCCCTCCGGCGTCTCATGCGATCCGATGAGCACCCGGTCGGGCTGCTCGAGGTCCTTGATGGCTGTGCCCTCTGCGAGGAACTCGGGGTTCGACAGGACCTCGAACCGCAGGCCGCGCGTGTTGCTGTTGAGAATCCGATCCATCGCCTCGGCCGTCCGCACCGGCAGCGTGGACTTCTCGACGACGATTTTGTCGCCCGTCGAGCAGGCGAGGATCTGCCGCGCCGTCTTCTCCCAGTACTGCAGATCGGCGGCGCGTCCGGCCCCCTCGCCGAACGTCTTCGTCGGCGTGTTGACCGACACGAAGATGACGTCCGCGGCGGCGATGCCCGCCTCGATGTCGGTCGAGAAGAAGAGATTCCTGCCGCGCGCCCGCTTCACGACCTCGAGCAGGCCCGGCTCGAAGATGGGCAGTTCGTCGGACTGCCAGGCGCTGATGCGCGCCGGATTGATGTCGACGACGGTGACCGTCACGTGCGGGCACCGGTCGGCGATGACCGCCATCGTCGGCCCCCCGACGTAGCCGGCGCCTATGCAGAGGACGTTGACGCGGTCCTTCATGAGTGCTCCTGGAGACAGAACCTGACCCCGGCGGTTGAAACCGCCCCCTTCCTATGTCGGCGCGACGGCAGACTTCGGATAGTCGGTCTGCCGACATATCCCGCAGCCGGCCTTCCCGGGTTGTCAGCCGCGGCTGCAATCCCAACCAAATGCTCAGCCAGCTAGTCTATGATGACGAAGTGCCGACCCGTCAACGACTGTGCCTGAACGATCTTATGACCTTCACCCTCTTCCGACGCGCCGCCGCGCGGCTGGTCCTGGCTGCCTGCGCGCTGATGTTGCTCGCGGCCCCGACGCGCGCCCAGGAGGCGCCGCCCAAGCCACCCGCGGCCGCCCCGGTCCGGGTCTTCATCGACTGCCAGAGCGCGTCCTGCGACTACGAGTACTTCCGAACGGAGATCGCGTTTGTCGATCACGTCCGCGACCGGAAGGACGCCGACGTGCACGTGCTCATCACCGGCCAGACGACCGGCAGCGGCGGGCGCGAGTACTCGCTGAAGTTCATCGGCCTGGGCCGCTTCCAGGGCGTGGAGGCGACATGGTCTACGCCGCGTCGGTCGACGCGACGAGCGACCAGATTCGAAAGGCCCTCGTCCAGCACCTGACGCTCGGCCTGGTCCGCTACGCGGCGGAGTCGCCGGCGGGGTCGAGGCTGACCGTGAAGTACACCCCGGAGACGGCCAAGGCCGGGAGCCAGGGTCGCCAGGCAGGCCGCGACCCGTGGGACTTCTGGGTGTTCCGCCTCTCCGGCAACGGCTACTTCAACGGCGAGGAATCGACCATCGAGCAGTCGTTCCACGGATCGGCGTCCGCCAACCGGACGACCGAAGCCTGGAAGGTCAACCTGTCGTTCAGCGGCGACTACAACTCGAGCGCCTACGACCTCGGCGAGGGCGAGATCTTCACGTCGACCACCAAGAGCTACTACGGTTCGGGCCGGGTCGTGAAGAGCCTCGGCGCCCACTGGGCCGCGGCCGTGAGCGGGCAGGCGTCGCGATCGACCTACTCGAACCAGGATCTCGCCGTCGGCGGCGGCGGGGGCAGTCGAATACGACCTGTTTCCCTACGCCGAATCGACGCGCCGGCAGCTGCGGTTCCAGTGGACGGCCGGCCGTCACGGCGTACGACTACACCGAGGAGACGGTCTACGGGAAGATGAGCGAGACCGTTCCCACCCACTCCGCCGCCGTCTCGCTCGCTCTCAAGCAGCCATGGGGTCAAGTGAGCACCATGTTCGACTTCACGCAGGCGCTCAACGACCTCAGCCAGTACCGGCTGGGCGTCTACGGCGGGATTGAAGTGCGGCTGTTCAAAGGGTTCTCGCTGAACGTGTCCGGGGACTACTCGCGCGTGCGCGATCAGCGGAACCTGCCCAAAGCGGGCGCGAGCGACCAGGAGATCCTCGTTCGCATGAAGGAACTGGCCACCGGCTACCGCTACTACTTCATCGTCGGCATCAGCTACTCGTTCGGCTCGATCTTCAACAACGTCGTCAACCCGCGCTTCGGCAGTTCGGGCGGCGGAATATCGATTTCCTACTAGTGCCGGCGGATCGACGCGTGTCGGCCCGGCGCCAGCCGGGCTTCCGCGCTAGCCGCGTCGCCGCCCCGCGGGCTTCGGCCCGCCGCGGTCGTCGTGACCTCATAGGCCGCGCCGGCGCTGATCTCAGACTGTCCCGTCGGCGCGACCGGAACCTCGGCCGCGTTCACGGGGGTGACCGTCGTCTCGCCGGCCGTCGTCACCGCCGAGAACGTGATGTTGGTCGTCGGCGTCACTACGATGACCGGGGTGTTAGCCGGGCCGGCGGCCGTTATGGCGGTGCTGGGGACGCGATCCGTGACCAGCCAGGTTTGCGGGAACTCGGTTCCGACATAAGATCTCGCCGTTCGACGGGTTCACTGAGAGATGCGCAACTGACGTGCCTGAGGTCTTCGGACCAGGATTACTGGAGAATGGCGTCCAGGTTCATCTTCCGCAGCAGGGCCTGCGTAGCGCGGGTGGGTGCGCAGCGGATCGTAATTGGGATGAACATGGAAATGGAGCATCAGCGGCTCGTGCTCGTCAACCGCCTTCTCGAACCAGTCGAAGGCCTTGTCCATCTCTCCGAGGCCCGAGTAGATGACCGCGAAACTCAAGGATGGCGTGTTCTGCGTCTGAGCGCGTTCCTGCAGCTCCTCGAGGAGTCTTCAGGGCTTCTTCCGTCCGGCCTGTTGACGCATAGCCCAGCCGAGGCTTCCCAAGGCAAACGAGCTGCGTCCCGGTACCTGTGCCATGCGTTTCCATCGCTCGAATCGCCTCGTCGTGCTTCCCGATGTGGAATAGCAGGATCCGAGAAGCATGTGAGGCCCAGCATTGCGGATCGAGTTCGAGCGCGGTGCGGCACTGCTTGATGGCCCGATCCCACTCCCGCTTGAGACATAACTGTAGCCGAGACCGCGACTGCAGAAACGGTGACAGCGGATCCAGCTCCACTGCTCTCAGGAATGCCGCGACCGCTTCATCCACGCGCCTCATGGGCCCGAGGTAATAGTGGTCGTACCATTTCAGGACGTCTTCTGACCTGGGATCGAGCTCCAATGCCCGGCTGAATTCGCGCTCGGCCCCCTTCCAGTCGAACTCGCTGGCCCGGAGTGCGCCCATCATCGCGTGGGCCTCCGCCAGCAGGTCGTCGAGCTCGAGCGCCTTCCGGGTCGCCTGCTCGGCTTGCGCGATTGGCTGCCTTTGGCGGCATGTGCTCCGAACAATCCCAGGAGGTTGTAAAACCCGGCCAGGCCGTGCCAGGCGAGCGCGTAGTTCGGATCCAGCGCGATGGCCTGCTCGTAGTACTCCTTGCTCTTCGCAAGACCCTCCGGAGTGAACCTGAAGAGCTGATAGCGCGCCTTCAGGTACAGGTTGTAGGCTTCCACGTTCTCCGTGTGCCGCTTCACCAGCGGACGGTCCGCCGCCAGCCGTACGCGCAGCTTCTCCACGATGGCCTGCGAGATCTCGTCCTGGATGGCGAAGACGTCCGTCATCTCCCGGTCGAAGCGCTGGCTCCACAGGTGATACCCGTCGCTCGCCTTGACCAGCTGCGCCGTCACCCGGATGCGGTTGCCCGCCTTGCGCACGCTCCCTTCCAGGATGTGCTCGACGTTGAGCCGCGCGCCGATCTCGCGCACGTCCTGCTCCTTGCCGCGGAACGCGAAGGCCGAGGTCCGCGCCATCACCCGCAGCCCGGCACCCGCGTCAGCGCGTCGATGATGTCTTCGGCCAGCCCGTCGCTGAAGTACTCGTTCTCCTTGTCCGCGCTCAGGTTGGCAAACGGCAGCACCGCCAGCGACGGGATGCGCGGGGCCTCCGCGACGCCGGGGCGGCCGCTGCGGCCCGACTCGCGCTCGCGCTTCAGCCGCTGCAGGTCACGCCGCAGATCCGCAGCCGACTGGTAGCGCAGCGCGGGTTCCTTCTCGAGCAGCTTGTTGACGATGCGCTCCAGCTCCGCCGGCAGCGTCGGGGTTCAGCCGCACCGGCGCGGTCGGCGCCTTCGTGCAGGATCTCGTCGAGCATCGCCGCGGACGTCGCGCCCTCGAACGGCGCCCGGCCGTGGCCATCTCGTACAGCACGACGCCGAGCGAGAACAGGTCGGTCCGCGCGTCCAGCTCCTTGCCCAGCGCCTGCTCCGGCGACATGTAGGCCACCGTCCCCAGCGCGCCGCCCTCGCCCGTCTTCCACTCGCCCGGCGACGTCGCCGCCTCCGGCATCCCCTCCACGCGGCTCGGAAACCAGCTTCGCCACGCCGAAGTCCAGCAGCTTGGCCGTCCCGCGCGTGGTGACGAACACGTTTGCCGGCTTGATGTCCCGATGGAGAATCCCCTTCGCGTGCGCCGCTTCCAGCGCATCCGCGAGTTGCAACCCCAGGTTTCACGATCTCCTCCGTAGGGAGCGGTCGGCCCCTCAGCCGCTCCTTCAGCGTCTGGCCTTCGAGCAGCTCCATCACGATGAAGGGACCGACCCCTCCTTCGGTCGCCTGCCCTGGGCTTGTCGCCCCTCGGCCTGGCTCGGGGCGAACCTGAGGCTCTCGAAAGGTCGAAGAATCGATATCGTGGATCGTGCAGATATGGGGGTGGTTCAGCGCCGAGGCGGCGCGGGCCTCGCGCTGGAACCGGTCGAGCGCCTGCCGGTCACGCGCGAGATTGGCGGGGAGGAACTTGAGCGCGACCCGGCGACCGAGGCGAGTGTCCTCCGCCTGGTAGACCTTCCCCATGCCGCCCGCTTCCGAGCAGCTTCAGCACACGGTAGTGGGAGACCGTCTGGCCGACCATACGACACCTCCCGGAGAGCACGCCGAGCGCGGTGGCCGAGAACGACCAGGAAACGCCGCCGATTATAGCGCTGACCGCCCACCGACTGGCATCGAGCGAGCAACGACTCTCCTGACACTGGGGGCCGGCATCAACGTGCCGAACGTCTCCGGAGTAGACCGGGACTTGCTCCGACCTCGGAGCCTGGATTAACTGAGGACCGCGATTGCCATGACGGCCTCGGTCACGATCATGACGATGGCGTCAGACAAATCCCCGGGCGTGCGCCGGGAGTCCACTCGCGGCAGCCCGCCACTCGCCGCTACGGGCGCCGCCGCCCCGCCGGCTTCGGCCCGCCGGCGCCCGGCCGCGATCCGACCGGCGCGTGCTTGTCCAGGATCGCCTGGAACCGCGAAGCACTGCCGGGCCGCCCTCCGCGGGGAGGCCCGCCCGCCCGTGACGGACCGGCGGAATGGCTCGAGGGCTTCTGCCCGGCGCGGCGAGGGCCGCGGGCGGCGCGCGCCGCCGCCAGCCGCTCGCGCACGGGAATCTCGAGGCGCTCGGTCGTCTTCCGCTCGTAGTCGAAGTCCGGCGAGCGTGACGCGCGGCAGCGACCTGCCGAGGGCTCGCTCGATCGCGCGCAGGTCCGCCCTCCTCGTCGGGCGAGACCAGCGTGAACGCGTCGCCCGTCGCTTCCGCCCGGGCCGTGCGCCCGACCCTGTGGATGTAGGCGTCGGGATCGGCCGGCACGTCGAAGTTGACGACGTGCCCCAGGTCCTCGACGTCGATGCCGCGGGCCACGATATCGGTGGCCACCAGCACGCGATGATCGCCGCTCTTGAATCCGGCCAGCGCCGCGGTCCGCTGGCCCTGGCTCCGGTTGCCGTGGATTTTGGCCGACGAGATCCCGTGCCGGCCGATGAACTCCGCGAGCCGGTTGGCCCGGTGCTTCGTGCGCGTGAAGACGATCGCGTCGGCGATGATGTTGCGCTTCAGGAGTTCGACGAGGAGCGCCGACTTCAGCTCGCGGGCCACCGGGTAGACGGCCTGCGTGATCCCCACCGGCGGCGCCGATTTCCGCTCGAGGTTGATCGTGACCGGGTCGCGCAGCATCTCCCGCGCGAGGACGACGATGTCGCGCGGCATCGTGGCGCTGAAGAAGAGCGTCTGGCGCCGCGCCGGGATCTGCTTCAGGATGCGGCGGATGTCGGGGAGGAACCCCATGTCGAGCATCCGGTCGGCCTCGTCGAGGACGAGCACCTCGAGGGCGGCGAGCCGCGCGTACGGGTGCCGGAGGTGATCGAGCAGCCGGCCGGGCGTCGCGATCACCACGTCCACGCCGCTACGGAACGCATGCTCCTGCGGGCCCATGCCGACCCCTCCGAAGACGGCGGCGCCGGTCAGCGGCGTGTGGACCGCGAGTTCCTCGAGATGCGCGTGGATCTGAGCGGCCAGTTCCCGCGTCGGCGTCAGGATCAGCGCCCGCGTCTGCCGTCGTGGCGCCGAAATCAGCCGGTTGAGAATCGGGAGAAGGAACGCGGCCGTCTTGCCGCTGCCGGTCATGGCCGTCGCCATGACGTCCTTGCCGGCGGCGGCCGGCGGGATGGCCTGCTCCTGAATGGGCGTCGGGCGCAGAAAGCCGAGCTCCCTGACGCCGCGCATCAGGTCGGGATGGAGCGGAAGCTTCGAGAACGGCATGTCACAGCATACCCCCTTCCCGGTCGAATCACTCGACAGCAACCGCCAGCGAGGCGCGTGCCCGTCGTCGGCTGGCATAGGCGCGCTTCAGAAGCTCGAACCAGATCCCGCATCCCACACTGGCCAGCACGCTGAGACCGAGCGCCGCACGCGGAAGGGCGCGCGAAGTGGAAGAGCCGCTGCAGTCCGGGAACCGTCAGCACCAGCGCCAGGAATCCGACCGCGAACAGGGTCACCCACCGGCTGGCGGCGTTGGGCACACGCAGCGTGGCCAGCGTGCTGTGCTTCCACGACCGATTCGTGAGAATCAGCAGCCGATCGGCGAGCACGAGCGTCGTGAACGCGGCGGCACGAGCGGCATCGACCGACTGTCCGAGCGCGGTGGCGCCGACGAACACCCCGAGCGACGCGACCAGCGTGCCGGCGCCCTGGAGCAGGCTGGTCGCGATCGCCGCGGGCGTGAAGAGCCGTTCGCGCGGGTCGCGCGGCGGCCGGCGCATCGCGTCCGGCTCCGCCTCCTCGGCCTCGAAGACCAGCGAGCACGCCGGGTCGATGATCAGCTCCAGGAACACGATGTGGACGGGCAGCAGCAGAAGCGGCCAGTCAGCGTGGAACACCGGGATCATCGAGAGCCCGGCGATCGGCACGTGGACGGCGAAGATGTATGCGACCGCCTTCTTGATGTTGTCGAAGATCCGCCGCCCGAGCCGGACCGCCGCGACGATGGATGAGAAGTCGTCGTCGAGCAGGACGAGCGCGGCCGCCTCCCGGGCGACATCAGACCCCCGCCCGCCCATGGCCACGCCGATGTGGGCCGCCTTGAGCGCCGGCGCGTCGTTGACGCCGTCGCCGGTCATCGCGACCACTTCGCCATTGGCCTTGAGCGCCTCGACGATCCGGAGCTTCTGCTCGGGCACGACCCGCGCGAAGACGTTGACGCCCGGAATGCGGCGCGCCAGGTCCTCCGCGCTCATCGCGCCGAGCTCGGGACCCGTCAGGACCGATTGGGGGTTCGCGATTCCGGCGCGGCTGGCGATGCTGACCGCGGTGACAGGGTAGTCGCCCGTGATCATGACCACCCTGATTCCGGCGGCGTGGCACTCGCGTACCGCCGCCGGAACGGCCTCCCTGAGGGGATCTTCGAACGCCAGCAGGCCCACGAGACGGAAGTCGACGTCGTGATGGTCGTCCGGCAGTGGCCCATCGGTCCACGTGGCGTGCGCCACGCCGAGCACGCGCAGCCCGGCCGAGGCATACACCGTCACCCGCGTTGCCAGATGCTCCCGTTCGTCGTGCGGGAGATGGCACAGGGCGGCGATGGCCTCGGGCGCGCCTTTCGCCGCGACGCTGATCGCCGTGTCTCCGGCGCGTCGCCAGGCCTGCGAGACCGCCAGCAGCTTCGCCGTCAACGGGTACTCCCGAACGAGTTCGAAGCCGGGGCGAGCCGGGCCGCCGTGCGGCGGCAGGAGACGTCCCGCCGCGTCGCGCAGCGCCCGCTCCATCGGGTCGAACGGATCCGGGCGGCAGGCCAGCGCGGCGCTCTCGAGCAGTCGCCGGACTTCCGGCGGAGGCTCCAGTCCTCCGTCGGTGTCGAACCGCACGCCGTCAGCCTCCACCGCGACGAGCGTCATCTGGTTCGCCGTCAGCGTGCCGGTCTTGTCCACGCACAAGACCGTCGCCGACCCGAGCGTCTCGACCGCGGGCATCCGCCGGGTCAGGACGCGGCTGCGCGAGATGCGCCACGCGCCCAGGGCGAGGAACACGGTGAGGACCACCGGGAATTCCTCCGGAAGCGTAGCCATCGCCATCGCGATCCCGGCAAGTAGCCCCTCTTTCCAGACCGCCGGCGACCCGCCGCGCGTGAAGCCGTAGAGCAGCACGACGACGGCGCTCGCGGCGAGGCCCACCATCGCCAGCGTGCGGACCAGACGACCCGTCTCCCGCTGGAGCGGCGTCGGCTCGGTTTCGAGCGACTGCATCGCCTTGCCGATCCGTCCGAGCTGAGTGGCCGGCCCGGTGGCCACGACCTCGGCCAGCCCCTGGCCGGCCGTGACGAGGCTTCCCGAGAACACCGACGGCAGATCGTCGCCGCCCGGTAGATCCAGCGTCGTCTGTGCCGGGTGTGCGAGCTTGCGAACGGGCACCGACTCGCCGGTCAGCAGCGACTCGTCCGCCGTGAGGTTCCGCGCATGCCTCAGCAGCCCGTCGGCTGGCACGCGATCGCCTTCGGAGACAACGACGAGGTCGCCGCGCACGACCTCGCGGCCGGCGATTCTCCGCCGTACACCGTCGCGGACCACCAAGGCACGGGGGCTTGAAAGGTCGCGAAGCGCGTCGAGCGCCCGCTCGGTCCGCCGTTCCTGGACGACGGTGATGGCCATGACGAAGAACACGAACCCGAGCAGCATCAGCGCATCGGCCAGGTCTCCCATCGACAGGTAGAGCGCGCCTGCGGCCACCAGCATCAGGAACATCGGCTCCCGGACGACTTCCCACCCGATGGCCCACAGACCCCGGTTCTGCGCCGAAGGGATCTCGTTGGCGCCCTCGTCGCACAGCCGCCGCGCCGCCTCGGCCTCCGACAGACCGCGCGCCGTCGCGGGATCGCATTCCTTCATGACCTGAACTCCTGTGGGGGTCTCCCGCCGCATCGAGCCGGACTCGAATCCGGGCGCCACGTGATCCGCCGAGGCTGGCGCTGCCCCGCCGATCGCCGCAGGACAGCGCCAGACGAACTCCGCTCTAAACCTTCGCTCCGCACGTCCCGCAGAACGCCGCGCCCGTCACCCGCGCAGCCCCGCAGCCGGCGCACGCGGCCGTCGCGGCGAGCGACCCGCCGCAGTAGGGACAGAACCGATAGCCCGGCAGCATGGCCACCGGCGCGCGGCACTGCCCGCAGACAATCGCCGGCGCCACCGGGCCCGGCCCGTAGCGCGGCCGGTGCTCGGGCTCCCCGTAATGGCCGTCGCGGTGATCGCCGTCGTGACCGTCGTGCCCGCCGCGATATCCGTGCTTGCGGCCTTCGAACAGGTCCTCGAGGAAACTCATGGTGCTCTCCTGTGTCATGCGCCAGCCCTGAGCCGGGAGCCGAGTGGGCTCACACGGGTCGCGGTGTCAGGCCAGGCGAGGGATCAAACCGGGATTAGAGAACCGAAGGCGGGATCAGGGGGACCGGAGGGCGGTATGGGACCGGACGCACGCCGTCGACGGGTGCCGATGGCGGGGCATCGCAGGCGGCGCCGATTCGCCCTCCGCCGCCGCCCGGCGGCACGTGGGTGGTCTCGTCGGCAACCGAGCAGCACAGGCAATCCGGCGATTCGGAGCAGGCGCTCCCGCACGCGGCGGCGGACGCGCTCTCGGCAGACAGGCGCGCGCAGTCGACACCAACGAGGTCGGCGCACACCACCGCCACGAGGAGAATCGCCGCCAGCCGTGTCCACGTCGCCTTCACCCGTCCATTATACGTCACGGCCTGCGGCCGCCCGTTGGCCGGCCGCCAGCGCGCCGAAGATATCGCCGCGGGCGAAATTGCCGCCGAACTCATTTCAAATCAAGCGGTTGCCGGCATTCTCCGGCGCCGTGACCGGACACTACTGCTCCCGGAGTGATTTCAGGCGCGGCTGGGGCCGATACTCGGAAGGAATGGTCCCCGCTGCGCCCATGACGCGCCAGACCACCACCGGCCGCCTCGTCCTCGCCCTGATTCTGGCTTCAGCGGCCTGCGCGACGGCCTGCCGCCAGCCGGCAGTCGCCGCCAGCGGCGCGGAAGGCGCCGTCCTGCCAGCGGGCACCAGCCCCTACGACGTGGAAACGACGGACATCGCCCTGGTACTCGGCGGCATGCCGCCCGCGCGCCCAGGGGCGCTCGCCGGCCTGCTCGCGATGCCCGAGTGGCGGGCGTACGAGGCGGAGGCACGCACTCGCTGGTCCGCGGCCTGGTCTTCGAGGTGGGAGCCGGTGCGCGGCTGGGCGCGCGTCGAACTCAAGGACCCTGCGGGCAGATGCCAGACGCTGCTGTCTCCGTTTGGCGAGGCCAACTTCCTGCCCGCCTTCCTGATGTTCCCGGCGTGCGAGGGCTACGTCCTCGTGGGATCGGAGCCGGTCGGGCAGATACCGGCCCTCACCGACACGTCTTCCTCGAGAGTGGCCGCCATGGCCGACGAGAATCCGGCGGTCGTTCCCGGACGTGTTCACCGGCGAGTCGGGCCGCCGCGCGCGCGCGCAGTCCCAGCAGGCCCGCCCGGGAGCACTGAGGCTGCTGCTGGTCCAGTTGGCCCACCTCGATGCCCGGATCATCCACGCGTCGCGATTCGACCTGGCCTCGAACGGCAGGCCCCTGGAGGCGATTCCGATCCGAGGCGGCAACGCCCGTCCGGCCGCCCTCAGCCTCACGTTCGAGGTGCCCGGCGGCAGGCCCCAATCGCTGGTCTACCTGCCCGCCGCGCTCGACGATGCGGCAATGCGGCGCCGGCCGGGGGTGTGGACGTTCCTCAAGCTGCAGGCGCCGTTCACGACGCTGCTCGCGCCCGCCGGAGCGCTGGGCGGCGACCAGACCACCATTCTCCGGGCGCTGGTCCTGGATCAGTCCGGCGCCATTCTGCAGGACCGGCCGGTGATCCCGGGGCATCTGCTCGTCCAGCGGCGCTGGAGGATCTCGACCCCATCCGACCCTCCGATTGGGGCTTTCGGGCCGGGCGCCTCTCCGACGCTCGCCGTCCGGCGCGCTCCAGACACCGGCCCCGGCCGGTAGCCAGGGGCCCCGCCGCTACCTCGGCACGCCTTCCTCGGAGAGGAGACAGGCCATCAGCGCCATGACGTTGGCGCCGAGCTGGAGTTCCCGCGGGTTGACCTTGTCCAGCGTGTCCGCGCCCGAGTGGTGCACATCGAAGTAGCGCTGTGAATCGGGGACCGGCCCCATGAGAATCGCGCCGGACGCGCCGAGCGGCCCGATGTCGACGCCGCCGCCCCCCGGGCGGATCCACTGCAGGCCCATCCCCTGGAACAGCGGCTCCCACGCCCGGATCCGCGCAAGCGCCTCACCCTTGGCGGAGACCCCCATACCGATGGGCAGGAATCCGCCGCGGTCCGATTCGATCGCCGCGATGTGGCGCTCGCTCCTGCGGTTCTCAGACCGCGCGTAGTCGCGGCCGCCCGTGCCGCCGTTCTCCTCGTCCATGAACAACACCGCCCGAATCGTCCGCCTCGGCTTCAGGCCGAGCCCTCGGATCAGGCGGAGCGCTTCGATCGCCTGCGCGCACCCGGCCCCGTCGTCGTGCGCGCCTGGGCTGAGGTCCCAGCTGTCGATGTGGCCGCCGACGACGATGACCTCGTCGGGGGTGGCCGAGCCGCGCAGTTCTCCCATCACGTTGTGCGAGGTCACCGGCGGCAGCGTCTGGCACGTGGTCGTGAACGAGAACCGCGCGTCGGGCTCGGCGCGAAGCAGCGCGCTCAGGCGTTCGGCGGCCGCCGTCGAGATCGTCACCGCAGGGATCTTCGGCACGGCGGGGTCGTAGCTCATCGTTCCCGTGTGCGGGTCGTCGTTGATCGCGAGGGTGAGCGATCGCACGACTGCGGCGACGGCTCCTGCGCGTGCGGCCGCCACCGCGCCGCCCGATCGCTGCTGCGCGGCGTCGCCGTACGCCGGGAACGTGTCGAGCAGTGTCGGGTCCATCGCGCCGTTGAAGAACACGATTCGGCCGCGCGCCTTGTCCCCGATCTTCTCGAGCTCGGCGACCGACTTCACCTCGAGGATCCCGGCCGTGACACCGCCAGCCGGTGTCGCGATGCTCTTGCCAATGGCTCGGACCTTCACCGGGATGGTGCCCGCTGTCCGCGAGAGGATGCGGCCCTCCTCGCGCGGGCCGCGGACCCAGTGCCCGACCACCGTCGGTTCCGTCCGCACGTTGTCGAATCCGAGCTGTGTCATGTGCCCGGCCATCAGGCTCACGGCCGCGTCCGCCTGCGCCGATCCGGTCGGGCGAGGGCCCACCGACACCAGCGTCTCCAGCGTCGCGTACGCGCCCAGCTCGCGCATTCCCTTCTGATGGAGGCGCGTGGCCATGTCCTCGTAGGACACCTGGTCCTGGCCGACGCCCGAAGCCGCCGCCAGCAGGCCCGCTGCGGCTGCGATCGCCAGAGCTGCGGCGGGCGCCAGTGTCTTCGTCATCGCATGTCTCATCGTCTGGCCAGTATGGATGCTGGCGTGGTTGCGTTCAAGCGGGTCGGCGTGTCACCTTGTCGTTGGAGGCGGCCGGGTCGGCCGTCGCGAGGAAGAACGTGATCGGACGATTTGCGGGCGCGGGCGTGGCGGCGGACATCGGCGGGCGCCGGGTGGCGACGGTCGCCGCGGCAGCGGCGCTGCTTGTCATCGGAGGGCTCGCCGACGCCGCCGGGTACCGACGGGCTGGCGCGGTGCTGGCGCTGGCATCGCTGTCGCTCACGGGGCTCCCAATCGTCTGGCGGGCCGTGCGAGGTCTAGCCCGCCTCGAGTCGAACGTGGACGAACTGGTGAGCCTCGCGATTGTCGCGTCGCTCCTCCTCGGCGAATGGGCCTCCGCCGCCATCGTCGCCTTCATCATGGTGCTCGGGTCGCTCATCGAGGAATTCGTGAGCGCGCGGGCGCGCCGCCATCTCGAGGCACTCGTCGCCGCCCAGCCGCGGCACGCCTTGCGCCTCGTCGGACGACGGCGGCGTGCATCAGGTGCCGACCGCCGATCTCCGCCCGGGCGACCGGATCCTGGTGAGGCCAGGCGACGTCGTCGCGGCCGACGGCCAGGTGGAGGACGGCGAGAGCCAGGTTGACGAGTCGCTGCTCACGGGAGAGAGCGCGTCGGTGGACAGAGGCCCCGGAGACCTCGTCTCGGGGGGCACCATCAACGAGAGCGGGTCGCTGACTGTTCGGGTGCGGCGCGTGGGAGACGAGAGCGCGCATGGCAAGGTGCTGCGGCTCATTCGGGACGCCGAGTCGCACCGCGCGCCGATTCTCCGAGCGGCCGAGGCCTACGCCCGCTGGTTCACCCCGGGGTTCTGACGCTGGCCGCGGTGGTGTGGGTGGCGACCGGCGATGTGCAGCGCGCCGTCACGATGCTCATCGTGGGGTGCCCCTGCGCCTTCGTCCTGGCGACGCCGACCGCCATCGTCGCCGCGATGAGCCGTGCGGCGCGAGAGGGGCTGCTCGTCAAGGGAGGGCGGTATGTGGAGGGCTGCGCGCGGGTCGCGGCGATTGCCTTCGACAAGACCGGGACGCTGACGAAAGGCGAGTGCCGGGTGTCGGACGTGGTTCCGGCCGAGGGCAGCACGCGGGCTGGGCTGCTGGCGGCGGCGGCGAGGCTCGAGGCGGCTGCGGACCACCCGCTGGCGCGCGCCATTCAGGCCCGGGCGGTGGCCGAGGGCGTGGCCGTCTCGGAGAGCCTGTCGATCCTCAGGGAGGCCGGGCTCGGAATCACCGGGCGGGAGGGCGACGCCAGCGAGGCGTGGCGGCTCGGGAACGCGCGGTTCATGGCCCGTCACGGCATCGACGTCGGGCCGCTCGAGCCCGACGCCGGGCGGCTGCGCGCCCGAGGGCTCTCGATCGTCTACGTCGCCCGCGGGAGCCACGCGCAGGGACTGCTCTCAATCGAAGACGAGGTTCGGCCGGAAGCCCGCGACGTGATCGCGGAGCTCCGCGCAGACGGTCTCCGCCAGGTGAGCATCCTGAGCGGCGACGCGCGCGCCGTGGCGCTCGCCGTGGCTGCTGACGTTGGCGTCGACCCTGCGGATGTCGAGGCGGAACTGCTGCCCGAACAGAAGTACGAACGGGTCCAGGAACTCGAGCGGCGATGCGGGAGGCTCTGCTACGTCGGAGACGGCGCGAACGACGGCCCGGCGCTGTCGGTCGCCACGGTCGGCGTCAGCCTGGGCTCGCGCCACGATACGGTTGCCCTCGAGACGGCCGCGGTCGTCCTGATGCGGAACAGCCTGACGGCGCTGCCGTTCCTCTTTCGGCTCAGCCGAAAGACCACGCGGACGATCAATCAGAACCTGGTGCTGTTCGGTCTGATGTTCAATGCGGCGATGCTGGCGCTGTCGTCGGCCGGCATCCTCACGCCCGATCCTCGGCGCGCTCGCGCACAACGTCGGGTCGGTCTCGGTGGTCATCAACTCGGCCCGCCTGTTGCTGTTCGAGCGACGGCGGCGACGCTGACGGGTCGCCTCGGCTCCCCTGGGAATCGTGATCCGCGACATGGCACAGACCCACCAGGAATGGTAGAGCGCGCGGTGGAGGCCGAACCGGCGGTACAATCCGGGCCGGGAGTCCGCGCTCGATGACGTTCACGATCGCGCCGATACCGGACGAAGACGGCGCCATCGTCGCCGAATGCCCGGCGATTCCACGGTGCGTCAGCCAGGGTCGGACCAAGACCGAGGCTAACCGCTTCTTCGCCGGACGTCCTTTGCCTCGACGGGATTGAAGACGTCGGTGTAGAGGTTCGCCGGCGGCCGCTCACACCCGGCCACGGCCTTGCGCCACTCCGGCTCGGCCAATCGCTCGACGTCGCTTCCGTGCGCGAGGTCGTCCGAACATGCTTCCGGCAGTTCGACTTCTGACCGGCATCGACGATCGACGGCCGGTTGTGTCGGACAACGGCTGTCCGACCTACTTACTCGTGCTGCTTTCGAGCTTGAACTCGAATCGCTGGGCATTGCCGCCCTTCATGTAGCCGATCGAGGTGCTCAGGTGACCCTCGGCTGAAACCTCGTACACGATGCGCTGAGGGGAGTCGTGGCGCGGGTTCTCGAACACGGCTCGCGTCTTGCTCAGCTCGGTGAGCACGAACTCGGTCGGCGTGCGGCCGCCTGGTTGTGCGATGTAGACCAGCCCGCCGTCGCGCTCAACGACGCGCAGGTACTCGAACGCGGTCATCTTGCCGCGCGAGACGGTCCGCGACAGGGCGAGCATCGCGCCGCCCCCCGGCGGGCTCCATCGCTCCTCGATCGACGCGGCGCCCCTCGTTCCGACCCAAGTGCCGGCCAACCACGCCAGGTCGTTCATTGCGGCCTTGGCCGGCGCGGGCAGCGCGATGTCCTTCGGATGGCGGCAGAGCGACACCGATTCCTGCCCCGTGGGCGGATCGAGCGTCACGCCCGCGAGCATCCCGTCGGCCGTGACGCGCAGCGTCCATCGGATCAGCCCCTTGCCCGAGTTGTCCCCCTCCCGCACCGGCACGCTCTCGTACACGTACGCGCCGTCCTTCCACTCGCCGCGGTAGCGCGAGGTTCCGTACGACCGGACGACATCGGTGGGCGAGCCGTCGAGCGCCATGCGGATTTCGCCATCGCTGCGCACCAGGACGACCGCATCCTTCTCGACGCGCATCCGAATCCCCGGTCCCATGTTGGGCCCCTGTTGCTCTTTGGCGCGGCCCTCGGTGCGGTCCTCGACGTAGACCCACTCGCCGTCCAACACCCGCAAGCCGTCGGGCCGAGCCGGAGGCTGGCTCGAGGTCGCGCCGAGGGTTGCGAGGAGTGGGAGCGCCGTTGCCAGCCAAATGCGAAAGCGCATGGCGGAGTTCCCTTTAGAATGTCGAACAACGAAGAGCAGCGTTACTGCCTGTGTCCCTGTCGGCCGAACGACCGCGGCTCACCTGCACCGCGAAACGACTGCAGTTTCGGAAACGTCTTTGTGTTCCTCCAACCGAACACCACAATGCAACGAAGTGCCCAACCCCGATGGCCCCGGCGCGGCGGCAGGTGCAGCCGCTGGTTAGGTGGCCGATCCTCCTTCTCTTTCCAGTTCCCGAATAGCGTATGCCGCCTGTGCGATTGACACGACGAATGTGAGGATCAGCACTGCCTGGGACATCGGAAGAGTGAACTCCGGATGACCCCTCCACATGAACCATCCATGCAGCCCAAAGGCCAACACACCACACGCCGCCTGCAACAGGGCGAACCACATCCCGACTCTCTGCTTCAATATGACAAACCGAAAGCCAATGAGACCTATGACGATAAGAACGATGTCCATCGCCAAGAAGGACTGAATCCCCCCAGGCAGTCCGAAGAGTTCCCACTCTCTCCAATACGCCGAATCCTCCTCGTGGATGAACAGCAGCACGGAGTTCGCGAGGTACAGCGTCTGGTGCTTGCTGAAGCCTCTCATATCAGGTTCTCCCGGAAATACGCGTCGGCCACCTAGCGTCTGAGCTCAGCGGCGGCGCGACAGCGCCGTCCGCTGAAGCGAATCGTCAGGTTGCCTGTTCCAGAATCCGAATGATGTCCACAAGTCCCAGTCTTCGAGCGTATTCAAGTGGCGTGAGATTGAATTGCCCTTTTGATCCCCTGACGTTCCTGTCTGCTCCAGCGTCAACGAGCAACCTCACGAATTGCGGCCGCTTTCGAACTACGGCGAGATACAACGCGGTAAGACGGAACTTCGCCGTATGATTGAGTTCGGCACCCGCTTCGACCAACAGCCTGGCGATATCCAAGTTTCCCCAATAGACTGCATTCATCAACGCTGTTTGGCCATGCTCATCCAGTGCATTGATGTCCGCGCCGGCATGCAACACTGCGCGTACTCGATCGACATCGCCGGACCTGATTGCCTCATGCCAGGTCGTCAGCCCTCGTGACTGCCTCCGATTCGCGTTCGCTCGGCAAGCCATTCTCGAATACCAAGACAACCTAACGTGTGGCGCTCACCCGCGGCCGCTCATTGTACGCCGGCGGCCGTCGGGTGCAGCGCGGTGTTGGGCTGCGGCATTACCCCTCGACCCGCTTCTCTTGTCGGCGACCCGCCCGCCAACTCAAGATGCCGAGTATTACCGCAAGCAGCAGGAACCACAGATAGGCTGCCACAAGGGCAATTGACCTTGGCGACAGGCTACCTGCGGGCGTTGAGCCGACTACTCCCTGGCCCCAGAAGCCGGCGCCGACGGCGATGACTGAAATGAGACCGAGGAGCCTGTGCTTGACGCGAAACAGTATGACCGCCAGGAACAGGAACCATGCGGCACACAACACCAGGATCGTGTATTCGTTCTTGAGGTCCGCCTCACCATGCGAGATGTCGTGGAAGGCGGCCCACACCAAGTAGAGAGCCGGAATGGTCAGCAGGGTGCCGCATCCATACCCTATGCGTGCCGCAGGCAAGGCCACTGAATTCTGCTCCATGTCTCAATGCTCCTACCAGCCAGCGCAACTGCCGACCCGCTTCTTGTTCCGACAGCCCAACGAGTAGTCGGCTGAACTGCGTAGTCCGATACGCGGGCGACGGCTGCAGTCTAGTGCGGGGATGGACCGGGTGCAATGCGGCGAGAAATGCTTGCAGGGTCGTCGGTTGGCGCGCAACAGGGGGACAGCGGTCGGTTCGGTAGGCAGAACTCGATAGCACAGATATTGCGCTGACCGTCGCAGGATATCTGTGCTCACCGGCGGGCCGGGCCGGGCCCCGACAAGTTGCGCCGGGGCGGGGAGGCTCCTCAGGACGCCGCCAACGCTGTCTGATTGCCGGTCTGTGAGCCTGATCGCCTCCGCGGGGCAGCCGCCTCGAAGCACTCGGACTTCAACCAGGCTGCCTCCAACTGGAGACACAAGGCCCAGATCACCGATTTGCCGCGCGCGGCTCCTCCGGCGGGACCGCACACCGGTCCGGCCCCTATTTCTTCACGCCCGCCCCAGCCTCCGGGAACAGCGTGACCCGCACGTAGTTGCCGGTGTCGAGACTCCGTCTGGCGGCGTCCTGGATCCCCAGGGCGCCGAGCTTCTGGTACTCGGCCGGGAGGTTGAAGAACCCTAACGCGTCCTCTGAGAGCTGGTAGCGCTCGAGCAGCCGATCCGCCAGCCGGCTGTTCTGGGCCATGTCCGTCTGAAAGGCGACCATCAGCGCCTCGCGGGCGTCGGCCACCTCGCGGTCGGTCGGTCCGTCGGCCTTCAACCGCTCGATCTCGCGCAGCAGCGTGGCGACCAGCTCCTCGGTCCGCTCGGGATCGCACCCGAACTGGATCATCACGTTGTACCGCGGTTCGGGGATCTTGGTGGCGCTGGCCTGGACCTCCACGCCGTAGGTGCCCCGCAGCGCCTCTCTCAGGCTCCGGCGCAGCCGGCCCTCGAGGACGATGCCGAGGGCGTCGAGCGCCACCTCGTGGGGGGTGTCGAACGGGACCGGGCCCGTGAAGACGATGGCGGCCTGGCTCTTCGGCTCGATCCCCTTGCGCACCACCTTCTCGACGACGCCGCGCGGCGGCGTGATGCCCTCGTTCTTCCAGGTCTCGTGCCGCCTGAGCGACGGCAGGGAGGCGAGATACCGCTCGACGAGCGGCTTGATCGCCGCCACGTCGAAGCTCCCGGCGAAGACGAACGTGAAGTCGCTGGCGTCCGCGAACCGGTCCTTGTAGAACGCGAGCGACCGGTCCAGGTTCATCTGGTCGACCATCGCGGGCGTCATCAGGCGCGCCCGGGGGTGGTCCTGCGTCAGCGCGGAGACGAGCGCCTGCTGGAACACGTACTCGGGGCTGGCCTGCTGGTTGGCCAGCATCACCTTCGTCTGCGCCGCCATCGTGGCGACCGTCGCGGCGTCCGCCCGCGGTTGGGTGAACGTCAGGTAGATCAGCTGGAACATCGTCTCCAGGTCCTTGGGGGACGCGCCACCGCTCAGGCCTTCGTCGGTGTCGTCGATGAACGCCGAGACGGACACCGCCTTGCCGGACAAGGCATTCCGGAGCTGAATGACGTTGAACGGCCCGACGCCTCCGGCGGCGATCACCTGTGCGGCGGTCCGCGCGGCGATGAAGTCCTTGTCGCTGGCGAGCGAGGTGCCGCCCGGGCTCGTGGCGCGGAAGATCACCTCGTCCTCCTTGAACGTCGTCGGCATCAGCACGACCTTCACGCCGTTGGACAGGTCCCACTCCGTCAAGCCGAAGCGGCCCTTGGCCGTGGTCGAGACCACGGAGCCGGGCTTCGGCGGGCGCTCCATCAGCGCCTTCGCGCCGGAGACGTCGACGTACGGCTTGATGTCGGCGCCCGAGGCCGCCTTCATCGCCGCCGCCAGCTGGGCTTCGCCGGGCAGCGCGAGGCCTGGCTTCTTCGGCGCGTTGACCAGCACGACGCGGCTGCCGCTCGCCCACTCCCTGGCAACCTTGTTGACCTCGTCGACCGTGATGGCTGGCACGAAGCGCTGGACGAGGCCGTACTCGTAGGTCATGCCAGGTGTCGGCTCCTGCTCGGTGAACGCGCGGATGAACTCGGCCGCCAGGTCGGCCGACTCCTCCTTGTCGCGTTCAGCGAAGGCGCTTTCGTAGCCGCGGAGCACGTCGAGCCGCTGCCGCTCGAGTTCGCCCGCCGTGAACCCGAACCGGGCCGCGCGGGTCAGCTCCGTGACGAGCGCCGAGAGCCCGCGCGCGATCCCGTCCTCCTTGACGAGCGCCATCATCGTGGCGGCTTCCTTCGTGCGGACGAAGATGCCGCGCTCGATGCCGGCTCGGACGAACGGCGGATCCGGCTTGATCGTCAGCTCACTGAGCCTCGCGTTCAGCATGCCCGTGTACAGCCGCTCGACCTGGCGCTGCCGATAGGCGCCGACGGTGACCTGTTCGCGCAGCGGCAGCATGTTGTAGACGCCGACCGTGGTGATCGGCGCCTCGGGGTCCGAGGCGATGGCGTACAGCGTTTCCGGGTGATCCGGCACCTCGAAGTCGGGCCGCGGCCGGCGCTGATCCGGCACCGGGATGCGGCCGAACTCGTCGCGGATCATCTTCTCGATGGGCGCCTTGTCGAAATCGCCGACGGCGACGACCGCCATGAGGTCCGGCCGGTACCAGTCCGTGTAGAAGCGCTTCAGGACCTCGGGCTTGAACTGCTCGATGTTCTGCTTCGTGCCGATCGGGTTGCGCTCGGCGTAACGGGAACCCTTGAGCAGCACGGGCATCTGCTCGTCCTGCATGCGCGCCGACGCTCCGCGTCCCTGCCGCCACTCCTCGATGATGACGCCGCGCTCCTTGTCGATCGCCTCCGGGTCGAACGACAACCGGTGGGCGACGTCGGCGAAGAACATGAACGCCTTCCGCAGCGCCTCCGGGGTGTCGGTCGGGACGTGCAGCACGTACACCGTCTGATCGTGCGACGTGTTCGCGTTGACGCCCGGGCCCAGGCGCATGCCAATCGACTCCATGAACCGAATCAGGTCCTGCTTGGCGAACCGCTCGCTGCCGTTGAACGCCATGTGCTCGACGAAATGAGCGAGGCCCAGCTGGTCCGGGTCCTCGACGACCGACCCGATGTTCACGACCAGCCGCAGTTCGGCGCGCTGATACGGCCGGGCATTGGCCCTGACGTAGTATCGGAGACCGTTGGGCAGGTACCCGATGGTGATGCGCGGGTCCACCGGTACGGGCTGGTCCAGGCCGATCGATTGCGCGGGCGGGGTCGACGTTCGTTCCTGCGCCGACACGACGCCGAGGGCCGCCAGCGCGAGGGCCAGAGACAATCCGAACCAGGCGCGCTTCCGAAGCGTGGGCATGTTGGTCTTCACACTACGAGCTTACCCGGATTCGAACCGAAACTGCCACCGCCTGGCTGCGGTTCTGTTCCTGAGCCTTGAGCCCTGAGCCTAGAGCCAGCAGGCGGGCCTGCCTCGCCGCAGCCCGCGGAGGCCCGAAGGGCGAAGGCGGGCGAAGGCGGGTGGACAACCTCCGCGGCGATGGGCAACACTGTGCCGAGGCGGAACATGATGGCGGATTCGCACGAATTCGGACCCGTGGAACCGGGCCGGCCAGACACCGCGGCCGACGCGGCCGAGAACCTGGTCGTCGACGCGTTCCGGCGATGGGGCTACCTCGAGGCCTCTCTCGACCCGCTCGGGCTTGCGCCGCCGCTGCCGCACCCGGAGCTTCGGGCCCAGGGCGAAGCGGCGGCCCGCGCGCGCGGGTGGTACTGCGGCCCAATCGGCGTGGAGTTCATGCACATCCCGGACCCGGCGCGCCGGCACTGGGTGCAGGAGCGCATGGAGCGGGTGATTCCGCCCGTCGACGCCCCTGCGGTGCTCGAGCGCCTGGTCCGTGCCGATCTGTTCGAAGAGGTGCTCCACAGCCGGTATCCCGGTTCGAAGCGGTTCTCGCTCGAAGGGGTGACGGGCCTCATTCCGCTCCTCGACGCGGTGCTCGAGACCTCCGCCGCCAACGGGCTCGAGGAGACGCTGATCGGCATGAGCCACCGCGGCCGGCTGAACGTCATGGTCCAGATTGTCGGCCGCTCTGCGGTCGACGTCTATGCGGGCTTCGAGGATCCCGATCCGAAGAGCGTGCTGGGCAGCGGCGACGTCAAGTACCACATGGGGGCTACCGGCACCTACCGGACGAAGGCCGGCCGCGACCTGCGCGTCAAGCTGGTGTCGAACCCGAGCCACCTCGAGGCGGTGTACCCCGTCGCCCTCGGGAGAACGCGGGCCCGGCAGATTCGCGAGGGCGAGCGGGCGCGCCAGCGGATTCTGTCGATCGTGCTGCACGGCGATGCGGCGTTCGCCGGCCAGGGGATCACGGCCGAAGCGCTCAACCTCGCCGACCTTCCCGGCTACTCGGTGGGCGGTACGATTCACGTCGTGGTGAACAACCAGCTCGGGTTCACGACCCCCGACCGCGAGGAGCACTCGTCTCTGTTCTCGACTGACATCGCGCACCGGCTGCCGGTCCCGATCTTCCACGTGAACGGCGAGGATCTCCCGGCCCTGGCGCACGTGGCGCGCCTGGCGGCCGAGTTCCGCTACGCCTTCGAGAGCGACGTGATTATCGACCTGGTCGGCTACCGGCGTCACGGGCACAGCGAGGTGGACGACCCGACGATCACGCTGCCGCTGATGTACAAGGCGATTGCCGCCCATCCGCCGCTGTGGAAGGTGTTTGCGGCGCGCGCCGGCCTCGACGCCGGCGATCTGCCTGTGCGCATTCGCGCGGAATTCGGCCAGGCGCAGGAGGACGCGACGCACCTCGGGGCGCGGGTGACGCTCGCACAGTTGCCCGGCTACTGGTCGGGATACGTGGGCGGCTGCCACAACGCCTCCTATGAGGTGGACACCGGCGTGCCGCTTGAGGATCTGCGCACGATTGCCGCCGGCCTGACAACGTGGCCGGCCGGTTTCTCCGTCCACCCCAAGATCGCGAAGCTGATGGAGCAGCGGGCGGAGATGGCCACCGGGTCTCGCCGCCTGGACTACGGGATGGCCGAGGCGCTCGCATTCGGCAGTCTGCTCGGGCACGGCATCCCAATTCGGCTGAGCGGGCAGGATAGCGAGCGGGGCACCTTCAACCAGCGGCACGCCGTGCTCGTCGACACCCGGACCGAGCGGAAGGACATGCCGCTCGCGCGGATCGGCGAGGGCCTGGCTCGCTGCGAGATCTACAACTCGCCGCTGTCCGAGGCGGCCGTGCTCGCCTTTGAGTACCGGCTTCAGCCGCGACTACCCGGAGGCGCTGGTGATCTGGGAGGCGCAGTTCGGCGACTTCGCCAACAGCGCGCAGGTGATTATCGACCAGTTCCTGAGCGCGGGCGAGGACAAGTGGAGCCTCCTCTCCGGCCTCGTGCTGTTGCTCCCGCACGGCTACGAGGGCCAGGGTCCCGAACACTCCAACGCGCGCATCGAGCGCTTCATGCAGCTGGCTGGCGAGGACAACCTGCAGGTCTGCCAGCCGTCGACCGCGGCGCAGTACTTCCACTTGCTGCGGCGGCAGGCGCTGCGGCGCTGGCGTAAGCCGCTCGTCGTCTTCACCCCGAAGAGCATGCTCCGCCACCCCGGTTCCTCGTCCGCGATTGAGGAGCTGGCGGAAGGGCGCTTCCAGACCGTCCGGCTGGACGGCGAGGCGCTACCCGGAGCGCGGCGCATCCTGATCGGCACCGGCAAGATCGTCAACGAGCTGCAGGCCGAGCGGAAGAAGCGCGGCGACGATACGGCGGCGATCCTGGGCCTCGAGCAGCTCTACCCGTTCCCCCTGACGCCGCTCACGCAGGCCATCAAGGTGTACGCCGGCGTGCGCGAGTTGGTGTGGGTGCAGGAGGAGCCGAAGAACATGGGCGCGCACTTCTACGTGATGCCGCGGCTCCGCACGATCTTCGGCTCGGGTGTGACGTCGGTGAAGCGCCGCGCGTCGGCGAGCCCCGCCACCGGTTCGGGCAAGGCACACCAGATGGAGCAGCAGGCGCTGCTCGCGCTGGCGTTCGCGTCCTGGGCCGGCGGAGAGCCCTGAGCCCGTCGACCTTGCCCGGGGCTCCCTGAGCAACGTCGAAGGGAGCGAGCGCGCGGATCCGGCGCGAGTCGAAGGGCCGGCCGGACCCTTCGAAAAGGCCACCACAGAGGCCACAGAGGACACGGAGACCGCAGCGACGCACCGACCGACGCCGGGCGAAGCCCGGCCAGCGACCGGTGCGCAAGGCAGACGTGAACGCCGGCCCGCCACTCCTGGCGCTCACGCCTGCCATGCGCGCCGGTCGCACGCCCGCGCCCGCTGCCGGGCGCGGACCCGGTCGGTGCGGATGTCGGCGACCCGCCTGTCGGCGCGGCCGGCCTGGACGTTCTCTGTGCTCTCTGTGTGCTCCGTGGTTTGAGCGCGTCCTACGCCGGGCCGCCCCTCGACGCTGCCCGGGACGGTCCCGAGCGAGTCCGTCGATCAGACCGAAGTCGAAGGACCGGCGAGGACGGCGGCGACGAAGCGGCCGTCGTGCGAGAGGCTCACGTCGAAGCCGGCGACGGGCCGGCCCTGCTGCGAGACGAGCGGCGGACTCCACCCCCAGGCGCGCCACAACCGGACGATCTCGGCGCCCTGCAGGTCGCACCGACCCATGAGCCGTCGCGCCAGCAGGCGGACGCGTTCCGACGCGGACGAATGCACCGACGCCTGCTCGGCGCTCGTGAGCACGCCGCCGACCGCGTGGCCGTCGCCCAGGATCCCGGCCAGCACGCGCCGAGTGCGCCGCGGCGTCTCGGCACCGTCCGCCTCGGCGCCGTGCTCGCGGCGTACCAGTTGCCCCACGCAGTGAATGTAGTCTCGCGCCGTCTCCCAGCGCACTCTGACCTCGAGATCGTCGAAGTGGACGCTCGCCCAGAGCCCGATCGCCTCTCCGATGGCACGCTCAGGCTCGGCGGCCGTGTCGGGCACGACTTCGAACTTCTGGTGCGCGAACACCACGCCTTCGCGCAGTTTGCTTGCGATCTTGAACGCGGTCTCCTTGGCGGCCCACGTCCTCCACAGCGCTACGGTCGGCGCGGCCGCGGACAGAATCCGCTCGCGCTCGGCGGGCGTGAACACCCGATCCATGAACCGGCGGTCGTGCTCCTTGCCGGCCACGCCAGGTTCCGCGAGATCGACGATGTCGTTACCGACCCAGGGTCGCGTGTTCAAAGTACTCCTGCTCCATATCCCGCAGGTGGTGCACGATCTGAGTGGCCAGATCGCGATCCGCCCGCATGCCCTTGAACGTCGTTGTCGGCGTGACCGCCTTCATCCGGACGACGAACGCCTCACCCGCCTTCGGATAGTTGCTGTACACCCGCTGTCCGACGCCGCGCGCGAAGACGCACACCACGCGGGCTCGAGGGGTGTCCTGCATCATCCGGCCGACGCCATACATGAAGTTCTCCGTGTCGACGCGCCCGACGCGGCTGCGCCCGCCCTCGGGAAAGACCAGCACCGACTGGCCTCGGCCGAGCAGGTACGCCACCTGGTCGAGCGCCCGGCGGATCTCCTCGGGCGGCCCTTTGCGCCGCACCAGCACGCACTTGCCGAAATAGCCGAGCAGCCTGACGAACAGGTTGATCGACATATTGTACTTGTCCGGCAGGTTCCAGAAGAACCAGTCCGGCCGCACGAACAGCCGCCAGCCCGGCGCCAGCGCCCACTGGATGATCAGCGAGTCGATGAGCGTCAGGTGATTGGCGCAGACCAGCAGCGGCCCCCGCCGGTCCCCCACCAGCGCCGCGAACTCGGCGCGGACCCGGCCGCGGTCGAGGATCCGGTAGCGGCGAAACCGCATCCACCCTACGATGCTGTAGTAGGTGAGGAGCACGAAGATCTGCGACAGCAGCCCCTGCACCCGCAGCCAGAAGCGCGATCCTGCTGACAGCACGGCGGTCGCCCCGTGAAGCTGCGCCTCGAATCGCCGAGCAGCCGTGGGGCGCAGCTTCACTGGCCGCCGGCACGCCGTTTCTGGACGACGCCTTCAGCGTCGTCATCGACAACTTCCAGGGCCAGAGGAACCCCGAAGCGGCCCTGGAAGCTGTCTAGTGGGCGGTCGCCGTCTTCTGCACGATCATCTGGACCGCGTCGCCGAGCGTCCGGACCTTGTCGGCCGACTCGTCGTCCACCTCGATCCCGAACTCGTCCTCGAACGCCAGGATGATGTCCACCAGGCGCGCCGAGTTGACGCCGAGATCCTCGATGATCCGCGTGCTGTCGGTCGCCTCGCTGAAGACCGCCGTGTTCTTCACGAACGGCTTGATGATGCCCAGGACCTTGCCGAACGCTGTCGCCGAATCCATGTCAGTCTCCTTATCCTGCGTCTTCCCATGCGCCGAAGATGAGGCATCCGTTCACGTCACCGAAGCCGAAACTCGCCTTGGCGAGGACGCGCGGCGCGAACGCGATCGTCTGGTGCGGGATGCGCGAGGCGAACGGGGCGATGTCCGGGTGCACGTCCTCGCAGTTGATCGACCCGTGCACGAACCCGCGGCTGACCTGGAGCACCGACGCCACCGATTCGATGCCGCCGGCTGCGCCGAGCCCGTGGCCGATCAGCGACTTGGTCGAGTTGATCCACGGGAACTCCTCGGGCCTCCGGCCGAGGGCCCGCTGCCACGTGCCCACCTCCAGCGGATCCGCCATCGTCGCCGTCAGGTGGCCGTTGATCGCCTCCACGCGCTCCGGGCCGATGCCCGCGACGGTCAGCGCCGCCAGCACGCACCGCCTCGCTCCCTCCGGGTTCGGCGCCGTCATCGTCCCGCCGCCGCGCTGCCCGCCGCAATTCACGTGGCCGCCGAGGATCTCGGCGTAGATGCGCGCCCCTCGGGCGCGCGCCGACGACAGGCTCTCCACCATCAACAGCCCGGCTCCAGACGAGGGGACGAATCCGCCCGCGGAGGCGGACATCGGCCGCGACGCCGCCTCCGGGCGGTCGTTCGACTGGCGCGCCAGGACGCGCATCGCGTCGAACCCGGCCCAGATGTAGTGCGACGACCCTTCGGCGCCGCCCGCGATCACGCGCGCTGAACGGCCGGACCGGACCTTGTGGAACGCGTCCACGATCGCCTCGGTTCCGGTGGTGCACGCGCTGCTGTTTGTCGTCACCTGGCCGCCGAGCGCGAGCAGCCCGCCGACGCACGCGCTGACCGCGCTGGCCATGGTCTGCTCGATTGTGGTGCTGCCCAGACGGCGGACCTTGCCCTCGTTGACCCGCGGCACCACCCACTCCCCGACCGTGTCCACGCCGCCGACGCCGGTCCCGATGATCGCGCCGGTGTCCCAGTCCACTTCGTCGGACCCGGCGTCCGGCACGGCGAAGCCCGCGTCGCGCCAGCAGTCCACGGCCGCGATGCCCGCGTAGATCATCCCGGTGTTCAGCGCGCGCAGCGCTTCCTCGGTGAAGTAGCGACGCTTGAGTTCCTCGCTGACCTCCGGGACCCCGCCGACCTGGCACGAGAACCCGAGGTCTCGGAGTTTGTCGTGGAACCGGATGCCGGACCGGCCTTCCCGCAGCGCCTGCTCAAAGGCGTCGAGGCCGTGCGCGTTGGCGGCCACGATGCCCATGCCGGTGACGACGACCCGCTCAGCCATGTCTGACCCCCAGTCCGGACGCCGTCGCCTGCGCCACCAGCGCGCCGTCGGCGCCGAACATTTCGATGCGCGCGCGCAGCTTGTTCCGCCGCCAGAAGATCCGCTCGCCGCGGATCGTCACGCATTCGCCCGGGAGCACCGATCGGAGGAACTCCGACTCCGCGTCGACGAACAGCGTCGTCCAGTTCCGCGCCTCGTCGGCCGAGTGCTCGAGCGCGAACAGATAGATACCGAGCGCCACCACCCCGACCTGGCACATCGACTCGAGGAGGATGACGCCAGGCGTGACGGGCCGGCCCGGGAAATGACCGGCGTAGAACCACTCGTCCTCACGGAACGTGTAGCGCCCCACGATCCGCTGCTCATCCACCTCCACGATCTCGTCCACGAAGCGGAACGGCCGCTGCTGCGGCAGCAGGTCGAGGATCTCAGCGCCGGTCAGTTGCCGTCCGCCCATGTTCATCCTTCAGCTGGCAGCCGTCAGCCGGCAGCCGTCAGCGGATTGGCCATGACACGCTGCCCGCGATCCGCTGCCAGCTATCAGCTGCCCGCTGTCAGCTGGCTATCGTGCCATGATTCCGCCCACCGAATTCGCCGACGGCAGCGGGTAGTCGGGGTAGCGAATGCCCTTGAACATTCCGACCTTGGCGTCCTTCACCACGTAGATCGGCTCGCCGTCCACGATGACACGGCCCGTGCCGATGGCGATCGCGGCCCCGGTCTCGGCCAACTCGGCGTAGCGCCGGATGTCGATTTCGTACCGGACCAGCTTGTTGTAGGGCCGGATCTGCCCGGAGAACTCGATCTCCTTCGCCCCGAGCGCCCGCCCCGCGCCCTTGGCCCCGCGCACCCCGCCGTAGAACCCGATCAGCTGCCAGATCGCGTCGACGCCGAGACAGCCCGGCTGCACCGGGTCGGATCGGAAGTGGCACTGGAAGAACCACGCGTCGATCGTCACGTCGTACTCGGCCACGATCCTGCCCTGCGGGCCGCGGTGGCTGATCTCGACCACGCGGTCCACCATCAGCATCGGCGGCCCGGGCAGCGTCGCGAACCCCTCCGCCGGCGGATCCTCGACCAGCGTGCCGTTCGCGCAGGCGAGCAGCTCGACCTTGGAGAAATGCGTGCGCTGCAGGAACTCGGCGTATGTCACGAAGCCCTCCCGACGTCGATGAGCAACCCGCCCCACGTGAGCCCGGACCCCACGACGACCAGCGCGATCTCGCACTGCGGAGGCAGCGTGTCCCAGTGCTGCGAGAGCACGCCGGGCGCCCCGGCGGCGCCGCAGTTTCCGAATTCATCCACATTGAACAGGTGGCGCGACGGTTCGATCTGCGCCCGCTCGCACACCGCGTTCAGCATCAGCAGGTTCGCCTGGTGGCCGACGAACACCATGTCGGCCCGATTGCCGCGCAGGAGCGGCACCAGCTCGTTCAGCGTCGCCACCGTCTTGCGGATCGCGAACCCCTGGACCGCCGATCCTTCCTGCGTAAAGTGGCCGCCGGTCGGGATGACGACCTTGTTCCACCCGGCCGGGTCCGAATGCACGACGCTCTGGCGCACGCGGACAGGCGCCGGGATTCGCGCCGAGACGACCGCGGCCGAGCTGCCGTCGCCCCACAGCACTGCGGTCCGCCGGTCACGGTAGTCCACGGTGCGGGTCGTGTTCTCGACGTTGACCACGAGCGCGTAGTCGGGCAGCGCCTCAGGGCGCATGGCCCGCAGGTGGTGCAGCTGCACCGCGAAGCTCGAGCACGCCGAGCTGAGGTCGTAGGCGAGCGCGTGGATGCCGAGTTCGGCGGCTATCAGGCACGCCTCGGCGGGGATGGAGTACTGCGGCGAGCAGCCGCCCGCGATCACGAGGCCGATCTGCGACGGGCCGACTCCGGCCCGCTCCATGGCCAGCCGCGCGGCCCGGGCACCGGTCTCGGCATTCGTGTACAGCGACCAGCGCGCCGCTTCGAGCGGGTGCTCGTTCCTCGTCCGGACGATGTAGTCCAGCGGCAGGACCGTCCGGCGCGACCGGATGCCCACGCGCTCCATGATCCACGCGTCGTCGGTCCCGATGTGGAGCGACGCCAGGAACGCGTTGTCGATCCGGTTCTCGGGGTGAAAGTGACCGGCGCCGTGAATGAACAGATCTCTCGGCCCCGATTCGGTGTTAGGCAATGTGCTCACCCCCGTCCGCACGAATGAGGGCGCCGTTGATCCACCGCGCTTCGTCGAGGCTCAGCAGATAGACGACGTCGGCCACGTCCTCGGGAGTCGTCAGGCGGCCGAACGGGTTGCGGAGCTGGGCGCCGGCCATCATGTGCGCGCTGCCCGGGATGACGCGAAGCGCAGGCGTGTCCGTCACGCCGGGCTGGACGATGTTCGAGCGGATGCCGTACGGCGCGAATTCGACGGCGATCGCCCGCGACACCGATTCGAGCGCCGACTTGGCCGCAGCCACCGCGGCATAGCCCCGCCAGGCGGTCGTGTTGCCCTCGCTCGTGAGGCCGATGACACGAGCATCCGCGGCGAACAGGCCTTTCGCGTGGAGACGCTGGACCCACGTGAGCATGCTGGTGCCCATCGAGTAGATCGTCCGCGCCATGTCCTCGTCTTCGAGGACCGCCTGGCCGTAGTCTACGGGCCGGAGCGACTGAAAGACGGGCTCGCCGGATTCGGCCAGCGCGTCGGCCGCACGGTCGACGTCGGCCGCCGGGATGCCGAGCGCTTCGGCGAGCCGCGCCAGCGAGGGCGCCCGCTCCGTTCGCGGCACCGGGACGACCGGCCTCAGATTGCCGTAGGCGATCGAGTGCAGGAGGAGCCGGACCCTGCCGGTCGTTCCGAGGTGCGTGGCGAGCGTGTCGACGACCGCTGCCATGCCCTCCGGGCTGAGCGCGTCGAGATTGAGGCTGAAAAACCCGCCGCCGTGCGCCCGGATTCGGTCGAACTCGGAGTTCACGCGGTCCATGGCGCCGCGGCGGTCGCGGTGCACAACGCCGACGCTCATGCCCTCGGCGGCGAGCTTCTTCGCCGTGGCCAGACCGAATCCGCTCGAGCCCCCGAGGATCAGCGCCCACTGTTCCGGTGCGAATGTTGCCATCGGTGCCAGTATCTTGGACAAGCTGACTATTTTATCGCAAAAGGGCCGGTTCTCGCGCGCCGGGGGGCGGCGCCGGCTTGCTCAAAGGGCTGCTTCGAGCGAGAATCGAGGGCAACCCCGTGCGGCAGCCCGACCCTTGGGCCGTCGCCCGTTCAACAATGAGGAGAGGAAGAATGACTGCGAAGAATACCGTCACGCTGCTGGCCGCGCTGCTGATCGTCGCCACGAGCGCGGCGGCGCCGCTGACCGCTGCGCAGGCCGCCGGAGCGGCGCAGAAGCCGCAGGCCGTGAAGCTCACCTTCGACGACAAGGGCTACGTCGTGACGCCGAGCACCGTCACCAAGGGCGTGCCGGTGAAGATGGAGGTCGACCTCACCACGGTGAAGGGCTGCATGCGCACCGTCGTCATCAACGCCTTCAACGTGAAGCAGACCGTCAAGGAAGGCGCGACGACCATCGAGTTCACGCCGAGCAAGTCGGGCAAGATTGAGATCATCTGCGGCATGAACATGGGCAAGGGCTCGTTCACCGTCGCCGATCCGAAGTAGCGCGCAAGGAGACCCATGGCCGCCCTGATCGAAGCGATCGACATCAAGCGCAAGACGTTCTTCGAATTCGAGGACGCCCCCTATGTCTGCCTCGAGGTCGAGCGATCCACACCCACCGCCCGGGGCGGCCAGACGCTGGTCCGCGTCAAGATGCGGAACCTGAAGACGCGGGCCGTGTTCGACAAGACGTTCAAGGCCGGGGACAAGCTCAAGGAGCCGGACCTGACCCAGGTGCCGGCGGGCTTCCTCTACAGCGACAGCGAGGGCTCGCACTTCATGGACCAAGTGAGCTACGAGACGCTCACCCTCGGCGAGGAGATGCTGGGCGACGCCACCGACTTCCTGCTCGACGGCCAGATCGTGCAGATCCTGCTGTTCAACGGAACCGTCATCGGGCTCCAGATGCCGCAGCAGGTGGAGCTGGCGGTGACCTACACCGAGCCGGGCATCCGCGGCAATACCGCCGCCGGCAACGTGACCAAGGCGGCGACGCTCGAGACGGGCATCGAGGTCCGCGTGCCGCTCTACATCGAGACCGGCGAGAAGGTGCGCATCAACACCGAAACCCGGGAGTTCATGGGCCGCGCCTGACGCGCGAGCGATAGCCGTAGGGCGGGTCTTCAGACCCGCCCATCCCATTCAAGGAGCGCTTGTGACGCACTCCGCCCGTGCCGCCGTCGTGGCGCTCGTCATCCTGCTCGCCGGAGCGCCGCCCGTCGTCGGCCAGAACCTGCTGTCCCAGGCCGCGCCGAAAGGCGCCGCGCCGGCCGCGGCCGCCGCGCCGGCACCGCCGCCGGACGCGCTGGGGCGGCTGACGCCCTCGGGAACCGTCATGGGGTTCCTGGCCGCCGCGGCAAAGAGCGACTGGCCGCGTGCGGCGAAGTACCTCGACACGAAGCTTCCACAGGATCGGGCCGAGGAGCTCGCGCGGCAGCTCAAGATCCTGCTCGACCGCGGACTGAGCATCGATCTGGCCCGGCTGAGCGGCTCGCCGGAAGGGGAGCAGGACGAACGGCTCGGCAAGGGCCGCGAGCTGGTCGGCACGATCAGCACGAAATCGGGGAGGCTCGACGTTCTGCTGGCTCGGGTTCAGCGCGGCGCCGAACTGCCTGTCTGGCTGTTCGCGCCCGAGACGCTCAGAGAGGTTCCCGCAGCCTACGAGGAGTACGAGCCGTCGTTCGTCGAGCGCTTCCTGCCCGACTACCTCACGCGCGGCTACGGCGTGAGGTACATGCTGTGGTCGTGGCTGATCGTCGCCGCATCGTCTATCGTCGCCCTGCTGCTGGGGCTGCTGATCACCAGACTGCTTCGCGCGGCGCTGCACGGACTCCTCCTCCTGTTCGCGCCGCGGGTGGTGTGGGAGCGCTGGGTGTCGATCCTCAAGCCGGTGCGCGGACTCGTCTTCGGGATTCTGATCCTGGTGGCGTCGGACTACTACCTCACCGCACGCCAGCGCTTTGTCGGCGGGCGCGTCGCCTGGCTGGTGGTCATCGCGGCGATGACCGTGATGTGCATCAGGTTTCTCGGGTGTGTCGTCGCGAAGTGGGTGGCGACCCGCCAGCAGCAGGGCAACACAGGGCGGGTGGCGGTCGTCCGCCTGGGTGGCCGCCTTCTGCAGGCCCTCGCGCTCATCGTCGGAGTCCTCGCGCTGCTGCAGTCGGTCGGCATCAACCTGACGCCGGTGCTCGCGGGCCTCGGCGTCGGAGGGATTGCGGTGGCGCTGGCGTCGCAGAAGACGCTCGAGAACCTGTTCGGCGGGATGACGGTCATCGGGGACAGTCCGGTTCAGATCGGCCAGTTCTGCCGCGTCGGGACGATGACGGGCACCGTCGAGGACATCGGCCTCCGGTCCACACGGATTCGGACGATGGGCCGGACCGTCATTTCCATTCCGAACGCGGACATGGCGATTCAAAGCATCGAGAATTTCGCGGCGCGCGACAAGATCCTCTTCAACCACACCCTCACGCTCCGGCATGAGACGACGGCGGACCAGCTGCGGTTCGTGCTGGCGGGCGCCAGGACGCTCCTCTACCAGCATCCGCGCGTCGAGCAGGCCGCCGCGCGTGTGCGGCTGCTGCGGTTCACGCCGACCGGACTCGACGTCGAACTGTTCGCGTACGTGACCACGGCCGAGGTCGAGGAGTTTCTGGCCGTCCAGGAGGACCTGCTCCTGCGGTTGATGGACACAGTCGAGGCTGGGGGCACCGCGCTGGCGGTTCCGTCGCAGACGACCTATCTCGCACGACGTGCAGGGACGGACGGCGAGAAGGGGGCCGAAGCGACGCGCACGGTGCAAGCGTGGCGGGAACGCGGGGAGCTGCCGTTCCCCGACGAGTCGCCGGAGCGCAAGAAGGAGCTGCAGGGCGGCATCGAGTACCCGCCTGCCGGGTCAGCCCTGGCCGGCAAAGGGACCAGACGCTGAGAGGAGACCGACGGTGGAGTTCCTGAACCTCGTCGCGATCTTCGCGACCGCGTATCTCGTCCTGCGCAAGCCTCACAAGGAACGTCTCGCCTTCGGCCTGCTGGTCTTCAGCGTCCTGCTGATGGTGTTCCTGTTCTCGGTGGCCACCCGCACGGGCCTCCTGCCGGGCGTGAATTACTGATGCGACGCAACGCGCTCTACACGGTACTCGCGCTGGCCGTGCTGCTGCTGTCCGCCGTCCCCGTTGGCGTGGCGGTCTTCGTGCTGGGCTTCGTCTACGGCGATTCGCCGTGCGTCATGTGCTGGGAGCAGCGCATCGGGATGGCGCTGGTGGCGCTGGTCGGCCTGTTCGTGCTGCGGTACGGGCCGAAGCCGAAGTACGTCGGCCTGGGCGTCCTGATCGCCGTCTGGGGCGTCTTCATGGGCATCCGCCACACGGGGATGCACGCCGCGCGCGATGTCGGTCAGGGCTTCAGCGCCGAGATCTTCGGCGCGCACACGTACACCTGGGCCCTCTTCATCTACTGGGTGAGCGTGGCGACGATGGGGCTTCTGCTGGTGCTGACGAGGAAGGAGGACATCGAGGACCGGCCGCGGTCGCTCGGCTTCCTCGGCACGCTCGCCGCCGTCGTCTTCATGGTGGTCATCGCGGGCAACATCGTGCAGGCGTTCGCCAGCACGGGTCCGCCGCCGTTCATGGGACAGAGCGATCCGGTGCGGTTCTCGTTCTCGCCGAAGCACTGGGTATGGTCGCTCGAGGAATGGTCGCGGGCGCCCATCTCGTTGCGCGGCCGATGGGCGATCGACAAGCCGAGCCTCGACGGGCTTCCGGCTGGTTCCGGCGGGCCGATTGCCAACGCGCCCGTGGTGCCGGTCGCGCGCGAGTCGAAGGTCGGGTTCCCGCTGGCGGGCACCCCGACCGACCTGGCGTTCGACCCGGCGACGTCGCAGTTTCTGATCACGACCGAGCACGGCGTCTACCTGACGGACGAGATGCTGGCGAAGCGGAACCGCTACGCCATCGTGGACGCCGGGTTCGCGGTGGACCTCGGACGGTTCGCCGGAGCCGCGTTTCTCGACAAGGGGATCGTGCTCGCCGTCGGCGAGAACAAGAGCTTCGTGGTCCTCGATCCGAGCGACAAGGCCGACGCCGAGGCCAACTTCCGCTTCTTCCTCGAGTCGTTCGACGCGTTCGAGGAGCGGTCGAGGTCTCGGTTCGGCACGATCCGCGCGCGGATGATGTACGTGATGTCAGCGGCGTACGACTCTACGTCGAACTCCGTTTACACCGTCACGGTGCCGAACCACAAGGTGAAGCGGCTGATCATCTCGCGCTTCGACGGAAACGACATGACGCTGTCCGAGGAGTTCGCGCCGACGCTCGCGAAGGACGCCGGCCTCACGCTGGAAGGGAAGCAGACGCTCGACGACTTCTACGTCACGGGCGCGACGATCGCCGCCGGCAGGATGTATGCGATCAGCGCGGCCTTCAACACGCTGCTGACGATCGATCTCCAGACCCACGAAGTGACCTCGGCGCGCGCCATCGCCGACGTCGAGCGGCCCGTGGGCATCGCCGCGAAGGGCGACGAGCTCTACATCCTCGGGCAGAGCGGGAGGGTGTGGGTGGTGGGCAGGTAGGAGGACGGGGATCAGTGATCAGTGGCTAGTGGTCAGTGGGCAGTGGGCAGTGGATCACACGTGACACACTGGCCACTTGCCACTAGTCACTGACCACTACAACTCTCGCAAGGCTTTCACAATCGGCAGCCGCATGGCGCGGATGGCCGGGAAGAGGCCGCCGAGCACACCGAGGGCGAGCGCCCACCCGACGCCGAGCACGAGCAGCGCCGGCGTCACGCGGAACGCGAAGCCGATGCTGCTCATGTTCGTCCAGTTCATCGTCGCCGCCTGGTAGCCGTTGAAGCCGAAGTAGGCGACGGCGGCACCCAGGCCGCCTCCGACGATGGCCAGGATCATCGACTCGATCAGGACCGAGATCACCACCGGGCCGCCGCGGAAGCCGAGCGCGCGCAGCGTCGCGATCTCGCGCGTGCGGCTCGCGACCGCCGAGTACATGGTGATGATGGCCACGAACAGTGCGCCGATACCCATCAGCAGGCCGATGACGCCGCCGATCACGACAATCGTCTGCGAGAGCGTTTCGGCCTGCCCGGCGTAGTACTCCTGCTCGCGCATCACCTTCAGCTTGACACGCGGATCGGCGGTCAGGCGGTCCTTGAACGCGGTGAACGCCTCGGCAGAGGTCAGCCGCGCGAGCACGGTTTGCCGGCTGTTCCCGCGGCGGTAGAGTGGCGCCAGCACGCCGGCGTCGCACCAGACCTCCGAGTCGGGCACGGTGCCGCCCGCGTCGAAGATGCCGACGATGGTCCAGAGGTTCTGGCCGAGTTTGAGTTGCGAGCCGACGGCAAGCCCCTTGAACTCGCCCGCAGCCGCCCTGCCGACGATGATCTCGTTCCGGCCGGTCTCGAATGGCCGGCCCGCGATCATCTTGAAGCGGCGAATCCGAAAGGCGGCCGGCTCGACGCCGCGCAGCGACGCGTTCGCCGTTGTTCCGGTGCTGGCCTTCACGAGATCGATGCCGACGAACAGCTCGGCCGATGCGAGGGGCCCTACGCCGGGCTCCCGGGCGATCTCCGGCGCGTCCTTCACGACGACCACGTCCTCGTTCAGCAGAATGCTCGTCATCTCGGAGTCGGACCCCGTGCGCATGACGATCGCGGTATCCGGCGATCCGGTGCTCGCCATCGTCGCTCTGATGCCTTCGGCGATCGACAGGACGGACACGAGAACCGCGACAACGCCGGCCATGCCGAGCACGGCCACCCCGGACGAAGCCAGCCGGCCTCGGAGCGTCCGCAGGTTGAGCGCGGTGACGACCGCCGCCTGGAACAGACCGGAGAAGATCCACATGGCGGTCACACCCTCCGTAGCGCGTCCACGATGCGCAGGCGCATCGCGCGCAGGGCCGGGAAGATGCCGGAGATGACGCCCAGCCCGACGACGAGCGCCAGGCCGGTGACAAACGACGCTTTCGGCACGTAGAGGGCCTGCAGGAGGTTCCCGGTGGGGATCCCCGGCACGACGAACGCCGCCAGGCCCAGCCCGATCAGGCCGCCCACGCCGGCGATGGTGCACGACTCGGCGAGCACTAGCGCCAGCACCAGACCGTCTGAGAAGCCCAGCGTCTTGAGGACCGCGAGCTCGCCCGTGCGCTCCCGCACCGACTCAGCCATCGTATTGGCCGTCACCAGCATGATGATGAAGAACGCCATCGCGATGATGCTCCGCACGATCAGGGCGATGTTCCCCACCTGGTTCGCGAACGCCTGCACGAACGCCTTCTCGGTGGTGGTCTTCGTCTCGGCGGGGGAGTTGGCGAACTGCTCGTCGAGCGCGGCGGCGATCTGCGGGGCCTGCGACGCGTTGGCGATGCGCACCACGTACCAGCCGACGTTCCCCTGGCCGAACAGCCGCGACTCGTCGAAGTACTTGTAGTGGAAGAAGAACTGCGTCTCGTCGGTGCCCTGCTCGGTGCCCTGGTAGATTCCGTCGAGGTTGAACGCCCAGTTCGACGAATCGTCCTTCTTCCGCCAGATCGTCGCCTGGAGCGGAACGCGGTCGCCCACCTTCCACCCGAACTTCGCGGCCGTCTGGCGGCCGACGATGGCGCCCTGCCGGTCCGCGATCCAGGCCTTCTTCTGCTCTTCGGGCAGCGTGAACTCCGGGTACATCCGCAGGATGCACTCGGGGTCAACCGGGATCTGCATGAAGAAGTTCCTCGGGTCCTGGTAGACGCCGCCGAAGTAGGTCTGCGAGCAGGCGTCGACGACGCCCGGCGTCGCGCGAATCCGCTCGAGGTAGCTCTCGGGCAGGAGCTGAATGAGCGACACCTTGTGGATCATCACCAGCCGCTCGTTGCCCGTCAGCTCGACGCCCATGCTGAACGCGGCCCCGATGGCGACCAGAAAGCCGAACAGCGTGAACGCGACGAGCACCGCGAGGAGCGTGAAGATCGTCCGCACCTTGCGGCGGAACAGCGTGCGCCAGAGCAGCGGCAGGTATTTCACGCGACCGCCTCCGTGGTGAGCACGCCCTTGTCCAGATACAGCACCCGCTTGGCGCGGGCTGCCGCGTGCGGGTCGTGCGTGACCATCACGATCGTCTTGCCGTTCTCCCGGTTGAGCGCCTGCAGCAGGTCGAGGATCTCGTCGCCGGCCTTGCGGTCGAGATCGCCCGTCGGCTCGTCGCACAGCAGGAGCGTCGGGTCGATGACGATGGCGCGTGCGATGCCGACGCGCTGCTCCTGCCCGCCGGACAGCTGCCGCGGGTAGTGCCTCGCGCGGTCGGCCAGACCCACGACGCGCAACGCGACCTCGACGTGGCGCCGGCGCTCCTTCCGCGACAGCTTCGTGAGCAGCAGCGGCAGCTCGACGTTGCGCTCCGCGGTCAGTACCGGCAGCAGGTTGTAGAGCTGGAAGACGAACCCGATGTTCGATGCGCGCCACCGGGCGAGCTGGCCCGACGACATCTGGTCGATCTGCTGGCCGGCAATCGTGATGGCACCGCTCGTGGGCGAGTCGAGGCCGCCGAGCAGGTTCAGCAGCGTCGTCTTGCCCGAGCCGGAGGGGCCCATCAGCGCCAGGAAGTCGCCGGCGGGAATCTCGAGGTTGACGCCCTGCAGCACGTCGATCCGCTCGCTGCCGCGTCTGAACTCCTTGTGCAGGCCGCTCGCATGGACGAGGACATCGGTGGACACGCAAGACTCCATTCGGCTCAAGGCCCAGGGCTCAAGGCCCAGGCACGAACGCTCGGCCGTCGGCTGCCCGCTGCCAGCTGGCAGCGGAGCTATTTCACCACGACCCTGTCGCCATCCTTGAGCGCGGCGGGCGGCTCCAGGACGATCTTCTCTCCGGGCGCGAGGCCCGACACCACTTCGATCCGGTCGTCCTTCGCCGGTCCGAGCCTGAGCGCGCGTCGCTCGACGCGAGTGTCGCCCGACACGACGAACACGACCTGGCTCCCCCCGTCCGTGCGCACCGCGCTCTTCGCGATGGTCACCGGGGCCGCCGCTGCGGCCGCCGGCGTCTCGGCGCCGAGGAACGCCACCTTGATTCCCATGTCCGGCAGAATCCTCGGGTCGAGCCTATCGAAAGCGATCCGCACCAGCACGGTGGCCTTCTGCCGATCGGCGGCCGGCACCGTGGTGATCACCTTCCCCGGGATCCGCCAGTCCGGGTAGGCGTCCAGCGTCGCCTCGATGCGCTGGGCGGGGCTCACGCGATTGATGTAGCTTTCGTTGACGTCCACCTCGATCTCGAGCGAGGACATGTCGACGATCGTGCAGATGCCGGTCCGCGTGAACCCGCCGCCCGCCGACACTGGCGAGATCATCTCGCCGGGCTGCGCGTCCTTCGAGATCGCGACGCCGCTGAACGGCGCGAGGATGACCGTATCGGTGACGTCGTTCTGGCGGACCGCCACCTGGCGCTCTCCGACACGGACCTGCTCGTCCCAGAGCGCCAGGCGAGCCTCGATCGCGCGCACCTCGGTATCTGCGTTGTCGAGGTCGGCCTGGTTGACGATGCCGTCGGCCCGGAGCGACCGGTACCGCTGCAGGTTCAGCCGAGCCTGCTCCAGCCTGACCTTGTTCTCGGCGACGCCAAGACGCGTGGCCGCCAGCTCGGCCTGGGCCAGCGCCAGGCCCTTCTCAGCCGTTGTCGGGTCGAGCCTGGCGAGGACTTGATCCTTCTGGACCGGTTTGCCTTCCTCGACCAGCACCTCGACCACCCGGCCGGTAATCCTCGACGACACCGTGGCGCGACGGCGGGCGACGACGTAGCCCGAGGCGTTCAGTACGGCGGGCCCGCCAGACCCGATCGCCTTCGGCTGTTCGACGATCGCGACCTTCACCTCGACGGCGCGAGGCGCCCGCATCCAGAACCAGGCGCCCACGCCCGCGCCGAGGAGGAGGACGACGGCGGCCCAGACCCAGGCCGGGACGCCGCCGGAACCGCGGGCGCTGCGGTCGATACGAAGGGCTTCGAGGGAGCCGGCGTCGCTCGGCATGATCGGAGAATGATACCGCGACTATCTCTGCACGCGTCCGCTCGCGTCACCCTTGGCCAGCGCATCCACCTCGGCCACCGACACGCGGTTGAAGTCGCCGGGGATCGTCTGCTTCAGCGCACTCGCGGCGACCGCGAAGCGGAGGGCCGCCTCGGGGGCGCGGCCGCTGACCAGGCCGTAGATCAGGCCTGCGGCAAAACTGTCGCCACCGCCGATCCGATCCACCAGGCGGACGGCGTAGTGCTGGCTGTGATGGAAAGCCGCCGCCTTCGCGTCCCAGAGCGCGGCGCTCCAGCCGTTGTCGCTCGCCGACAGGCTCTCGCGCAGCGTGATGGCCACCATCGGCGGCCCAAGCTCGCTGGTCAGCCGCTCGGCCACATGCGGTAGCCCGCCAGGTTCAGTTGCCCGCTGGTGACGTCGGTGTCCGGGACGTGGAGGCCCAGCACCGACTGCATGTCCTCCTCGTTGGCGACCACGAGGTCGACCGAGGCATCAGCGGCCGCATGGTGGCCTGTGCCTCAGCCTCGGTCCAGAGCTTCCTGCGGTAGTTGAGATCGACGCTGACGCGCGCGCCAGCCGCCTTCGCCGCGAGGACCGCCTCCCGGGTGCACGCCGCGGCGCTCGCGCCGAGCGCCGGCGTGATGCCCGTCACGTGGAACCACGCGGCACCCTCGAAGACCGTCGCCCAGTCCACCGTGCCCGGCTGCATTTCCGCAGATCGACGAGTGCGCACGGTCGTAGATGACGGTCGAGGCGCGCTGGCTCGCGCCCGCTTCGGCGAAGTAGATGCCGACCCGGCGGCCGCCCCGCTGGATGAAGTCCGTGCGGACCCCTTCCGCGCGCACGCGCCCTGACGGCGGCGTCGCCGATACCGTGCGGCGGCAGCCGGGTCACGAAGAAGCTCTCGAGGCCGAAGTGCGCCAGGCTGACGGCGACGTTCGCCTCGCCTCCGCCGAACGTCGCGCCGACAGCGGGCGACTGGAAGAACCGCTCGAATCCGGGCGGGCTCAGCCGCAGCATGATCTCCCCGAACGTCACGACTTTTGGCATCGGACAGCCTCCAATCAGCGGGCAGCGGGCAGCGGATCACGGACGCCCCAGCGGGCAGCTGATCACGCGAGACACCATCGATCGCCGCCGCGCGATCCAGGATCGGCTTCCAGCTGTCAGCTGCCAGCTGCCAGCTTCGACTTCCGCGCGGCCGCCACGTTGGCGACGATCTTCTTCGCGTTGGCGCGCGATGACGGCGAAGTCGCTCGCGGCGATCGCCTTTGCGTCGAGCAGCGCCGTGCCGACGCCGACCGCCACGGCGCCCGCCGCGATCCAGTCGCCGGCGTTGTCGAGCGACACGCCTCCGGTCGGCATCAGCTTCACCTGCGGCAGCGGCCCCCGCACGTCCTTGAAGAACGCCGGGCCGAGCGCTGTGGCCGGAAAGACCTTGACGACGTCGGCGCCTGCCTCCCACGCGGCCAGGATCTCGGTGGGCGTGAAGCAGCCCGGCATCGCCGCGACGTCGTAGCGGTGGCACATCGCCACCACCTCTGGCCTGAACACGGGGCCGACGACGAACCGGGCGCCCGCGAGAATCGCGAGGCGCGCGGTTTCCGGATCGAGCACCGTCCCGGCGCCGAGCAGGAACCCGCTCGGCAGCGTCGGCGCCAGCTGCTCGATCAGCTCGATCGCCCCGGGCACGGTCATCGTGACCTCGAGCGCCCGCACGCCGCCCTCGCCGAGCGCGTCCACCACGGCCTTGAGCTTCTCGGGCTCCTTCATCCGGATGACCGCCACCACGCCGCACGCTTCGATTGCCTGGACCGCCTGCACCCGTGACATGCGTTCTCCTCCGTCAGCCGCAAGCCGTGAGCCCTGAGCCGTCTACCGTCCCATCCACCCCCCGTCGACCACCAGCACGTGGCCGCTCACGTAGTCCGACGCCTTCGAGGCGAGGAACACGACGGGCCCGCCAGGTCCTCCGGCTCGCCCCAGCGCCCGGCGGGTATCCGATCGGTGATCTGCTTGTAGCGGACCGGGTCCGCCTGGAGCGCCTTCGTGTTCTCGGTCCGCATGTAGCCGGGCGCAATCGCATTCACGTTCACGCCCCTGCCGGCCCATTCGTTCGCCAGTGCCTTGGTGAGCTGCATCACGCCGCCCTTGGCCGCCGCGTACGACGGCACCAGGATGCCGCCCTGGAAGGCGAGCAGCGATGCGATGTTGACGATCTTGCCGTGCCCCCGGGCCAGCATCTTCTCGCCCGCGGCGCGGCAGAGCCGGAACACCGCCGACAGATTGACCTCCAGCACATCGTCCCAGTCGAGATCCGCGTGCTCCGCCGCCGGCGCGCGGCGGATGATGCCGGCGTTGTTCACCAGGATGTCGATCTTGCCCATCGCTTCGACCGCCTGGTCGACGAGCCGCCTCGTCGCCGCCCGGTCCATCAGGTCGGCGACGAGGCAGTCGTGCGGACGCTGGCCTTCTCCGCGGATCACGCGCTCGGTCTCCCCCGAGCAGCACCGATCGTGGAGCACGACGTCTGCGCCAGCCTCGGCCAGCGCGATCGCCATCGCCGCGCCCAGGCCTCGCGACGAACCGGTGACGAGCGCCACCTCTCCGTCCAGCCGGAACATCTTGTCGTTCATGGGATATCCTTCGCGGCTACTTGGCCTTGCCCGCCTCGAGCCCGGACTTCATCGCCGCGAACTCCGGCTGGACGTTGACGACGCCGAACTGGCGATCCACGCCCTCGCGCTCGGCCGCCATCATCCAGAGGAAGCCGATCGAGCACCCCGGCGCGGCGACGTTGGGATGATAGCCCTGCGGCATGATCACCACGTCGCCCTCGTGCACGATCGTCGCAAGCTCGGGCTCGGCCGCGTTCGTGTAGACCAGCTGCACGGCGAACGCCGGCGCGGGCATCGCCACGTAGAGGTACGCCTCCTCGAGCATGGCGGCGTGCTCGTGCGGCGGCCACGACGTCCAGTGACCAGGATCGCTGAACGTCACGCCGGCGACGATCCGCCCGGCTTGCACGTTCTTCGCCAGCAGCAGATTGATCTCGCGCATCGAGTTCTCGCCGCCGGTCTTGAAGTGGAGCCCGCTGTCCTTCTGGACGTCCGCGAACGCGACGAACTGGAGCGGGTAGGCGTTGTCCACGTGGGCGGACAGCTCGGCGAAATCGCAGCCCGGCGTGCCCGGCGTCACCTCGACCGGCGTCTCCCGCGGAATGTAGATCGCATCGTAGGGCGCCATGTCGAATCGCCGGCCGCCGACCGCGACCGTCGCCTGGCCGCCGAGGCAGACAAGCCCCGTTTCGTGCGATCCGGGCTCGATGCGGACGGGCGCATCCGTCGAGTCGAGAATGATGCGGCCGTAGTGAAGGTGCCGGGCGGCGGTTGTGCCGGGAGCGACGCTCCGGGTTCGACCTTTCCGGGCAGCGGTGTCACGAACGACGCACGTACCGAGATCGATGGCTGGCAAGCTCATAATTAGCCCCATAGCCTACTCCCCGCTGGCGCGGAGAGCAAGCCGGACTGCGCCCACTTTCAGCGCCCCGGGAATACGCCACGGCGTTTAGCGGTCTAAAGCGGATATCCCTGGAACCCGGTGGCGACGCGCCGGTCGAAACACCGCCTTCCGGCCGTCGTATTTCAACTGATTACAGGGACTTCCCGGAATCGATCCCCATGGCGAATACCCGGAAATCGAAACCTCGGCGCCCGACGTCGTGCGCGTCCGCGACGCTGACGAGCCTGTTGCGCCTGTCGGCCCCGCTGGTGCTGCTGGCGCTGTTGCCCGTTGCCGTTCCCGGGTTGCTGGCGGAGTCGGCCGATCAGGCGCAGTCTCCTCTGCAGCCCCCGCAGCAGGCGGCGGCCAACGCGCCCTGCAGCGTCTCGGGGATGGCAGCGGCCGGCCAGGCCCGGCTGCCCGGCGTCATCGTGTCGGTGACCGCGGCCGCGGGAGGCGCGGCGCTCACGACGTCGACGGGTCTCGACGGCCGCTACCACGTGACGATTCCCGGGCCGGGCCGCTTCGTCGTCAAGGCTGAACTCGCGGCGTTCGCGACCGTCACGAAGGACGTTTCGGCGGAGGCTCCGTGCCAGGCGCGCGTCGACATCGTGATGACGCTGGCCTCGCGCGTCCGTGCATCGACCCCTTCCGCGCCGCCGGCGGCATCGGCCGGCCAGGCGCCCGCCAAGCCAACCGGCGGTGCGCCTGCAGGGCCCTCGGCAGCCGCGGCGCAGGGGCAGGCAGCCGGCACGCGGGGCGCAGGTTCGCCGCGTCCGGCCTCCGGTCAGTTCCAGCGAGTCGGCGCGACGGTTGCGGGCGACCAGCAGGGGCAGACGACGGATCTGACCGTCACGACCGAGGACACGCGGGCGCTTGCCGAGGGGCTCAACCTGCCGCCCGGCTTTACGCCCGAGACGATGACCGACACGGTGACCGCGTTTGGACGAACGGGCCAGACCAACGAGATGCTCCTGTTCGGACCGGGCGGAATGGGAATGTTCGGCGGCCGCGAAGGCATGCCCGGCATGCCGGGTCTGCCGGGATCGGTCAGCGAGGAAGGCGCCGCCGGTGGGGTGACCGGGTTTTCCGCGGCGCCGGCCGGGCAGGGAGGCGGACCTGGGGGCGGCCCCGGGGGCCGCGGCGGCGACCAGGGCGGATTGGGCGGCCGCGGGGGCGGGATGGGCGGCCCCGGCGGAGGCGGGCGTGGCGGGCCGGGTGGCGCAGGCGGACGCGGCGGCCCCGCCGCGCTCGGCGACAGGCTCGCGCTGGCGGATCGGATGCGGCAGGATCGGCCTCGCGGAGGTGCGTCCTATCAGGTCGGGGGATCTCCTCTGGATGCGGCGCCCTATTCGCTGACGGCGTACCCGACCGCCAAGCCCAACTACCTGCAGCAGCGGTTCACGGGAACGATCGGCGGCCAATTCAAGATCCCGAAGCTGTTCGACCTCGGCTCGCGCACCTCGTATTTCCTGAACTACTCCGGCAATCGCTCCAGCAACTTCTCGAACACCTACTCGACGGTGCCCAACCAGGCGCTTCGCAACGGCGACTTTTCGGTCTCGCCGGAGATCATCCGCGATCCGCTCACGCTGCAGCCCTTCCCCGGGAACGTCATTCCGCCGGATCGCATCGATCCCTCGGCCCAGGCGCTCCTCAAGTACATCCCGTTGCCGAACCAGGCGGGCGAGCGGCTGAACTACTACTTCCCGACCACGAACTCGACGACCGCCGACGACATCAACTTCCGGTTCGTGCGGGCGTTCGGCGCCCAGCGGCAGGGCGGGCGAGGCGGAGGCGCGCGCGGGGGAGGCGGGGGAGGCGGCGGACGGGGTGGAGGAGGCGGCGGCGGGGGCGCCGCGAATCTGAATGTCTCCGTCCACTGGCAACGGTCCGACAGCAGCCAGACCGGATCGTTCCCGACGCTCTCCGGCCACTCAACTCGCACCGGATGGGACGTCCCGGTCAGCTTCTCGTTCACCGCCTGGAAGATCGTCCATTCGCTCCGAGGCGGCTACAACCTGAACGAGACGCAGACGACCAACGCATACGCCAACGTGACGGACGTCGCCGGCAACGCGGGCATCAAGGGGGTGTCGACGGATCCGTTCGACTGGGGCGTCCCCTCGATCTCGTTCTCCACGTTCTCTGGCCTTCGCGACATCACGCCGTCGACGCGCAAGACGCAGACGCTGACGTTCAGCGACGGGATGTCGCGCATGTACAAGCGTCACAACCTGCGCTGGGGCCTCGACTTCAGGCGGGAAATGCTCGACAGCCGGACCAACAGCAACCCGCGTGGCGCCTACGTCTTCACGGGCCTGTTCACGGGCCTCGGCACGTCGCGGGTGACGGGCACCGACCTGGCGGACTTCCTGCTCGGCCTGCCGCAGCAGGCCTCGCTGCAATACGGGCCTGGAACGGTGCAGCTGCGGTCGAACTCGGTGAGCCTGTACTTCCAGGACGACTGGCGCGTCTCGACGAATCTCACGCTCAACGCCGGCCTGCGCTATGAATACCAATCGCCGTACAGCGAGAGCAACAGCCAACTGGTGAACCTGGACGCGCCGCCCGACTTCTCGGCGGCGGTGCCGGTCCTGGCCGGCCAGGTCGGCCCCTTCACGGGCGCGTACCCGTTGACCATCATCAACCCGGACCGCAACAACGTCTCGCCACGGTTCGGATTCGCATGGCGGGCGCAGCCGAAGACGGTTGTCCGCGGCGGCTACGGCATCAACTACAGCTCGGTGCCGTACCTGTCCGTCGCACAGAAACTGACGGCCCAGCCGCCGTTCGCCACGACTAACACGATGACCGGCACGTTCGCCGCGCCGCTGGCGCTTTCCGACGCCTTCAGCTCGACGCCGACAACGACGACGACGAACAACTTCGGCGTGGACAAGAACTACCGCATCGGGTACGTGCACCTCTGGAACATCGACGTCCAGCGCGAGATCACGCGCACGCTGACGGGCGGCGTCAGCTACACCGGCACCAAGGGGCTGAGCCTCGACATCCTGCGCGCGCCCAACCGCGACGCGACCGGCACGACGATCAACGGCGTGCAGCCGTTCACCTGGGAGTCGTCCGGGGCGGAGTCCATCCTCTACTCGTTCTCGGGCCGCCTCCGCAAGAGGCTCGCGCAGGGACTGCAGGTGGGCGGCACGTACACGTACTCGAACTCGAGGGACAACGCCTCGAGCCTCAGCGGCGGAGGGGGAACGGTCGCGCAGAACGACAAGGACCTCGCGGCCGAGTGGGGGCCGTCGAGCTTCGACGTGCGCCACCGGCTCGCCGTCGACTTCAGCTACGAGCTGCCGTTCGGGCCGAGCCGGAAGTGGCTGAACAAGGAAGGCTGGGCCGGCCAGGTGTTCGGCGGGTGGATGCTGAACGGCAACCTGGCGTTCTCGTCCGGGAACCGCTACACCGCGCGGGTCACCGGCTCGGTTGCGGACGTCGCGGGCGGCGTCAACGGTACCCGCCGCGCGAGCTACAACGGCGATCCGATCGCGCTCGCCAACCCGACGGTCGCCCAGTTCTTCAACACGTCGGCGTTCAGCGTGCCGATCGCCGGAACCTACGGCAACTCCACGCGCAACCTGATCGTCGGGCCCGAGACGAGGACGTTCAACCTGAGCCTGATGAAGAACTTCACGGTGCGAGGCACGCGCGGCCTGAGCCTCCGGGTGCAGGCGAACAACGTCCTGAACCAGGCCGTCTGGGGATCGATCGACACCGTCGTCAACTCGCCGACGTTCGGGCAGGTGACGTCGGTTCGCCCGATGCGATCGGTGCAGATCATCCTCCGGGTGAACTTCTAGGGGTCACACGCGATGGCAACGCAGTCACGGTTTCGTTTGTGCGTCGTGGCGCTGGCCGCGGTCGCGATCGGCTCCCCGCTGGCCGACGTGGGCGCCCGCGCGCCTCAGAGCCAGCAGCAGCCCGCGAACCAGCGTCCGACGGCCACCTTCAGGTCCAGCGTCGATCTCGTCACGGTGAACGTGGTCGTTCGCGACAAGAACGGCAACATCGTCCGCGGTCTGACGCGCGACGATTTCGCGATCACCGAGGACGGCAGGCCGCAGACGGTTTCGACCTTCGACTTCGAGGAGATTGCCACAGCGGCGATCGAGACGGTGCCGGTCGACATCCCGACGATCCTCGGCAGCGTCGGTCGGGCCGCTGCCGCGCCCGCGGCCGCACCGGCGGCGGCGCCGCCGACGATCGACATGCATGGCCGCCGCGTCATCGCGCTGTTCTTCGACCTCAGTTCGATGCAGCCGGAGGACATCCAGCGGTCGGCGGCCTCCGCGCGCGACTACATTGAGCAGCGCCTCACGCCGTCGGACGTGATCGCCGTCGTGACGCTCTCGACGACGCTCCAGGTGGCGCAGGAATTCACGGCTGACCGCACCCTGCTGCTGCAGACGATCGACCGGATGAGCGGCGTGGAGGGGATGGGGTTCGAGGAGGCGACGGCTGTCGATCCCACCGACGACACGGCCACCGCATTCTCGGCCGACGATGCCGAGTTCGCGCTGTTCAACACCGACCGCCGGCTGCAGGCCATCCAGGCGCTGATCGAGGCGATGGCGCCGATCGAGCAGAAGAAGTCGCTCGTCTACTTCTCCGGCGGGATGACCCAGTCCGGCCTCGACAACCGCGTCGCCATCCGCACGGTGACCGACCACGCCGTGCGCAGTAACGTCTCGATCTACGCCGCCGACTCGCGCGGATTGCAGGCGCTCGGGCCGGCCGGTGACGCCAGCCAGGCGAGCACCCGGGGCCAGTCGGCGTTTTCGGGGCGCGCGGTAGCGGCCCGGTTCGACTCGATGTCGGCGTCGCAGGACGCGCTCACGGCGATGGCCGAAGACACGGGCGGGCGCGCCTTCTTCGACCAGAACGACTTCAAGGCGGTGTTCGATCGCGTCGTGGCCGACACGTCCGCGTACTACCTCCTCGGGTTCAGCAGTACGAATCCTGCGAAGGACGGCCGGTTCCGCCGCATCCGCGTGAGCCTGAAGCGGTCGGATCTCAAGCTCGAGTACCGCGCCGGCTACTACGCGCCGCGCGACTTCGCCCACTCCGGGAAGGAGGACCGCGAACAGCAGCTCCAGGAGCAGTTGTTCTCCGATTTGTCGGTGACGGACCTGCCGGTCTACGCCTCCTCGGCCTACTTCAGGATCAGGGGCGACCGGTACTTCGTGCCGCTCTGGGTCGTCGTCCCGGCGTCGAAGGTGCAGTTCAAGAAATCGAGCGACAAGGACAAGGCGACGCTGGACCTGCTCGCCGTGGTGCGCGATCCGCAGCAGCGCCCGGTCGCGCGCATCCGCGACACGATCAACCTGGCGGTGTCGGCGACCGAGGAAGTGCAGCGGAAGAACGTGCAGTACCAGACCGACCTCGAGCTGCCGCCGGGGCTGTTCCAGCTGAAGGTGGTGGTGCGGGAGAACCAGACCGGGCAACTGGGTTCGTTCGAGGCGATCATCAGCGTGCCGGACCTCGGGCGCAGCCCGATCAGGATCAGCTCGATCATCGTCGGGTCGCGGCTCCAGGCCGGGATGAAGAAGGACCCGCGGAACCCGCTCCTCCAGAGCGGCCGCGAGCTGATTCCCAGCGTGGCGCACGTGATCACGGCCGGCCAGCCGCTCTACCTGTACCACGAGCTCTACGATGCAGCTTCGTCGGCCACGCCGCCCGCGACGGGGGCCGCGCCGGGCGCTCCGGGCGCGTCGGCGGTCCCGGGCGCGCCGACTGCGGCAGGTGCCGCGACGCGCCCGGCCGCCAAGCCCGCGACCACACCGCAGCCCGTTCGGGTGCTCTCGAACGTGGTGTTCTTCCGCGGGCAGAAGAAGGTGTTCGAGACCGAGCTGGTGGAGGCCGTGTCCGAGGCCGCGTTCAACCGCCGGGCCACGACCTTCCAGCTCGAGGTGCCGACCACCGATCTCCCGCCCGGCCTCTACACCGCCCAGGTGAACGTCATCGACGACATTGCCGGGACGTTCGCGTTCCCGCGCCTCGTCGTCTACGTGAAGAAGTAGGGCGGGTCTTCAGACCCGCCGGTACCCGCGGGTCTTCCGCCTTCGGCCGAAGGGCTTCGGCGGGAGGAACTTCCGCCAGCGCCTCATCGTCTGCTGATAAGATGAGCGCCTCGATGCGCAGGACTTCGTTCCGCCTCTGTGTGGCCGTGTCGCTGGCCGCCGGTGTCGCAGTAACCGCCTCGACCGTGCCGGCGGGCACCGCGGTGCAGGCGCCGCCGGGCCAGTCGGCAATGAAGCCGGGCGCACCGCCGCCCACCGACCTCGACACGTTCATGCAGCGCGTACTGCTCAGGCGCGACGAGAACTGGCGCCGGCTCCACGACTACATCCTCAGTGAGACCGAGGCGTTCTCCATCGAGGGACCCGGGAAGCTGCCGCTCAACGGCTTTCGCCGCGAGTACCAGTGGTTCGTCCGGGACGGCTACCTGATTCGCAGCCCTGTCCGCGTCGACGGCGTCGCATCGCCCGAGAAGGACCGGCGGGCCTACGAGGAGGAGTGGTACCGCCACGAGCAGGCGCGCGAGAAGCGGGCGAAGGCGCGAGCCGAGGCCAACTCGAAGGCGAATGCCGGACTTCCACCGGAGGTCGGCACCGACGTCCCGTCCCTGGAGGTGCTGGCGAGCCAGCGGAACGAGCCGCGGTTCGTGTCGGAGGCCTACTTCCTCCGGTTCCCGTTCGAGCCCGGTAACTACTACCTGGCCGGACGCGAGCGATTCGACGGGCGCGACGTTCTCCGAATCGAGTACTACCCGACTGGCCTCTTCGGCGATCAGACGCACCTTCACCGCCGCACGAAGCCAGGGCCGGGGAAGCCGGCCGAGCAGCCGATCGCCGGTATCGACGAGCAGGCGCTTGAGCAGAAGCTGAACAAGGTCGCGCTCATCACGCTGTGGGTCGACCCGTCGGAGTACCAGATCGTCAAGTACACGTTCGACAACACCGAGTTCGACTTCCTCCCTGGGCGGTGGCTGGTCCGCGTGGGCGACATCACCGCGTCGATGACGATGGCGCGGGTGCTCGACGGCGTCTGGCTGCCGAACCGGGTTTCGATGAACGTGGCCCTGTCCGTGGCAACGGGCTCCTACACCGGCCGGTACGACCGGACCTTCTCCAACTACAAGAAAGCCGAGGTCGGCGCGCGGGTCCGCATCCAGGACCCGCAACGCCCATGACGCGCGCGGCGGCGACGTTCGCCCTGGCGCTCGCGGTACTTGCGGGACCAGCCGTGGCGCAGCCTGCGCCCGGCCCGCCCGAGCGCCTCGCCGAGGTCCGGATCCACGGCAATCACACCACGCCGGACGAGGAGGTGCTGAAGGTCCTGGGCCTGACCATCGGGCAGATCGTGGACGACGCGGCGATTGCGGCAGCCGCCGAGCGCCTGCGGAAGAGCGGCCTCTTCGAGAGCGTGGAGATCAGGAAGCGCTTCCGGTCGCTCGAGACCGGCGGTGACGTGGCCCTCATCGTGGTGGTCCAGGAGCGTCCGCTTCCCGACGCGGCCATCCCGGGCCCGGCCGTGCTGAAGCCGTTCGTGCGCCTCTGGAACAGCGGCATGTTCCTGCCGATCCTCCGCTACGACGACGGGTACGGCTTCACCTACGGGGCGCGCGTCAGCGCGGTCGACTGGCCGGCGCGCGGCAACCGGTTCTCGGCGCCGCTGTCCTGGGGAGGCACCAAGCGGGCGGCGATCGAGTACGAGCGGACACTGTCAGCGGCGCCGTTCGACCGGATCTTCGCAACGGTCTCGGCGTCGAGACGGACCAACCCGTTCTACGAGATCGACGAGGAGCGGGAGGAGGTGGCGGTGGACGTGTCCAGGCGGCTGGGGCGCTACGTGCGCGCCGCCGGCCACGCGGGCTACGCTGCCGTGACGTTCGGCGGGACCGCCGAGAGCACCGTGGCCTATGGCGCCGGGCTGACCTTCGACACGAGAATGGACCCGATCTTCCCTCGGAACGCCGTCTTCGCGTCGGCCGGGTGGGAGCGGCTCGACCCGGACGTGTCGGCGGCGGTGAACCGCTTCGACGCGGAGGCGCGCGGCTACCTGGGCGTTTTCGGGCAGTCGGTGTTGGCGCTGAGCGTGCAGTTTGCAGGAGCCGACGGGACCCAGCCGGACTACGCGCGGCCGCTGCTCGGCGGCGCCGACACGCTGCGCGGCTACGAGGCCGGGAGCTTCGCCGGCGACAACCGGCTCGCCGGATCCATCGAGTTGCGTGTTCCGCTGACGTCGGCGATGGGATTCGCGAAGGCCGGGATACGGCTGTTCGCGGACGCCGGCACGGTGTGGGACCACGGGCGGACGGTGTCGGTGTCGGCGTTCAAGACAGGCGCCGGCGTCGGCGGATTCGTGATCGCGAGCCTGTTCCAGATGAGCCTCGACGTCGCCGCGCGCGAGGGCGGCGACGTGCGGGTGCACTTCGCGATGGGAATCAGTTTCTGATTCCCGATATCTTGCGATCGTGCGACGTGGCGATCGTGCGAAGTGGCGGCCCGCCTTACTTGATGACGGGCGTCGGCGCCGGCGTCGGGTTCTGCTGCTGGGCGACGGCGAGGAGCGTCACGCGCGTGCGCAGCTTGTCGGCTTCCGCGCAATCGGCTTCGTTGCCCGCCTTGCAGGACGCGGTGTAGATCTGCAGGGCCTTCCCGTAGAGCCGCAAGGCGGCCTCCACGTTTTTCGACACCACCTCGCCCGCCAGGTAGAGGCCGGCCGCCGTCGTGCAGCTCTCGATGTACTCGCTGTCGCACGCCTGCGTGTAGACGGCGAGCGCCTTGATGACGTCCTTGGCCACACCCTCGCCCTCCTGGTAGGCCGCGGCCACGTGGTGGCACCCGGCGGCCCACCCGCCGTTGCACGACTTTTCGTAGAGCGCGAACGCCCGTACCAGGTCGTCGCGCCCAGCGGCGACAAGGCCCAGATTCAGGCAGCCTCGCGAACTGCCCCCTTCGCAGGCCCTCACGTAGAGCTGCTCGGCCTTCGTGATACCGCCCTCGATGGCGCCCGTCTGCTCGACGATCTCCCCCAGGGTGTTGCACACGTCCACCGCTCCGCCCGTGCAGGCCCGGTCGTAGGCGCGCGCCGCCCGGCCCAGGTCGCGCGGCACCCCGCGGCCATTCGCGTACATGTCGCCAAGCTGGATGCAGACGGGGATGTCCCCGCCGAGGCATCTGGTTTCCAGGCGCGACGCTTCGCTGCAGCCGGAGAGCCACGAGCCGGCGAGCGCGAGCGCCGCCACGGCGGCGGATACGCGAGTCAGTCTGTCGAACCGGACCATGATTCCTCCTCGAACGACGTCAGTGGGTGCGCAGTGCTCAAGTAGTATGGTTCCGGTCCGCTCCGGCTTCAAGCGGCAGCGGTCCCGGCAGCGGTCCCGCTGCCGCGGCCCCGCCTGCGGCGTCCAGGTGAGTGGCGGTCACGGGCGATTCGGCGACCATTTTGCGGCGACCATTTGCGGCATGTCTCAGGGAAGCCGGATGTGCTATTCTCCGCCGAGGCACACCTCCACCGCCATGAGCATCCCAGCCGGGAGACAACGATGAAGCCGATTGATGTCACCCTCTCGAACCTGAACGAGCTCTTCCCGTCCACCTTCACCCAGGAACAGCTGGCCAAGGCCAAGACCGCGTTCCTAAAGGAGCTGTCCATCCAGGCGCACCGCTTCTACGGCGGGAAGATGGTGACGATCCCGAAGGCCGGCATCTACGGGTTCAACTGGTTCAACGTCTGGTACACGCCCGGCGTATCGGCGGTCTCCACGGCCATCCGGGACAACCACGACGCCTCGTTCGAGCTCTCCAACCGCGGCAACCTCGTGGCCGTGGTGTCCGACTCGACGCGCGTGCTCGGCGACGGCGACTGCTCGCCGTCGGGCGGGCTGGGCGTCATGGAGGGCAAGGCCTTCCTGATGAAGTACCTGGGGGGCGTCGATGGCGTCGCGCTCTGCGTCAACAGCTACAACAAGGCCGGCAAGCACGACCCCGACAAGATCATCGAGTTCGTGAAGATGCTCGAGCCGAGCTTCGGCGCCGTGAACCTCGAGGACATCTCCCAGCCGAACTGCTACAAGGTGCTCGACACGCTGCGCGAGGAGTGCGAGATCCCCGTCTGGCACGACGACGCGCAGGGGACCGGAAGCGTCACGCTGGCCGGCCTCATCAACGCGCTGCGCATCGTCGACAAGCCGATCGGCAAGGTGCGGATCGTCCTCTACGGCGCCGGGGCGTCCAACACGACCATCGCCCGCCTGATCCTGATGGCTGGCGCGGACCCAGAGAAGATGGCGCTCTTCGACACCAAGGGCGGCCTCCACAAGAAGCGCGACGACGTGAAGGCCGACACGGCCTACTACCGCAAGTGGGAGCTGTGCGAGCAGACCAACCCGGGCTGCCTCAACGACATCGCCGAGGCGCTCAAGGGCGCGGACGTCCTGATCGCGCTCAGCAAGCCTGGCCCCGATGTCGTGAAGCCGGAGTGGATCCGCACGATGGCGTCCAAGCCGATCGTGTTCGCCTGCGCGAACCCGGTCCCTGAAATCTATCCGTACGCCGCGAAGGAGGCCGGGGCCTACATCGTCGCAACGGGCCGCGGCGATTTCCCGAACCAGGTCAACAACTCCATGGGGTTCCCGGGGATCCTCAAGGGCGCCCTGCTGGTCCGAGCGCGCAAGATCACCGACGAGATGGCCATCGCGGCCGCATACTCGGTGGCGAACTTCGCTCAGAAGAAGGGGATCACCCCCGACTACATCATGCCGACGATGAGCGAGACGGAGATGTTCGCCGAAGAGGCCGCCGACGTCGCGATGACCGCCATCGCCAACGGCGTGGCGCGCATCACGCCCACGCGCGACGAGGTCTACAACAGGACGCTCGCCGACATCAAGGAAGCCCGCTCGGTCATCGACCTGCTGATGCGCGAGAAGCACATCGCGGCGCCGGATCCGCAGATGCTGTCGGACGCCGTCGAGAAGGCGATCGCGCTGGTGACCAAATAGGGGCGACGCGAACACGACGCGCCCGAACGCGACCCGCGGCGGCCCGGGGACTCCACCCGGGCCGCGCGGGCAAGACCCCCCTGCGAGACTCGCCTGTGCCACCCGATCGGCCGTCCAGTCAGTTATACTGATGCTCTCGTTCCAGTGGTGACGCGTCGCCAACCCGGCCGCGTACCTCGCGGCCTCGGGCCGGCGTGAGCGCTACCCGCGAACCGATCGACGGGCGGTGCCGCGCTAGTCGCGGCCATCGGCGGAAGTAAAGGAGCGTATGGGGGACGGCGCGGAAGGACTGATCGACGCCCAGGCGAAGATCCAGGACCGGCTCGACGAGCTGGAGGAGCGGCGCGCGCGCCCCTACCGCGTCGTCCGGAATCCTGAGCGCGAGCAGCGCCTGCAGTCGCTCGGCCTGGCCCGCGTCGAACTGCTGCGGCAGTCCGACGTCTCCCCACACCCCATCCGCCGTCAGCAGCTCGCCCTGGCTATTGCCGAGCTCGACCGGCGAATCGCAGAATTGGCCGCGAAGGAGTAGGGTCGCTTGCACCCGCTCGCCGGCCCCCGTTCCGTGCGCTCCGTATGCTTGACTTCAGTGCGGAATCCACCTGCAGTCGCGCGGTTCTCGCCCCCGCTTGCCGACCAATCCCTCGAGGAGAACAGACATGAACGTTAGACGACTGGTGTGCCTGGCCGCGGTGCTCCTGGCCGTGGGCTGGGTGAGCGTGGACACCGGCGCGCAGGAGTTGACCCTGGCGAGCCAGGTGATCGAACGCGTGCTGCCGAACGGTCTCAAAGTACTCATGGTCAAGCGCCCCGAGGCGCCGCTGATCCGCTGCATCCTGGCCTACCGCGTGGGCTCGGTGAACGAGCGCCCAGGCATCACGGGCATCTCGCACTTCCACGAGCACATGATGTTCAAGGGCACGCGCTCGATGGGCATCAAGCCGGGCACGCTCGCGAAGGACGACGAGTACAACCGGCAGATCGACGCGCTGATGGACCAGGTGGCGGCCGAGGACGCCAAGGTCAAGGGGCGCGACGAGGCGAAGCTGGCCGCTCTCAAGAAGCAGGTGTCCGAGCTGATCGACAGGGAGAAGAAGGAGACGATCGTCAGCGAGGAGATTCTGGGGCGCCTACCAGGAGGCCGGCGGCACGAACATCAACGCCTCCACCGGCAACGAGATGACGCAGTACTACGTGACGCTGCCGAAGAATGCCCTCGAGCTCTATCTCGCGCTCGAAGCCGACCGCATGGTCAACCCGGTGTTCCGCGAGTTCTACTCGGAGCGCGACGTCATCACCGAGGAACGGCGGATGAGCGAGAACGGCGCCGGCTTCTTCTTCCGGGAGCAGCTGAATGCGACGTTCTACGCGGCCAGCCCGTATTCCTGGGAGGTGCTGGGCTGGATGTCGGACATCAGCCGGGTGACCAAGCAGGAGATGATCGAGTACCGCGAGAAGTACTATCGCCCGGACAATGCCACACTGGTGCTGGCGGGCGATCTCGATCCGGAGAAGGTGATGCCGCTCGTGGCGAAGTACTTCGGCCCGATCAAGTCGAAGGGGAAGTCGCCCCGAGTGCGGACCGAGGAGCCGTCGCCGGAGTTCTACAAGCGAACCGTTGGCCCGAACTTCAAGCCGCCGTACATCGAGAAGCGCGTCATCGGCCGCGCGGCGACCAATCCGAACGTGACGATCATGTTCCACATCCCGCCGGTGTGGCACGACGACCTCCCGGCGCTGACCATGCTGGGCAGCGTGATGAGCGCGCGCACCGGGAAGATGTACACTGGATCTCGTCGAGAAACAGCAGCACGTGACCAGCGTCAGGGCCAGCGCGTCGAACTCGATGTACGACGGCGACTTCAGTGTGAGCGCCACGGGCCGCGAGGTCCAGGGCGCCCTCACTGTGCCGCTCGACCAGGTCGAGAAGGAGCTGTGGTCGTACCTCGAGGACGTCAAGACCACTCCGGCCGACGCCCAGTTGCTCCAGCGCATCAAGAACTCAGTCGAGGCGCGGTACCTCCAGAGCCTGGCCGGTACCGGCATCGCCCAGGGGCTCGCCAGCATGGAGGTCGCCTACCGGTGGCAGCATCTCGAGGATCAGTTCAAGGCGCGCATGGCGGTGACGCCCGAGGACATGATGCGCGTGGCGAAGAAGTACTTCACCCGCGACAACAGCGTCACCGGTGTCTTGGAGCGCGAGAAATAGCGCGTCCTTGTGGCGCGAGCCTCCGTGCTCGCGGAGCCTCGAGAAAAGGATATGACCATGCGAAGACGAATACTGGCCTTTCTCATCGTCGTCCCGCTGCTGATCGCCGCCCTCTATGCGGCGGACCAGCAGGCGGCCAAGCCGCAGGCACCGCCGGCGAAGCCGGCGGTCGCGGCGCCGGCTGCGGTGCCGGCCCAGGGCCCTCGGCCCGAACAGTTCCTCGGAAAGTTCCCCCCGCTCGACTTCAAGCCACCGAAGGCGGCGGATTTCCGTACGACGCTCTCCAACGGCCTCGTGGTCTACATCGCCGAGGACCACGAGATTCCCTGGTTCGAGGCGACGCTGCTGACGCCGGTCGCCGGCGGCGGCGGCGGCGGCGGCGGACGGCGCGGCATGGAAGACCTCGAGGAGGTCCTCTTCCCGCAGCGCCCAGGCGGCGGCGGGGGCGGCGGCGCGCGGTCGTTCCTCGAGCCGAATGACAAGCTCGGCCTCCAGGCGATCTGCGGCTCGGTGATGCGCTCCGGCGGGACGACGACGATGACCGCCGACCAGATCAACGAGCGGATGGAGTTCCTGGCCGGGAGCGTGTCGCCGACGTCGGCGTCGATCCACATGCGCTACGTGGACGAGGTCCTCAAGATCTGGCTCGACATCCTCCAGAATCCGGCGTTTCCCGAGGACCGGATCAAGCGCGAGAAGGACTCGATGGCGGCGCCGCTCCGCAACCGCAACCGGAACCTGACGGGTGTTGCCAGCACGGAGTGGGAGAAGCTGATCTACGGCGCGGACTCCCCGATCACCGCCGAGGCTACGGAGACGACGATCAACAACATCACGCGAGCCGACGTCGTGGCGTGGCACAAGAAGTACCTGGGGATCGAACAACGCCATCCTCGTGGTGACGGGCGACTTCAACAAGGCCGAGATGCTGGCGAAGCTCGAGGCGACGTTCGGCAAGTGGCGCGCCGCCGAGGCCAAGGCCACGCCCGCGTGGCCGAAGGTCACGGGCGTCGCAGCCACACCGGGCGTTTACATGGTGCAGCCGCTCGGCGCGACGCCCAATCAGGGCATCGTCCGCGTCGGCACGCTGAGCCTGACTCAGGACGACCCCGACTACCCGGCGGTTGACCTGATGAACTACACCCTGGGCGGCGGGTCGTTCTCCTCGCGCATTACCCAGGTGGTGCGCACCGATCAGGGGCTGGCGTACACCGCCAGGTCGGGCATCGGAACCTCACTGCACTACCCGGGGGCGTTCGAGGGCTTCACGCAGACGAAGAACTCGACGGTGGTCTTCGCCACGCAGCTCATCATGAACGAGATCGAACGGATGTACAACGGCGACGTCACCGAGAAGGACCTGCAGTTTGCGAAGTCAGCCAGGATCAACGCGTTCCCGTCGCTGTTCTCGACCGTGAACGGGAACGTGGCGAACTTCGCGCGACTCGAACTCGAGGGCCGGCCGCGCGACTACTACGAAACGTACCTGGGCCGGTACCAGAAGGTGACCGTAGCTGACATCAAGCGGGTGGCGACGAAGTACCTGCAGCCCGACAAAATGGTCGTCCTCATCACCGGCTACATCGACGAGTGCAAGGCGGGCGCGGACAAGTCGCTGCCGAACCAGGGCGCCATCGACGCGATGGCCGCGAAGTACGGCGGCCGCACGATCGACGGCCTGGCCAAGAAGCTCGGCGACGGCACGGTGCACGTGATCGCGTTGAGGTAATTCCGTAGTGGCTAGTGGTCAGTTGTCAGTGGTCAGTGGATCACGCGTGATCCACTAGCCACTCGTCACTAGCCACTAGCCACTGGTCTTCCCGTCGTCCCCGCTACTTCCACGGCTTCAGCACTACCATGTAGATCCCCCACCGCGAGGCGTAGCGATCGAGTTCGCCGCGCAGCGCGACGTTGATCGATCCCTGCACGAACGTGCCGAACGGGCCCGCGACGCCGACGCTGAAGTTCAGGCCGTCGAACTGTTTCAGGTCGTTGCCTTCGCTCTTGTTGCGCGTCCAGGCGTGCGTGTAGGCCCCCTGGAGCTTCGCGAAATCCAGCACGTTGAAGCCGTAGTACCCGCCAAGCGTCGTGATCTCGTCGTAGGCCCCGACGCCGCTCGGCAGGCCGTTGATGGCCGGCCGCTCGAAGAACGACGGCGTGTAGCGCGAGAACCGGTCGAGGTTGTGCCCGCCGAAATAGCCGGCGGAAATGCCGCCTCGGGTCAGCTTGCCCGCGTACAGGTGCTGGCTGACCTCGACGGAGTAGCGCGTCCAGTTGTCGAGCACCGGCTCCGTCGGGTCGTCCGGGTAGCCGTATTCGCGCCAGCCCACGCGGGTGCCATGCTCGACAGTGGCGATCGCGCTGAACCCCCTCCGCGCGTACTTCGCCTCCCCGTAGTTCGCCAGCGTGATGCCGCTCGCCGGAACCTGGTACGCCGGATCGGTCTCGTCGGTGGCCTGGTAGAGGTCGTGGTAGATGTCGAACTGCGTCGACACGGCCAGCGCCGAGGTGACCTGCCAGTTCAGCAGGCCGCCGACAAACTGCTGGAAGTTCCGGATCCGACGATCCGTCAACTCCTCGTCGCCCTCGTACTCGGCGAAGGTGTTCGGGAGCGCGCTGAGCGAGACGTCGACGCCCCAGCGGAAGCTCTTGTTGACCTGCCGGGACAGGTTCGCGAAGAAGAGGGGCCCGGCGAAGAACGCGGAGAGCTGGGTGCCGGTCTTGCGGAAGTCGAAGTCCACCCAGCTGACACCGGCCAGCGGCACGGGGTACGTCCGACCGCCGTCGTACAGGACGCCGCCCAGCGCGGCCTTGATGACCTTGCTCGTTGCGCGGTCCAGCACCAGTTCGTTCCCCTGCCGCTTCAGGGAGCGCAGGCCTTCCTCAGTGTCGCGGAACATCGGATCGTCCGACGCCCGCGCCGCGGCCAGCCGGGTCGAGAAGTCGTCCGTGTTCACGCTGTGGACGCCGAAGCGGTATCGCTTCTCGAGCGTGACCGACCGCCCGCCGATATTCACCTGGTCTTCCGCATCGATGGCGGTGATGAGCGCGAACTCGCGGCCCAGCCCGTCCTTCACCCGGCCGAACGTCTGGGTCTCGACGTGTGCGGCGACGTTGTTCTTCCCGTCGCGCTGCTCGAGGTGGAGCCGGACCTGGCGGAAGTCGACGCCGTCGATCCAGACCTTCCCGCTGTAGAGCGAATCGGCCGATCCCTCCGGCCCGATCCCCACGACAAAGCACACGCGGCCGTCAACCGTATCGGTCCCGAGCAGCTCGTAGACGTACTTCTCGTCGATCCGAAGCTCGAGCGGCTTGGTCACTACCTTGTCCGGTTCGAGCTGGGGCAGCGGAAACGCCTGGCCTCGCCTGAGCTTCACGCCGTTGACGCGCAACGCCGTCTGCACCCAGTCGTCGACGCCCGCTCGGTCCCAGTACTCCTCGAGCTCGAGGGCGACGTCGAAGGCGATTGAGATGTTGGTCGCCTCGAAGTGCAGGGTGAGGAAGCAGGGAACGGAGTAGCTGTCGAGCGCGGCCCGCTGGGCTTCGCGAGCGGCCTGCCAGCGCGCGATGATCTCCTCGACCCGCAGCGCGGTTCGCCCCTTGACGCTGACCTGCTCGAACAACCGGTCGCCGCTGGCGGGCGCCCGCGCCACGAACAGGACGTAGTCGGTGTCGGCGCGGCACGCGGCCGTGTTCGCCGGGCCGGTGTCGAGGCGGCGCCCGTCGGCCGCGTCGACGCAGGTGACCTGCGGCGGCTTGGCTGTCGCCGCCGCGGCGAGCGAGAGTGCGCGCGGCGCCTCGCGCGATCCACCCGACCGCAGCAGCACCGCAACGTCCGCCGCCTGGCCGCTGACGAAGGCGATGGCCCTCGCCGCCCGCTGGCCGTCGACCAGCACCGCCGCAGGCGCGCGCTCGGCCGCGGTCATCTCGAATCCGGCGCCGAGCGTCCTCGCCAGAGCCTGCATCGTCGTGCAGAGCCCGCGAAGCGCTGCGAGGCCCGGCAGTTCGAACCAGACCGTAGACACGGCCGCCATGTCGCCAGTCGTCAGGACACCAAGGAGGGCCTCGCTGCCACCCCGCCCGCTATCCGCTCCGCCGACCGACACGCGCATGGTCAGCGGACGCCCCGCCGTGATGGATTCAAGTCGAGGCGGCAGCGCGGCGGCAACGCTATCGCTCGAGAGGACCACGGCGTCGGCGTACGCCAGGAGCCGCGTTTGCGACGGGCCCTCTGGCGCGTCCAGCGCGATCACGAGGTCGGGCCTGGCGCCCCTGGCCTTGACGATCAGCGTGGCCAGGGCGAATTGCTGGACGTCGGCGGCGTTCGGCGCCGCACTCGACTCGATGACGAGGCCGGCCACCTCGGGCCGCCCGAGCGCCAGACGTCGGACGATGTCCGCGACCTGCCGCTCGACCAGTGCCTCGCGATCGCGGCCGGTGGCGGCGATGTCAGCAATCTCGACGCGAAGCCGGAGGTAGGTTCTCGCGGGGAGGTCGGCTGCGGCGGCCGCCTGGACCGGCGTGTCAGCGCCATCGCCAATTCGCACCACCGTCGGCGCGAGGACGATCAGTAAGTCGTCCGACCCGCACGCCCGGACGAGGCGGGCCGCCTCGGCGGGCGCAACGCCAGCGGGCAGCGAGACGGCGAGCTTCGGCAGGGGGCCGGCGGCCGACACACCAGCGGCGCCCACGAGGACATCGCGAGGATCAGGAGGCGCGACCAGAACCCTGGCGGTGTGCGCATGAGCTCACCACTGTATCGCAACGGCGTGGAGCAAGACGGACGGGGCCGGGAGGTATCACCCCCCTGGCCCGTCCCGCCTTCTGTCTCCTGATCCTGGATTACCAGATGCTGGACACTGGTTCGTTGCCCCTCAGGCCCGCTGGCAATCTGCGCGCCACTCGGTGACCATCTTCTTGATCGCCTTCTGGTCCTCGATCTGCCCGTCGAGGACCTTGCGCGCAAGCGCCGGCAGTTCGGCGTCCGACGCGAAGCGCAGCGCCACCAGTTGCTTCACGGTGAACCGGTCGATGTGCAGGCTGCAGGTCCGCCGGCAGCAGCGCGCGCATGCGCAGGCGCTCCTCCAGCCGAATCACCCGGTCCTGCACCGTGACCACCATCATCCGGGACAGCAGAAACAGGAGCACCAACGCCACGGCCAGCACGAGGCCCATGACAGTTGCCGCACCGACGTGGGCGACGGCCTGGTACGCCGCGTAGCAGAAGTTGGCGAAGAACAGCGGGAACGCGACGAAGTGATACGCCGGAAGATAGCGAACGTGGTTCGCGAAGTTCTGAGGCGCCGGTTGTGGCATGTGCATTCTCCTCGTCCGCTAATGGTAGACCGGAACGTCGAACAGCAGCGCCACGATAATCTGTGGTTAGATAGTGAGAGGGTTTCGAGTCCGCGAACGAGGTACCCATGTCGTCGGTTGACCAGTCCGCCGTGTTCGACGCGCTGCGAAGCGTGGTGGATCCAGACCTCCACCGCGACATCGTCGCGCTGGGTTTCGTGAAAGGCCTCCAGATCGACGGCGCGCGCGTGGCGTTCACCATCGAGTTGACGACCCCGGCCTGCCCGGCGAAGGACGCGCTGCGCGACCAGGCCCGTGCGGCCGTGTCGGCCGTGCCTGGCGTCGCCGCCGTCGACGTGACGGTGACGGCCGCCGTCCGCGCCGCCGGCACGATGCTCGCCGGCCGCGCGCCGGTGCCCGGCGTCAAGAACGTGGTGGCGGTCGGCGCGGGCAAGGGCGGCGTGGGGAAGACGACGCTCGCCGTCAACCTCGCCGCGGCGCTGTCGGCGCGCGGCAGCCGCGTCGGCCTGATCGACGGCGACATCTACGGGCCGAACGTGCCGATCATGCTCGGGATGGAGGGGCAGCTCGAGTCGGACGGCGACAGGATCGTGCCGATCGAGCGCTACGGCATCAAGGCCGTCTCGATGGGCTTCCTCACCGACGGCCAGTCGCCCGTGATCTGGCGCGGCCCGATGCTGCACAGCGTGATCCGCCAGTTCTTCAACGAAGTGCTGTGGGGCGAGCTGGACTACCTGCTGATTGACATGCCGCCGGGCACGGGCGACGTGGCGCTCAGCCTCAGTCAGACGGTCCCCGTGGCCGGCGCGATCGTTGTCACGACGCCGCAGGAGGTGTCGCTGGCGGACAGCCGCCGCGCCGTCCGGATGTACCAGAAGCTGAACATCCCGGTGCTCGGCCTCATCGAGAACATGAGCTACTTCGCCTGCCCGAACTGCCAGCACGAGAGCGACGTGTTCGGCCGCGGCGGCGGCGAGCGGACCGCGCAAGCCATGGAGGTGCCGTTTCTCGGCCGCATCCCGATCTACGAGCCGATCTGCCGCGGCGGCGACGCCGGCCTGCCGCTCGTGATCGGAGAGCCCGACTCGGCGGCCGCCCGTGCGTTCTGCTCGGCGGCGGAACAACTCGCCGCTCAGGTGTCGATTGCGAGCTACGCGAAGACGGTGATCTCGGTCAAGGAAGTGCAGTGACAGGGGACGGAATCCAGAAGCCAGAAGCCAGAAGACAGAAGATAGAAGATAGAAGACACGGAGCACCGAAGCCAGAAGAGCAACCCACGTGGCCACGTTGACTGTGTAGACGATGAACATCCCGTACACGAAGCACACGCTCGGGAACGGCCTGTCGGTGCTCATTCACGAGGACCACCGCTGCCCGATCGTGGCGGTCAACCTGTGGTACCACGTGGGCTCGAAGAATGAGCAGCCCGGGCGCACCGGCTTCGCGCACCTCTTCGAGCACCTCATGTTCGAAGGCTCCGAACACTACGACCACGGCTACTTCCAGCCGCTCCAGCAGGCGGGGGCCGTGCTCAACGGGTCCACCAACGCCGATCGCACGAACTACTGGGAGGTCGTGCCGCCCGGCGCGCTCGAGCTGGCGCTCTGGATGGAATCGGACCGGATGGGCCACCTGCTCCCCGCGCTGACCGAGGAGAAGTTCCGCAACCAGCGCGACGTCGTCCTCAACGAGCGGCGGCAGAACTACGAGAACCGTCCATACGGCATGGCCGGCATGGCCATCGTCGACGCGCTGTTTCCGCCCGAGCATCCGTACCACTGGCTCACGATCGGTAGTCCGGACGATCTGCAAGCCGCCAGCCTGGATGACGTGCGCGCGTTCTTTGCGCGCTTCTACCATCCCGGCAACGCGTCGCTGGCAATCGCGGGCGACGTCGACGCGGGCGCGGCGCTGGCGCTTGCCGAGGCGTACTTCGGCGGGATCCCGCCGGGTCCCACTGTGGGGCCCGTCGTCCATCCGGAGGCGACGGCGCGGGATGTCCGGCTGGTGCTGGAAGACAAGGTGGAGCTGCCGCGCCTCTATCTGAATTGGCTGTCGCCGGCCATCTTCTCGCCCGGCGACGCGGATCTGGATCTCGCGGCCGACGTGCTGGGCGACGGCAAGAGCTCGCGTCTCTACCGGAGCATGGTCTACGAGCGCCGGATCGCGACCGACATTACGGCGATGCAGCAGTCGCGCGAGCTGGGCGGCCTGTTCCAGCTCGTCGCGACCGCGGCGCCCGGACACGGCCTGGGCGAGCTCGAGACGGAGATGAGCGCGGAACTGGTCCAGGTGGGGCAGACGGGACCGACGACGGCCGAACTGGAGCGCGGCCTCGCGCAGGCCGAGGCGCAGTTCATCTACCGGATCCAGGTGGTGGGCGGCTTCGGAGGCAAGTCCGACCAGCTGAATCAGTACAACGTCTTCGTCGGCGATCCAGGGTACTTCGACCGCGATCTGCGCCGGTATCGGGAGGCGTCGGTGGCGTCGGTGGCGGACGCCACCCGGCGCGCCCTCGTCGGCGCGCCGCGCGTGGCCGTCAGCGTGGTGCCGCGCGGTCGCCTCGACCTCGCCCTTCCAGATTCCACGAAAGTGGTGTGCTCGTGACCGTCATCGACCGCTCGCGCCTGCCGACGCCAGGACCCGATCCCGCCTTCCGTTTTCCAGTGGTGATGCGGCGGACGCTGTCGAGCAGCCTGGAGGTTCGCACGGTCGAGCACCGCGGCGTGCCGGTCGTGTCGTTCCTGCTGCTGCTGTCCTCCGGAGCCGCGGCCGACCCGGCGCCGCTGCCCGGGCTCGCGGCGCTGACGGCGGACATGCTGGACGAGGGCAGCGGGCTGATGTCGGCGCTCGACATCGAGGACGCGCTGTCGTCGCTTGGCGCGCAGTTCGAGACGGAAGTGGGATCGGACGCCACGGTCCTCTCGCTGCTCACGCTGCCCCGGTTTGCCGGCCAGGCGCTGGGCCTGCTCGCGGACATCGTCGTGCGGCCGAGGCTGGCGGCTGAGGATTTCGACCGGGTTCGCGAACTCCGGCTGAACCGGCTCCGGCAGTTGCGTGACCTTGCGCCGGCGGTGGCCGACCTGGTGTTCGCGCGCGTGCTCTATGGCGCGCATCCCTACGGGCGGCTGCCGATCGGGACGATGCGGGGGCTCGAGGGCGCGTCGGCGGCCGACGTGAAGGGATTCCACGCCGACGCGTGGCGGCCGTCGAAGGTCACGATCATCGCGGTGGGAGACGCCTCGCACGACGAACTGTTCGGCGTCGTGGAAGGCGCCTTCTCCGGGTGGGCGGACCCGGCGCCAGGGACCGGCTCCGCGAGCCAGGCGCCTGCCGCGGCGGGCGCGATCCTCGCGCCGCCGCAACCCTCCGCGGCACTTGCCCTCGTCGACCGGCCTGGCGCCGCGCAGTCCGAGCTCCGCATCGGCCAGGTGGCCGTCCCGCGCCGGACGCCCGACTACTACGCGCTGCTGGTGCTCAATACCGTGCTGGGCGGCCAGTTCGTCAGCCGCCTGAACATGAACCTGCGCGAAGACAAGGGCTACACCTACGGCGTGCGCAGCGGCTTCGAGTTCAGGCGGGCCCCCGGCCCGTTCAGCGTGCAGGCGGCGGTGCAGACGGTTGTCACGGCCGATGCCGTCCGCGAGGTGCTCAGTGAACTTAGCGCGATCCGGGAAGCGCGTCCGGCGACGCCCGCGGAACTGGAGCTGGCCAAGTCGGCGCTGACCAAAGGCTACGCGCGCAGCTTCGAGACGGCGGGCCAGATCGGGCGGGGGCTCGCGCAGTTGGCGCTGTACGGTCTGCCGGACGACACGCTCGAGCGGTTCGTGCCGTCCATCCACGCCGTCGACATCGCCGCCGTCACCGCAGCGGCGCAGCGGCTGGACCTGTCGCGCATGACCGTGACCGTGGTGGGAGATCGAGAGAAGATCGAACCGGGACTGGCCGGGCTGGGCCTGGGCGCGCCCGTGGTCTTGGGAATCGACTAGACCTGGTTTCACAACCGTCGTCGAGCGGACCCTCAGGCGGGTCTGAAGACCCGCCCTACGGGCTGTGAAACCGACTCTGCGGTCTACTTCACTTCGGTGACGCGCCAGATGCGGCTGGCGACGCCGGCGAGCGGCTTGCCCACCGCCGGCTCCGCCAATCCCGCGCGCGGCTGCAGCCGGGCATCCTCGGGGACGCTGAGCGCCGCCGGACGCTCGGCATCCGGGATCGGCACCTTCTTGTTTGGGTTGGCGTAGACCTCGTGCCGCCCGTGCTGCCGGTGCCACTCCGCCACCGTCGGGTTGCACCGAGCGTTTTCGATGACCTGCCGCCACCCGATACCCGTGTTGTACGCGCAGAAGGCAATCTCGCCGATCGGCGTCGCGTAGGGAATGAGGCACATCTCCGTGCGCTGAAAGTCGTAGGTCCACAGATCCTGGAACCACATCCCGGCCACGAACAGGATGAGCCAGTCGTCCTTCTTGCGGTTCTCGTTGTCGCTGGCGCCAAGCCTGCCGCCCAGCGCGCCGCCCGTCTGCTTGTCGAACTTCTTGAGCAGGTCCTGCAGCCGGAAGCCCTCCGGCCCTTGTCCAGGTTTGTAGTTCCTGAGCACCGCGAGCGCGGTCTGGAGCTTCGTCAGGAACGGGCCGCGCCCCGCCTTCGCGATGGCAGCCGCATCGGCGAAGAAGCGCTCGACGTCCAGCATCCGCGGCAGCGGAGCCCAGGCCTTGGTGCGCTTGTTCACCATCAGCCCGGTCGCGACGCCGCAGTCGGGGTGGCAGCCGCACTTGAGCGTACCCCATTCGGCGGCCGGCCCCTTGATCGAGTCGGTCAGGTCCGCGGCCACCGCCACGGCCGACAGCGGGAACCAGTCGCGCAGCGGCTCGAGGACGCCGGTCTGCCGCTGGACGTCCTCCACCAGCTGCGAGGTCATATAGCGCTGGCGCTTGCGCCGCTCGTCGTCGATGTCCTCGTCGCGACCGGTGAACGACACCGGCTGGAACGCCACGAAGCTGATCTTGTCGGAGTTCTCGACGGCGAACTTGACGATGCGCCCGACCTGGTGGTCGTTGACGCCGCCGATGACCGTGACGACGAGCACGACGTCGATGCCGGCCTTGTAGAGGTTCTCGATCGCACGCAGTTTCACCGCGAACAGGTTCGGGACCTTGCGATGCGCGTTCGCGTCCTCGCCGACCCCGTCGAATTGCAGGTAGGCGATGCGGAGCCCCGCCTCGAACGCCTGGCGGGCGAATGCCTCATCCTGCGCGAACCTGATGCCGTTGGTCGCCGCCTGCACGCTGAAGTACCCGACCTTGCGCGCGTAGGCCACGGCGTCGAGGAAGACGGGCGAGAGCGTCGGCTCGCCGCCGGAGAACTGGATCGAGATCTGACGGCGCGGCCTGACGGTGAGCGCGTTGTCGATGTACTGCTTGACCTCGGCGAACGTCAGCTCGTGGACGTACCCCACCTGGTTCGCGTCCATGAAGCACGGCTCGCACATCATGTCGCAGCGGTTCGTGAGGTCGATCGTCAGCACGCCGCCCCGCCCGAACCGGATCGACGACGTGCCGTGATCGTGCAGCGGGTCGCCGGACGAGTCGAAATCGCGCCCGGGAAACAACCGCTCGATGCGCCGAGTGAACGCCGGGTTGCCCGACAGCGTTTCCTCGAAGTGCCCGTGGGTGGCGCACGTCTTTTCGATGACGATGCGCCCGTCCCGTTCCAGGATGCGGGCCGGGATCTGACCGGGGTGGGGGCCGCGAAGTGCGTCGGCGCCGACTCCACCCCCGGCGATGCGCGCGCGCAAATCCTTGACGCAGTCGGGGCAGAGCGAGGTCGTCTCGCGCGGCAGCGTGAAGGAGCCGGGGTGACCCTGAGCGAGCCGCTCGGCTTCGCTCGGGGCGAGTCGAAGGGGCGCCGGAGGCGCCCAGCGCGGCCGCCCTGTGTTGCTTCGGCCGAGCCGGTTACCCGCCTGGACAAGGTGCCAGGCGGCGCTCGCGGTGTGCGTCAGCAACGATTCCAACATCTTCGGTTCGGACCTCCCGCGTTCGCCGCCGGCAAGCACGTACAGACTGCGCATTATATCGTCTGAGGGCCGAAGACCCAAGCAATCGATGCCCGGCTCGACGCGGCCTGGACTTCCGGACGGCTGGAGAATGGCATAAGATCGGGGTTTGTTCGCGTGATGGCGACGGCAACGGGGGGCACCGGAGGCATGGTGAGACAGGGACAACGCGCCAGGGCGGTGAGCATCGACGATCGCGAGGTTTCGGTCGATACGGTGGTGGCGGTGGCGGCCGGCGCGCGCGTCGCGCCGGCCTCGAACCGAGTGTGGCGGCGTCGCATGGCGGAGAGCCGCCGGGTGCTCGACGACGCGCTTGCCGCGGGGACCACGGTCTACGGGGTGTCGACGGGCGTCGGCAACAACTCGTCACGCGCGGTCGGGATGGGCGAGCAGATCGAGTTCGCCATCTCCGTGATGGAGCAGCACGGGTGCGGCACGGGCGATCCGCTGTCCGAGCCCGAGGGCCGGGCGGTCACGTTCGCGCGGCTGGTGAGCCTCAGCAAGGGGCTGTCGGCCGTTCGCCCCGAGCTCATCGACTCGCTGTGCGCGCTCCTCAACCACGGCATCACGCCGGCCATCCCGCGATGGGGCTCGGTCGGCGCGTCCGGCGACCTCACACCGCTGTCGTACGTGGCGGCGGTCGTGTCAGGCCGGCGAAAGGCGTCCTACCACGGCCGGATCGTCGACGCAGCCAAGGCGCTGGCCGCAGAGGGGCTCGAGCCGTACGAGTTCCGCCCGAAGGAAACGCTCGCCATCATGAACGGCACGTCGGTGATGACGGCCGTCGGCATTCTCGCGGTCGACCGGCTGGAGCGGCTGATCTCGAAGGTCGAGTCAGCTTCGGCGCTGGCGGCCGAGGTGCTGCTGGGCCGGTCGCAGGCGTTCCATCCGCTCGTGCACAAAGCCAAGCCGCACCCCGGCCAGGTGGAGAGCGCCCGCCGCATCCGCCACGCGCTGCGTGGCAGCCGGCTGCTCGACCCGGCGGAACGCAGCGGGAGGCCCGTGCAGGACCGGTACTCGATACGCTGTGTGCCACAGGCCGTCGGCCCGGTACGCGATGCCATCACGTGGGCTCGCCAGGTGCTGCAGATCGAGTTGAACAGCGTCAACGACAATCCGCTCGTGGACCCGGAGACCGGCCAGATCCTGTTCGGCGGCAACTTCTTCGGCGGCCATCCGGCGCTGGTGATGGACACGCTGAAGATCGGGGCGGCGTCGATCGCCGACCTGGTGGATCGGCAGTTCGCCCTCCTCGTCGACGAGGGGCACAACATGGGGCTGCCCGAAACGCTGGTACCCTATGGGGGCTGCGGCGTGAAGGGCCTCCAGATGGCGTGCAGCGCCCTGACCGCTCAGGCCATCCAGCGCTCCTTCTCCGACACGGTCCTGTCGCGCTCCACCGAGTGCGCCAACCAGGACAAGGTCAGCATGGGCCTGCAGGCGGCGCTCAGCGCGAGCGAGATCATCCATCTCCTGACGCGTGCGCTCGCCACTGAGCTGATCGCGATCTCGAACGCGGCGAACCTCCGCGACGAGACCCATCTCTCACCAGCCGGCCGTGCGCTCCTCCGGGAGATCCGCAAGCGATCACCGGTGCTGGCCTTCCGCGATCGGCCGCTCGACGCGGACATCGAGCGCGTCTTCGCGTGGCTCGGCACGGGAGGGGCGGCGCGGTGACGACGAACCGCCGGCTGGGTGCGGAGAGGCTGGCTGCCGTGTTCGCGGGC
>CAWARN010000008.1:0-70731 GCA_963784455.1 uncultured Acidobacteriota bacterium | reverse complement strand
GAATTGCGGAAGCCGCCGAGGAGCCCATGGACCGGGCGGCTTCCGCGAATTCCTTGCAAAACGCCGAACCATGGCGGCGTTTCGCACGAGCTTCCACAGGCCATCATGGTTGTCGGACGACATCAACGGGCTTCTAGCCAAATACAGAGACGACGATGCGACAATTGGGTGCCTGCAGACATCCTCCGGCGCGGGGCTGGGGCTTGTTACTCCGACGCCGCCTTCCTTCTGCCGGTGACCGTCGTTCTTCACCGGTTCTGCGTCTGCCTTCAGGGCGGTGTCGCACCACTCCCGTCGGTTCCGTGTCTTTCGTCGTTCAGGAGGTTTCCAATGGGCACGTGGCTGAAGGTCTGCTCTGGCGGCAGATTACGCCGGGGTCAGTCCAGTCACGAATATTACACGGCCTGTGAAAGAGCGGAACTCCGGCACGTTCGCGTTGGCGGCCGTCGGGCAATCCGCATGAAGCCCGAATGGGTGGACGAGTGGCTTGAGAAGAACCAGCGAGGAACTCCGTCCGCTTCCGTTCTTCGCGCTGCCTGACTCGTCGGCGGGCTCCCCGACGAGCGACGTAACGGCGGTTGGGATGGACCCCTGCGCCGTGTAGCCAATCGAGACATCGCTCAAGGCGTGTTCGCAATGCGGAGGATTCGGAGGGTCGACGTGCAGCGGCACGCGGCCCGCTCCGACCTGGGAGGAGACGCCCGATGGGCAACACTTGGATCACCGACCTGACGCACTTCCTCACGAGGACGGCTCCTTTCCGGCGAACATCCCGGGTCCCGCCCTGAACCTCGCACTGTTCCTCGCCGCCTCGTCGCGTGGGTCACGAGCCACGCGCCTGGTGAGTACCGACGAAACGAATGTGCCGTGCCGACGAAGCCCGGGCCGAAAACGGTGCCTGGGGACCATCATCGCGCGACTCGAGGACGGCGAGGCGGTCGAATGGTGCTGCCCGGTGTGCGGCGACAACGGCGTCATCCGCGGTTGGGAATCCACGGCGTGGGACCGGCGCGACGGATGAGGTTTAGGACGTCGCGGTTCGCGGTCGAAGGCCACAACGCGCGCGGCAGGAATCGGTACCGGATTCCGAACAAGGGACGGTTAGTGATGGGGCTCTACAAGATCTGCGAGCACAAGGGGCGCGCGCGGGATCGGTGCCCGCACGCGTGGTGGGGAGGATACCGCCGCTATCGCGTCAGCCTGTCGAGATGGGCCAATCGCGAGATCCTCAGCAAGGACGACGCCGAGTCGGTCCTCGAGCAACTTCGTCAGGCCGTTCGCGCCGGCACCTTCGACGAGCGCGGCCTCGAACCGCCCAAGCCCAAGGAGTCGGCGCCAGCCACGTTCGCCGAGTTCGCCGAGAAGTACAAGGAGCGACACGTCATCGCCAAGGGCCTCGCCCTCGCGAAGACAATCGACTACCGCCTGAAGCCGCTCCTCGAGCGCTTCGGCGACCGGCGCTGGCCGATATCCGCACCGCAGACATCGAGGACTTCATCGCGGACTTGCAGAAAAGCCGGGCACCCGCCGGACGCGAGGGCGCCCGCTGTCGGTCGCGTCCATCAACCGCACAGATCGAGTTCCTGCGGCACATGATGAACTGGGCGGTGGGTCGAGACTATATCGATCGGACGCCGTTCCGGCGCGGCGCGAGAGGCTGATCCGTAAACAGCACGAAGACAATCAGCGCCGACGACGATTGAGCGAGACGGAGGAAGCCAAGCTCCTGAACGCGGCCTCACCGATGCTGCGCTCGATGATCATCGCGGCGCTCGACACGGGCATGCGACGTGGCGAGATGCTCGCTCTCCGCTTCGCCGACATCGACTTCGATCGCCAGCTCATCACGCTCCGCGGCTCAACCACCAAGAGCGGCAAGACGCGGTTCGTGCCGATTCCGACCGAGCGGCTGCGCGCGGTCCTCGAGTGGCTTCGACTCGACGCCGCGGGTGAGCAGAAGCCAGCCGAGGCGCTCGATGTTCAGCGATGAGGTCGGCGACGGCGTTGGGTCCTTCCGGAAGGCCTGGGTGACCGCCGTTCTCAGGGCGCACGACGTGGAGGTGAAGTGGTGCGCCGACGGCGGCTACCGGCACCTGGCCCCCGAGTGCGAGGAGGCGTTCCGGAAGATCGATCTCCACTGGCATGACATACGACACGAGTACGCCTCCAGGCTTGTCGAGCGCGGCGTGCCGCTGGCGCAGGTCCGCGACCTGCTCGGCCACGCCTCAATCACCACCACGGAGCGTTACGACAACCAGAAGCTCGAGAACCTCCAGGCGTCCGCGGCGAAGCTCGAGGCGGGGAAGGTCTTCGCGCCGGCACCCACCAAGGCTGGTCCGCCGGCACCGCCCAAGCCTGACGGCGAGGTCGTTCAGGCGAACCCGCCAGCGCAACCGCCGCGCGATCTCGCTCGTCGGCCGCGAGGCGCGAGGGACGCCACCCGACACCAGCCAACACCACCACCCACGGCCCGCTCCGACCGGGATGCGACGACTTTTTATCAAGTTTTTGTCAAGAATGACCCCGACAAGGCCGGCTCAGCTAGCGCAGAACGAGCCCTCGAGAAGGAGCTAAGTGCTTTGAAGAAGAAGGGCTTGCAGGTTTGGCTGGGAGGCAGGGATTTGAACCCCGATAACGTGGTCCAGAGCCACGTGTCCTACCGTTGAACGACCTCCCAGCAGAGGCGAACCGAGCAGGAATTTCCTATTTTATCGGATGCGCATGGGGGGCGCAAGCGCCGAACAACGGCTCTCGGGCTCGGAGCCCGGCTTTCGGCCTGGGGATCAGCTTGCCCGTCAGCCAGGCCAAGAGGCTCGACGCTATCCCAGGAACTGCTGCAGCCTCGCCAGGCGGCGCGCGGTAGCCTCCCGGCCGACCAGCGCAACGACGTCGAACAGGCTGGGGCTGACGCCCTGCCCCGTCACCGCGACGCGGGTCGCGTGGATCAGCGCGGCCGCCTTGATGCCCTGCGAGTCGGCGCACGCGCGCAGCGCCGCCTCGATCGCCGCCGCGGAAAACGGCTCCGCCGCCGCCAGCGCGTCAGCCCACGCCGCCACATGACCAGCCAGCCCGGGGGCCGCCAGGTGCTTCTTCACCGCCGCCTCGTCGTATTCCGCCGGATCGACGAAGAAGTAGCGGCCGTGCTCGACGATGTCGCGGAGCTTCTTCGCGCGCGGCTTGAGGATCTCGATCACCTGGTGGAACCACTCGCGCCGCTCGCCTTCGAGCGCGTCGCTCCACAGCCCGCCCTCGCGAAGCACCGGCTCGAGCCGCCGCGTGATCTCGTCGCCGCCGAGCCGCGCGATGTGCTGGCTGTTGAACCACTCCAGCTTCTCGGGGTTGAACACGGCGTTGCCCGAGCTGATGCCGTCGAGCGAGAACGCCTCCACCAGCTCCTCGCGCGTGAACACCTCGCGATCGCCTGCGCCGGGCGACCAGCCGAGCAGCGCGAGGAAGTTGAACATCGCCTCGGGCAGGAATCCCTGCCGCTCGTACTCCATCACCGACGTCGCGCCGTGGCGCTTGCTCAGCCGCCGCTTGTCGGGTCCGAGAATCAGCGGCACGTGCGCGAAGCGCGGCACCGGCGCTCCGAGCGCTTCGTAGAGCAGCACCTGCTTCGGCGTGTTCGAGATGTGGTCGTCGCCGCGGACGACGTCGGTGATGCCCATGTCGATGTCGTCGACGACGACCGACAGGTGGTAGGTCGGGTAGCGGTCGGACCGCAGCACGACGAAGTCCTCGATCACCGCGTTGTCGAACTCGATCCTCCCATGCACCACATCGTCGTACGCGGTGGTGCCGTCGGGCATGCGGAAGCGGATGGCCCGCGGCGCGCCGGCCGCTTCGCGCGCCGCAATCTCGTCGTCGGAGAGCGAGGCGCAGGCGCGGTCGTACGACCACGACTGCCCCGCCGCCTCTGCCGCGGCGCGTTTCGCCGTGATGTCGTCCGGGTTGCAGTAGCAGTAGTAGGCGCGGCCGGACGCGACCAGGCGAGCCGCCGCCTCGCGGTAGCGATCGAGCCGCTCCGACTGGAAGTAGGGCCCGTGCGGCCCGCCGACCTCGGGGCCCTCGTCCCAGTCGAGGCCCAGCCACCTCATGCCGTCGAGAATCCCGGCCACCATCTCCCACGACGAGCGCTCCATGTCGGTGTCTTCGATCCGCAGGACGAAGGTCGCCGCCGGTTCGCCGCGCGTAGAGCCAGTTGAACAGCGCGGTGCGCGCGCCGCCGACGTGCAGGTAGCCGGTGGGCGAAGGGGCGAATCGGACTCGTGGGGAGGACATGTTCATTCTAGCGGAGTTGTCGAGGCATCCTGGCGACGGGTCACGACGACCGTGTAGGTCCGGACCGGCCCGGTTTCCGGCGTGACCACGATTGCGAACGACGTTTCGTCGCGGCCGAGTTCTCCGACGAATGTCGCGCCGGACCCGATGGCCTTCCCGTTGATCGTGATGCCCCGATGCTTCGGGTTGTAGGCCGTCGGGACGATGTCCACCGACGCGACGTCGGGTGGAACGGAGGCCGTGTAGCTCGTCTGAAGAGACGAGAAGATCGGTCTGGGAACGACGGGCTTGCCGGCAGGCGTTCGAACCTCGAGGAAACCGAGGGCCGCAGGGTCCGTCACGAGGTTCTTCGGGTTGTACCAGAGGCCCGCGAGTCCCGACGGTCAACTGGCGCAACTCGATGACTCTCCCGTCGCGACCCGTCCGGGCCGGCGTGCCCTCCAGTTCGCCGCGCAGCACCTTCTCGGCCGCCGTTCTCATGTCGGCGATCAGTTGCTTGCCGGCGCGGCCCTGCAGCGGCGTCCGTTCCTGGTAGTGGTGACCGACCAGCAGCGTCAGCCCATCCAGCGCGCTCGACCCGCGCTTCCAGTTTCTTCAGGCCGGCCAGGTACTCGTCGAGCGCCGCGCAGGTCGGTGAGAACATGTAGACCATGCCGCCCGAACTGATCGCGTCACCGGTGATCGCGACCTTGTTCGCCATGTCGATGTAGAGCACCGAGCCCAGGGAGTGCCCGGGCACTTCGGCGACAACGAACCTGCGACCGCCACCGAGGTCGATGATGTCTCCGTCCTTGACCCACCTGTACTTCGCCGTCACGAGCGCCGGCGGTATCCGCGTGATGTCCTTCGCGGACATGTAGACCGTGCTGTCAGGGAATCGATCGACCTGGAGAAAGTGATCGCGGTTCCCGTGCGTGAGGGCGACATCGACGGGCAGCCTGGTCAGCGACTTGACGACGCCGGCCAGGTCCCCCCGGCCCATGCCGGTGTCGAAGAGCATCGCCCGTTCGCTCCCCTCAATCAGGTACATGTCCTCGTTGGCGACGAAGCCCCCAAAGTCCCGGATCCGCCACATGCCCTTTCCGAGGGGCTCGGTTCGGTACTCTGCTGCCATGTCCTTCTGCGTCACGGTCAGCCGGTACGTTCGCGACGGACCGCCCTGTCCCGCCGCAACCACGATGTCTATCGTGTTGACGCCGGCAGACAGCGCGACTTTGTGAGGTTCGCCCGGGCCGACTGGCGTTCCGTTGACAGCCAGGCTGTCGCGCCGGCCGGGCGCTGTCTTTGCCGTGACGAGCACGTAGGCCGTGTAGCTGGCGTCCACGGTTGCGGTGTAGGCGAAGGTGGACGCCGAGAACGTCTCATTGAGCGGGATCCGGAATCGTTCGATGTCCGTCTTGTCGGCCGCAAGCTCCAACCCGCCCAGCGCAGGGAGGCCTGCAGGCTGCCCGAGGCACGGCACCGACCAGAACAGTGCCGTCACCAGCAGAGCGAGGCTCATCTTGTTCATGATCACCTCGCGTGGACGATGATGCGGCGATACGACGTGAGGCTGGGACTCCCCTGGTCTTCCACGATCAGGATCACGTGCGCGATCCCGGCGACCGTCGGGACAACGATGGCCTTCGATGCGCTCGCGTTCTCAATCGTCACGCGCGGCGGCGGCTGACGCGGCCCGCCGGCAGGAGACGGGGGAATCCCGCCCTGCCCTGGGGCAACTTCAGCCGGCGCGCCCCGGCGCGCGCGAAGGGGCAGATCCGGGATGCCCATGCCCGCTTCCGGGTAGTACATCCAGGAGAACCGCAGAGCGTTTCCGTCCGGATCGCTCGTGCCGGCGGCATCCAGCACAATCCGTTCCCCGACGGCCGCCGCGATTTCCAGCGGTTCCGTCCCGGGCGGCCGTTCACGACCACGATCGGGTTGTGATTGGCCTCGCCGAGGGGCCTTGATCGACCAGTCGAGGCGCGCCGCGAAGTCGTGCTGGAACGCCGTTCGCCAGCGCCAGATGGTGGCCTGGTCGGTGGTGTGCTCCTGGCCGTCGATGCCGCCCACGGTGTCGCGCGAGTTGTCGTTCCCCGGGAACGAGTCGCCGCCCTGCGTCCAGAACGGGCGGGTCTCGCCGTGCGGCTGCCGCCACACGTAGCGGCCGCCCCAGCCCGCCGAACGCCGGGCTCATCGCGCCGGCGAGGCCGTTGTCGATCAGCCCGAGGAACGTCGGCGTGTCGCCCTCGTGGATGCAGCAGGGGTGCGGGTACAGCGCGCCGAGGGGCCCTTGCTGCGGACGTTGGCGTTCACCCACTCGTCGGTGAACGTCGAGAAGTCGGCGCCGACGCCGTTGCGGTAGAAGCGATCGCCGCTGATGCCGGTCCACGTGGCGAGGTAGTACTCCTCGCCGTTCTGTGTCGACGGCATCCCAATCCAGCGCAGCGCGGGGAACTCGCGACGCATCCACGGCCCCGCATCGTCCTGGTCGGAGATGGCGTAGACGCGCAACCGCGAAACGATGGCATCGACCTGGGCCGGCGGGAGCGTGCGGCGGGCGTCGGCGAGCGCCTGGGCCAGGGTGTTCGTGCCGCCCCACGCGATCACCCAGAGCGGCCGCGGGTCGCTCTTCGCCGCGGCGCGCAGCACGAGGTCGGAACCCGCCGTGGCCTTGCCCTCCCCGACGGCCGCCATGCCGTAGCTCCGCCTGGCCAGCCATGACCACGGCACGCAACGATGCGGCGCTCGGGAACCCCGGCGCGTGCTTCAGGAGGTTGGGCTGGACCTTGTCGTAGGCCTCCAGCACCGACAGGATGACATCCGGCCTGACCCGGGCCTTCATCCACGTCGACGTGCGTGGCCACCAGCCCCTCGACGTCCCACTGATTCGAGTAGAGGAGGAACCGGACCAGGGACATCTGGTCGTCCGGCTCGTTCGCGATGTCGGTCAGCACGATCACCCGTGGGCGTGCGACGTAGGCGTCGACATAGGCCGACGATTGTGGCGCCGCGTCGCACACGAGGGTGGCGGCCAGGAGTGCCGTGAGCGCCACGATGAGCGTGCCTGCGGGATGCGCTCGCACGTCTCTATCCTCCATCGAGCCTTCGTCTTCCGTTGCTCCGACTCACTTCGTTCCCGCACCCGGCGCCGCGATCGCGTAGAGATCCGACCGCGTCATGATGTAGAGCACGCCGTTCGCGGGCACGGGCGTGCTGTAGACCGAGCCGCCCATGTCGATCTCGGCGATCTTCTTCAGCTCGGCGCCCGCCTTCAGGACGACGACGTCTCCGTCCTGATCGCCCAGGTAGACCTTGCCGTCGGCCACCAGCGGCGACCCCCAGACCGGCGCCATCGTGTCGTACGTCCAGTACGGCTTCCCGGTCTTGACGTCCAGGCAGTGCAGGATCCCTTTCATGTCGGAGAGATAGACCATGCCGTCGGCGACCGCCGCCGTCGAAATGGACCGGCCGATCCTGTCGTACTGCCAGACCCGGCCTGATTCGGTGATGTCGCCCCGGCGAGCGGGATCGATGGCGTAGGCGTGTCCGACGCCGTTCGGATGGTCCGGATCCTGCCCGACACTCATGAACACACGGCCCTCGCTGAACACGGGTGTGGACACGCCGTAGTTGCGCGTCTTGGGCCAGACGGCGTCCTTGGGATTCAAGTCGAACTTCCAGAGCTTTTCTCCCGTTCGGGCGTTGAAGGCGTAGAGCCAGCCGTCACCGCCCGGGAAGAACACCTGCTGAACGCCGTCGACCGCGGCGAGCGCCGCGGAGACCCACTGGCCGTGCAGGATGCCTTCACCCGGGGAGTTGTCCTGCCACACGACCTTGCCGGTGTTCTTGTTGACCGCGAGGAAGCTGGGCGCTTTCGGGGCGAGGACCTTCTCGTCGCCGCTGTCCCGGCCGTTGGACGTCCCGACGAAGACGAGGTCCTCCCAGATGACCGGCGATGAACTCGCCATGAAGAGCTGGGACACGCCCAGCTCCTTCCTCATGTCGAGCGTCCAGATGATGTCGGCGTCGGTTGGTCCCTTGCGGACTTCGTCCTGGAACGGACCGTCGTTCTTGCCGTCCATGAATCCTTCGGTGTCCAGACACGTCAGCTCCCCGCGATTGCTCACGTAGTAGAGCCGCTTCCCTTCCACCGCCGGGGATGACGCGACGCCCTCCTCCGGCCAGTCGGTGTCCCCGTCCAGCTTGTCCGTGACGGCCTGCCACAGGAACTTGCCGTCGGACTCCCGGAAGCACATGAGCACCCCCTTGTCGCCCGTGATCTCGGGATTCCTGGGGTTGCCGTTGTTGGTGCCGAGGAAGATCTTCCCATCGGCCACGACCGGGTTTCCGTTCGAGGTGGAACCGAGCTGCGCCTTCCACTTGATGTTCGTCCCGTTCTTGGCATCCCAGGAGTCCGGGAGAGCCTTCATGGCGGACGTCATGTTGCGCTGCGCAGTGCCGCCCCACATCGGCCAGTCCTGAGAGGCCATGGCCGACGAGGCCATGCCGGCGAGCAGGACGCACGCGAACGGCGTTTGGTGCGCATGAGGCCTACTTGCCCTGCTGGGCGACCTGCAGGCACTTCATTGCTTCTGGTCGCGGATGAAAAGCATCGTGTTGCCGTCGGTGGAAGTCTACCTCAATGCTGCGGCGTTGGCGGCACAGCAGGACCGGACGTCATCCGACACACGACCATCGTCGCTTGCGCGCCCCCAGAACTCACCCGCGGCCATGCGCGCGTCTTGCCACACGTCCAGCGTGTCAGAAGTCGCCGGCGGCGAGACAAACGTCCTGGGCGGCACCTGGCCATCGGCCAACGGCGCATAGAGCATCGACACCTGGTCGAACGCCGGCGCGAGGCGGAGGCCTGGACCGGCAGTGAAGAAGAGGATGTTGTACTGGTGTCGGTCCGTGTTGCCGATGAGCGCGCCGAACGCGTCAAGCCATCGAAGGCGGCGAGCGTCTTCATGCGTCAGGCGCCCGGCGTCTGCCAGAGACACGGCCGCCCGAGCCCACGAGTCCGCGGGGTCGTTGTGAACGGCCGCCAGGCTCGAGACTCCAATGCGCCCCCGCGCTCCTGCGCGATCGAACCGTTCGCTCTCGAGAAACCAGTGTGAAGGCGTCTCGACGATTCGTGTTTGTGGTGTGGACACGCCGCGTGAAGACACCTCGTCGAGCGCCAACGCTTCGAGCACGAGCAGATCGCACCAGCGCCTCGCGACAGCGTCCCCGGCGCCGCCGCGTGCTGCGAACTTGACGAGCCTGTGCCGCCCATCAACGAACACCCCGAACTTCGGACGCTCGCCACCCGCGGATGAGCCGGGGGGATGCCCCGCGATCGTTGCGTCCGCCAGCTCAGGGTAGTCGTCACGCGTCGTGGTCCCCGTCTCGAGCGCTTGCCAGCGGGCAAACGATTCATCGCCAACGACCAGATTGCCGGGCAGGTCTTCACCGCGTCGCGACATCGCCATCAGGATGTGGTGATCGGACCAGTCAGCCACGCGTGCCGGCAGCCGGAGATCGGCATGCATCGCCGCAAACTGCCGCCCCAGGAACCCTGACGGCCGCGCATCCGCGATCTCTGTCGGCAGCCCGTCGGCCACCGTGCCGGCGGGCATCCAGACGGTCTGACGCGCCGCCAGCGTGACCAGTTCACCTGCCGATTGGGCGCTGCCCGTTTCCGTGATTCGGAACACCGGGACGCGCGAAGCGTCGAGACCCGCCCATGACTGACGCAACCCGTATCGCGAAGCGCGAGCTCGGCCGATCCGCACGATGCCAGGCCCGGCGTCCCGCACGGCGCGCATCAGGGTCGCCGGCGAGACCCCGAGCCTCTGCCGAAGGTCAGCCGCGCGAAGGACTCCACGGGCAAGCTCGGCTGAAATCGTATTCACTGCGAAACCATTATAGCACACTGTAACATGCGTATTAGACCAACAAATACAACATCTAGTGTAGATCTTAGAAACGATATAGGAAATGAATTTGGAACGATAAATACAACCCGATCTGGCAGCCAACTGATTTCGCTGGCGATCCCGGGCCGACCCGTTTCAGAATGGCGCTCATGACAAAGGGCTTCCTTTCTCTCATCGTGTCGTTGGCGGCGGCGGTCGCGCTCTCGGCGCAACAGGCGCAGCCGGCGCAGAACTACCGCGTCGATGTCCTGGGTCAGGGCCTGTGGCGGATCCAGGCGGTGGCAGGCACGCAGTCCACGGCGTACCTCGTGGCGGGCGCGAAGGACGCCGTGCTCATCGACACCTGCACCGGCCAGGCGGGCCTCAAGGACGTCGTCGACGGCCTGATCGGCAACAAGCGGCTGCTCGTGGCGCTCACCCACGGCCACGGCGACCACAGCGGCGGCATCAAGTACTTCCCGGAAGTGCTCGTGCACCCCGCGGACGCCGGGCTGCTGCCGAAGGACGCCACCACGGTACGCCGGGACCTGAAGGACGGCGACGTGCTCGACCTCGGCGGCAAGAAGCTCGAGGTGATCGCCATCCCGGGCCACACTCCGGGATCGGTGGTGTTCCTCGATCGCGCCGGGCGCTACGCGATGACCGGCGACGGGATCGGATCGACGATGGTGTGGATGCAGATCTCGGCGCTGCCGCTCACCACCTACCTGCAGTCGGTGAAGAAGCTTGAGGGGCTCAAGGACGGCATCGACGAGCTGTACGTCGGGCATCACGAACAGGAGAAGGTGAAGCTGACGCGGCAGTACATCACCGACATGCGGATCGTGACCGAGAAGGTCCTCGACGGCACGGCCGAGACGGGCCCATACGAAATGGGCACCCGCAGCGGCCGTCAGGCCACCTACGGCTCGGCGATGCTTGTGTTCAGCCCGGACAGGCTGCGGTAGGACGTCGCAAGGCGAACCGGCGAGTCGCCCCTTGCGGAGCCACTCGCCGGTCGCACACCGGGGTGCGGCACGCGCTACTTGGCGGTCTGGAAGAGCAGCGGCGCGAAGTCGGCGAGGTTCTGGCGCCAGAACGGCCAGACGTGGCCGATGTCCGGGACTTCGATGTAGGTGTTCTTCACGCCCTTCGCGTCCAGCCAATCCCTGAAGGTGCGGTTGACGCCGACCAGGCCGTCGGCCGTTCCGCAAGTGATCCAGAGAAGCTTCAGCCTGGCGTTGGCCTTCGCGTCGAGCGTCGGGAACGCCTTCGCGATCGTCTCGCTGGTGATCTGACGCTGCCCTCCGCGGCCAGCGCCGGCACCCGCGGCAGGCGCGCCGGCGCCCCGTGCGCCGGCAGGGGCAGCGCCGGGAGCCGCGCCAGGCGCGGCTGCGGCGGCGGGCGGCATCGCGCCCGGCCACATCACGTAGGCGCCGCTGAACGAGCCGACGTACGCGAACGTCTCGAGGTGGTTCAGGCCGGTCAAGGTGGCTTCGGCGCCGCCCATCGAGAGGCCGGCAATCGCCCGCATGCTCGGCGTCCTCGCGACGTTATAGTTCTTCTCCACGATCGGCAGCACTTCCTGCAGGACGATCTTGCTGAAGTTCTCGAGCATCCCCTCGCGCATCGCGCCGGCCGGACCGTTCGGATACCCGTAGCCGAGCGTGTTGACCATGATCATCGGCTTCGCCTTGCCCTGGGCGATCAGGTTGTCGAGGATCACGTTGGCCGCGCCGTTCTCCATCCAGGAATTCGCCTCGTCGCCGAGGCCGTGCAGCAGGAAGAGGACCGGATACTGCTCCTTGCGCCGCGCGTCGTAGCCGGCCGGGGTGTAGACCCAGAAGTCGCGATCGTCACCCGCGAGCGTGGAATGGAAGAAGTGGCGGGTCACGGCTCCGCGGGCAATCCCGGAGGCGGGCGACCACAATCCGCCCGGCACGACCAGGCGGCTCGAGTTCGCGCTGTTGAACCCGGTCTGGAACTTGTTGTTGCCCGGGTCCGGGATCCGCAGGCCGTCCACGCTGAAGGTGTACTGATAGATGCCGGGCTTCATCGGCTCCGGCGTCGTCGCCGTCCAGACGCCCTGCTCGTTCTTCTGCATGTCGAGCCGCGCTCCGCCAGGCGCGCCGCCCGGCGCGCCTGCTGCGGCGGGCGCCGGCGCGCGGCCGATGCCGGAGACGAAGACTTCCTTGGCATTGGGCGCGCGCAGACGGAAGGTCACGTTCCCGTCTGGCGCCACCTCCGGAGACACGATGGCGGCCATGCGACCGGGCGCTGCCGCCGGAGCGGCCACGGGCGGCGCAGCGGGCGGCTGGGCGAACGCGCATGGCGCCGCGGCGATGAAGACGAAGAGGGCGGTTCTCAGTTTCACAAGCTTCTCCTGGTTGACGTACGACCCGTCATTCTACATCCTCCCCGGGGCGCCGCTCCCGACAGGCTGTCATGGTCCCTCGCTCAGCCGTGTGCATTTCGAGACTGTTTCTTCGAGGCCGGTTCCGGTATCATCGCCCGCTCATGTCGAAGGATGGGGACCGGCTGGCACGCCTTCTCGACGCCACCGATTTGGCGCGCGTCGTTCCTCATCTGCCGCCCGAGGCCCTGCACATGGTCGTCAGGCATCGGGGTATCGACGCCTGCGGCGAGCTTCTCGCCGCCGCCACTCCCGCGCAGCTGACGTCCGTTCTCGACCTCGATCTCTGGCGAAGCGCCGATGCCGGGCTGGACGAGCAATTCGACCGCGCGCGCTTCGGCGAATGGCTGGAAGGCCTCGTTGGGATCGGCGGGACGATGGCGGCGGCCGTCGTCGCCCGCATCGACCCACCCCTCGTGATCGCAGGCCTCTGTGGCCACATCCGCGTCTTCGACCGCGCCGCATTCGCTTCGGCCTGGTCCGGGGAGGGCGACGTCATGGACGGCGGGGCGACGGCACGCGAGGGCCTCGCGTGCGACGTCGGGGGCTACGTGCTGCGAGCCAGGAAGGAGGAGTCCTGGGACGCGATCGTGGCTCTGCTGGTCGCGCTCGAAGCCGACCACCGGGAGTACTTCGACACGGTGATGCGGGGCTGCCGTCGGCTGTCCAACTCGCGGCCCGAAGCGGACGGGCTCGGCTCCCTGCTGGCCGACCCGGAGCAGTTGCTGCACGACCTGGCCGTCGAAAGGGAACAGCGACGATTGCAGCGCGGGTACCCGACGCCCGCGGACGCGCGGGCGTTCCTCCAGATGGCCAGAGAGCCCCTGCGCGGGTCGCTTCGTACGGCGGCCGCGAACCCCGTGGCGACGGCCTACCTCGGCCCGAGTGACGAGGCGGCTCCACCGGCCGGCGAGCCCGCCAACCCGCCGGAGACCGCGGCAGGCACTTCGCCGACCGGGGATGTGGGCGACGTCGTCCGTTCGGTCGCGGTTCTGCTGGCGGAGGCACGCCTGCCTGTCGAACGCCCGCGCGCGCTGCTCGAAGCGCCGGCCGGCCGCGGCACGCGCCGTTCGCGCGTGCACGCGCTGATGGAGAACGTGCGCCGGGAGGACGAGCGCGCGTTCCTGGCGCGCAGCCGGGAACTGGCGTTCCTGGCGAACGCGCTCATGGCGGGGTGCTCGGTCCAGGCACGGCCCTTCTTCCCCCGGGATGCGTCGGACGCGGCTCTCGCCACCTGCAACCTGGGTCTCGAGTTCTGGCACGCTCGCTGGACCGAAGCCGGCGTGCCGGAATTCGCGCCTCCGGTCGCGGATGACGCACCCGTGCCCGACCTGTTTCTCGCCGATCACGACCTGGTGGAAGTGTTCCAGGCGGGGTGGGCCGTGTTGCACGAGTCGAGCATGTTCGTGGCAGGCCAGCTGATTGAAGTCCTGAAGAACGTCCGGTCGATCGACTCCAGCACCCAGGAGTCGCTCGTGATCCTGCGGCGCGAGCTCGTCAAGCAGCGCAAGGCCGGCACGCCGTGGCGCGCGCGTGACGCGCTCGACGTGCTCGCGATCCTCGACACGCCGGCGTGGCACGCGCTGCTCGGCGCACTGGACGAATGCCCCGTGCTGCCGGAGATGTTGGCGGCCATTCTGGAAGGGCGAACCGGGGCGGTGAGCGCCACGGCGTTCGAATTCGTCGCCACGGCGGACCAGATTGCCGACATCCGGACGTTCGCTGGAAGGCTCGGCCCCATCCTGATGTGGTGACGCTGGCTACGCGCTCATCCGAAGTGCGCGGGGCGGCAGTGCGTGAAAAAGCGTCGATACGCGGCGCGGAGGCAGTCCAGGTTGCAGAGAGCCTCGGCCGTTCATTTCCCGCCTCGATTCTCGTACCACTTCAGCCGGGTCCCGTCGATGCACGCGATATCCACGCGCCCATCATTATTCAGGTCCGCAGCCGCGCAGGAAGCCGACGCCATCCCCTCGTCCAGTGTCGTACGCGTCCACTGTTCGCCGCTCCCGCCCGCCGTGTAGATGTACGTGTTGCCGCGCGTGCGGTACCCCGCGACGATCTCGTCGCGCCCGTCGCCGTTGAGATCCGCCGTCGCCAACGCGTGGCCGTTGGAGAACGAATCGTCGATCACCTGTCGCGCCCACTTGCCGCCAACCTGGCGGTACACCGCCACCTGGTTGCCGTGCCACGGCTCGATGGCTGCCAGGAAGCGCGTCTTTCCCAGGTGTCCGAGCGCGAGATCGCTGGATCCCGATTTCGGCCAGGCGGTCGGATCGCCCGCTGCGATCTGCGCACGCTTCCACTTGCCCGTGTCGGGGCTGTAGACGTGGATCCCGAGAAACTCGCGGTCAGGATGTCGTCCAGCCCGTCACCGTCCCAATCGGTGATGAGGATGCCGTGCTCCACCCCCACCACCTCTTCAGAAATCACCACGCGCTTCCACTCGCCGGGGCGGTAGTAGAGCAGCGGCGTGGGCTCGCGGTAGTCGGGCGCTTCGGCCCTGGCGCTCGTCAGGGGCGCATTCACCACGACGGGCCGGCCGCGGTCGATGCGCGCCAGCCGCAGCCGGTGCGACGTCGGCAGTCGGTCGATCTCCGTCGCTGTCCACGGCTGCCGCACGTCCGTCCCCGCGCGCAGCACCGACACGATGCCCTCGCTCCTGCTCGCCTGGCTGTTGAAACCGCTCGCGATGATGATCTCCCGCCCGGGCTCGACCACCTCGCAATTGATCATGTCCTTGAGCCCCGTCGCCAGCACGTGGCGCTGCCAGCCGGGATTCTCGAACCAGAACAACTGGTCCATGTACTGGGCCAGCGCGATCAGGTCGGCCTTGCCATCACCGTTGACATCGGCCACGGCCACCTGATAGCCGCCCCGCAGGTCCTCGGCGAGGACGTGCGCCTGGAAAGTCGCCGGAGGCTGGGCGGCGGCCGCCGCGAGGGGCAGCATCAGGAGAAGCAAGTAGCGCCACATGGCCCGAAGTATAGGGCATGACAGCCCTGTCGTGGTACCCGCGTCGCGTGGCGCCTCACAGCATCGCGAGCGGTTCGGGGCCGGCCGGAGGCTCGAACAAACGGTCGAGGGCGCCGACGACGTCCGGCCCGAGTTCGACGTTCCGGGCCGCCAGGATCTCGTCGAGATGTCGCCTGGTCGCCGCCTTGGGGATCGTGATGACCTGGTCGCGGCGGATCGTCCAGGCGAGGGCCAGCGCGGTGGCGGTCAACCCGATCGAGGACGCCAGTTCCAGCAACCGGCGGTGCTTCAGCAGCCGACCTTGGTCCAGGGGCGAGTAGGCCATGATGGGAATGCCGTGACGGCGGCAGAGCGGCTCCAGGTCCCATTCGATGCCTCGCGTCGACAGGTTGTAGAGCACCTGATTGACGGAGCACCGGTCTCCCGCGGGCGCACCGAGCAGTTCCTGCACGTCGGCGGCGTCGAGGTTGCTGACGCCCCAGTGACGGATCTTGCCCGCCGCTTGCAGGACCTCGAACGCGCCCACGGTCTCGGCCAACGGAATGCGTCCGCGCCAGTGGAGCAGGTAGAGGTCGATGGTGTCGGTGCCCAGGCGCCGAAGGCTTCGTTCGCAGGCCGCAATCGTGCTCGTGCGACCGGCATTGTGCGGATAGACCTTGCTGACCAGGAAGACCTTCTCGCGCCGCCCCTGATCGCCTCGGCCACCAGTTGCTCGGCGCCGCCGTCGGCATACATCTCGGCGGTGTCGATGAGGCTCGCCCCCTCGTCGATGCCATGCTGAAGGGTTGCAATCTCCTCGTCCCGGGCGACAGCCCGCTCCGCCATGTGCCAGGTTCCCAGCCCCAGCGCCAGCACCTGTTCGCCGGACGGCAACGCGACGGTCTTCATCGACGAGCACCTCCTGCTGCGGCACGAGATCGACCACCCGACCGGCGCGCTCGACCGGGTGGCCGCGCCTGGAACGCTGGCTACGCGCTCATCCGAGGTACTTCTGCGTACCATTCGAAAATGCTCTTCCACCCCTCCTGAGCAACGGCCGGGCGGTAGTCCGGACGGTCCGTGGCGAAAATGGAGTGCCCGGCATTGTCATACGAATGGAATTCGTACGTCTTGCCGAGTCTCTTGAGTTCGGCCTCCATCTTGGCGACGTGTTCCTGCGAGGGGCGCTTGTCCTCCTTGCCGAAGATCCCGAGCAACGGACAGCTCAGGTCCTTCGTGAGATCGAGCGGATCCACGGGCTGCCGCGGCGTCAGCCCCGCGCTGCCCGCCGCGACGCCGCCGGGGTAGCAGGCGACCGCGGCATCGATTCCCTTGACCGTGCAGGCGGCCAGGTAGACTTGCCGGCCTCCGGAACAGTAGCCGATGATCCCCACTTTGCCGTTCAGATAGCGCAGGGCGCGGAGATGGCGCATGGCGCCTTCGACATCGCCCATCGAACGGTCGTCCGGCATCCCGCCGGCCGCGCGCACGCTGGCGGAATTGGCCTCGGGCGTCCCCTTGCCTTCGCGGAAATGCAGGTTCGGGCAGATGGCCGCATAGCCGTGCTGGGCGAACTTGCGGGTGATCTCTATGCTCGGCTCGTCCCAGCCGGGCATGTGGTGGACGACCACCACGCCTGGGAACTTGCCGGTCCCCTCCGGGCGCGCCAGGTACGCGTCGATCGTGTCGCCCTGATGCCCGCGCATCTGCACGGTCTCGCCCGAGATGGCGCGATAGAAGACTCTGCCCGCCGGCGCTGCGGGCTGCGACTTCGCCGCGGCCTGTTGCGCTTGCGTGGGCGCCGCCGCTCCCAGCGTCAGTGCGCCAAACACGCCCGAGGTCGTCCCCGCAATGAAGTCCCGTCGATTCAATCCATGACTCGCTGCTTCGTCGGAATGCACGATCGTTCCTCCTCTCGAATCACCGTCGGATCAGGACGTGCGTGGTTGCAGGCAGCACTTCTTGAACTTGCGGCCGCTTCCGCAGGGGCACGGGTCGTTGCGCCCGGCATCAGCGGGCGCCCCGACTTCCTCGGCCCGGAGCTGCTCCATCAGCAGTTCGGGCGGTTGCCCGTCCCACAGAAGTGCCGCCATGCGGAGTGTATACGGACGGCAGTGCGTGAAGAAGCGCCGATAGCCGGCACAGAGGTAGTTCAGGCCCGGCTCGCCGTCGGGCGCCTGGACGATGCGGTCCTTCGGGCAGCCGCCGTGGCACATCGCGCGAACGTCGCACGCCTGGCAGGCGCGCGGTAGCGTCTCCTGCTTGGCCTGCCCGAAGGCCTCTTGCGCCGGGCTCTCGAGAAGCTCCTCAAGCGGGGTGTCGCGGATGTTGCCCAGTCGGTGCTCGGGGGTGACGAAGTGATCGCACTGGTAGACGTCGCCGTTGTGCTCGATCACCGGCACGTCCCCGCAGGTGGGGCGGAAGACACACAGCGAATGCTTCAACCCGTACGCTGGCCTGGCGGCTTCTTCGAAGCTCTGGACGATGATCCGGCCCATGTCCTCTCGAACCCACTCGTCGAAGATCGCGCAGAGGAAGTCGCCGAAGGCTTCCGCCGGCACCGTGCGCTCGCTCACGCCGCCCGGCAGAGGACGGTTGGGGCTCGACCAGGGGGATGAAGCTGAGGTACTGGGCCCCGATCTCCTTGAAGAAGTGATAGACGTCGAGCGGGCGCCGGACGTTCTGGGCATGGACCACACAGAGCAGATCGACGGGGATCTCCTGCCTCCGCAGCATGCGATAGCCCTGCATCACCTGCTGGTGTGTGGCGCCCTGGTCCTTGCCCACGCGATAGGCGTCGTGCAGCGCCCTTGGACCGTCGAGGCTGAGGCCGACGCCGAAGCGCTCGGCAGCAAGAAAGCGGCACCACTCGTCTGTCAGGAGAACGCCGTTGGTCTGGATGCCGTTCGCGATGTGCTTGCCCGTGGGACAGTGCTTGCGCTGGAGTTCCACGATCCGGCGAAAGTAGTCGAGCCCGAGAACAGTCGGTTCGCCGCCGTGCCAGGAGAAGAGGATCTCGCTTCCCGGGACGATCGCAATCTGCTGAACGATGTACTCCTCCAGCAGGTCGTCGGACATCCGAAACGACCTGGCTCTCGGGGTACAGGCGCTCCTTCTCCAGGTAGTAACAGTAGTGGCAGTCCAGGTTGCAGAGGGCCCCGGCCGGCTTGGCGAAGATCTGAAACTCACGGGAGAGGTCGGCCATGCGTCGTGATTATCACCCGGGTCGCCTCGGTGATGAAACACCGCAATCAGCGCCCGCTCTGCGACAATGGCCGTGGAGAAACGATGGGGATGATGCTGGCGGCTCTGGTGTTCGCGCTGCTCGGCCCCGCACAGGGACAGGCCACGGACGTGGCACGCGCGAGAGCCCTGAACGAGCTGCGGTCGCGTGTGTCGGAGCCCGAGCGGCTCGAGCACGCTTTCGCAGTCGAGGGGATCATGGCGGCGCTGGCGCGCCGGGCAGGCGGCGATCGCCAGGAGTGGGCGCTGGCAGGCCTGCTGCACGACATCGATTTGGCCGAGACCCGCGCGAATCCCTCCCAGCACGGCGTCGTCGGCGCGCGTCTGCTCGCCGGGTTGGGGTTCTCGGATGCCATCGTGCACGCCGTCCAGACCCACGACGACGTGGCGGGCTTGCCGAGAACCTCGCCGATCGCGCACGCGCTCTACTGCGCCGACCGGGGGTACCGGGCGGTGCGCGCCAGCGGCCTGCGCTTCCCCTCGCCAGAGGCGACGGCGGCGACGCCGGCCTCTGTCGTCTCGACGCTCACGCAGAAGGGGGCGACCGACCGGATTGACGCCACGCTGACGGCGGAGTGCGGCCGGCTTGGCCTGACACTCGAGGATTCTGCTGGGACTGTGCCTGGGCGTCCTGCGTTCGCTTCCCGCGCTCGAACCGTAGACGTTCCCTCGCGGGCACCTCGGAAGCCTGGAACTTGCCGCCGAGATTCGGCTAGACACCCCCCTGCCCAGCGGGGTATCGTCCGCAGCGACTCTGGAGGCGCGTCAGCCTCCCACCTGCAGGTCTTCGCGACGACATCGAGGTTTCGGAGTGCGAGAGCGGCTCTCCTACGTTGACGTGGCCCTCAAGGCCCTGCTCATCCGCCGCGCGAGCCTGCGCATGGTCCACGCCGCCCGGCTCGGCCACCCTGGCGGCGATCTCTCCGCTGCCGACATCCTGGCGACGCTGTTCTTCCACACGCTGCGCGTCGATCCCGGCAACCCGCGCGACCCGGCCCGCGACCGGTTCATTCTCAGCAAGGGCCACGCGTCGGCCGCGCTCTACGCCACCCTGGCCGAAGCCGGGTTCTTCCCGCGCGAGGATCTCGACACGTTCATGCAGCCGCTCTCGATGCTCAGCGGCCACCCGGACCGCAACAAGGTCCCGGGCGTCGAGGCCAACACCGGCCCGCTCGGCCACGGCCTGCCGATCGCGGTCGGCGCCGCGCTCGCCGCGAAGATGAGACCGAGCCGAGTGGCGCACGTTCGTGCTCACCGGCGACGGCGAACTGCAGGAGGGCAGCAACTGGGAGGCAACCATGGCGGCGAGCCAGTTCGGCTTGGACAACCTGACCGCCATCGTCGACCGCAACCGCCTCCAGCAGGGCGACGCGCACCGAACGCACGGTGGCCCTCGAGCCGCTCGCCGACCGGTGGCGCGCCGTTCGGCTGGGCGGTCGTCGAGGTGGACGGCCACGATCACGCGGCCCTCGCCCGTACCTTCGACGCGCTGCCGCGTCGAGCCGGGGCGGCCGACCTGCGTCATCGCACGCACCGTCAAGGGACGCGGCGTCTCGTTCATGGAGGACCGGGTCGAGTGGCATCACCGCGTGCCCACCGACGCCGAGCTGCCATCTCGCGCTGCAAGAACTCGGCGAGGACGGAGGGACGGCATGAGCGCGAAGGCCGACTGCCGCGTCGCGTTCGCCGACACGCTCGTCGCTCTCGCCGAGGCCGATCCGCGCATCGTCGCCGTGGCGAACGACTCGGTGGGCTCGTCTCAACCTGAAGGAGTTCAAGAAGCGCTTTCCCGACCGGCTGGTCAACGTCGGGATCGCCGAGCAGAACCTCGTGGGGGTCAGCGCAGGGCTTGCGAGCGCCGGCAAGATCCCGTTCACCTGCGGCGCCTCCTGCTTCCTCACCGGCCGGGCGCTCGAGCAGATCAAAGTCGACGTCGCCTACAGCCGGCACAACGTCAAGCTGTGCGGCATGTCGAGCGGCATGGCGTACGGTGAGCTCGGGCCCACGCACCATTCGATCGAGGACCTCGCCTGGACGCGCGCGATCGCGAACATGACGGTCGTCGTGCCCGCCGATCCCGTCGAGACCGCGCAGGCCGTCCGGGCGGCCGCCGCGATGGACGGCCCGGTGTTCCTGCGCATCAGCCGCCTGCCGGTGCCCAACGTCCACGCGGCCGACTACGAATTCGAGTTCGGCCGCGCGGCGCGGCTGCGCGAGGGATCGGACGTCACGATCGTGGCAACCGGCGTCACCGTGCTCCTCGGCGCTCGAGGCCGCGACGCTCCTCGAGGCGGACGGACATCAGCGCGGCCGTCCTCAACGTGTCCACCATCCGCCCCATCGACCGCGACGCCATCGTCGAGGCCGCTTTGCGCGGCCCGATCGTGACGGTCGAGGAGCACACGATCCACGGCGGACTTGGCAGCGCCGTTGCCGAGGTGGTGGTCGACGTCTCACCCGGTCAGGATGCGCATGCTCGGCGTCCCGGGAGTGTTTGCACCGACGGGCTCAGCGGAGTTCCTGCTCGAGCACTTCGGGATGTCGCCCGAGGGGATCCGGAGCGCCGCGCGCGCCCTGGTCCGCGGGGAATAGCGAGGCTGTCTGTGCCTGAACGCCGCATCCTCGCGATCGACCAGGGCACCACCAACACGAAGGTCCTGCTGTTCGACGACCACAGCGCGGTGGTCTCGCGTGCCGGAACGGCCGGTGGCGATCGCCTTCCCGCAACCCGGCTGGGTCGAGCAGGACGCAGCGATCGCTGTGGGGACCGTCGGGGACGCCATCGACGAGTGCCTCGCTACCGCCGGGGACTGCCGCCTGGCGGCCATCGGCATCTCCAACCAGCGCGAGTCCGTGCTGGTGTGGGACCGCGCGACCGGGCGCGCCGCTCGGCCCGGTCATCGTGTGGCAGTGCCGGCGGACGACCGCCTTCTGCGAGGAGCTTCGGCGCGCAAGGCCGCGACGCCCCTGCTCGAGTCGCGCACCGGCCTCACGATCGACCCGCTGTTCTCCGCCAGCAAGATCCGCTGGCTGCTGCGATTCGCTTCCCGACGGCAGGCGCCGCGCCGCGGCCGGCGACCTGTGCGCGGGCACCATCGACGCCTGGCTGCTCTGGAACCTGACGGGCGGCGCGGTGCACGCCTGCGACGCCACGAACGCGTCGCGCACCCAGTTGTTCAACCTGCGCGAGCGCGCCTGGGACGCTGAGGTGCTGGATATCTTCGGCGTTCCGCGGGCGATGCTGCCGGAGGTCCGGCCGTCGAGCGGCGTGTTCGGCACGACGGTCGCGCAGGGTCGGCTCGCGGCCGGCATTCCGGTGGCGAGCGCCATTGGCGACTCGCACGCCGCGCTGTTCGGACACGCCGCGTTCGCGGAAGGCAGCGTGAAGGCGACGTACGGCACGGGATCGTCGCTGATGACGCCAGTCCTGGTCGCCCGTCTCGTCGCGTCACGGGCTGTCGACGACGGTCGCGTGGGCGCTGCCGGCCGGCATGACGTACGCGCTCGAAGGCAACATCACCGTGACCGGCGGCGCCGTGGACTGGCTGGGCCGGCTCCTCGGCTTGCCGGCGGCGCAGGCGGCGTGGCCGCGCTCGCGCGCATCGGTCGACGAACCCGGACGGGGTCTACCTGGTGCCCGCGCTCGCCGGGCTCGGCGCGCCGTACTGGGATGCGGAGGCACGCGGCCTGCTCTGCGGAGCGACGCGGGGCACGACCGCGGCGCACGTGGCGCGAGCGACCATCGACTCGATCGCCTACCAGGTGCGCGACGTGTTCGACGCGATGCGCGAGGACGGCACCGCGCCGACGGTGCTCCTCGCCGACGGCGGCGCCAGCCGGAACGACGACCTGATGCAGTTTCAGGCCGACATCCTCGGCTGCCCGGTCGTTCGCAGCGACGCGGCCGAGCTCTCCGCTCGCGGCGCGGCGTGGCTCGCCGGCCTCGCCGTCGGCGTCTGGCCGTCCCTCGAGCGCGCTGGCGGACCTGCCGCGCGCCGTGACGCGTTTCGAGCCGCGCATGAGCGCCGGCGAGCGCGACCGGCGCTACGCGGGCTGGAAGGACGCCGTCGCCCGGGCGCGAACGACGCTGGCAGAGTGAGGCGATGGCCACTCCTCCCTCCCGATCCCGCTTCCGCGGACTCGGCCTGGTCGTGCTGCTCGTCGCAGCACTCGCCGTCCTTCGGCCGTGGACGGTCCGTCCGCTTCGTACGACGATCCCGTCCCGGCCTTCGACGCGGTTGTCTTCGCGGAGCAGTCGTGGCCTCGCGTTCTCGAGGAGGCGTCGCGCACCGCCGTCGACGTGAGCGCCGCCCGACAGTCCCTCGCGACCTGGGCGGAGCGTCCGCGCCCTCGCGCCAGGCGGTGTTCGTGAAGGCCACGGGTATCGTGACGGCGAGTCGATCGCCGCTCACGGGTCGGCCTCGCGCGCGTGCGCGTGGCCGATGGGCCGCAAGGGGAGGTGGCCGATCCAGATCGGCCCGGTCTCAGGGGGACCGGCGCTCCGCGACGCGACGCGTTCATCCGCTTCAACGACTTCGCGAACCAGTTCGAGTTCGCGGCCGTCTCCAACGCGCTGCACGACCGCGTGCTGCGGGATGTGCTCGGTCCCGTCGCCTTCGAGGCGCTCACCGGACAAGCCCGTCACCGTGCTCGGCGCCGCGCACCCTCGCCGCCGGATGGCAGCCTCGACATCGTGCCGATTCAGGTCCAGGCCGGAGGTGTTCGGTGACGGCCTCCGCCGTCGCGCCGGTGCTCGAGGCCCGACAGGTCACGAAGGCCTTCGACGGCACGCTGGCGCTCGCGGGCGTGGACTTCCGCCTCGAGAGCGGGCGGGTCCACGCGCTGATCGGAGAGAACGGCGCCGGCAAGTCCACGCTGCTGAAGATCCTCGCGCGGCGTCGAGCCACCGACGAGCGGGCGTCTTCGCCTGCACGGACAGTGACGTGCTCGTTCGCGTCGGCCGGCGACGCCGCCGCGCAGGGCATCGGCGATGATCCACCAGGAGCTGCAGCTCTTCCCGGACCTGACCGTCACCGAGAACCTGTTCGTCGGACGGGAGCGGCGCACGCGGTGGGGCACGGTGGCGTGGCAGGCCGCAGGAAGATGCCGCGCGGCATGCGCTCGCCCGCCTGGGCCACGACGTCCATCCCTCCGCGACGCCTCGTCGGTCGCCTCGCGCTCGGGCAGCAGCAGATCGTCGAGATCGCCCGCGCGCTCGTCCACGACGTCCGCGTGCTGCTGATGGACGAGCCGACCTCCGCGCTGACCGCCGCCGAGGTCCCCGTGCTGTTCCAGGTCATCCGCGACCTCACGCGCGCACGGCGTCTCGGTCGTCTACGTCTCGCACCGGCTCGAGGAACTGCTCGCGATCGCCGACGAGGTGACGGTGCTGCGCGACGGCCGCGTGGTCGGCGCGGCGCCGGTGCGCGCGAGGTCGACGTGCCGTGGATCGTCGAGCGCATGACCGGCGGCGGCGCTGTCGCGGCGCGAACGCGGCTCTCGACCGTCGACTCCGGATGCGCGTGGTGCTCGGCGTGGAGGCGCTCAGCGCTGCCGGCAAGGCCCGGGCGCACGGCGCTCGACGCCGTGTCGTTCGAGGTGCGGCGCCGGTGAAGTCGTCGGCCTCTACGGGCTGATGGGCGCGGGGCGCACCGAGTTGTTCGAGTCGCTCCTCGGCCTGCACGCGGATGCGAGCGGGCACGTCGTGCTCGACGGCGCGGACGCTGCGACCGGACTCGACGTCGAGCGAGCGCGTCGAGGCCGGGCCTCGCCATGGTGCCCGAAGACCGGCAGGCGTCGGGCCTCGTCCAGACGCCTCACCGTCCGCGACAACGTGACGCTTGTCGACGCCTCGGCCGGCTCGCGCACTACGGCTATCTCTCGCCGCGCGCCGAGTCCCGCGCCGCGCACGCCGTTCATCGAGCGTCTGCGGGTCAAGACGCCGTCGCTCGACGCGCCCGTCACGGCGCTGAGCGGCGGCAACCAGCAGAAGGTCGTGCTGGCGCGCGGCGTGATGAGCCGCCCGAAGGTGCTGCTCGTGGACGAGCCGACGCGCGGCGTCGACGTGGGCGCGCAAGTCCGAGATCCTCGAGGCGCTGCAGCGACTCGCCGCGCGAGGGCATGGGCGTCGTCTTCGCGACCTCGGATCTCGCGGAGGTTCTTGCGACCGCCACGCGCGTCGCTGGTCATGGCTCGGGGCCGCATCGTCGTCGACCTGCCGATTGCGACGGCCACGGCCGACGTGCTGGCGGCGGCCGCATCGTCGTCGCCGGCCGTTGCGAGGGAGGGCAGCATGGCCGATCCTAGTCGCGGCGCCGGGGCGGTCTGCCGATCGCTGGTCCGGCTCCGCGCGGTCGATCGCGCTCGTCGCTGCTGGCTGTCGCCTTCTCGCTGCTGTCGCCCGAGTTCCTGACCACCGGCAACCTGTCGATCCTCGTCAAGCACGTGGCGATCAACGCGATCCTCGCCATCGGGATGACGTTCGTCATCCTCAGCGGCGGCATCGACCTCTCCGTCGGGTCGATCGCCGGCCTGTGCGGCATCGTGGCGGGCGCGCTGCTCGAGCCGCGGCCTCGAGCTGCCAGCCCTTCGGCGTCGTGGTCTACCTCCACACCTGGCTGGTCGTGGCGATCGCGCTCGCCGTGGGCATGGCGGTCGGCGCGCTCAACGGGTGGCTGGTCGCGCGGCTCGGCGTCGCGCCGTTCATCGCCACGCTCGGCTCGCTGTACGTCGCGCGCGGCGCCGCCCTGCTCACCTCCGACGGAGCCACGTTCCCGAACCTCGCCGGCTCGGCCGACCTCGGCAACACCGGCTTCACGCTGGCTCGGCACCGCCGAGCCTCTCGGCCTCCCGGTCGCCGGTGTGGGTGATGGCCGCGCTCGCGGCCGCCGCGATGTTCGTGGCCGGCTACACGCCGTTCGGCCGCCAGGTCTACGCCGTCGGCGGCAACGAGCGCGCGGCGCTGCTGGCCGGCGTGCGCGTCGCGGCGCGTCAAGCTGCTGGTCTACGTGATCTCGGGCTTCTGCTCGGCGCTGGTCGGCGCTCATCATCGCGGCCCAGCTCGGCGCCGCGCACCCCGCGACGGGCCAGACCTTCGAGCTGAACGCGATCGCCGCCGTCGTCCTCGGCGGGCACGTCGCTGATGGGCGGGCGCGGCACCATCGGCGGGACGCTGATCGGCGCGTTCGTCATCGGCGTGCTCGCCGACGGGCTCGTGCTGCTCGGCGTCTCGGAGTTCTGGCAGATGGTGGTCAAGGGCCTCGTCATCGTCCTCGCCGTCGTCCTCGACCAGTTCCAGAGGAGGTCATCGTGATGGGCGCCGCGCTCTCGGTCCGTGTCGCCTGCGTCGCTGCTGTGCTGGCTGCGCCGGCGCTGGCGTCGGCGTGCTCCGTCGGGCAGCGGACCCGGGGCCGACGCCGAGCCGGACGCAGGCAGATCGCCGTCATCACGCCGTCGCACGACAACCCGTTCTTCAAGGCCGAGGCCGAGGCCGCGGCCGCGCGCGCCCGCGAGCTCGGCTACGAGCCGATCGTCAACGTGCACGACGACGACGCGAACAAGCAGGACCAGTTGATCGACGTCGCGATCGCCAGGAAGGTGGCGGCGATCGTCCTCGACAACGCCGGCGCCGACGCGTCGGTGGCGGCGGTCCGCAAGGCCAAGGCCGCCGGCATCCCGGCGATCCTCATCGACCGCGAGATCAACGTCACCGGCGTCGCCGCCGCGCAGATCGTCTCGAACAACTACCAGGGCGCGAGCCTCGGCGCCGAGGAGTTCGTGCGGCTGCTCGGCGAGAAGGGCGCGTACATCGAGCTGGTCGGCCGCGAGTCGGACACCAACGCGGCCGTCCGCAGCCGCGGGTTCCACGACGTCCTCGACAAGTACCCGGACCTCAAGATGGTGGCGCGCCAGAGCGCGAACTGGGACCAGCGCGAGGCGTTCCAGAAGATGGAGACGCTCATCCAGGGCAACCGCGACATCAAGGGCGTCATCGCGGGCAACGACACGATGGCGCTCGGCGCGATGGCGGCGCTGAAGGGCGCCGGGCTCGGCCACGTCGTCGTCGTCGGCTTCGACGGCAGCCCGGATGCCATCGCCTCGATCAAGGCCGGCGAGATCAAGGCCACCGTCCTGCAGCCGGCCGCCTACATCGCCAGGCTGGCGGTCGACCAGGCGCACGCGTTCATCACGAAGGGCTCGACGGGCCAGCCCGAGAAGCAGTCGATCGACTGCGAGCTGATCACGCAGGCCAACGCCGACCAGTTCGGCGTCTTCGCCCGCAAGTAGAGGAGAGACATGGCCAGGCACACGCTCGGCGTCATCATCGGCAACCGCGACTTCTTCCCGGACGTCGCTCGTCTCGGAGGCGCGCAAGCGACGTGCTGGCGCTCGTGCGAGTCGCTCGGACGTCGAGTGCGTGCTGCTCGGCGAGCAGCAGACCGAAGCTCGGCGCCGTCGAGACGTGGGCAGCACGCCAAGGCCTGCGCCGACCTGTTCCGGCGGCACCGCGACGCCATCGACGGCGTGCTCGTCTGCCTGCCGAACTTCGGCGACGAGAAGGGCGTGGCCGACGCGCTGAAGCTCTCCGGAGCTGAACGTCCCCGTCCTGGTGCAGGCCTACCCCGACGACCTCGAGCAGCTGCACGTCGAGCGGCGCCGCGACGCGTTCTGCGGCAAGGTCTCGGTCTGCAACAACCTGAACCAGTACGGCATCCCCTTCAGCCTGACCGAGCGGCACACGCGTGCACGTCTCGTCGCCGGAGTTCCGGCGAGGAACTGCTGACAGTTCCTCGGCGTCTGCCGCGTGGTGAAGGGGCTGCGCGGCGCGAGGATCGGCGCGATCGGCGCGCGGCCGAACGCGTTCAACACCACGCGCTACAGCGAGAAGCTGCTGCAGGCGGCCGGCATCAGCGTCAGCACGCTCGACCTGTCCGAGGTGCTCGAGGGCGCGCGGCGACTCGAGCGACGACGATCCCGCGCGTGACGGCAGAAGCTCGCCGAGATCACGGGCTACGCCGCCGCGCCGGGCGTGCCTGACGCCGTCGCTCGTGCTCATGGCGAAGCTCGGGCGTCGTCGTGCTCGAGTGGGCGACGCCGCTCGACCTGCGACGCCACGGCCATCCAGTGCTGGAGCTCGCTGCAGCAGAACTACGGCGTCAACTGCTGCACGATCATGAGCATGATGAGCGAGAAGCTCATGCCGAGCGCCTGCGAGGTGGACGTCGCCGGCGCGGTGTCCATGTACGCCCTGCAGCTGGCCTCCGGCAGGCCGAGCGCGCTCGTGGACTGGAACAACAACTACGGCGACGACCCGAACAAGTGCGTGTTCTTCCACTGCGGGAACTGGGCGAAGGCGTTCGTGCCGGACGCGACCATCGCGACCGCGCCGATTCTCGGCACCACGCTCGGCGAGCAGAACACGTACGGCGCGCTGGCGGGCCGGACGCCTGGCGGGTCGCCGGTCACCTTCGGCCGGGTGTCGACCGACGACCGGTCGGGCCGGATCAGGGCCTACGTCGGCGAGGGCCGCTTCACCGACGATCCGCTGAAGACCTTCGGCACGCGCGCCGTCGTCGAGGTGCCCGGACCTGCAGGCGCTGATGCGGATCATCTGCCGGCAACGGCTTCGAGCACCACGCCGCGATGAATGCCTCGAGGTGCGCAGGCGCGCTCGCCGAGGCGATGGAGATCTATCTCGGCTGGGACGTGCACGTGCACAACTGAAGCCACCCACGCGCACTGACGCCGGAGCTCACGTGCGTTGACACCGACTCGGAGGACGCGGTGAAGGGTCCTCCCCGAAGCAAAGCCTTTCCCGGCTTTGCGGAGTGGGAGGCCGAGCCGCGGCCGACTCACACTCCGCGTCGTCAACCCAGGTATCTCTGGGGCTGGGAGCGCGGGGACAGATGGTCACTCCAGCCGATAGGGCTGGCCGTAGATCGAGTAGATGACACACGACGGCGCGGACCCCGCCAGGCGGTGCTGCACGATGATCTTCTCTTCGTAGAGCCCGCCGTCGCGGTGGCGGACGCGGCTGGTCACCACCGACACGGGGCCCAGGCGTGAGTGACCTCGCTGGACTCCCGGCTCGACCGCGACGACGTCCACGGCGGCATCCGGATTGTCGCCGCCGCCGAGCATGAGCTTCAGCAGGTCGCCGCTGAGGCTGCGCGTGACCGGGCAGAGCCGCTTGAAGCCCTCGAGATCGCCCTTCAGCAGCGCCTGCCACATCTCGGCAACGATGCGGCGGCTCGCTTCGTCGAGCGGCAGACCCTGCGTCGGGATGCCGGCGTCCTCCAGCGAGAGCAGGCCGAGCACCGGTTCGGCAACCTCCACGTCCTTCGGCTGGTACCTCACGCCGGCGGGCACGTCGACCGAGAACGCCTCGTCCGGGAGGTCCGGCAGGAAGGTGATGTCGTCCGACTCGAAGCCGGGAAGGCCCCGGCGCTCCATGTTGTCCCACTGCCTCAAGCCGACGAGCAGCTTCGTTTCCGTATCGAACTCGAGGCGCGCCGACATGGGGCCACGGTTCGAGAGCACGCTGAACTCGACGACGACACTGTTGCGGTTCGGGAACCGCCAGCGGGTGTCGACGGTGCGTGACCCCGCTGCTTTCGCCATCTCGAGGAGCCTCGGTCCCGGCCACGGGTTGAACCCCGCCGTCAGTGCATCGTCGGTGTACACGACGCCGCTCCCCGGCTGGTAGTAGTGCGTCGTGTTGCCCTCGGTCCAGACGATCGGCCCTCCCGTAATCCGCATTAGCAGTCGCTGCGAGCGTGGCCGGTCAGTGGCGGTCCGGGCCCACAGTTCGAAGCGCGAGGTTCCGCCGAGGGTGCCACGGAGGTGGAGGGCCTGGAACGGCCGCGTCGCAGCGATGCTCTGCTCGATACTCCAGGCCTGCGATGGCTCGTGGAAGAACAGGACCGCGGCCGCGACGAGCACCGCGGCGAGGCCGGCCGTCCCCAGGCCAAGCCGCCAGGCCCGGGCGCCGAGGTACAGTCGCGAGAGCCAGCCGTCGAGCCCTTCTGCGAGCGGCACGCCAGGACCGGTTCTCGCCACGCGCGCCATGACCTGATCCTCGAGCGCGGGCCGGGCGGCGGCGGCGGCCGAAGCCTCGAGGCGCGCACGAAGTGCGCGATACTGCTGCATCTCGACGCGGCATGCTTCGCACGTGTCGAGGTGCCTCCGGACGGCCTCGGCGGTCTCCGGCGTTGCCGTTGACTCGAGGACGCCGATCAGGTCTTCCCGGGTACTGCTCGCAGGACATGGCTATTCCTGTTCCCGATCTCGGACCGCCAGGGTGCGTCGCATCTCCTCGTAGGCTCGCGACAGCCGCTTGGTCACCGTGCCGATGGGGAGCCCGAGCCGCTCGGCCGCTTCACTGCACGAGCAGCCGCCGTAGTAGCGGAGCAACACCACCTCGCGGAACGGCTCCGGCAGCGCCGCCAGCGCCGCTTCGAGGGCGGCATCGCCCGACCACGGCTCGGCCCTCGCCGCCCCCGGCGCTTCAGCCGCCACCTGTGCGAGCGCCACGCGCTCGCGCCGTTCGCGGTCGGCCCGCTCCAGCAGGACCCGATAGGCGATACCCAGCAGCCACGAGAAGAACGAGTCGGGTTTCTTCAGCGTCGCGAGGCCGGTGAACGCCCGGACGAACGCCTCCTGTGCGGCGTCCTCCGCCTCGTCTCGCCGCGCCTGGCGGCAGCGGATGCCGGCCAGGAGGGGCTTCTGGTACCGCAGCACGAGATGGCGGAAGTCCTCGCGGTGGCCGTCGAGACACCGTTCGACGTAGTAGCGGTCCGTTTCGCCCGTCATGGTGTCACGCCATCACCCGCACTCATTCGTATAGTGGGCCGGGCGCGGCATTTTGCGCCCGGCGACGATGGCGGCGAGGAGGAGTGGTGTCCGCGGCGGCCTTGAGCGCGCCGAGCTGAATCTCAGCTCTGACTGGACGCCGGCTGGAAGAGCCGCGGAACGAGGTCCATCAGGGCCACCCGCCAGAAGGGCCAGACGTGGGCGTAGCCGGGCGTTTCCACGTTCACGTAGCGAATATCCCTGGACTTGAGCCAGTCGAGGAAGTCGCGACCGGATTCGAGGACGAAGTCGTCGAGGCCGGCCGTAACGTAGAACAGACGAAACGCGGCCGACTTGCCGTTCACTTTGGGGAACAGCTTGTCCACCGCTTCCATGTTCAGGCGTTCGTTCCTGCCGGGTCCGGATTCTGGTCGGGGCGACCGTCCCCATCTCCACGATCTTCCGCGCGCCGGGCCACACCGGGTAGGCGCCGCTGAAGCAGCCCACCCAGGCGAACGTGTCCGGGTGGGTCAGCGCGGCGGAGGCGGTGTGCATGCCGCCCATCGACAGGCCCGCAACGGCACGGTTCTGGCGGTCGGCCACGGTTCGATACGTCTTGTCGATGTAGGGTACGACGTCGGCCACCAGGCTCTCAGGAAAGGCCAGCACCGACGCGGCCGTCGGGCTGCTGCTCGGGCCGCCGGCACGCGGAGCGGGAGGAACCAGGCTCTGGGCTGCTGCCTGATTGGCGTTGCCGTTGGTCATGACGACGATCATCGGCCTCGCCTTGCCCTGGGCAATGAGGTAGTCGAGGATCTGCGGCGTGCGGCCCATGCTCGTCCAAGCCTCTTCATCGCCTCCGCCGCCGTGCAGCAGGTAGAGGACCGGATAGCGCGTCGTGCCAGAGCCGTAGCCCGGCGGCGTGTACACGAACACACGGCGCGTCAGCTTCAGCGACGGCGACGCGTACCAGTCGATGTTGAGCGATCCGTGCGGAATGTCCGTGATCTGATACGGGGCGGCACCCGGGCCGTTGATGAAGAACGTGCTCAGGTAGTTGGCGCCGTCGCGCGCGGTGTTGACGTTGCGCGGGTCGATGGCGCGGGCGCCGTCAACCGTGTAGTTGTACATCCACAACTCCGGCTTCAGGGGGCCGGCCGTGACGGACCAGACGCCGTTGTCGTCCTTGGTCATGGCCACGTTCGTGCCGTCGGGCCATTGTCCGTTCAGCCGAACCTCCGTCGCCTTCGGAGCCAACAGTCGGAACGTCACGCGTCCGTCGGACAGAATTTCAGGGGACCTCACGGCGGGGGCGCCGGAGGGCGGAGCCTGCGCGAGCAGGACGACGCTCGATGCCGCGATCGCAAGAAGATGCGGCGCGATTCTACGAACCATCATGGCTTCTACCTCCGGCCAGAGGAGCGGGGCGCCCGGCGCCAGGTCTCGGATCAACGGATCTTGTAGCTGATCGTCATGCCGTCGTTCTTCTGCATGGACGCGCGGATGATCTGCGTGTCGTAGAGCGGACTCGACTGGACGTACTCGAGGAAGTCCGGCATCTGCGCGGCGTAGTCGATCACGTTGTCGGCAATGATGATGGCGCCTGGCTTCAGCTTCGGTTCCAGCGCCTTCAGGTACTTCAGGTAGTCCGGCTTCAGGGCGTCGATGAACACGAAGTCGTAGGTGCCCTGTAGCGTCGGCAGGACTTTCAACGCGTCGCCCTCGATGACCGTGACCACCTTGTCTAATCCGACCTTGGCCAGGTGGCTCCTTGCTGACGCGGCCGTGCGGGGATTGATCTCGATCGAAGTGAGATGGCCGCCGGTCCGCTCGAAGCCGATCCCCATGTTGATGGCGCCGTAGCCGGTGTTCGTCCCCACCTCCACGCCGTTCTTCGCCCCCGTCGACTCGACGAGAATGCGCAGCAGCATCGCGTCTCCGGCGGTCGTGTTGGCCAGCGTCCAGGGGAACTTCTCCAGGTACTCTTTGCGGAAGGACGCGCTGGTAATCTCCGGCTGCTGGGCCAGGAGGGTTCCCAGGAAAGGGACGAGCGCTGCCATTACCAACACCGACATACGAAGCGACATGACGGTCTCCTTGTCTCAGCCAGCCAACCTGACAACGTGAGCCCGGAGTATGCCACACCGGGGCTCCTTCAGTCCCCCCGCTTCTCCGCCTCTTCCGGATCGCTCTCGCCGGCCGGGACGTCAGCGCCCGACCATCTTCAGCAGGTGCTCGGGATAGCGCGCGCCGTGGACCTCGATCTGTGATGCTGCGCGATCAATCTCCGCCAGGTCATCGGCGCTCAGCTGCATCATGGTCCCGCCGAGGTTCTCCTCGAGCCGGTGGAGCTTCGTCGTCCCCGGAATCGGCACGATCCACGGCTTCTGCGCCAGCAGCCACGCGAGGGCGATCTGCGCCGGCGTCGCGCCCTTCCGCTCCGCGAACTTCGTGAGCCAGTCGACGAACGCCAGATTCGCCTTGCGATTCTCGGCCGTGAAACGAGGGACGACGTTCCGGAAGTCGGTGCTCGCGAACGTGGTCGTGTCGTCGATCTTCCCGGTGAGGAATCCCTTGCCCAGTGGGCTGAAGGGCACGAACCCGATGCCCAGTTCCTCGAGCGCCTGCAACGTCTCCTGTTCGGGTTCCCGCCACCACAGCGAGTACCTCGCTCTGCAGCGCGGTCACCGGCTGGACGGCATGCGCACGACGAATCGTCTTCACGCCCGCTTCGGACAGACCGAAGTGCTTGACCTTGCCTTCGCGAATGAGGTCCTTCACCGTGCCCGCGACGTCCTCGATCGGGACGTTCGGATCGACGCGATGCTGATACAGGAGATCGATCCGATCCGTCTTGAGCCGCTTCAGCGACGCCTCGGCGACCTCCCGGATGTGCGCGGGCCGGCTGTCCAGCCCCGCAATCTTCCCGCCCTCGAACGTGAAGCCGAACTTGGTCGCAATCACCACCTGATCGCGAACCGGGCCGAGCGCGTCTCCGACGAGTTCTTCATTTGTGAACGGTCCGTACGCCTCGGCGGTATCGAAGAAGGTGACGCCGCGGTCCACGGCGGCGCGAACGATCGCGATCCCCTCTTCTCGGCTCGCGGCCGGCCCATAGCCGTGGCTGATGCCCATACAGCCGAAGCCGAGCGCCGAGACGTCCAGCCCGCTCTTACCCAATGTGCGCTTCTGCATGGCTCTGTCCTCCTTCAACGATCAACGTCGTTGAACGCCCTGTGTTCCGGGGAGAGCGGCGAGCCCCCGCGCTCGCCGCTCTCCCGTATCAGGGTAACCTCCCAGGCCGGATCTGAGTAGAGGAGAGGATCGGCATGTGGCCGCGGCCAGCGTGGCCTTGATCACTTGTCGTCTGTCCATTCTCTCCACTCCTGCCTCACTCGCTCGGCACACACGTCCGGGCCGCCCTCGGTCCTCTTCTTTGGAAGACAGGCGACAGGATCGTGTGAATTCGATCAGATCGGGCTGGCTCACGAGTTGATGGAACGCAACGATGCCGTCGGGAGGATCGTCGTCTCCGTGAACTGACCGCGGTCGGCCGTGATCATGCTGTCGTATCCCGCGACAAGTCGATCGCGTCGAGGAGGCGGTGGGCAAAGTCGGTCGACGCCGCGCGAGGCTGGCTGGTGCGATGGACTTCCAGCGCCCAACGCGCCTCGTCCACCTGGCGCACCAGTGCGCGGGCTTCCTGAAACGACGAGGCCTGCCGGGCAAACTGAACGGGACTTGCCTCGCGGGCATCGTCGGTCAGCGACGCCGCCGCCACCCGGCGATGACATTGGCACGACGCGGAATCGGAGACCAGGCCGCAATGGGACTTCATGAACGCGAGCACCGCCTGTCGGGCGTGCTGCAAGCGCTTCCGGAAGAGCTCCGGTGAGATCGCCAGGACTTCCGCTGCCTCCGGGCCGGACATCTCCATGATCTCGCCGAGCACGTAGGCGGCCCGGTGGGGCCGATCCAGACACTGGAGCATCGCCAGGGAACAGCTGACCTTCACCTCTTCGATGAGCAACGACTCATCGGTGTCGCGGGCGCTCGCGGGCTGCAGGCCGCTGTCGAGGTCGTCGGCAAACCGTTCGAAGCTGAGGTGCAGCCGCTCGATGGCGCTCTTCTTGACGTCCAGGACGTAGTTCACCGCGATCCGGAACGCCCACGTCTTCAGGCGACTCCGGAAGCCGAAGCGCGACAACCGCGTCACGATGCGGACCAGGATCTCCTGCGTCGCGTCCTCGGCGTCCTCGCGATTCCACAGCATCCGCAGGGCCAGGCCGTAGACGTCCCCCTGAAGGGCCCGCACCAGGGCGTCGAGCGCCTCGCGGTCGCCACCGAGGGCCTGCCGCGCGATGTCTTCGAGCGTGATTGGAGTCGTCATCCGCAGTTCCGCCTGCCAGTGTAGCCCGTCGGCCGCCCGGTCCGTCCCCGTTGTTCATTTGACGAGGGCCGCGGGGGCCGTGTGAAATCGACGCAAGCGGCACCAAGGCTGGTGGCCAGGCGAATCCCGGGCCACCATGCCGGCGAAGGTGCTCCCGGGTATACTGTGCCCGTTCTGGATGCCGAACCGGACTCCCGGATAGAAGGGGTCCGTAGAATCATGAAGGAGGGACATGATGGGCAAGTCAAGTCGCAGGAGTTTTGTGACGAGCGCCGTCGCTGCCGGCGCTGCGGCGTTCAGCGCGGTTCCCGGCGAACTCCTGGCCAACCAGAGCGCCGCCGCTGAGCGCAATAAGGGCGGCTCGATCAAGTTCGTCGCAGAAGTGGGCAACATCGGCGACTGCACGGTGGAAGAGACCATCCAGTACGCCAAGGACCTGAAGATGGAAGGCCTCTCGGTGCCGTGGGTGCGCGTTCCCGGCTTTCAGCAGAACGGATTCATCGAAGCAGAACCCGTGAAGGCCATACGGGTGAAGATCGAGGAAGCCGGCCTGGTGTTTCACTCGATGATGGCCTCACTCCCGAGGACGCTCGCGGGCACCGGCCCCGACGCCGAGAAGGAGTTCGGTAATCTCCGAAAGAGCTTGCAGGCCATGAACGCGGCGAAGGCGGATCTTCTGTCAGCATTCGTGCCAGTACCCAGAACCGGACCGTGGGAAGACGTGGTCAGTCTCTACAGCAAGCTCATGAAGGAATTCGAGCCTGCCGGAGTTCGCATTGCCAGCCACAGCAGCGGCCGCTTGAACACCTGGGCGGCGCTCATTCAGCTCATGAAGGACGTGCCCAGCAAATGCAACGGCATCTGCTATTGCACCGGGAATGTGTGGCACGGCGAACTCGAAAAGATCTATGACATCCCGGCGCCTGTTGCCGAGAAGATCTACTACATCCACATCCGGAACGTGAAGACGGGCCAGGGTGAAAAGGAGTATTGGTTCCACGAGGGCGATATTGACTTCCGGAAGCTGGTGGCGTCGATCCGGAAGATCGGCTACAACGGCTACCTGCGGTCTGAGCACCTGCCCACCGATCACTACAATCTGCCCACGAGGCAATCGGACGTCGGCACGGCGTGGGCGCAGGGCTACATGAGGGCCATCCTTTAGTTCCCGGTTGGCGTGTTGCTCTGTCGTGACGGTGAGTCCTCGGAGCCGCCGAGCCTAGCCGAGCTCTCTGATTTCGAGGGACGCGGCGGTGGGAGGTGCAGAGTGGAGGTCCGGGCCAGTTCCGCCTCCGCCCCTGCGCGAGCTACGGCGAGACAGCCTTCGCGAAACGAAGACTCGCCAGCCTAGCCGAAGCTCGCCGAAGGCGAGCGGAGGCTGGCGGTGAGGCAGGGATTCGAACCCTGGGTACAGGTTTTAGCCCGTACAACGGTTTAGCAAACCGCCGCCTTCAGCCTCTCGGCCACCTCACCGCTACTGACAACATGACTGTTGTCAAGGCTTTACGTCCGTTCTCGATTCGGCGTCGCCCACCGCAGCTGCATGCTGGTTGCACACAGCCGATTCGAGCGCTTCCATCGCCGCCAGACTTCGCGGGTCGGCGGCGTCGTTCTTGATGTACGCCGCTCGAGTGACGGAAACGTTAGTATGGCGCAAGATCGCTTGGATCACAACGTCGGCGACGCCGAGGTCGTGCAGGTTGGCAGCCAGACCGCGCCGCACGCTGGATCTTCAACGACGAGCCGTCGTAGTCCGCCGGACGCAGACCGTGAAGTTCACCGCCGGTTGCGTCAGGCGTCCTCGAATCGTCCGCACGCTCAGGCACAAACGATAGCATTAGAGCGGTTTCCGCTCGTCTGCCGCTCGCGAGTTAACGTAATCGGCGCTATCAGAAGCAGCCGCTCGTCGTGCCGAGATCGCGCCCCGCCCCCGCTCAGGCACAGCGTTAGGTGCAGCCGTGGGTCGCGACACAGGTCGCCACGCGGCCTTGACAATGGTGGCCCCCCGGATCACGCTTAGGCACGAATGTCATCCGCGCCCTTGGGGGCGCCCGGCCACCGACACATGGACTCTCTCCCCGGCATCACGTACGACGAGATCGCGGCCACCCCGATAGGCCAAGCGCTGGGGGGCGACGACGGCCGTGCCTTTGCGAGTCGCCTCGAGCGACGGGTGATGGCCCCGGGCGATGTGCTCTTCAGGCAGGGCGAGGCCAGCGACCGGCTCTACCTGGTGTTGCACGGACGGCTTGGCGCGATCACTGCGGGCGAGGGTGAGGCCGAACAGCGGCCAGCTGAAATCGGCCCAGGCGAACTGGTGGGCGAGAGCGATCTGCTTCTGGGGGCGCCTCGCTCGGCATCGGTCGAGGCGCTGGAACCGTCCGTCCTCGGCGCACTGGACGCGGCTGCGTGGAGGGACCTCAGAGTCGGCCACCCGGCCGTCGAGGCGGCAGTCGCGCGCGCCGTCGAGTGGAGCGAGCGGACGTCCGAAACGCGACGCTTCCGTCCAAATGCCGCGTGGGTCTCTGCCTGGCTGGGCCGGACCGAGCTGCTGTCCGGCGTCGGTGTGGCCGCGCTGCAGGAGCTGGAGCGGGAGCTGCGGTGGGAGACCCTTTCCGGCGGCGAGGCGCTGGTGCGAGCGGGCGACGCTGGTGACAGTATGTGGTTCGTCGTGCGCGGCCGGCTCCGAGCCTCGGTGCTTCCAGAGGGCGGCATTCCGCACGTTGTTGGTGAGATTGGCGCGGGCGAGTGCGTGGGAGAGATGGCGTTGCTGTCGAGAGCGCCGCGTTCAACGACGGTGAAGGCGGTGCGCGACACCGAGCTGCTGCGCCTGCCCCGGTCGGCGTTCGAGCGCCTCGTCAACCGCCACCCCGAGACCATGCTCGGCTTCACGCGCGCGGTCGTGGCTCGCCTGCAGCGGGTGCTCGGAGCGCGTGCCGCGCAGCCTTCCGAACGGACGCTGGCGCTCGTCGCGGGCGGGCCGGACGTCCCGCTCGCCGCGTTTGCCGAGGCGCTCGCGAGAGAGCTCTCGAACCTGGCGCGAACCATCGTGCTCGACGGGACTGCGGCGACGCGTGACGCGGCGGCCGCCGCCGGTCCGACTCCCGAAGTGGTCGTGTTCGTCTGCGATGCCACGCTGACGCCCTGGACCACGCGATGTCTGCGCGAAGCGGACGAACTGGTCGTACTGGCGCGCGCCGACGGTGACGTGCACCCCGCGCCGCTCGAGCGGGACGCGCTCGCGGCAGCCGGCCGACGCGACGTGGGTTGCCATCTCGTGCTGCTGCATGGCGCAGACAGGGCCCCGAGCGGAACCGACGCGTGGCTGGCGGCTCGGCCGCCGGTGCACCATCACCACGTTCGTCCGGATTGGGTCGCCGACCACGCGCGCCTGGCGCGGCTGCTGTCGGGACGGGCCATCGGGCTTGCGTTGTCGGGGGGAGGCGCCCGCGGATTTGCCCACATCGGTGTGCTCCGGGCGCTCCAGGAGGCCGGCGTTCCCGTCGACCTGGTGGCCGGGACGAGCATGGGCGCGATGATCGCTGCGGTGCACGCCCTCGGGTACGCGCCGGATGCGGTCCTCGATCGATGCCGCGCGTGGACCCGCGAGCGACCGTGGGGCGACTTCACGCTGCCGCTGGCCTCGATCGTTCGCGGCCGGCGCGTGCGGCGCGCGCTGACGACTCTGCTCGGTCACGGCCGGATTGAAGACCTCTGGCTGCCCTTCGCGTGCGTCACCGCGAACCTGACGCGCGCGACCGTCGACGTCCACGCCGCAGGACCGCTCGCACAGCTGGTTCTGGCCTCCAACTCGGTGCCGGGGCTCGCGCCGCCGGTCTACCACCTGGGCGAGGTGCACGTCGACGGCGGCGTGATGGACAACCTCCCGGTCGCGGCGCTTCGCCGGATGGGCGCGGGGCGGGTGATCGCGGTTGACGTCGGCACGGAGATACGCGTGGCTACTCCGCCCACGTACGACGAGTCCCCGAGCGGGTGGAGGATCCTCTGGGACGGACTCTGGCGCCGCCCGAAGCGCGCGTTGCCCGTCTTCCTGACGATCACGCGCGCGTTCACGCTCGCCTCCGACGAGCGAGCACACGCCGCCTGTCGCGACGCGGACCTGGCGCTGCATCCTCCGCTCGGCGACTACGCGTCGACCGACTTCAAGCAGATCGACCCGATCGCGGAGATGGGATTCCGATACGCCAGAGAGCGCCTGGCGGCGTGGTCAGCACGGTGACATCGCGGTCGACGCCGCACGGCCAGACCGCTCCCCTGCCGCCGCTGATCGCACCCGATCAGAAACGACACTGGTGCCGATGGAGTACCCGGAAGGGACGGCGGGCTCAGAGAATCGGGTACGTCACGCCGCCCGCGGGGAAGACGAGGACGTCGGCACGGCCAGGCATGCGCTTCCGCGCGATTGTCCAGAGCTCGTCGAGCGTCCACGAGAACTCGGCGAACGGGACGTTGGCCGCGAACTCGCGGGGCATCGTCGGAGCGTAGAAGACGAGATCGTTGCGCTTGAGCGCCTGGAGCGCGAAGTAGGTGAAGGCCTTATCCTCCTCCCCCTGCGCCGCCGCGCGCGTTCGCGGGAGGCCCCACAGAAGGAGCGGCGCGAGGAGCCTGAGCGCCGAACGGCCGAGCAGCGGCTTCTTCTTCCCCATCCCCATGTGCCCCACGCCCTCCTCGGCGAAAACGAGGTCGATGAGGAGGCCGCCGGTGCGGACCGCCCGGATCCCGTTGGCGAGCGCCTTGAACCCCTGCCGGAGATCGAGGTCCATCGGGTAGGAGCCGGTGATGAGGACATCGGCCTCGCGCGGGATCTTCACGCCGCACATCTGCGCGGAAGTCGCGACCCCCTCGCGGTGCGCTGCCACCGGGTCCCCCGCCACGACGCGGACGACCCTGAGCGCCATGTCGAGGATCGTGTTCACGATGAAAAACGGCGCGTTCAGGAGCCGCCCGCCCTCCTCGAGGTCGAGGCGCATCGGGTTCTCCTCGGGCGGCCGCCCGGTCATGTTGTACGTGCCCGGGGTGAGGTTGAGCGTGTGCGTGGCGCCGATCGTCTGCGCCCCCGCCGCGCCGGGGATCAGGTTCTTGTACCCGCCGCCGAACCCCGCGATGACATGCGGCTCGATGACTCCGAGCGAGACGACGACGTCCGCCGCCGCGACGGTTCTGCTCACGAAGACCGGCGTCCCGCGCGAGGTCGTTCCGAGGAGGACGTTCTTCGCGGCGTCGGCGTAGTCGTGGTTCTCCCACCGGATCGCGCCGGCCCAGACACCGCCGGCCTTCTTCGCGAGCTCGTCGTGCGTCATCGCCCGGTGCGTCCCGAGCGTCGTGACGATCGTGAGCTGGTCGCGCGCAACGCCCGCAGCCTCGAGCTCCCCAACGACGTGTGGCATCAGCAGGTGCGCTGGGGTCGGGCGCGACAGATCGTCGACGAGGATCACAACTTTCCGCGCGCCCCGCGCCACCTCCCTGAGCGGCGGCATCCCGTGTGGCCGCGCGAGCGCCTCGCGCACCGCCACGTCGGGGTCGGCCGCGGGCGGAAGCGGGTTCGGCTCCAGCACGCCGATGACGTTCCACCCCTCGGGCAGATCGAGCGCGAGAGTGTCGTTCGGGCCCCACGGAACGGTCAGCCGGTCGGCGCACATTGTCGCCCCCTTTCACTCCCTCGGCCACGTCAGCGGCGCCACCCGGCCAAGGCGCTGGCTTGGGCTGCGGCGCCCGGTCAGTCCGCGCTGAAGGTCGGCTGCTCGCGCACGACAGGCGTGGCGAGCCCGCCGTACAGCCGATACTCGTCGAGCCGGCATGAGTTCACGAGGCGTCCCTCGTGGTAGGTCATGTCGGGACAGCTGTCACACATCTCGTAGCCGCCGCCCGGGAGCAGCGTGTTCGGCTCGATCAGGCTCAGCGTCAGGGTGGAGACCCTTCCGAACAGCCCGCGCGGCGTCGCAAGAAGGCGTGCCAGCGCCTGCCTGACCCGCCGATCGAAGGGGGCCAGGAAGAAGATCCCCCGGCCGGTTCTGCCGCGGCCGCCCGTGGTGTAGCGCCGGTGCCGCAGGTGGTGGACCGCCTGCACCAGCTCCATTGTGCGCGGAGACACCGAGCCAATCAGCCGCCCGTCGTAGCAGATGGTGCCCGCGATCAGCCATTTCACGGACTCGGGCGTCTGCGTGCCGCCGAGGTAGGCGGAGGGCTCGTAGTGCGGAAAGCTCTCCCGGATGACCCGGTACAGGTCGGTTGACCGGAGGTCGGAGAGTTCGTCCTCCACGTCGTTGACCATGCCGGTGGCGGGCGCGTCCAGGTCGATCACGCGCTCGCCGGCGGCGAACGCCACCCCCTCCCGCGGGAAGCCGCGGAGGGTGATGAGCGTCAGGCCGCTGACCCTGCCGCGGTTGCCCACCGCCCACCGGATGACCTCCGGCACCCGCGGAATGGTCCGCGGGTTCACCGTCATGTTGAAGTTGCAGTTGACGCCCCCGACGTCCCACAGCAGGTCGGCGAACTCCTGCCGCAGCTCGTTCAGCGCGACGTCATCCCGCCCGGTCCACCCCGGACGCGTCTGCCCCGAGTCGATGTGGAAGCTGATCTCGGCGAGCCCGGCCTCCTTCAACCGGACCAGCAGCGCCCGGTCCAGGCGGTGGCCGTTGCTGATGATCACGGGGTTGAGCCCGCGCCCGTGGACGAAGCGCACGATCTCCACGATGTCCGGGTGGATGAGCGGCTCGCCGCCCGCCAGGTGCACGCTGGTGATGTTGCGCCATTCCTCCAGGAAGAGGATCTCGGTCTTTATCTCGTCGAAGCTCTTGTGGCCGGTGAGTGGCGTCCGGTAGCACCCCTTGCACGTGATGTTGCACCGATCGGTGATCTCGACCCAGCCGATCGGGTTGTCGTTCAAGCTCCACGGCAGCCGGTAGAGATCCTTCTTCCGGGGTCCGCTGTCGGTGCGATTCTCAATGCTCACCCTCTTCGCCTCCGTACCCGCTGGTGTCGACATGTGGCTTCCTGGGACGTTCCGGTCATGACGGCGGCTCCGTTGAGAATCGGCTCTGCAATTCCCTCTCGACGTGCTCCACGAACAGATGGGAATACGGCCAGGAGAGGATGTTGCGAACCGCCATCTCCTTGTTAGGGACCTGCAGGAACAGCTTCCTGTGCTTCCACGTCGCCCGGAGGACTGGGCGCAACAGCTTCCCCAGTTCCCACAGATCCCTCAAGGTGACCACCTTCAGAGCAAAGCCCAGCGACGAATTGGAGAAGCGAATGACGGGGAACTTCCCGTCCGCGTAGGACAGAGATGTCAACGTCCGGTGAACGTAGTTCTCCGGATCGTAGACCTTCTTGCGCAGCTCGTGGTGGCGAATCAGGTGTTCCTTCTCCGTGAAGTGCTTCGTGACGAAGTTGGAGCCCCAGTCCAGGTGGGCGTCCTTGTCGTCCAGCAGCCGTCCCTCCTCCTTCATGCGACGGTGGAGCTGCGTGTTGGGAAAGGCGACGAGAGTGGACAGCAGTGCGAGGGGAATCGCCTCCTCTTGAATGAACTGAAACTGCCTGTCGAAGATGGAGAGATCGTCGGAGTCGAAACCGGTGATCATGCCGGCGAACGGGACAATCCCGGCCCTCTGGATGTTCCGGATCCTCTCGGAGAGAGAGCCGCTCAGGTTGATCGCCTTCCCCGCTTCCTTCAAGGCCTCGCGGGACGGGGTCTCGATCCCCAGAAAGAGAAGGTGAAAGCCGCATTCCCGCATCCGACGGAGCAGATCCTTGCGGTCTCCGATGTTGCAGGAGGCCTGCGTGATCGAGGCGGCGATCCAGGCGTGCTTCCGGGATTCCTCCAGCAGGGCGGTCACCAGTTCTTGCGTGTAGGCAGGCCGGCCGAAGAAGTTGTCATCGACGAAGAAGATCCCCTCGGCCTTGATCGTTCTCAAGTAGTTCCACTCCTGGAGAACCCTCGCCACGGGCTTGGTGCGAACCTCCCTCCCGTTCCTGGCCGTCACGTCGCAGAAGTCGCAGTCGAACGGGCACCCGCGCTGCGTCTGAATCGGGAAGTAGGCGTAGTCCTGGGCCGAGACGAGGTCCCACCGGGGAACGGGCATGAGCTCCAGTGGGGGGAAGCCCGGGTCCTGATAGACGGACGCTGCCTTCCCCGCTTCGAGATCCTCGCAGAACCGAGGCCATGTCCTTTCGGCATCCCCGATGAAAATCACGTCCGCCTTTCCGGCGAAAGCCTGCGGATCGCTTGTGACGGCTGGACCTCCCACGACGGTCCTCGTCTTCGGATTCCTCCTCTTGAACTCCGAGAGCAGGTAGAGGATGCGGTCCTTCTGGTGTGACATCCCCGTGATGCCCACGCAATCGCAGCCGGCATCCGCACTCCAATCGACCTCCCGCACCCCTTCGTCCCGGATCTCGACGTCCCACGATTCCGGAGTGAGTGCCGCGAGCACGGCCAGTTCGTGAGGCGCCAGCAGCTTCCTCGTGAACTTCCTCAGAAGCGGGTGATGCCAGGCGTAGGAGAAGAAGCTCGAAGGGTAGAGGGGCTCGACCAGAAGCAGTCTCATACCGACGGTCCCTCGCTTCCACAAGTCCTCGCGATGGCTGCCCGATGGCCGAAGCCTGGCAGTCCGGGGCTGCTCAACTGAACCGGCAGTCGGGTTGCGGGGTACCGTGGTGGGTCATGACGATCTGCCACAACTGCTTCCCCCGCGACCGGAACCCGCCCGCGCTGCCGAGCAGGTAGTAGCGCCACAGCCTTCGGAAGCGCTCGTCGTATCTCTTCTTCAGTTCCGGCCAGCCGCGGTCGAAGTTGGCGCACCACGCCATCAACGTGGGATCGTAGTGGGGGCCGAGGTTGTGCCAGTCCTCCGCCACGAGATGCCCTTCCATCGCTCTGCTGAGCTGGGCCATGGACGGCAGCATCCCGTTCGGAAAGAGATAGGCGTGCGCAAACGGGTCGGTGCTGGTGACACTCTCGTTGCCGGCAATCGTGTGCAAGAGCGCGACACCGTCCCTCTTCAGGCATCGGCTGGTCACATCCATGTAGGCAGGGTAGTTCTTGTAGCCGACGTGGCACATGAAGCCCATCGAGACCACGGCGTCGAAGGCGCCGGTCACGTCACGGTAGTCCTGCATGCGCAACTCGACGGGAAGCCCCTTGCACAGCTCCGTCCCGAGTGCCACCTGTTCCGCCGAAATGGTCACACCGAGGACCCGTGCGTCGTGCTTCTCGGCGGCATACTTGGCGAAGGCGCCCCATCCGCACCCCAGGTCGAGAATGCGCATACCGGGGAAGACGCCGATCTTGCGGCATACCAGTTCGAGCTTGGCTTCCTGGGCCTCATCGAGCGTTGCGGCGTTCTTCCAGTAGCCGCAGCTGTAGGTGAGCCGCCGGTCCAGCGTGGCGCAGAAGAGGTCGTTCCCGAGGTCATAGTGGTGCCTGATGACGTCACACGTTCTGGCCGGGGCCTGCAGGTTGAACAGCTTGGACTTCAGGACGTGCAGCCAGACCTTCCAGTTGCCCTTCACTGTCTCGTCCAGCCGGGCGAGCGCGATGCGCGCAACCAGTTGGTCGATGGCGTCGCACTCCCACCAGCCGTGCATGTATCCCTCGCCCATGGCGAGATGCGGCTCCCGCAGCAAACGCCCGTACAGCCGCCGGTCGCGCACCTGGATGTCCCACGGGTTGCTTCCATTGACCTCGATGCCCGCGACGTGCAGGAGATCGCGGACGATGGTCTCGGACGACGGGGTGGCCATCTCTCCTCCTCTTCACGGGGCCCAGGGTCTTCAGCTCTGACTCCGGCGGTGCCAGACAGAGGTTGCCGCGGACGCCGGCGTCACGCGGTCGTCCGCTCCGCGAGACGCTGGCTGGCATCGCGGAATCCCAGTTCGGCTATCGCGTCGAGATTGTAGATGTTGCCACAATCACCGCAGAAGAACAGGTAAAGTTCGCCTGACTATCGGAGGGTCCCGGCGGCAAGCGTGACAGCTGTCCGTACCGACAACTCAGAAGGCGTCGACGTGACAGTGCCAGCGTCCGACGGCTCGTCGGAGGTTCTGGAAGCGGGACTCCAAGAACGGCAGTCAGTTCGCCTCTTGCGGGCGCGGAGCTCGAACCACCTGAATTGATCTTCTCCGCGGTCTCGGGTAAGCCGCCTGGGATAGCAGAGACCGGCCGACGGCCATGTCGGTGGCGGCAGGCAACCAGCCGCCGGTTGTCAGTGGTCGGTCCGTCGCGCGTGATCCACTGCCTACTGCCTACTGCCTGCTGCCTACTGCCTCCAGATCGCCCTCGTCCATCTGGCGGAAGACGAGGCGGTCGCCCAGGAAGAAGTTCAAGAGTCCCGTGAAGCAGACGGTGATCGCGTTGGCCACGAGGTAGTGGAGGCCGAGCGACCCGACGAGCATCGGCATCAGGACCATCGCACCGAGAAAGGTCACCAGGCCGTTGCTCGCGTGGAACGCCACGCAGCGGAAGAAGACGTGGTTCGTCGGAGCCGGGCCGCGGCCGACCGACCTGACCCCCGAGCGCCCCCACGTCCAGTGCAGGTGCCAGAAGAAGTTGTGGAGGATCGACGCTTCGATCGCCAGCGTCGTGCCGACCAGGTAGTGCAGGCCCAGCCCACTGACCAGCGCCCAGGCCACCAGCAGCCGCACGCCGATGCCGAGCACCGCCACGACGTTGAACCGAATGAAGCGAACGCCCATGATCCCCTGCCGCCCGCGTCCTCATGACGCCCTGGCGATAGGCTCCTCCCTGTAAAGCGCCCGCGTGTTTCGTGCGGTCGAGACGAGGAAGAACAGCGTCATGCCGGCGGCCGCACACACGCCGCCCACGTCGAACAGGAGGAAGCGCTGCCCGGCGATGGTCACCTTCGCGTGATTGAAGAGGGCCAGCGTGCCGATGGCCATCAGGATTCGAAGCTCGGTCGGACCGAACCCGAAGAAGCCCATTTCGAAGGTCCTCAGGACCGACGCGGCCAGGTACACCTCGATCGACAGCAGGTAGTAGGCCACCAGCACCGCGGCGGCCACGAGCGGCGTCATATAGCCCGACAGGCCGAGGCCCGCGACGATGAACAGCGCGCCGATGGTGTCGAGAACGTGGTCGACGTAGAACCCGTAGCGCGGCCGCTGGCAGTTGCGGACCCTGGCGACGGTGCCATCGAGGCTGTCGCCGAACCAGTTGATCCCCAGGCACACGACAACGAGCACGAGCGCGGCCGGTTGGCGGGCCGAGAGCCAATAGCTGACGCCGGCCCCCACCATGGCCAACGCCGCCCAGCACGGTCAGGTGGTCCGAGCCGACCCAGGCCGGCAGCCGACGGGCGATCTGGATGAGCAGCCGCTTTTCGGCAGCGGCAAGCACGCTGGTCTGCTGTCGAACGGCGTCACGATAGGCGGTTGGTGCCATGGGAATCTCCCTCTATCTGCTAGTGCGTATTGCAGGCGAGAACCGGCTCAGTCGGTTCTGACGCAGGAGGGTCGGGACTAACGCTGCGGGGTCGGCGCGGCAGCCGAGCCGAATGCCGCCTTGCGCGTGGCTGGCTCGACCATGAGCGAGACGACGGCCCAGCCGACACCGAATGCTGCAAGGGTCGCCGACAGCAGAGTGTCCGGGCGGAGTATCGCCGCCGCCGGGATCAGCAACATCACCGCGACGAGGAGATCCGTCCCGCGCACGATCGGCAGGGCGCGGCGGAGTTGCTCCCGCACGTCGGAGACGTTGAACGCGCTCGTGAACAGCAGGTGGGCGCGCAGCGTCCCGTTGACGGCGACGGTGGCGATGTAGGCAAGGAACAGCGCGAGGGTCCAGTCCTGCCGGTCCACCGTGTGCGCGTGCCAGACCGCGTAGACCAGCCCGCCCTCGACCAGGATCGCGCACAGTTGATGGATCTGCCACCACCAGAGCGCGCTCGACTGCCCCCGCGTTCGGCCCGCCGGCACAGGCGCACGCAGACGGCCCTCGCGCAGGTCCTGCAGGTCGCGCGCGACATCGAGCGCCGAGCTGTAGCGCTCGCCCCGGTTCCGGCGCACGCACTTCCGTACGATGGCGTCGAGCTGCGGCGGCAGCCGCCCGTCGAGCCCGCTGAGCTGCGGCGGGTTCGCCGCGTAGACGTTCGCGATCGTCGCCGCCGGTGTCGGGCCGATGAACGGGTGCACGGCCGTGGCCAACTCGTACAGGAGGACGCCCAGCGCGAAGACGTCGGCCCTGGGGTCAACCTCGGCGCCGTCGAGCTGCTCCGGCGACATGTAGCCGGGCGTGCCGATGGCCTGGCCGACGGCCGTGAGCCTCGGCGACGAACCAGTGCGCGCTGCGTCCAAGTGCGCGATCCCGAAGTCGAGAATCTTCACCTCGCCCTGGAGGCTGCGGATGACGTTGTCCGGCTTCAGGTCGCGGTGGATTACGCCGGCCGCGTGCGCCGCCGCCAGCCCGCGCGCCACCTGGATGCCGGTGTCGATGAGCAGGTCGAGCGAGAACGGCCCGTGATCGAGTTCGGCCCGGAGGGTGTCGCCCCTCACGTACTCGCTGACGAGGCACAGCCGGCCGTCGAGTTCCTCGAGACTGAAGACCGTGGCGATGGCCGGGTGCGAGAGGGCCGCCGCCGCGCGCGCCTCCAGCCGGAGCCGCTCCTTGCGCGCGCTGTCGGCCGAGAACTCCTTCGGCAGGATCTTGACCGCCACCTTCCGCCCGAGCCGCGTGTCCTCGGCGAGGTAGACGACGCCCATCCCGCCTCGGCCGAGCTGACGCTCCATGCGGTAGGGGCCAAGCGTCTGCCCCGCGAGCGCTCCATCCCCCTCGGCAGCGGGCACCAGGCCGCTCGCCAACGCCGCCGGAGTTTCGAGGAAGACACCCGCCTGCTGATGCGACGCCAGCAGCGACTCGACTTCCGCGCGAAGCCCGGCGTCGCCGCCGCATGCGCCGTCGAGGTAGGTGGTACGCTCCGTCGCGTCGCGCTCGAGCGCGGCGTTCAGGAGATCGGAGATTCGAGACCAGCGATGATCCATGCGGCTTCAGGCCCTGGCGCGACACGGGCCGCCAGGGCTAACGCGTCAGTTCTCGAAACAGCCACGCGCGCGCGACGGCCCACGCGCGCTTCACGGTCGCGGGCGAGATGTCGAGCGCCGCGGCCGTCTCTTCGTTGGTCAGGCCGCCGAAGAAACGGAGCTCTACGATGCGGGCGTGATCGGCGTTGAGCGCAGCAAGCCGGTCGAGCGCTTCTTCGAGCGCCAGCAGATCGACATCGACGGGGCCGCCCGCGGCGACGCCTTCGTCCAGCGTGACGCGCTGCCTCTCACCGCCCCGCTTCTCGGCGTCGCGCGCCCGCGCGTGCTCGACCAGAATCTGCCGCATCGATCGCGCGGCAATGCCGAGGAAGTGCGCCCGGTTCTCGAACGTCAGGTCCTCGTCCTTGAGCAGCCGGATGTACGCCTCGTGCACGAGCGCGGTGGCCTGGAGCGAATGGCCGGCGCGCTCGCGGCGCACGTAACGCCCGGCGATGCGACGGAGCTCGGCGTAGACGAGCGGAACAAGCTCCTCGAGCGCGGCCGAGTTGCCGGCCTGCGCACGCGTGAGCAGCTGGGTGATGGCGCCTGGCGTCGGGGACGTCGTGTCGCCCTCCGGTGGAGATCGGTGCATTGTAGCGAAGTCGGCGACAAAAGCGAGCGCGGTCTCCCGGCGGACCTCGGGCGCTGCACGCGGCGTTCCGACGCCCGCGCCGGTCACGACACCGCGCCGGACCGCCGGCCCTCCTCGACGAACGCCTTCAGCCGGGCCTTGAAGAGGTCATCGAGCGCGCGCTTCGCGGCGTCCAAATCCGCTGCGTCGCCTTCACCCTTCGCCAGCTCGACGCGGACAAGCGTGCCGCCCTCCCGCCGCTCGAGCCGGATTCCCAGCACGCCGGCCGCCTGGCCGGCGATCGCGCCGGTCAGCTCGAGATGCTCGTCCTGTTTGATGGCGGTCACCACCGCGCGGAGCGCCCCCTGCCGATGGCCCCACTCCTCGACGAACCGGCCGCCCGGCTGCGGCTCGAGGACGAGATTCGTGGCTTCCGCGGAGCGGAGGTGCGGTCCGCCCCACCATGCGGCCACATTCTGGGTGAGCGCGTCGAACACCCGCCAGGGCGGGGCGTCGATGAAGGCCTCGGTGGAGATGCGGGTGGCCGGTGGCGGCCCCGGTGGCGGCACGGACGAGGCGCTCGATACCGGCGCGGTCGTGGCGGCGGGAGCCGGCTGTCCCGGTTCGCGGCGCTCATCCGGCAGGAGCCCCGGCCACCGCCCCTCGACCTCGTGAAGCGGCGCGGGATTCAGAACGTTCCACCGCTCCCGGCCCTGCCGGCGGACCTCCACGATCCCGGCCCGCTCGAGCACCCCCAGGTGCTTCATGGTCGCGAACCGGGTGGTTCGAAACGCCCCGCACAGCTCGCCGGTCGTCCGGGGGCCGTCGCGAAGCAGCTCGATGAGCCGACGGCGGGTGGGGCTGGCGACCGCCCGCCAGACCTTGTCGCCTATCATGTGACCAAATAGTAACCTATTTGTCACACTATTTCTCGCGGCAGGCCCGCGCGGCCGGCCCGCGCGAGGCCGTCTGCCGCCCTCTCGCCGCCGCGCCCGGTAAGCCGCCGGTCATCGCGGGCGCCCGCGCTCGCTCGCGCTCGACAGTGCCGAACCAGTCGCCTCGGCCGGTGGGATTCGCGTGAGCCAGTCGGCATGTCTCAGCGCGCCTCCGGGCAGGTCCGAGCCTGCGGCTCCTGGTTGGCGCATCCGACCGACGGCACTGCTCGCATGCTCGCTCGCGCAGGCATCCCGCGACGCCCGTCGGCCCCTGTTCCAGTCGGCGGCGGACGGGTGCGGGATGCCTCGCGAGACCGGCGACTGGCGGCAAGCGCGGTCGCCGGCCGGCGCGCGAGAGGCAGGCGCGGACCGGGTCGGCGCGCAGGGCGACTTGCGAGGTCTGCCGAGCGGAGCCCGGAGCCGACGAACCGGGCCACGACTGCCGCCTCATTGCCGGCTCGTTTGAGGCCGGTCACCAGCGGGATTAGTGCGATCCCCTCGGCCTGTGCTACAACTCGGAGACCAGGAGAATCCAGCCCATGTCCCGTCGGCGACTGCGTCTGTGTGTCGTTCTCGTCCTCGTCGGCCTCGTCCCCGTCGGCGCGGCATCTCAGCGCAGCGCGCCTGCGCCATCGGTCCCCAGTTCGCCGGCGGCGACTTCGACGGCGCTGCTCGACATCCTCCGGGCCGAGATGGACCGGAACGTCGAGGTCCTCAAGAAGGAGCCGGTGCCGCCCTATTTCATGGCCTACACGGTCTCCGAGGTCCGGTCGACAGAGCTGGCAGCCTCGTTCGGGGCCATGGTGGTCGACAACGACAGCCAGTCGCGCACGCTCGGCGTGGACGTCCGCACCGGCGACTACGCGCTCGACAACACCCACGGGATTCGCGGCGAGCAGGCGCCCCCCACGGGCCTCGGCCGGTCCGCAATTCCGCTCAACGACTCGGCGCCAGGCGTCGGCGTCGCCGCCTGGCTGGCCACGGACCGCGCCTACCGCCAGTCGGTGGAGCGGCTGGCGCGCGTCAAGACGAACGTGGCTGCCATGGTCAAGGAGGAAGACCCGGCCCCGGACTTCTCGCGCGAGGATCCGCAGGTCTTCGTGGGCACACCGGCCTCCGTTCAGGTGGACAAGGCCGCGTGGAAGGCCCGGCTTCGCCGGCTCTCCGCGCTGTTCGCCGACGACCCGCTCATCCTGCAGGGCGACGTCACGCTCTCGGTCGAAGCGAACAACCGCTACTTCGTCAACACCGAGGGCAGCCGCGTCCTCACGGGCGACACGGCCTGCCGCCTGATGGTTCAGGCGCAGACGAAGGCGGCCGACGGCATGGAGCTGCCCCTCTATGCCACCTACTACGCCCGTTCGCTGTCTGGGCTTCCCGCCGAGGCGAAGCTCGTCGAAGACGTGCGGGCGCTGGCCGTCACGCTCGCCAGACTCCGCACGGCGCCGGTGGTCGATCCGTACTCCGGGCCGGCGATCCTCTCGGGGCGCGCGGCCGGGGTCTTCTTCCACGAGATCTTCGGCCACCGGATCGAGGGCTCCCGGCAGAAGACTGCCGACGATGCGCAGACGTTCGCGAAGATGGTGGGGCAGTCGGTCCTGCCTCCGTTCCTGGACGTCGTTGCGGACCCGACGCGTCAGAAGCTCGGCGACACCGAGCTTGCCGGCTTCTATCAGTACGACGACGAGGGCGTGCGTGCGCGCCGGGTGCCGGTGGTGAAAGGCGGCGTGCTCGGCGAGTTCCTCATGAACCGGTCGCCGCTCGCGCGCTCCCCCAGGTCGAACGGGCACGGGCGCGGCCAGCCGGGGCTGCGCCCCATCTCCCGCCAGTCGAACCTCATCGTCGAGTCCTCGGCCGGCGTGCCGTTTCCGCAGCTTGTGGAGCGGCTGAAGGAGGAGGCGCGGAAGGCCGGGAAATCGTTCGGCCTGCTGTTCGATCAGGTGGAAGGCGGCTTCACGTTCACCGGGCGCTTCATGCCGAATGCCTTCAACGTGACGCCGATCATCGTGTACCGCGTCTACGCGGACGGACGACCGCCGGAACTCGTGCGCGGCGTCGATCTGATCGGCACGCCGCTCGCCGCGTTCGGCAAGATCGTCGCGACCGACAACCGGACGGAGACGTTCAACGGCATCTGCGGCGCCGAGAGCGGTCCCGTGCCGGTGTCGGCCTCGTCACCGGCCCTGCTCGTGTCGGAGGTCGAGGTCCAGAAGAAGCCGAAGTCACAGGACACGCTGCCGCTGCTGCCGGCGCCGGCCAGGATCCTGTCGTCCGCGGGCGATTCCCCGGTGCTCGGGGCGCTGAAGGGAGAGCTGGCGCGCTCGATCGCCGATCTCAAGATGTCGGGCGAGCCCGGGCCCTACTACATTGCCTACACGGTGACCGACGCGACGGAGACCGCCGCGCGCGCGACGCTGGGCGCGCTGGTCGAGAACCGGACGTCGAGGGCGCGCGTGTTTCGCTCCGACGTGCGCGTGGGCGACTACGCGTTCGACAGCTCGCGGTTCGTCGCGGGCGGTCTCGGCGGCGTGATGGGGTCGATGGCGCTGGTCCCGACCGACGACGACGAGCTGGCGATCCGCAGGCTGGCGTGGCTGACAACCGACGTCACCTACAAGAACGCGGTGCAGGTGTTCTCGCGGAAGAAGGCGGTGTTTGCGAATCGCAACGATCCGGATCCGATTCCGGACTACTCCCGCGCGGCGCCGGTCGAGCGCATCGAGCCGGTGCGGCCCCCGACCGCGGCCCCGGTCGGCTGGGCCGATGTCGTGCAGGAAGTCTCGCGCCTGTTCGCGCGTCCCGAGGTCGTCGGCTCGGACGCGACGCTGGGCCTCACAGACGTCACGCGCTACTTCGTGAACAGCGAGGGGACGCGTACGGTGGCGCCCGGGCGGGCGGCGACGTTCAGGGCCAGCGTGACGATGCTGGCCGATGACGGCATGACCGTCCGCGACGCGGTGACGCTGGCCGAGCGCCCGGAGGATTTGCCTTCGCGGGCGGAGCTCCTGGCGAAGACGCAGCGGCTGGTTGACGACGTCCTTCGGACGCGAAGCGCGAAGATTGGAGACGACTACAGCGGCCCGGTGCTGGTCGAGCAAGAGGCCGCGCCGATGCTGGTATCGCAGGCGTTCGTGTCGTTCTTCCTCGCCAGGCGGACGCCGGATTCAGATGATTCCCGCGGCGGGGGGATGTCGCAGGCCGGTGTCACGCCGTTCCTGACGCGAATCGGTAATCGCGTCCTGCCGGAGTCGTTCACAGTGAAGGACACGCCGTCGATGACGCGGCTCGGCTCGCTTCCGGTCGGGGGCGCCTACGCGGTGGATGACGAGGGTGTGATGGCGCAGGACGTGACGCTCGTGCAGGGTGGCCGGCTGCGCACGCTGCTGACGTCGAGAACGCCGCAGAGGAATCTGCCGGTGTCGAACGGCCACGCGCGGGGCGGCGGACCGCAGGCGGGCGTGTTCCAGATCGAGTGCGCCGACGCGATCCCGGCGGCCGAGTTGAAGGTGAAGGACATCGAGTTGTTGAAGATGCAGGGCCGCCAGTTCGGCTACATCCTGCGCCGGCTGGGCGCTCAGGCCGGGCGCGGCGGGACGCCGGTGGCGTCGGCCGTGCGGGTGACGCTGGACGGGCGGGAGGAGCCGGTTCGGGGACTGATGCTGAGCGGCGTCACGCACACGACGTTCCGAGACATCGTCGCCGCGTCGGCCGAGCGGACGCTGCTGACGACCGGTTCGCCGAACGGCGTGGCCGGCGGCGTGACGCTCGTCTCGGTGATTGCGCCGAGCCTGATTCTCGAGGAAGTGGACCTCCAGAGGAACAAGGAGCCGCTGCAGAAGAGGCCCATCGTGCCGTCGCCCATCGGGAGATAGGCACATCAGATAGGCACATCTTGCGATCTTGCGATGTGGCGATTGCGAAGTGGGCTTGCGAAACGGGACTGGCTCCTCCGGACGATGGGAGGAACCAGCCCCGGCCTGGATGGAGCTACGGATCGACGCGTACGATCGTCGGGTTGGGCATCCCCGAGGCGCCGCTGTAGGCGACGCTACCGAGGTACTTCGTGCCCGCTGTCAAGCCGGAGAACGTAAGGTTGATCGCTCCGGTTGCGCCAAACGTGGCAGAGGCCGGCGCGCTCACCGTCATGTTACCTGCGGCAGTCGAGCCGAGCACCCACGTGAACAGCGTGAACGTGGACGACGGATTGGCGGTCGCGTAGCCGTCCACCAGAACGGTATACGTTCCTGCGGCGGGATTCAGCAGGTTGACCTCCTCGGCCGACGTGCCGCCACCACTCGAGCCTACCACCGCATCGCTGGGTCCATAGACATACAGGTCAAGGTCGCTGCCCGGCGTGGTGTTGGCATCGAACAGGGAGAAGCGCGCATACGTTGTGCCAGCCGGAACAGTCACGTTGTAGGTGAGTTGTTGACCGGTGCTGATCGAGCCATCGAACGTCGTCGCCGGCACGAGGCCGCGCGCCGCTGCCGTGAATGGCCCGGTGTAGCCGAACGTCACGTTGTAGCTGCCCGACACCTGCGTCGGAGCCGCAAGCGCCACGGGCCTGGCAACGACCGGGATGCGGACACTGTGCGTGCCGTCAGACCACGTCAACTGCCCGCCGGTGTAGGCGTTCAACGCCGCCGTGGTGCGGGTGATCGTGATCTGCAGCGTCTGCTTCTGTCCCGGGTTCAGGGTGAAGGTAGCAGGCGACACGCTCGCGCTGATGCCGGCCCCGCTGAAAGAGAACGCTGTAGGTGCCCTTCGCGCCGACGTTCGTCACGGTCCGCGTGACCGTCATGGAGCCGGGGAGGGCGGAGATCGCGATGGACGCGCCGTTGAAGTTGCTCGGCGAAATCACCGGGATGCCGCGACTTGTGCAGTAGGCCGGGATCGCAGCTGGGTGCCGCACAGGAAGCCGATCCAGTCTGTCATGTTGGAGTCGAACACGAGGCCCGGGTCGGCCGCGCTGTTCGGCTTCACGTGCCCCGCGCCCTGGCGGAAGATCACCAGCGGGTTGGTGTTCGGGCCATCCAGCACGTCATAGCCGGTTGTCATCAGCGCCGACTTGATCATCATCGGCGACCAGTCGGGATGGAGGTCCTTGAGCAGCGCCGCGAGGCCGGCGACGTGCGGGCTGGACATCGACGTGCCGCTGTAAAGGTCGAAATCCTGCCCGCCGTTTCCTGGGGGCGCCACGGCGGCGAGGATGTCCTGGCCAGGGGCCATCAGGTCCGGCTTGAGCAGGTCGCCCGAAGCCAGCAGCGGACCGCGCGAGGAGAACGACGCGGTGAACGGCGCGAGCGTCGTAAGACGATCGTCGCCTGGTTGATCGTGGCCGTCGCGCCCGCAGTGGCCGCATAGGCCTTGCACGGCCGCGTAGGTCCGTGTTCTGCAGATGCACCGTCGGAACCGAATGGACGTCGGCGATCGGAGCGTGTTGAGCTGGTGGGCGTGTTGACGCAGAATCATGCCCACGCCGCCCGCTTCCTTCACCGCCAGGCTCTTGTTCACCAGTCATTGACGCCTCGGTCGCATACGACGATCTTCCCGGCGACCTTGGCCGGATCGAGGCGCGTGCCGCCGTCGTCTGTCGACACCGTAGCACAAGCGCCAGCGTGGCGGGGTCCGCGCCGGCAAGCCGGCCGCGGTCGAGTCGATCAGCGGCAGCCGGCCCGACAGCCAGGCGCGACCGAAGCGCCGGTGTACGTCACGCCATTGCCGAGCGTCACAGAGCCTGCCCCGATGCTTCGATTGTGCGTCCCCGCCGCCACGGTGGTGAGCCACGGGCCGGGTGCGCCACTGTCGACGTCGTCGGGCCGCTGTTGCCAGCCGACGCCGCCACGAACACGCCGGCATTTGCCGCGTACATGAACGAGATTTCGACCGGATCGCGGAAGTTGGTCGAGGTGCCGCTGACCGAGTAATTGATCACGTCCACGCCGTCCGCCACCGCCTGGTCGATCGCCGCCACGAGATCGGAAGTCGTCCCCGCTGGCGGTGTCGGCAGCCTCTGTGGACCACAGCGCCTTGTACATCGCGATGCGCGCGTGCGGCGCCATACCGCTGATCGTGCCAAACGCGGCGGCCGGCGCCCGTAACAGGAACGCCGTTGTTGCCGCCCGCCGTGGACGACGTGTGCGTGCCGTGGCCGTTGTAGTCGCGCGCGCGAGTTGAATTCCCACGGCATGGTCGCGTCGATCCCGGCGTCGCCGCCCCAAAGCCCGCATTGAACCACTGCGCGCCGATCAGCTTCTGGTTGCACATCGAGGCGTTGAACGCTTCGCCCGGCGTACACTTCCCGTGCCAGCCGGGGATCTGTTGGTAAGCCAGCTTGCCGTCCTTCGTGGCATTGCCGTTCATGCCGGTACGGTCGCTGAAGCTGAGGCTCTCCGGCCAGATCCCCGAGTCGATCACGCCGATGATGATGCCGTCACCGGCGCTGCCGACGCCGCCCAACTGTTCCCACAAGCCGCCGGACGCGTCGAGCCCGAGGAACGCCGGCGTGGACGACGTGTCCATCTGGTGCAGCTCGTCCTTCGTCACCGAGAGGACGCCCGGCATCGCCTGGAGCTTGGCGACCTGGTCGTCCGTGAGTTCGGCGGCAAAGCCGTTGAACGCGAAGTGGTAGCTGTACGCCTTGCGTCCGCCGCCGACCGCCGCGAGCACCGCGTCGTGCCGCGCTGTCAGATAGTCGGCGTAGGCGACGACCCTGCCGTCGAACGGGTCGATCTTCTGCCCGCGAGCCGGCCTCGTGGCGGCGTAACCGGGAATGCCGCCGCCGTAGGCAACGACCGGCGCCTCCGCCAGCTGCACGATCGAGAGCCTGCTCTCGAACCGGCTGCCGGCAGGCCCCTGGGCCTTGCCCTGGCCGTCGAGGAACGCGGTTGGGGCCAGGAGCAATACCACGAAGACGAACGTCCCGAGGATTGTGCGGCGACTCATCGAAACCTCCTGTTGTGAGCCAAAAGCAGCTGACGCTTCAAGAAGCAGGAACACCAAAGTCCCGGACCGAGAACGGACGATTGTGAGCGCGGATGGACAGACTTGATCTTATCAAGAAGCTGCAACACAAATGCCACGCCGACGCCTTGATTTCTTGAGGTTTTCGAAGGAAGGAACTCAGAAGTCGCCCTGCGCGGTGTCTATTTTCCGCCGGGAGGACGCACAAGGAGCCTGCGTGCCCGCGGACGAGCTTCCCTACGCCTGCCTTCATGAGCGAAGGCTGGCCTGCCAGCCGTAGCTCGTTCGCTCGTGGGACGACGTCCGCCTCCGCCGCTTCGCGGCGACATGGCGGACAGCCTTCGCCGGCATCTATGAGCGAAGCTGGCGGAGAGGGAGGGATTCGAACCCCCGGCAGGGTTTCCCCTGCGCCGGTTTTCAAGACCGGAGCCATCAACCACTCGGCCACCTCTCCGCTTTGCGTTCCGAATTGAGAATTGGGAATTGAGAATTCGGAATTGTTCCCGCCTCTCGCGTCTATTCTCGTTTCTTTTTCGGTCTTCGAGCCGAAATTCTCAATTCGTCATTCTCAATTCTCAATTCGTCGCGCCGAGCCCCGTGATCATCGAGGCGCGATGCGTTCCTGCCCTCCCATGAACGGCCGCAGCGCTTCCGGGATCGTGACCGTGCCGTCCTTCTCCTGGTAGTTCTCGAGAATCGCGACCAGCGTGCGGCCGACCGCGAGGCCCGAGCCGTTCAGCGTGTGCACGAACTCGGCCTTGCCCTTCCCTTCAGGTCGGAACTTGATGTTCGCGCGCCGCGCCTGGAACGCCTCGGTGTTGCTGCAGGACGAGATTTCGCGGTACGTCTTCTGGCTCGGCAGCCAGACCTCGATGTCGTAGGTCGTGGCCGACGCGAACCCCATGTCGCCGGTGCACAGCATCACCGCGGCGGAACGGCAGGCCGAGGCGCACCAGCACCTGCTCCGCGTCCCACGTCAGCGATTCGAGTTCCTCGTGCGACCGGTCCGGCGCGGCGAACTTCACCAACTCCACCTTGTCGAACTGGTGCTGGCGGATCAGGCCTCGAACGTCCGCGCCGTACGAGCCGGCCTCGCTGCGGAAGCACGGCGTGTAGGCGCAGTACTTCAATGGAAGCTGGCGGCCGTCGAGAATCTCCTCGCGGTGGAGATTCGTCAGCGGCACTTCGGCGGTGGGCACGAGGTAGAGATCCCAGTCGCCCGCAATCTTGAAGAGGTCGGCCTCGAATTTCGGCAGGTTCCCGGTGCCGGTGAGCGCGGCCGCGTTGACGAGGAACGGCGGCGCCACCTCGGTGTAGCCGTGCTCGCCGGTGTGGAGCGCGAGCATGAAGTTGATGAGCGCGCGGGACAGCTTCGCGCCGTCGCCCATCAGGAACGAGAAGCGCGCGCCAGACACCCGCGCGGCGCGCTCGAAGTCGAGAATGCCGAGCGCGGGCCCGAGGTCCCAGTGCGCCTGCGGCTCGAAGTCGAAGACGCGCGGTTCGCCGACGCGCCGCACCTCGAGGTTGTCGGCAGCGCTCGACCCGACGGGCACCCGGGCGGCGGGCAGATTCGGGAGCGTCCGCAACCGCGCCCGCCGCTCCTCTTCGATCGCGTCGAGGTCCGCCTCGAGCCGCTTGATTGTCTGGCCGCGCTCGCGATTCGCGGCGAACACGGCGCTCGGGTCGCGCCCTTCCTTCTTCGCGCGGGCGATTTCCTCGCCGGACGTGTTCTGATCGCGCTTGAGCGCCTCGACCTCGACAATCGCGGCGCGCCGGCGCGCGTCGAGCGAAGCCAGCGCGTCGAGGTCGGCGTCGGGGTCGATGCCGCGGCTTCGGAGGCCGGCCCGCACGATGTCCGGGTAGTCACGGACGAACGCTGGATCGATCATGGCAAAACGATCCTATACCATGGTGGCGGCAATCGGCCGATACTAGGAGCGATGCCTGTGAACCGCGTCCGCAAAGCCGTCTTCCCCGCCGCCGGCCTCGGCACCCGCTTCCTGCCCGCCACCAAGGCGCAGCCGAAGGAGATGCTCGTCGTCGTCGACAAGCCGATCATCCAGTACGGCGTCGAGGAGGCGATCGCGTCGGGCGTGGACAACATCATCCTCGTCACCGGCCGCGGCAAGAACGCGATCGAGGATCACTTCGACGTCTCCGTCGAGCTCGAAGCGTTCCTCGAGGCCCGGGGCAAGATGGATCTCCTCGCCGAGATCCGCAAGATCTCGAACCTGGTCAACTTCGCCTACGTCAGGCAGGGGGAGCCGCTCGGCCTCGGGCACGCGGTGCTCGTGACGCGCGCGCTGGTCGGCGACGAGCCGTTCGCCGTCATTCTCGGAGACGACCTGATCGACGCCACCCCGCCGGCGGTGCGGCAGTTGATGGACGTGTTCGAGCGGCTGCAGGGTCCGGTGCTGGCGGTGGAGCGGGTGCCGGAGTCGCAGGTGTCGTCGTACGGGATTGTCGAGATTGCGGAATCGCTGGGCGGCGGCGTCCACCGCGTCAAGGACCTGGTCGAGAAACCGAAGCGCGAGGACGCCCCGTCGAACCTCGCCATCATCGGGCGCTACATCCTCACGCCCGACATCTTCCCCGCGCTCGAGGCCACGCGCGCCGACCGGACCGGCGAGATCCAGCTGACCAACGGCCTCCGTCGGTTGCTGCAGGACCGGCCGATCTACGCGTGCGAGGTGAACGGCGTCCGCCACGACACGGGCAACAAGCTCGGGTTCCTGAAGGCGGTGGTCTACTTCGCGCTCCGGCGGCCCGACCTGGCCGACGAGTTCAGAGAGTACCTTCGCAGCACTCTCGCGAACTGAAGATCTTGCGATCTGGAGATCTTGCGATCTTGCGAAGTGGCGATCTGGCGATGTGGGCCGGCGGTGGAGAGCCGGCGATTGGCCGGCGGTGGAGAGCCAGGCGCGGACCGGGTCGGCGCGAAGGGCGACTTGAGGTCTGCCGAACGGAGCCCGGAGCCGACGAACCGGGCCACGACTGGCGCCTCATGGCCGGCCTACTTCTTGTCGCTGGATGCGGTCGGTGAAGGCGCGGAGGCGGCGGCTGGCGTCGGGGACGGGCTGGCCGCGCTCTTGGCGTCGCCGCCCGACGCGGGCGCGCTCGGAGCCGCGCTGGACGTGGCGCTGGCCTCGGTAACCGCCGCACCGCCCTTCTCCTTGTCCGCGCCGGCCTTCTCCTTCTCCTCGCCGCCCTGGCCTTTCCGCGCGTAGTCGGTGATGTACCAGCCGGTACCCTTGAACTGGATGGCGGGCGCCGACAGCAGCCGCCGCACCTTCTCCGCCACAGGTCCGGCAGGTCTCCACCGAGTGGTCGGAGAACTTCTGGATCACTTCGAACCTGGCGCCGCAACTCTCGCACTCGTACTCGTAGAGGGGCATGGGGACAATCTGCAGGCTCAGGGCTCAGGGCTCAGGCCGTCGGAGTCGGTGTTCTGGCTTCTGGCTTCTGAATTCTGAATTCTGAATTCTATCTTCTATCTTCTACTCAATCACTTCCCCCCGATCCCCCGGCAGCATCAGCCGCCGCTGGGCCCAGATCGGAAGCGTTCCGTTCCCGAGATACGTGTCGTGGAAGCCGCGCAGCGAGAACTTGCTCCCCTGCTGTGCCTTGCAGTCGGCCCTGAGCTTCAGCAGCATCAGCTTCCCCGCCGTGTAGACCAGGTAGGTCGGGTCGAAGGTGCCGCGCTCCGCCTCGCGGCGCGCGCCCGTCTCTTCCATGAACGCCTCGTCGCGGAAGAACCGCATGCCGGCCTCGACCGACATATCCTCGGCGTGCAGCCGGATGCCGACGATGAAGCGGGAGAGGCGGACGAGAGCCTCGGCGAGCTGCCCGAGCCGGATCTCGAGGTTGCCCTTCTGGAAGCCCGCCTCGATCACCATCTGCTCGCAGTAGTGCGCCCAGCCCTCGACGGACGAGGCGGGCGAGAAGAGGAGCGACTTCCTGAGCCTGGATTCAATGCGCCGCAGGTGCAGGGCGTGCACGAAGTGGCCCGGATACGACTCGTGCATCGAGATCGACCACAGCGTGGCGATGGCGAAGTCGCGGAGGTACTCCGCCTGCCGCTCGATGGGCCACGCACGATCGGCGTCGGTCACGTAGTAGTACGAGCGCGTCGGCTTCGTCTCGAACGGCCCCGGCGTCCACAGGCTCGCGAACGTCCAGCGGTAGAAGTCCGGGCTCTGGGCCACAATGAGCGGCTCGCCGTCCGGAATCGTCACCAGGTCGTGGCGCTCGACGAAAGTCATCAGTTCGGCGACCTGGTCCTGGGCCGTCTGGACCAGGCGTCCCGGCTCGGGATGGTCGTTCTTGACCCGGCGCCAGGTGTCGATCGGGTCGGCGGAGGAATCGATGCGGGACGCGACGCGGCGGAATTCCTCCTGCGTGGCCCAGAGCTCGCGCGTCCCGATGGCGAGCAGCTTGTCGACGCCGATCGAGAGCCCTTCCTCGAGCTTCAGCTTCCGCTCGAACTTCTCGCGCCCCAGCCGGAACGACGCGCGGGCTCGCGGCGCCAGCTCGGTCTCGAGGTAGCCGCAGTACCTTGCGGAGCGCGTCGGCGGCTTCCACCGACGCGTCGGCCAGGTCGCCGAGCAGATGGAGGTCGTCCACGCCAGAGAACGCGCGCGGCAGGTCCTGCTCGATGAACTTCAGGACCCCCTTCAGCGTGTCGAGGCCAACCTTGGCGAAGATGCCCGGCGGCTCCTTCACGTTGTCGCGCGCCGCCTGGATCAGGCGCGGCGCCTGGCGCAGCTTCGACAGCACGCGGCGCGCCCGCTCGTCCTCGGGAGCATACGGGAAGATCGCCTGGGCGGCCAGGCTCGTCGCCAGGATGTCGGCGTAGAGCTGCGGGTTTCGCTCCCACGTCCGAACCTCTTCGATTTCGAAGACCCGGGCCCGGATGTTCGCGGCGACGACCGGATGCTCGATGCGCTCGACCTCGGTGAGCCCCTCCAGCGGAATCTCGTCGAGCCGGCGGGCGAAGCCGGCCAGTGTGCGCGCCTGCATTTCGAGCGCACTCCGGCTCAGATCCTCGAGCAGGTCGTCGTGCGTGTGCACGCCGTCGAGGGTGGCGCCTGTCGGCTGCGTTTCGTAGAGATACCGCAGGTAGTCGTCGACGAAATGATGAAGTGGTTCGGATGAATGCACGCTCGCGCCTCGAACAAAGGCCAATGGTACAATATTCGCGCGGCCGCGGCCATCATTCGGATCCCGGGATGAGCCCATCCACACTTTTCCTCGTCGCCACGCCCATCGGCAACCTGGAGGACATCACGCTCCGGGCGCTGCGCGTGCTGCGGGAGGCGGACCTCATCGCAGCCGAAGACACGCGGCACACGGCCAAGTTGCTCGCTCACTACGATATCCACACGAAGACGACGAGCTTCTACGAACAGGTGGAGCGGGAGAAGACGCCCCGCCTCCTCGAGCACCTCGCCTCGGGCCGATCGCTCGCGCTGGTCTCCGACGCGGGCACCCCCGGCATCTCCGACCCGGGCTACCGGCTGACGCGCGCCGCCATCACCGCCGGAGTTCGAGTGGAAGCTGTCCCCGGAGCGTCGGCGGTGCTCGCGGCCCTCGTGCCATCGGGGCTACCGACCGGTGCGTTTTCGTTCGTCGGCTTCCCGCCGCCGAAGGCCACCGCTCGCGAGGGGTGGCTGCGGGATTTGGCTGGCCGTCGCGAGACCCTGGTGTTCTTCGAGGCACCGCACCGCATACGCGCCACGCTGGAGGCCGTGCTCGCGGTCTTGGGCGATCGACAGATTTCAGTGGGTCGTGAATTGACGAAGCTCCACGAGGAAACGGTGCGCGGCAGTGTCTCGGCGGCGCTGGCCAGCCTGCCTCAGCCGCGGGGAGAATTCACGGTGGTGCTAGCCGGCGTTCAGGACGAGAAGACGGCGGTGGTTCCGCCGCCAGGCCCGGGACAGCTCCTGCGAGAATTCGGTCAATTAACAAACCCAAGCGGTCTGTCTCGGCGGGAGGCGATTTCGTCGCTCGCTGGCCGCTATGGGGTATCCTCAAGGGACCTCTACAGGTTGATCGAGGAGGCAAAAGACGGGGCTGAATGACCTAACGCGGCCGAACTTGGGGCCGATGCCCCATCGCCCTTGACCCCGTCCACACCGTTTTGCTAAGTTAGCGCCCAAAACGCGCGTACAGTGACGGGGCCACCGCCAGACCCTGGAACAGCCCATGCCCACAAAGCGCCGCAGCCAGCCCAGCCACCGCACAACGAAGAAGAAGGCCGCCACTCCTCAATCGAAGCGGCCAGCCGCAACGAAACCGGCCAGAGCCGCCAAGTCAGCGAAGAAGGCGAAAACCGCCGAGACGCCAAGGCCGGTTCACACCAAGCCGACCGGGCCGGTGAAATCGGCAAGGCCAGCCAAGCCCTCGAAGCGGGTGGCGCCGAAGAAGGCGCCGGCCGCCGCGCCGGTCGGCCCCTCGTCCCACGACCGGGCCGTCGAGAAGTACGAACGCGGGTTTCAGGCGCTTCAGCAGCGGCAGTTCGGCAAGGCGGCGGAACTCCTGCGCGCCGTCCTCAACGACTACGCCGACGAGAAGGAGCTCCAGGAGCGCGCCAGGGTCTACCTCGTTATCTGCGAACGGCAGGCCGGTCACGAGGCGAAGCCGCGGTCGTTCGACGACCGCCTGCACGCGGCAACGGTCATCGTGAATCGGGGCGCATTCGACGAGGCGTTGACCCTGCTCCGCAAGCTCGAAAACGACGGCCCCGCCAACGACTACGTTCAGTACCTGCTGAGCGTGGTCTACGCTGCGGTCGGAAACGCCGAACAGGCGCTCGCGCACCTGCGGAAGGCGATCGAACTTGCGCCCGAGAACCTGTTCCGCGCCGCACAGGATCCGGATCTGGAGCCGCTCCGCCAGGACGCAGGCTTCGCCGCGCTGGCCGGGGAGCTGCCCCGCCGCCGCCGCGCGGCCGCGAAGAGGCGTTGAAGGCGGTCCGTTCGGAGGATCGCCACTTCGCAAGATCGCTACTTCGCAAGATCGCACGATACTTCTGTGCTTCAATAGTCCCATGTCGACGACGCACGTCCTGATCCTTGCCGCCGGCAAGGGCACCCGCATGAAGTCCGCCCGGCCGAAGGTGCTGCACCCGGTGGCCGGCGCCCCGATGATCGACTACGTGCTCGACACGGCCGCCGCCCTGGGCGCCGCGACGCGCACGGTGGTGGTCGGCCACGAAGCGGCACAGGTGCAGGCGGCGCTGGCCGCTCATGCCGACCTCAGGTTCGTCGTGCAGGAACCGCAACTGGGAACCGCCCACGCCGTTCAGCAGGCGGCGCCGCTGTTCGAGGGCGTCATGGGGACGCTGGTCCTGCTCTCGGGCGACGTGCCGCTGCTGTCGGTCGACACGCTGCGCGCGCTGCTTGCGCGCCACGAGGAGACGGGCGCCGCCGTCACCATCCTCACCGCCATCGTCGCAAACCCCTTCGGCTACGGCCGGATCCTCCGCGACGGCGACGTCGTCGCGGGCATCGTCGAGCAGCGCGACGCCACGCCGGCCGAGCGGAAGATCGGCGAGATCAACTCCGGCATCTACGCGTTCGAGCTCGAGCCGCTGTTTCCGTCGCTCGCGGAGATTGCGTCGAACAACGCGCAGAAGGAGTTCTACCTGACGGATCTCGTGGCCGTGTGCCGGCGCGCCGGGCGGACGGTGTCGGCCCTGGTGGCGGACCGCGAGGAGGAGATTCTCGGCATCAACAGCCGCGCCGAGCTGGCGGCCATGAGTCAGCGCGTGTGGCAGGCGCGGCGCGCGGCACTGATGGCGTCCGGCGTGACGCTCGAAGACCCGGCGACGGTCTATGTGGATCGCGGCGTGACGGTGGGGCCCGACAGCGTCATCCGGCCGGGCGTGTCGCTCCTCGGCAAGACGACGATCGGGGCACGCGCCGTCATCCACGGCGGAGTGCGCATCGTCGATTCCCGGCTGGCGGACGATGTGACGGTGCTCGACCACTGCCTGGTTGTGGGCTCGCGCATCGGGGATGGCGTGAGCGTCGGGCCGTTTGCGCACATCCGTCCCGACTCGGAGTTGTGCGCGGGCTCGCGCATCGGCAATTTCGTGGAAGTCAAGAAGACGACGCTCGGGCGCGGGTCGAAGGCCAGCCACCTGGCCTACCTCGGCGACGCGACGATTGGCGAGAAGGTGAACATCGGTGCGGGGACGATCACCTGCAACTACGACGGGGTCAGGAAGAACCCGACGGTCATCGAGGACGGCGTCTTCATCGGCAGCGACTCGCAGCTCATCGCGCCGGTGACCATCGGGGCGGGGGCGTACGTGGCGGCCGGATCGTCGATCACCCAGGACGTTCCCGCCGGCGCCTTGGGCATCGCCCGAAGCAAGCAGGTCAACAAGGAGGGGTGGGTCGCAGTGAAGAAAGCTCTCCGCGAAGCCGAGAAGAAGGGGTAAGAGAAACCCTATGTGCGGCATCATCGGCTACATCGGACCCAAACCGGTCGTCCCGGTTCTCATCGAAGGCCTGCGGCGGCTCGAATACCGCGGCTACGATTCCGCCGGCGTGGCGGTGGTGCGGCAGGGCGTCATCTCCCTGCGCCGGAGCGCCGGGAAGCTCTCCCGCCTCGAAGAGGCGATTCAGGCCGACCCGCTTGACGGCGAGTACGGCGTGGGCCACACGCGATGGGCCACGCACGGCCGCCCGACGGAAGAGAACGCCCATCCCCACCGCGACTGCACGGGCCGGATTGTCGTCGTCCACAACGGCATCATCGAGAACTACCTCGAGCTGAAGAAGGCGCTGGTCGCCCAGGGCCACAAGTTCGTCACCGAGACCGACACCGAGATCGTCGCCCACCTGGTGGAGCAGGAGCTGAAGACGGGCGGCACCGCGAGCGGGGGGCTCGAGGGGGCGACGCGCCGGGCGCTCGCGCAGATGCGCGGGATGTTCGCGCTGGTGCTGCTCTCCTCGGACGAGCCGCAGAAGATCGTGACGGTCCGGAACGGCCCGCCGCTCGTGATCGGCATCGGCGACGGGGAGTACTTCGTCGCGTCCGACATCCCGGCCATCCTCGCGCACACGCGCGACGTGGTCTTCCTCGCGGACGAGGAGATGGCGGTGCTCACGAAGGACGGCGTCACCTTCACGAACTTCGCCGGCACGAAGCTCGACCGCCGCCCGCAGCGGGTGCTCTGGGATCCGATCCAGGCCGAGAAGGCCGGATACAAACACTTCATGCTGAAGGAGATCTTCGAGCAGCCGCAGTCGGTGCGCGACACGATCCTGGGGCGGGTGTCGCTCGACACCGGGCGGGTCTTCCTCGAGGAGATGACCGTGTCGGAGGCGGACCTGGTCGCGATCGAGGCCGTGACGATTGTCGCGTGCGGCACGTCGTGGCACGCGGGGCTCATCGGCAAGTACCTCATCGAGGGGCTGGCGAAGCTGCCGGTCGAAGTCGACTACGGCTCCGAGTACCGCTACCGGAACCCGATCGTCGGGAAGAAGACGCTGGCGGTGGTCATCACCCAGTCGGGCGAGACGGCCGACACGCTGGCCGCGCTGCGCGAGGCCAAGGCCCGGGGGGCGAAGAGCATCGCGATCTGCAACGTGGTCGGCAGCATGGCCACGCGGGAGAGCGACGGCACGGTGTACACGCACGCCGGGCCGGAGATCGGCGTGGCGTCGACCAAGGCATTCACGTCGCAGCTCGCCGCGCTGCACCTGCTCGCGCTGCACCTGGCCCAGGTGCGCGGCGTCCTCACGCCAGACCAGTCGCGCGACGAAATCGACGGCCTCCTGCAGCTGCCGACGCTCGTCGAACAGACGCTCCGGGTCTCGGCCCTCGTGGACGAGATTGCGCGGCGCTTCTACAACCGCCACGACTTCCTGTTCCTCGGCCGCGGGATCAACTACCCGATCGCGCTCGAGGGCGCGCTCAAGCTGAAGGAGATCTCGTACATCCACGCCGAGGGGTACCCGGCGGGCGAGATGAAGCACGGCCCGATCGCGCTCATCGACGAGCGCCTGCCGGTGGTCGCGCTGGCGCCGCGCGATCACGTGTTCGAGAAGATGCTGAGCAACATCCAGGAGGTCAAGGCGCGCGGCGGCTCGATCATCGCGCTGACGACCGGCCGCGACGAGCTCGTCGAGGCGCTGCTCGACACCGAGCACGACTCGATCATCGCCCTGCCCGAGACGCGGCCGCGCCTCTCGCCGGTCGTCATGGTGGTGCCGCTGCAGCTCCTGGCGTACCACATTGCGGTGCGCCGCGGCTGCGACGTCGACCAGCCCCGCAATCTGGCCAAGAGCGTCACGGTAGAATAGTGGTCAGTGATCAGTGGCTAGTGGTTAGTGGCTGGTGGCTGGTGGATCACGTGTGACACACTAGCCACTGACCACTAATCACTGATCACTACCACATGGACTTCCTCTCCGAACTGAACCCCGAACAGCGCGAGGCGGTGCTGCAGGTCAACGGCCCGCTGCTCATTCTGGCCGGCGCCGGGTCCGGGAAGACCCGCGTCATCGCCTACCGCATCGCCTACCTGATCGGGGCGGGCCATGCCGACGCGCGCGAGGTGGTCGCCGTCACGTTCACAAACAAGGCGGCCGAAGAGATGCGGCAGCGCGTGACGGCGCTGCTGGGCGACGCGGCGGCGGGTGCGTGGGTGTCCACGTTCCACTCGATGTGCGCCCGCCTGCTCCGGCGCGAGGCGCCCGCCATCGGCCTCTCGCGCGATTTCGTCATCTACGATTCGTCCGACCAGGTGTCGGCGATGAAGCAGGTGCTTCGCGAGCTGGCCATCGACGACAGCCTGTTCCAGCCGAAAGCCGTGCTCGGACGCATCAGCCACGCCAAGAACCTGATGCTCGGCCCCGAGGCCTTCTCGGGCGGCTACAACCCTCACGACAAGCAGCTCGGGCGGATCTTCGAGGCGTACCAGCGCGCGCTCGCCGACGCCAACGCGCTCGACTTCGACGACCTGCTGCTGCGGACGGTCGACCTCTTCAACGAGCCGGCCGTCCGCGCCCGCTACGCGGACCGATTCCGCTTCCTGCTCGTGGACGAGTACCAGGACACCAACCGGCCGCAGTATCTGCTGATGCGCCGGCTGGCCGAAGCCCACCGCAATCTCTGTGTCGTCGGCGACCCGGACCAGTCGATCTACAAGTGGCGGGGCGCGGACCTCCGGAACATCATGGACTTCGAGGCCGACTACCCCGAAACGCGGGTGGTGCGCCTCGAGCGCAACTACCGGTCGACGCAGGTCATCCTGGATGCCGCCTCCGCGGTCATCGGCCAGAACCGCGACCGCAAGGAGAAGCGGCTCTGGACGGACCGGGCCGGCGGGGACAAGATCCGCTACCACCTGGCGAACGACGAACTCGAGGAGGCCGACGCCATCGCCCGCGTCGCGCGGTCGGCCGTGCGCACGCCTGGCGACACGCCGATGGCCATCCTCTACCGGACCAACGCGCAGTCGCGGGTCATCGAGGACGCGCTGCGCCGCGAGGGCGTCGCGTACCGCATCGTCGGCAGCGTCCGGTTCTACGAGCGGAAGGAGATCAAGGACACGCTGGCGTACCTGAAGCTGCTCCTCAATCCGGACGACGATGTGAGCCTGCGGCGGGTGATCAACGTCCCGACGCGCGGGATCGGCAAGGGCGTGATGGACGCGCTGGCCGCCGCGCCGGCGGGGCTGGGCCTCTCGGGCGAGCAGGGGCTGTCGCCGCATTCCCTGTGGTCGCGACTCGTCGGCGGGCTGGATCGCGGCGTCTTCACCGGGCGCGCCGCCACGTCGCTGCGCGTCTTCCGCGACTTGATGGCCGGCCTGGCGGAGACGGTGCGGCAGGAACCGGTCTCCACGGCGATCGGCAAGGTCCTCGACAAGTCCGGCTACCTGGCGGCGCTTCGCGAGGATTGGACCGAGGATTCGCAGAGTCGCGTCGAGAACCTCGCGGGCCTCGTCTCGGCCGCGAAGGAGTTCGAGATGCGCGAGCCGGACGCAACGCTCGGCGGCTTCGTCGATCGCCTGTCGCTCCTGTCGGACACCGACGAGGAGGAAGGCGCGTCTGACGCCCGCGTCATGATGATGACGCTGCACAGCGCCAAGGGGCTGGAGTTCCCCGTCGTCTTCATCGCGGGGCTCGAGGAGGGGCTGTTCCCGCACTCGCGCTCGACTGACGACCAGGCGGAGCTCGAAGAAGAGCGCCGCCTCTGCTATGTCGGCATGACGCGCGCGCAGCGGAAGCTCTACCTGGGCAGCGCGAGCCAGCGGCGCTGGTATGGCGACTACCGCCAGGCGCAGCCGTCGCGCTTCATCGACGAGGTGCCAGAGGAATTGCTGGAGCGGGAGGGGCGGGCCGGAACCGGCGCGAGCCAGTCCGGGCTCTGGGCTGGCGCGACGTGGGGATCTCGCGGCCCTGCCCGCCGAAGCGGCGGAGCCGCGAAGGCGGGGCCGGCGCGCGTGCGCGAAGAATCGCCGTCCTACGAGTACCACGAGGAAGATCAGTCCCGCTCGGGCCGCATCGATGTCGGCATGCGGGTGCGCCACGCGACGTTCGGCGTCGGGACGGTGCTGAGTATCGAGCCGGCCGATGGCGACATCAAGCTCGTCGTCCGCTTCGCCAGCGTCGGCACCAAGCGCCTCCTCGCCCGCTACGCCAACCTGCAGCCGGTGTAGGGCGGGACGCCGGCAAGTACGTAGCGCGGGTCTTCAGGCCTGCGTGGTGCGGGCACGGCGTAGCGCGGGTCTTCAGACCCGCGTGGTGCGGGCACGGCGTAGCGCGGGTCTTCAGACCCGCGTGGTGCGGGCACGGCGTAGCGCGGGTCTTCAGACCCGCGTGGTGCGGGCACGGCGTAGCGCGGGTCTTCAGACCCGCGTATCGCCGACGGAGTCCAGCAAGGACCTCAGATTGTACTGCTCCGACCCGAGGAAGGGCCACTCCAGCGGATGCCTGACGAGCCCGGCCCGGACAGGGTTCTCGAGCAGGTAGCGCGCCACGGTCCGCGCGCTCTCGTCGCTGCGGAGGACGCGGTCGTAGAACCCCTCCTGCCAGAGCGGATTGCCTGTGGCGCGTTTGAAGGCGAAGCCCGCCCGCCGCTTGAAGTCCCAGACGAAGACCCGAAGGTCGGATGTGTCGCCAAGCGCTTCCACCAGCACGTGGAGGTGATCTGGCATGGCGCAGTACGCCAGAAGTGAGAACCAATGGTGGGCGGCAGACTGCAGGAGTTGCTTTCTGATGACCTCGAAGCAGGGCGGCGAGGTGAGGAGCGGCCGCCGCTGGTGCGCGCACATCGTGAGGAAATACCGATTGAATCCGATGTAAAGCGCGGGGTGGAGGCGGGGCGGACGTCGCGCGGCCATGCCCTTTCTTTCGCAAGATCCGGGCCGGCCTGGTCCGGCGGCCGAGATCGCGGGTCTGAAGACCCGCGCTACGGCGACCCGCGCCACGGCGACACGGCCCCGCGCCACGGCGGCGCTGCTGCGACACGCTGATCGCGGGTCTGAAGACCCGCGCTACGGCGACCCGCGCGCTACGGCTGCGCTACCGCGACACCCGCGCTACTTCAGCGAGAACTTCACGCGGGGGGATTCGGCGAGGTGGCGGCCGTCCGGAGTGACGATCGCCACGGACCAGATGAACGTCGCGTGCTGCTCGGTCATCATGGCCGCCAGTTCCGGATCCATGGAGAGCGCGGATCCGTTGCGGATGTCCTGCTGGTACATGGGCCGCTCGGCCTCGTCGGTCACGATCAGTCTGTAGATCCAATCGCCCGGCACCTGCTTCCACGTGAACGACACGGGCGGGGAGACCGCGCCGCGCGGCGCGATCGACTCCGGCGCAGACGGCGGCCGTTGCGCGCGCTCGGCGGCCCGATTGCCGCACGCGGTCACGGCCCAGAGGACCAGCAGGGGCAGAAGGAGGAGCGGGCCGAGCCGTTGGGGTCGAGGGGCGCGGGAACGGGGAAGTCGTGCCATCGACGTCGCAGAAAACGGGCAGGGGCGCCCCGTGGCGCCCCTGGCAGGCTGGTGTACCGAGTCCGGGGAAACCGCTCGATGCTACTTCGCCGCCCCAGCATCCTTCAGGCCGGTGATCATCCAGTTGCCTTCCTTGATCTTCCCGGCGGCGTCCTTCGCCGCGACGCGCTGGAACGTCAACACGAGCGTCTTCTTCGTCACCTGATTGTCCAACCTGACGTCCGCGGTGTAGGTGACCTCGCGGGTCTCTTCCGTCACCTCCGGGTACGTCGAAGCGTCGACGTCG
>CAWARN010000007.1:0-118772 GCA_963784455.1 uncultured Acidobacteriota bacterium | reverse complement strand
TGGCGCTCAGTATCAAGCACCCCGAGGCTGACCGGCTGGCGCGTGAGCTCGTGGCGACCACCGGCGAGAGTCTGACCGACGCCATCATCAACGCCCTCAAGGAGCGGCTGCGGCGCGAGCGCGGCCGGGTGAAGGGCCGCCCCCTGCGCGAGGAGCTTCGGGCGATCAGACGCCGATGTAGGAGACTGCCCGTCCAGGATGCGCGAGGCGCTGACGAGATCATCGGCTACGACGAACGGGGAGTGCCGCGCTGATGGTGATCGACACGTCGGCGGTGCTGGCCATCCTCTTCGACGAGCCCGAGGCAGACGACATCGAGATGGCGATCGATGCCGACCCCGTGCGCCTGATGTCAGCCGCGTCCTACCTCGAGACCGCCATCGTCGTCGAATCCCGCCTGGGCGAGCCGGGAGGGCGCGAGCTCGACCTCCTCCTGCACAAGGCTGGCATCGAGATCGTCGCCGTGACCGCGGAGCAGGCGGACGCCGCCCGCGACGCCTGGCGGCGGTTTGGAAAAGGCCGCCACCTGGCCAGTCTGAACTTCGGCGACTGCTTCTCCTACGCCCTTGCCTCTGCGTCTGGCGAGCCGCTCCTCTTCAAAGGCGACGACTTCGGCAAGACCGACATCCAACGCGTCGCGCTGGGCGGCGAGTAGTACCACCACCGCTCCCATCGCCGTCGTGGACCGGCTGCTTGCGGGCGAGAGCCGGCTCCGCGTCTGGCGCGAACATCGCGGCATGACGGCCGCGAAGCTGTCGTCGGCCGTCGGGATCACGCCGGCGCACGTCTCGAAGCTGGAGTCCGGCAAGGGAGAGCCGTCGGTGTCCCTTCTGCGGAAGCTGGCGAAGGTGCTGGCCGCGCAACTCGACGATCTGGCGTGAGGCCTCCGAGCGCCTTCTGCTCTGTACGATCTTCCTGCAACTCGCTGGCCGGCGTCCGCGCAGTTTCTGCGCGGTTCCTGCGATGATCGCCTTCCGCGCCACGACGGGTTCCCGCTGTTCTCGCAGAAACGGTGCGTTTCAGCGCGACGGCCCGACCCGGCATCGGTCCTGCAGGACGATGCTAGAATGCGGGTTGTGGCGCGTGTCCCACCGTTCGAACGGCCAGCGAGTTACGACGACCTCGTCAAGCTGCCGGACCATGTGGTGGCGGAGATTGTCGGCGGAGAGCTGCACGCCTCCCCGCGGCCGGCACCGCCGCATGCCGTGGCATACGCGAGGACCATGGGGCTGCTCGAGCCCGCTTTCGACTCCGGGCGCTCCGGGCCCGGCGGCTGGTGGATCCTCGCCGAGCCTGAACTTCACCTCGGCGCGGACGTGCTGGTGCCCGATCTCGCCGGGTGGAGGCGGACCCGGATGCCGCATGTGCCAGACACCGCCTACTTTCCCCTCGCGCCGGATTGGCTCTGCGAGATCATCTCGCCGTCAACCGCGAGGCTCGATTCGAACGCAGAAGCTTGCCATCTACGCGCGCGAAGGTGTCAGCCACGCCTGGCTGCTCGACCCGCTGGCCCGCACGCTCGAGGTCCTGCGCCTCGCCGAGGGCCGATGGACGATTGTCGCCGCCCACGCCGGCGACGAGGTCGTCCGCGCGGAGCCGTTCGACGCCATCGAGTTCACGCTGCGCGAATTCTGGGCGGAGTGACGCGCCGGGCGAAATCACTCCCGGAGTGATTTCGCCGCTACCGGGCCGACCTGGCGGTCCCGTCCTCGCCAGCGGGACGATCTTCGACCGCCGGATGCTCCGGTCCCGCGTCACGAGCGGGATCCCCTCGGCCAGGCTGGTGGCGGCGATGAGCTCGTCCGCGGGATCTGCCTTGAAGTCCATCTGCGTGCTGAGCCTGGCGATTACGGGCGAGATCGGAATCACGCGGATCCGGTCGAGGCACCTCAGGTACGTCGCGTCTTCGAGGTCCATCTCGAGGCGACCTAACTGGACGAGCTTCGCGATCTCCCAGAGGACGATGTCCGAGATCGCGAGGGGCTCGTCGGCAACGAGGGCCTGTTCCTGCGCGGAGAGGGTGCCCGCGAGCAGGGCGACGAAGATGTGCGTGTCAAGGTTGAGCATGCCACTTGACCCCGGTGGACATGACGTTGCCGCGCACGGTATCTTCCCCTTGAGCGCGCCGATCAGGTCGCGGCTGCTCGTGGCGCCCGCTGGGATCACGCGGGCGACGGGCCGTCCGCGCTTGGTGAGGACGATGCCCGACGGCCCCAGGTCGTCCACGACGCGCAGGCACTTCGCCTTGAATTCCGTCATCGTCATCACCCGTTCGGTCGTGATCATGCTGACAGGATATCATGACCGGTCATGTGACTGGTCACTAAAGAAATCACTCCCGGAGTGATTTCTCGGCCCCGGGTCGACCCAACGCCGCGTACATCGGCCCCGGCATCGCTCCTGCAGGACGATGCTAGAATGCCGCTTGTGGCGCGTGTCCCACCGTTCGAACGGCCAGCGAGCTACGACGACCTCGTCAAGCTGCCGGACCATATGGTGGCGGAGATTGTCGGCGGCGAGTTTGCGACGCCTCCGCGCGGCCGGCCCCGCGGCATGCCGTGGCATACGTCAGAGCCGCGACACTGCTGGCACTGGCGTTCGACTTAGGGCCGTCCGGACCTGGCGGCTGGTGGATCAGCTCGCCGAGCCGGAACTTCACCTCGGCGCGGACGTGCTGGTGCCCGATATCGCCGGGTGGCGGCGCACGCGGATGCCGCACGTTCCAGACACCGCGTGACTTTCCTCTCGCGCCGGATTGGCTCTGCGAGATCATTTCGCCGTCAACCGCGAGGCTCGATCGAACGCAGAAGCTTGTGCCATCTATGCGCGCGAGGGTGTCAGCCACGCCTGGCTGCTCGACCCGCTGGCCCGCACGCTCGAGGTCCTGCGCCTCGCCGGCGGGCCGATGGACGATCGTCGCCGCGCACGCCGGCGACGAGGCCGTCGCCGCGAGCCGTTCGACGCCATCGAGTTCACGCTGAGCGAATTCTGGGCGGAGTGACGCGCCGGGCGAGGCCCTTGCCGGCACGTACTGACCATTTGCTCCTATGTGGTAGCCAACGCCATCGGGGAGCGCACCATGACCCACTCAGCTGGCCACCCGAATCGATAGACGCGTCAAAGCGGCCGTCGCGAAGGTCTGCGAGGCCCGCGGCGAGAACTCAACTATTTCGTCGAAGAGGCCCTGCTCGACAAGCTCGAGGAACTCGAGGATTCTCGAAGACCTGCGGGGCTTGCGGAGAGAACCGACACGGCCGCTCAGAGAAGTCCTTTCGAACCTCAAGGGCGCTGGTCTCCTGGATGCTCCTGCTCTGATTCTGAAGATCGGCCACCGCAAGGGTGTCTACAGGTAGTCCAACTGGGCCGGCCCGGCCTGCGCACCGCTACTCGGCTGGCGTGAGAATCGAGAGCGCCGGGAAGGTGGCGGTGAAGTCCGACGGGTTGCGCGTCAGCAAGCCCGAGCGGTTCGACGCGAACGCGCCAATCAGAACGTCGGCAACGGGCCGCCGTCGCGCCGCCTTGTGCGCGCGGCGAAGATGAACGCGCGACAGAGGCCGACGGGCGGTGACCGCGGGGTTTCCGCCTTCGCCCGGTCGGGCTTCGGCGGGACTTCGAAAGCCCCGCGCCACACCCAGCCCCGCGCCACACCTCCGGCGCCGCGCCCCACCCGAAGAGGCAGACTTCGCGGAAAGGCTGCCAAATCACGGACATTGACCTCAGGGCAGTCTCGGCAGTATTCTCAATACCCCTGTTTGGGTGACTATTTTCGACCGATAGGTTGAAAAGGGGAATGCGCGAGAACGGCGAACACCTCATCGGGAAGAGTCCGGCGATTCGCGAACTCCGCGAGGAGCTCGATACGCGGCGCGCTCGGACGCCAAGATCCTCATCACCGGCGAGAGCGGCGTCGGCAAGGAAGTGCTCGCCCGCCTGATCCACAAGCACAGCACCCGGTCGCGCGCCCAGCTGGTCACCATCAACTGCGCCGGCCTGCCCGACTCGCTGCTCGAGTCGGAGCTCTTCGGCCACGTCCGCGGCTCGTTCACCGGCGCCTACCGCGACAAGCCGGGCCTGCTCGAGACGGCCAACAGCGGCACGATCTTCATGGACGAAGTGGGGGAGATGAGCCTGCGGATGCAGGCGCTGCTGCTGCGCTTCCTCGAGAGCGGCGAGATCCAGCGCGTCGGCGCCGAGCGCGCGCAGGCGCGCGTCGACGTGCGCGTCATCGCGGCCACCAACCGCAACCTCACCGACCGGATCGCGACGAAGGACTTCCGCGAGGACCTGTACTACCGGCTGAACGTCATCCACCTGACGATGCCCCCGCTGCGCGACCGCCGCGAGGACGTGCCGGAGCTGCTGGAGCTCTTCATCGCCCACTTCAGCGAGCGGCACTCGCTGCCCGTGCCGCAGCTGGCGCCCGAGGCGCTCGCGCACCTGGTCGGGCTACGACTGGCCGGGCAACGTGCGCGAGCTGAAGAACTTCGTCGAGCGGCTGGTGCTGCGCGCGCGCAGCGGCGTCATCACCACGGCCGATCTGCCGCTGGAGATCATCCCGCCGCCGCAGGAGCCGGTGCGCGAGCCGGTGCGCGGCGCCGCCATCGACCGGATGTGGGAGCGGATGGTGAACGGCCGCGAGTCGTTCTGGACGGTGGTCTACGAGCCGTTCATGTCGCGCGACATGACGCGCGACGACCTGCGCGCGCTGGTCAGCCGCGGCCTCGAGCAGACGCGCGGCAGCTACCGGATCCTCGTCCAGATGTTCAACATGGCCGAGACCGACTACAAGCGGTTCCTGAACTTCCTCCGCAAGCACGACTGCCAGATGCCGTTCCAGCGGTTCCGCAACCTGGCGGCGCGCCTCGAGCCCGGCGCCGCGGCCGAGAGCGCCCAGGCGCAGCCGGACCGGCGCCGAGTGGACGCATGACGCGAGCTGAAGCGGATCATCGTCGTGGACGACGACCGGCAGGTGCTGAGGTACCTGACGGAACTCCTGCAGGAATCGGGCTACGACACGGTCTCGTGCGAGCGATTCCTGGACGCGAAGGGGATGCTCGCCGACCTCGCGCCCGGACCTGCTGCTCACCGACCTCCGCCTCGGCGCCTACAACGGCCTGCAACTCGCCATCTTCGCTCGCGAACGCCACCCGGGCCTCCCCGTCATCGTCCTCACCGGCTACGAGGACCCGACGCTGCGCGACGAAGCGATTCGCGCGGGCGCCAGTTTCCTCGTGAAGCCGGTCACTCGCCTGGTTCTGCTCGACACCATCACCAAGGCGCTGGCGGGAGGGGCTGACAACCAGTAGTCGGAACTAACGCTGAAGGGTCGGAACTCATGCAGATGGGTCGGACCTGTCGTTGAAGGGTCGGCACTGACGCACAGGGTCAAACGACCCCTCATCGTCAGCACCGACCCTTCTTCGTCAGCACCGACCATTCACCGTCAGAACCGACCACGCTACATGACGCTCAGCGGGTCGAAGGTCGGATCAAGCGCGTTCGCAGGTCCCGTGACCGACGATGCCCGCTGCGGCGCGGGTTCGACTTCCCACAGATTGATGTCGTAGCGCGCGGCGACGCGCCGGCCGTCCGCGTCGAAGACGACGCGCACGCGCGGGCGGTGCGGATCGGCGGCGCAGGAGCGCATCACGACGGCGCACGCGCCCGTGTTCAGCGTGACCAGCGAGCCGACCGGGTAGAGTCCCATCAACTGCACGAATCGGCGCACCAGGTTCTGATCGAACTCCCGCCCCTCGCCGCGCTTCAGCACGGCCAGGATGCGCTCGGCCGGGAACGCCTCCTGGTACTCGCGCTTCGACCGCATCGCGTCGTAGACGTCGGCGATCCCGCACAGCATGGTGGCGAGGTTGAGCGAGGGACGCACGGCGCCGGCGGGGTAGCCGCTGCCGTCCAGCCGGAGGTGGTGCTCGAACGCGACGATGGCGGCGAGCGGCGTGAGGTCGCGCGTCTTGCGGAGGATCTCGGCGCCGTCCACCGGGTGGCGCCGCATGACCACGACCTCGTCGTCGTCCAGCTTCGTCCGCTTTTGAAGGATGTCGAGGGGCATCCTGACCTTGCCGATGTCGTGCATCAGGCCGGCGACGCCGAACTCGCGGAGCAGCGTGCCGTCGATGCCAAGGGCGCGCGCCTGCAGCATGACGAGAATCGACACGTTCACCATGTGCGTGAACGTGTATTCGTCGAGGCTGCGCACGGTGGTGAGCGCCGCAAGCGCGTGGCGGTTCTGGCTGACGGCCTGCGCCAGTTCGTCCACGACGGCCCGCACCTCGGCCGCCTTCGCCACGCCGTCGCGCCCCGCGGCCTCCCAGACGGTCTGCGCGGTAGACGAGGCCCGCGAGTACAGCGCCCGGATGGTGGGCATGTCGGTCAGCGTCGTCTGGGTGCGCTGCTCGACGCGGACGAGGCCGACGCGGACGTGCGGGAAGTCGGGCCACGCGGTGTCGTGCGGGTCGGCGCCCGACTGGAGCCGGCGGCTGAGCGCGCCGACGGCGGCGACCAGCTCGTCGACGGTGGCGCCCTTCTCGATCGACACGCGCTCGATGCCGCGCGACTTGAGCCTGGCGAAGAGGTCGCCGAGAGCGGCCGTGCCGTGCGTCATCGGGACGTCGCCCACGACCACCTCGTCGGCGACGAGCGCCATCACGACGGTCGGCATCTCCTCGAACAGGTGGTTGACGACGTCGGCGAAGGCGAGGACGTTGCGCGCGACGAGCGGGTGGCCTGGCGCGTAGAGCTGCGCCGCCCGCAGCGCCGCGGCGAAGCGCCGGAGCAGCTCCTCGTATTCTGTATGGCGGCTGTGCGGACGCTCGGTCATGTCAGCAACCCACGACGGACGTTTGAACCACCGAGCACACAGAGATACACAGAGACCGGAGTGTCACGCGTGATCCTGGCACTTCGGATGATAGGCGGCCTCTCCGCGAGGCATCGACAGGTCCGGGCCGGAGGCCCGGGCCGACGAGCGACCGCGCCGCGCACACGAACCCCGCTTGCAGCCAGGGGCTCGTGTGCGCGGCGCAGTCGCTCGGCCACGCGCGCCCTCGAGAGGGCGCGCTCCTGTCGACGCCTCGGCGCCGACAGCGTGGAGCCTCCGTGCTCTCCGTGGCCTCTGTGGTTGTCCGTCTTCACGCTGTCCTCACGTACTTGCGCGCAATCGACCGGACGCCGAACGAGCCGTTGGCGGCGGCGTCGGCCAGCGCCTCCTGCGCGGCCGGGAGGCGCATCTGCGCCAGCGCGGCGGCCGCCTCCGTCCGGATCTCGCGCGTGCGGAACGGCGCCCACCACCAGCCCTTCTGCAGCACCTCCGCGAGCGCCGCGACGGCGTCGGCTCCGCCCAGCACGCCGAGCCGCCCGATTGCGATCATGTAGGTCGCGCGCAGCGCGCCGCGGGGTTCGAGGTGTCGCACCAGGTAGCAGAAGAGCGGCGCCGCCTTCTGGTCGCGCGTCGATCCCAGCTCCTCGACGACGGCCGCGCGGCCGCGGTGCTTGTCGGTTTCGAGAATCCGCTTCAGCATCTGGAACGACTCGTCGATGCCGAAGCCGATGATGGCGCGCGCGGCGTCGCGCTGGACCGCCGGCTCGGTGTCGTTGACGAGCTGCTCGAGATCCGCGAGCGCCTCGGGGCCGCCGAACGCGCGCAGCAGCTGCACGGCGGTGCGGCGCACGCTCGGGTTGGACGACTGCCTTGAGCTTGTCCGCCGAGTCGCGGCCGTGCGCGCCGAACGCGATCAGCAGGTCGGTCGAGCCGCTGGCGGGCGCGATTGTGCGTCTCGGCCGAGAGCGTGTCGGCCAGCCTGGGCACGAGCGCGGGGCCGATGGCCGCGAACAGCTGCTTCACATGCTCGAACTCCTCGTCCCTGACCGACGTTCAGGTGGACCGCCGCCTGCGACATGAATGTCCCGCCGACCAGTCCGCTCGATGGCGCGCGCCACCTGCGCCGCGGCGTCCGGCGCCTCGGGCTTCCTCGCGAGGGCGGCCATCGACTCCACCAGGCGGTGCGCCGCGTCGAAGTCGCCGAGCGCCACCAGTTCCTCCACCTGAGACACGACCAGCTGCAGGAGTTCCTGGCGCTCCGCCGCGTCGGCCACCACCAGGAGCAGGTCGGCCAGCAGCTGCAGGTCGAGCGCGCGGATCGACTGGTCGCTCACCGTCGTCAGCCACGAGGCGATGCGCTCGGGAGGGTCGTCGGTGATCCGGTCGCTGTCGTCCGCATGCGACTGCGCGCGGACCATCTCGCGGTCGTAGTCGTCCGAGATGTACTGGCTGGTCCGAGTAGGAGAGCAGCAGGCGTTCGACGTCGGACCAGATGCTGGCGAAATCCGGCTCCGCGGCGAGCGGCGTGCGCTCCAGTTCCTCGCGAGCGAGGCGCGGCGACCGACTCGCGCCGCTTCGGGTCGGGCGCCAGGGCGCGGAAGGCGTCGGCCAGGCGCGCGGTGCACCCTCGATCGACCGCGACCGCCTCGGCGACGAACTTCGCCACCGTCTGGTCGGTGATGCGCCGGGTCACCTCGTCCACGATGCCGGCGTGCGGCGAGGCCGGATCGCGGCCGATCTCCAGCAGGCTCAGTCACGAAGTCGGGCGACAGGCGCGACACCGCGGCCGCCATGTTGTCGTAGAGGCCGTCGAGCCGGTCCGGATCCTCGCGGCCGACGAGTCCGGCGATGCCCTCGAGGGCCCGCAGCAGGCCGGCCGCGCGGTCGCGCGTCGAGGCCGCGCCAGGCTGCCGTTCGGTGCGCTCGTAGAACTCGGCGAGGCGGGCGGGGTCGCTGGCGATCTCCTCGAGGATTCGCAGCGTCTTCTCGTCGAGATCGATCCCGTCCTTCTGCATGCAGGCCGAGATGACGAACTCCCACGACGCCTCGGTGCCGGCCGCATCGTCCGTGACGAGGCCCGAGTAGTCGAGTTCGGCGATCTCGATGCCGACGCCGCCGGCGGTGGTGAGCGCGCGGGCCAGGCCGCCGCGGCCGCGCAGGTCCTCGGGGTCGCTGCCGAGCAGGTCGAGCAGCGTCCGCCACGCGGGCATCTCCACCTGGCTGCGGACCGTGATCTCACCGACCATGTGGGCGTGGAGGAGCGCGGCGAGTTCGACGATGGCGGCGTCCGGCCGCGGGGTGGTCTGGCCGCCGACGAGCAGGTTGTTGGGGAGGACGAGGATGGAGAGCGGGCCCGACTCGGTGGCGCCGGCGGCGGCGTCGGGCCAGGCGCTCCATGGCGTCGCCGATGGCGCGGTGCTCGGGCGGGTAGAGCGACACGGTGCGCGCCGCGCCCCTGCAGGCGCGTGCGAACGCCGTCAGTCGGGCGGCGGTCTCCGGCGGCAGGGGAGTCGGCTGAACCTCGGGCATCGGGGCGACACTTCGCACCCTGATTATCGGCTCGACGCCGGACCTGGCGTAGTCGGTTCTGACGGTGAGGGGTCCGTTCTGACGATGAGGCGTCGGTTTCTACGATGAGGGGTCCGTTCTGACCAGTCGGCGTCAGTTTTGACTATTCAGCGGCAGTCTCGACCCTCGCGTGAGTTCCGACCATTCATCGTCAGTCCCGACTACGCTATACTTCGGCCTTATGCGCGCCACGGACATCATCCGGGCCAAGCGTGACGGCGAGGCGCTGTCGCGCGAGGCCATCGAGTTCTTCGTGGCCGGCGTCACCGACGGCTCGTTCCCCAACTACCAGGCCTCCGCCCTCCTCATGGCCATCGTCCTCAAGGGGATGACGACGGACGAGACGGCGTGGCTGACGTCGGCGATGGTGCGGTCGGGCATCAAGGTGGACCTGTCGGCCATCCCCGGCGTGAAGGTGGACAAGCACTCGACGGGCGGCGTGGGCGACAAGGCGTCGCTGGTCGCTGGCGCCGCTGGCGGCGGCGTGCGGCGTGAAGGTGCCGATGATGTCGGGCCGCGGCCTCGGGCACACGGGCGGCACGCTCGACAAGCTCGCAGTCGATCGCCGGGTTTCCGCGTGGACCTGTCGCTCGAGGAGATGATTGCCGCGCTCGAGAAGACGGGCGTGGCGATGCTCGGCCAGACGAAGCAGATTGCGCCGGCCGACAAGACGCTCTACGCGCTGCGCGACGTGACGGGCACGGTGGAGAGCATTCCGCTCATCACCGCGTCGATCATGAGCAAGAAGATCGCCGAGGGGATTGACGCGCTGGTGCTCGACGTGAAGACGGGGCGCGGCGCGTTCATGAAGACGGTGGAGGATTCGCGGCGGCTCGCGCGGTCGCTGGTGGACACGGGGAACCGGTCGGGCGTGCGGACGGAGGCGCTGATCACGGCGATGGACGCGCCGCTCGGCGGGCGCGGTCGGCAACGCGATGGAAGTGGTGGAGTGCGTCGAGACGCTGAAGGGGCGCGGGCCGAAGGACCTCGAGGAGCTGTCGGTGGTGCTGGCCGCGCGGATGGTGCTGGCGGCGGGCCTGGCGAGCGACCGGGCCGACGCGGACGCGAAGGTGCGGAGGGCGCTGGCGTCGGGGGCGGGCGTCGAGAAGTGGCGCGAGATCGTGGCGCAGCAGGGCGGCGACCCGCGCACGGTGGACGACTACGGCCTGATGCCGTCGGTGCCGACGCGGCACATGGTGAAGGCGGACCGCGACGGCTACCTGTCGGTGCTGCACGCCGAGCTGGTCGGGCGCGCGACGCTGGCGCTGGGCGCCGGGCGCAACAAGGTAGACGACGCGGTGGACCCGGCGGTGGGGGCGATGGTGTTGGCTCATCCTGGGGACCGGGTGCGCGCGGGCGACCCGATCATCGAGCTGCACTACCGGCGCGAGCGACTGCGCGCGGGCACTGGTCGGCCGCGCATCGAGATCGCCGACGACCGCCGGCTGCTGCCGTTGATCGTCGAAGAAGTGACGCGGCGAGCCGCCACGCGGCTGCCGCAGCTCGCGTGCGTCGCGGCTCGTCTGCCCGGCGTGCCCGGCCTCGTCGGCGGACCTACAGTGGCCTGCGCGAACCGGCCGCGCGGCCCAGGCCGGACCGGAGCCGGTCGGAGTGCATGTGACCGACCGCATCGAAGAGTCGACGTTCGCCCGGCCGGCGGACGGATCGATGATTGTCGGCGGGGCGGTGGTCGTCGCCGTGGTGGCCGCGCTGCTGGCGCAGTACGGCGGCGTGCCGCGGGCGCAGGCGCTGGTCGGCCTGGTGGTGATCCTCGGCATCGCCTACCTGATGTCCACCAACCGGCGCGCGATCGACGTCACGACCGTGGCCTGGGGCCTCGGCCTGCAGATCGTCTTCGCCCTGCTGGTCCTCAAGACCGACACCGGGCAGATCGTCTTCCAGAAGGCTGAGCGACGGCATCACGAAGCTGCTCGTCGTTTGCCGACGTCGGGTCGTCGTTCGTGTTCGGCCCGCTCGGCAACAAGGCAGGCGTGGCCGAAGATCATGACGACCGTGCTCGGCCCGGAGGGGGCGCAGTACGGCATGATCTTCGCCTTCCAGGTCCTGCCGACCATCATCTTCATCGCGGCGCTGTTCGCCATCCTCTACTACTTCGGCATCATGCAGTTCGTCGTGCGGGCCTTCGCGTGGGCGATGCGGCGCGTCATGAAGGCGAGCGGCGCGGAGTCGCTGAACGTCGCGGCCAGCATCTTCATGGGGCAGACCGAGGCGCCGCTGACCATCCGGCCCTACCTGCCCGAGATGACCCAGTCGGAGCTGATGACCGTGATGACGTCGGGGATGGCGCACATCTCGGGCGGCATCATGGCGGCCTACATCCTCTTCGGCATCGAGGCGAAGCACCTGCTGACGGCCGTCATCATGACCGCGCCGGGCACGCTGATGATGGCGAAGATGTTCGTCCCCGAGACCGAGTCGCCCGAGACGATGGGGACGGTGAGGCTGGAGGTGCCGAAGACCGACGTGAACGTGATCGACGCGGCGGGGCGCGGGCACCGGCGAAGGGCTGCACCTGGCGCTGAACGTCGGCGCGATGCTCATCTCGTTCCTCGCGCTGTGGCGCTGTCAACGCGATGCTCGGACCTCGCGCGGGCCTCAGCCTGCAGCAGATCCTCGGCTGGGCGTTCGCGCCGGTGGCGTGGGCGATGGGCGTGCCGTGGAAGGACTCGCAGATCATCGGCAACCTGCTCGGGACGCGCATGGTGCTGAACGAGTTCGTCGCCTACTCGGAGCTCGGGAAGTACGCGGGCCAGACGGCGCTGCACGCGGCCGGGCCGCTGTTCGGCCAGATCGATCCGAAGTCGTTCACGATCGCGACGTTCGCGCTCTGCGGCTTCGCGAACTTCAGCTCGATCGGGATCCAGATTGGCGGCATCGGCGCGCTGGCGCCGAACCGGCGCCACGACCTGGCGCGCCTGGGGATCCGGGCGATGCTCGCCGGCACGCTCGCGAACTTCATCACGGCGACGATTGCGGGGTTTCTGCTGTAGACGAGCGGCAGGGCTGGGCTGAGGCCAGGCGGACCGGGTCGGCAGGCGACTGCGAGGCGCCGGCAGGCCGATGGCCGAACCTGGCCTCGACTGGCGACCTGACGCGGCTCCGCTCGACCAGGTGCACGCGAGGCGGCTGGACTCGGTCTCCGCTGCGAGCGTCGCTGCGCGGTGACCGCGTCCCGACGTCGCCGTCGTGCTCGGCTCGGGGCTGGGCGAGTTTGCCGAGCCGCGTCGCGAACGCGCGCGTCATCCCCTACGCCGACATCCCGCACTGGCCGCCGTCGGGCGTCATCGGCCACGCCGGCAAGCTGGTCGCTCGGCGAGCTCGGCGGCAAGCGACGTCGCGGTGCTGTCCGGCCGCGCCCACTACTACGAGGGGCACGACCTTCCGCGCTCGACGTTCGGCATCCGCGCGCTGGGCCTGCTCGGCGTGAAGACGCTCATCCTGACGAACGCGGCGGGCGGCATCAACACGTCGTTCGAGTCGGGCGCGCTGATGGTCATCGACGATCACATCAACCTGTTCGGCACCAACCCGCTCATCGGCCCGAACGACGAGCGCTTCGGCCCGCGCTTCCCCGACATGACCGAGGTCTACTCGAAGCGCCTGCGCGGCCTGGCCGACCAGGTGGCGGCGGCCCGCAGGCATCGGCCTCGCGCACGGCATCTACGCGGGGCTGCACGGGCCGAGCTACGAGACGCCCGCCGAGATCCGCTACCTGCGGGCGATCGGCGCCGACGCCGTCGGCATGTCCACGGTGCCCGAGACGATCGTCGCGCGGCACATGGGGATCGAGGTGCTCGCCATCTCGTGCATCACGAACATGGCCGCCGGCGTGCTCGACCAGCCGCTGAACCACGCCGAGGTCATGGAGACCGCGGCGCGGGTGAAGGATCAGTTCATCGCGCTCGCTCGAGGGCGATCCTTGGCCGCCTCGTAGGCGTCAAGCCGTCAGCCGGGCCGACGAGTCGCGCGACTGACGCGCCGGCCAGCGTCCCGTCGAGTGAGCCGGGCCGTGCTCGTCGAGGCCGCGAGGCAGAGCGCGCGACACCGCGTCGCCGGACGTTCTCGCACTTCAAGGTGGGCGCGGCGATCGAGACGACGGACGGCCGCGTCATCACCGGCTGCAACATCGAGAACGCCACCTACGGCCTGACGCTGTGCGCCGAGCGCGTCGCCATCTTCAAAGCGTTCTCGGAGGGCTCCGACTCCTTCCGCCGCATCGCCGTCGTCGCCGACACCGAGGACCCCACGCCGCCGTGCGGACCGTGCCGCCAGATCCTCTGGGAGTTCGCGGGCGACATCGAGGTCATCCTCGCCAACCTCCGCGAGGAGAAGGGCCGCTACCGCCTGAGCGACCTGCTCCCGCTGCCCGTTCGACGCGCGGCTGCTCAATAAATAGGGCTTCCGCCGTCGCCCGCAGACACCACCGCGCGGGCTATGGCGGACCCGCCGAAGCGCTTCGCGCGAAGGCGGGCAGGGCTAACGGCTCAGGGCTCAAGGCTCAGGGCTCAGGGCGCATAGCTCCAGCCCGAGGATCGGCCAGAGCGACGAAGCGCACGCGCAGCCGGCCGACGGTGCGGTCGTACGGGCGTCCTGCAGAGACGTCCGCAGCGACCACGAGGTTGGAATCCGTCCGGATACGCCGCCCGGAAGATCCTCATGCCTGCGGGGTCGAATTCGCTCGCAGCCCACTTGCACTCGATGGCGACGGGTGGTCGGCCGCGGCCGACGATCACGAAGTCAATCTCGTTGCCGTGCTTGGTTCGCCAGTAGCGCACCTGCTCACGCCCGACGTGCGAGTGCAGTTCGTTGAGCACCAGGTGTTCCCACAGGGGGCCCAGGTCGTCCGAGCGCAGCTCGGTCCAGCCTCGTTGATGACACACGAAGCCGGTGTCGAACCCGTACACGCGCGGCGCTGAGACTATTTCCGCGCGGCCGCCTTCGGCATAGGGACGTACGACGTGAACGGCGAACGTGGCCTCGAGCACCGCGAGGTAGTTGGCGATCGTCGTCCGGCTGACCTCGCATGGAACCGCGTAGCGCGTGGCCTCGAAAATCCCGCCGCTGTGGACGAGGATGAGCTCGAACAGGCGGCGGAAGGCGTGGCGGCGCTCCAGGCGAAACAGCTCCAGGATGTCCCTCGCCCAGTAGGCGTCGATCCACTCCTGATAGTCGTGCTCGGGGAGCGTCGGCGCGAGAAAGAACTCCGGCAGTCCGCCGCGAAGAAGGCGGTGGCGAAAATCCGTGGCGGCACTTCCGGGGCGAGTCTGCCGTCCCGGCGTGAAGTCGGCCAGATCGGCACACGTCATCGGCGTCAGCCAGACCTCAGCCTTTCGACCCGCGAGCGTGTCCCGGAACCTGGCGGACGCGCCAAGCGTGGAGGAACCGGTTGCGAGGACGCGGACGCTGGGATAGTGGTCCGCGGCGATCTTCAGCAGTTCAGTGGGATCCGCAAGGCGGTGGATTTCGTCGAGGACGAGGGTCCGGCCGGGGCGGGTGGCGAGAAACGGCTCAGGGTCGGCCAGAAGCGCCCGCGTCCTGGGGAGCTCGCAGTCGAAGAACTCGGCGTCGGGCAGGGATTGGGCCAGCGTGGTCTTGCCCGCGCGCCTGACTCCCATCAGCCAGACGATCGACCGGCGGAGCCACGCCTGGCCAATCCGAGCGTGCCAGAATCGTCTGGAAAGCACGCAATCAGTATTGCATTTGGTTCACCTAAATGCAAGTCAGTTGTCGTCTTCGATGCCGGCGGGCGCCCCGCTCCGGTCTACGCTTCGACCGACACCCTGGTGGCGGCTGCTCGCGAGGCGCGGGAGAAGGCCCGGGCCACGCTCTCGCACTTCAAGGTGGGCGCGGCGCTCGAGACGACCGACGGCCGCGTCATCACCGGCTGCAACATCGAGAACGCCACCTACGGCCTGACGCTGTGCGCAGAGCGCGTCGCCATCTTCAAGGCGATCTCGGAGGGCTCCGACTCCTTCCGCCGCATCGCCGTCGTCGCCGACACCGAGGACCCCACCCCGCCGTGCGGCCCGTGCCGCCAGATTCTCTGGGAGTCCGCCGGCGTCATCGAAGTCATCCTCTCCAACCTCCGCGAAGAGACGGGCCGCTACCGTCTCAGCGCCCTGCTGCCGCTCCCGTTCGACGCAAGGCTGCTCAATAAGTAGGGCTCAGGGCTCAAGGCTCAGGGCTCAGGGCCACTTCGCAAGATCGCCGAATCGCGCGATCGCAAGATAGTCCCATCCCTCGTCCCTGTTATGATCGTTCAATATGCTCCCAACCGTTGAGTGGCGCGACGATGCCGTCGTGATGATCGACCAGCGCAAGTTGCCGACGGCCGAGGTCTACGTGACGTGCCGGACGGCGCCCGAGGTGGCGCGCGCCATCAGGACGATGGTGATTCGAGGCGCCCCGGCGATTGGCGTGTCGGCGGCGATGGGCATCGCGCTCGGGATGAAGAGGAGCAACGCGACGGGCACGGCGAAATTCGCCGCGGAGTTCCAGAAGACGTGCGACCTGCTGGCGTCCACGCGGCCGACGGCGGTGAACCTGTTCTGGGCGATCGACCGGATGAAGCGGTGCTTCGGCGCGGCCGCGCAGGCGGGGGCGTCGGTGGACGAAATCAAGCAGCGGCTCGAGGCCGAATCGCGCGCGATTCACGACGAGGACGTCGCCGCGTGCCGCGCGATGGGCCGGTTCGGCGCGGACCTCGTGCCGGACAAGGCGCGGATCCTCACGCACTGCAACGCGGGCGCGCTGGCCACGGCCGGCTACGGCACGGCGCTCGGCGTCATCCGCGGCGCGGTGGAGCAGGGGAAGCAGGTGAGCGTGTTCGCCGACGAGACGCGGCCGTTCCTGCAGGGCGCGCGGCTGACGGCGTGGGAGTTGACGCACGACGGCATCGACACGACGGTCATCACCGACAACATGGCGGCGACCTTCATGCGCCAGGGGATGATCGACCTGGTCGTCGTCGGCGCCGACCGGATTGCGGCGAACGGCGACGTGGCCAACAAGGTGGGGACGTACGGCGTGGCGGTGCTGGCGAGGGAGCACGGGATTCCGTTCTACGTCGCGGCGCCGAGCTCGACGCTGGACCTGGCCACCTCGAGCGGCGCGGGCATCCCGATCGAGGAGCGGCCCGACCGCGAGGTGACGCACGTGGGGACGACGCGGCTGACGCCGGCGCTGGCGAAGGTGAGGAACCCGGCGTTCGACGTCACGCCGGCGCGCTTCGTCACCGCCATCATCACCGAGCGCGGGATCTGGCGGGCGCCATACGAGCAGTCGCTTCGCGAGGCGCTGGAGTAGTCGGAACTCACGATGAATGGTCGGTTCTGACGGTGAGTGGTCGGACCTGACGATGGTTGGTCGGCTCTGGCGATGAGGGGTCGGAGCTGACGATGAATGGTCAGTCCCGACCCTTCTGCGAAGGTCCCGACCCTTCGGCGTGAGCACCGACCCTTCTGCGTAAGTTCCGACCCATCAACGTCAGTCCCGACCGTCACGTATGCAGGTGCTGGGAATCGAGTCGTCGTGCGACGAGACGGCGGCGGCGGTCGTCGCCGAGGTGGACGACCCTGCCCGGCCGTGGCAGATCCGCTCGAGCGTCATCGCCTCGCAGGTGGAGATCCACCGCGAGTGGGGCGGCGTCGTGCCAGAGCTGGCGTCGCGGCAGCACATCAGGGACATCTGCGGCGTGGTGGAGAGGGCGCTTGCCGATGCCAGGATCACGCTGCCTTCGGTGTCAGGCGGGTCTTCCGCCTTCGCCCTCCCGGGCTTCGGCGCGACTTCGAAAGACCCGCCCTACGCCGACGAGCCCGTCGTCACGGCGACACGATCGACGCCATTGCGGTGACGCAGGGGCCGGGGCTGGTGGGGTCGCTCCTGGTCGGCCTGCAGTTCGCCAAGTCGCTGGCCGCGTCCCTCGGCAAGCCGCTCATCCCGGTCCACCATCTGGCGGGGCACATCGAGTCCCTCTTCCTTCACAACGGTCCGCTCCCGCTCCCTTCCGTCGTCCTCGTCGTGTCGGGCGGCCACACGAGCCTCTACCTGATTCCCGAACTCGGCGTCTACCGGCTGATCGCGCGCACGAGAGACGATGCGGCGGGGGAGGCCTACGACAAGGTGGCGAAGCTGCTGGGCCTCGGATATCCGGGCGGGCCGATCATCGACAGGCTGGCCGGCGAGGGGAACGACCGGGCGATTCCGTTCCCGATGACGCGCATCACGCACCGCGACCGCAATGCGCCGGGCGAGGCCGGCCGGCTCGATTTCTCGTTCAGCGGCATCAAGACGGCGGTGATGAGGCACGTGAAGGGACGACGGGCAGAAGGCTCAGGGCTCAAGGCTCAGGGCTCAGGGGCCGAGTTCAGTCCTGTCGAAATCGCCGACATCTGCGCCAGCTTCCAGCGCGTGGTGGTGGAGGCGCTGGTGGACCGGCTGTTCGAGGCGGCGTGGCGGAATGGGGCGAAGAGCGTGGGGATTGCGGGCGGCGTGTCGGCGAACTCGCGGTTGAGGAAGGACGCGGCCGCGCGCGGCGAGCAGCACGGCCTGCCGGTGTTCGTGCCGTCGCTGGCGCTGACGACCGACAACGCGGCGATGATCGCCGCCGCCGGCCTGCGCCGTTACCGCCAGGGCGTTACCGCCGGCTGGGACCTCAACGCCGACGCGTCGCTGAAGCTGTGGGCCCCGCCGTGATCAACGGCCGGCCCATGAGGCGCCAGTCGTGGCCCGGTTCGTCGCTCCGGGCTCCGGTTCGGCGGACCTCACAGTCGCCCTTTGCGCCGACCCGGTCCGCGCCTGGCTCTCTCGTGGCCGGCCGTCGTCGGCCGACGGGCATCGGGGGATGCCTGCGCGAGCGAGCGCTGCGGCGCCCGACGATGACCGGCGGCGGTCCGGACCAGGCGAAGCGCCCACGATGACCGGCGGCGGTCCGGCCGGCCGATCGCGGGTCTAAAGACCCGCGCTACACGTCTATGAAGACCTTCACCGACTACCTGTTCTTCAACACCCGCGAGCGGCGGGAGATGGTGCGCATCACCGACGAGGTCGCCGAGATCGTGCGGCGGAGCGGCGTCCGCGAGGGGATGGTGCTCGTCTCGGCGATGCACATCACCGCCGGCGTCTACGTCAACGACTGGGAGGACGGCCTCATCGAGGACTTCGGCGAGTGGCTCGAGAAGCTCGCGCCGGCCGGCCGCGACTACCGCCACCACCAGACCGGCGAGGACAACGGCGACGCGCACCTCAAGAGCACGCTGATCGGCCACCAGGTGATGCTGCCCATCACGAACGGCAAGCTCGACCTCGGCCCCTGGGAGCAGGTCTTCTACGCCGAGTTCGACGGGAGGCGAAAGAAGCGCGTCGTGGTCAAAGTCATGGGGGAGTGAGGCGGCAGGAGTCGCCAGTGACCAGTGGTCGGGGCTAATTGATTCCACAAAAGTCAACCTGGCGCCGCCCTTCGGCTATCCGGCCCGGCAAGACAGATTCGCGCTCAACATCCTCCAGATGAATAATGTTAGAGCCAGTCTCACGGCATTGTTGCGCCACGAGGCAGGTGGCGCGCGGATTGCTTATGGCACACGTACCTCGCACGGCTGTGCGTCCGGCGGCAGGGGCCTGACCGAATGTTCCGCCTACCACAAAGGACGCTGGCGATCATGAAACGCGCTATTCTCGGGATGAGTCTCCTGCTCATCGCCACGCCGGCATTCGCGGGCTCGCTCGCCGGGAACGACGTTCCGGCCTCCCTCCTGGTCACTCGCGCCGGACTTGAGTGGGCTTGGGCATCGCCGTGCGGACCTCACGACTCCGGCATCGGGGGATGCACCACCGGCGAGCTTACGATGCACCACGGCTTCCGGGTGGCGTTGGAGAGCGACTGGACGGCGGGTTTCGCGAACGTGCTCGACGTCTACAACGCCTTCAATCCCGCGGGCGCACCGTCGTTGTGCGCGACGCCGTATTTCGACAGCGCCTACGACCACTGTGACGCCGGGGATGTCCAAATCGGGTACGTCTGGAATTTCCCGCGGTCGTGGCAGCCGAGCTATCAGAGTAGTCTTAGACGAGACTTTCGTTGTGCGGGACGCGGTCCTAGAGCCCGCGACCTTCACCCTGCTGGCGCTTGGGCTAGCTGGTGCCGTGCGGGCACGCAGCCGAAAGCGCAGCTAGGATCGCGCCCGTTGGGTGAATCGGTGTGCGGGCCGGCACGACTGCCGGCCCGCGTTCTTGTCGGTGACGCGCCCGGTGGCACCCTGAAGCACATCGCCAGTCGGCTTCATGTGGTCCACTGACCGCTGGACCAGCTGCCATGCTGACACCCCGTCCTTCCGTTCGACTTCGCCGAGCGCAGCAGCGAGATGCCCGTGTAGATGATGACGACGGTGACCAGCCACATCACGTAGTACAGCGGCAGCGACTTCACCACCAGCAGCGCCAGCGCCGAGCCGAACACGCCGCCGATCGCCATCCCGATCGTCGTGCGAAGGCTGTACTTCCGCTTGCGCACGAACTGCGCGCTCGCGACGGGCATCAGGAACGCGCAGGCGCCCATCATGATCGGGAACGCCGCGCTCGGCGTCATGCCGAGCAGGGCGACGAGCACCATGCACGGCGCGTAGTAGCCGATGCCGAGCGGCATAATCAGGCCCAGGAGGAAGCTCCCGACGAGGCCGGCCGCCAGCTTCACCCCGGTCACTCCCAGGACGATGCCCTCGGCTCTGGCGGTTTCGACGAAGCCTTCTTGCGCCGTGCCGAGGACCTTGACCTGGGACCACTCGTGGCCCGCGAACACCAGTTCGAGCGGCGTGCCCGCCTGAAGCGGCGCGACCACCGGCGCGTCGGCCGATCCTGTGGCGCGCATCTCGGTGGCCTGCGGCCCGATCTTCACCTCGTCGGCCGGCATGAGGCGCGTGACCTTGGCGAACAGGAATGCGGCGGCGACCAGCAGCGCGACGCCCATCCCGATCTGGATGGCGCGGCGCGGCAGCCGCGAGACGACGCTGGCGCCCACCCAGCCCCCCGCAACGGCCGTGGCAATCATGAGAACGAGCGTGAGGGGCGCGACCGCGATGACCGCGATGCCGATGAACGCCTGGGTGATCGTCGGCAGGCAGTAGCCGACGTTCAGCGAGCCCGGGATCAGCTCGTCGCGAACGATCTTGCGGAGCCGGAAGTAGGCGGTGCTGGTGGCGAAGCTCCCGATGCCCAGCGCGTCGAAGAAGTTGGCGAAGAAGCCGACCGCGATGCGCTCGGCGTCCGGCGCGCCCGGGTCGGGCGTGTCCGTCGCCTTGCGGGCCTCCGTCACCCAGACGGCGACGAATCCCAGCGTGAGAACCCCGAGCGCGATGAAGAGGACGGTAATCACGAGTGCCCTCCGCTGGATTCTCGAAACACCGGTTGGATCGACTCGGATCTGGTCCGGCCCAGTCCAGAACAACCGGTTGGCGCGGACTGGTCGGGGAATATAACATGTCACGAGCGGATGGCTGGGCAGCTCGGCATCTGGCAGTCGCGGCGAGGGGATGCGGAGCAGTGCGAAGTTGGTCAGTGCACACGGCGCGACGCTGGAGCTTTGCCGAGCGACTGGCGCGAAACCGACCGAGGCGCCGTTCGGCGCTGTCGAGCGCGAGCTGAGCGTGCGCCTGGGCGACCGGCAGCAACAGATGCGCTGAGTCCATCTACGTTGATACCGTGAATCTGCCTGGAACCTGTTGTGCGAGTGGACGCAGAGCGACGCGCTGCGGAAGCACGCGCTGGCGGTCGAGGCGGCCGTCGTCTTCTACGCCCGCATGTTCGGCGAGAACGTCGAGGAGTGGAGCGTCGTCGCGCTGCTGCACGACTTCGACTACGAGCGCTATCCGACGCTCGAGAACCACCCGTTCCGCGGGGCCGAGTTCCTCCGCGAGCAGGGCTGGCCGGAGTGGGTCGTCCGCGCCGTGCTCTCGCACGCCGACCACACGAACACCCCGCGCGAGACGCGCCTCGAGCACACGCTGTTCGCCTGCGACGAGATGGCCGGCTTCGTGACCGCCGCATCGCTGGTGCGGCCGTCGAAGAGCGTCCTCGACCTCGAGGCCTCGTCCGTGTCAAGCGGATGAAGGACAAGGCGTTCGCCCGCGCCGTCAACCGCGACGATCTCCGGAAGGGCGCCGAGGAGCTGGGCCTGCCGCTCGCCGAGCACATCACCAACGTGATTGCGGGGATGAGGGAGAGGCGGAGGCGCTGGGGTTGAGGGGGACGCTGTAGTGGCTAGTGGAAAGTGGGAAGTGGCTAGTGGGAAGTGGCTAGTGGCTAGCGGATCACGGAAGCGCGCAGCTGGTGGCGGGCAGTGGGTCGCGGCAACGCCGCCCAGAGCCGAGAGCCGTTCGAGAACCAACGGCAACGCAAGTTCGTATCTGTTGACCAAGATGGCTGAGCCGGACCTCTCTACAGTCGTCGCCCTCGAGTCGGTCAGCGTCGCCTACGGCAAGAGCGCGGCGCTGCGCGATGTGTCGGCCGCCTTTTCCGCGGGCGCCACCGGCCTGCTGGGGCCGAACGGCGCCGGCAAGAGCACGCTCCTCAAGGCGCTGCTCGGCTTCCTCGTGCCGACCACGGGCCGCATGAAGGTGCTCGACCTCGACGTGGCGAAGTCGGCCCTCGCAATCCGCGGCCGCATCGGCTACATGCCCGAGAGTCCGACGGCCACATCCCCGGCATGAACGCGGTTTCGTTCGTCGGCTACTGCGGCCAGCTGTCCGGCCTGCCGGCCTCCGACGCGATGCAGCGGGCGCACGAGGTGCTCTACTACGTCGGCCTCGGCGAAGCGCGCTACCGGAACGTCGAGACGTACTCGACGGGGATGAAGCAGCGCATCAAGCTCGCGCAGGCGCTCGTCCACGACCCCGACCTGCTCTTCCTCGACGAGCCGACCAACGGGATGGACCCGAAGGGGCGAGAGGAGATGCTGGAACTGGTCCGCGACCTCGCGCACCAGAAGAAGATCCACCTGATTCTCTCGTCGCATCTGCTGCCCGACGTCGAATACACCTGCGACCGCGTCGTCGTGCTCGACAAGGGCAAGGTGGTTGCGCAAGGCCGAATCGACACGCTCAAGGGGGAGCGGCGCCAGGTGTTCGAGCTGCGCATCAAGGGCGACCGTCACGCGTTCGCTGCAACGCTCGCCGCCGCGGGCTTCGAATGCCACGAGACCGACGAGGACGTGATGCGGGTGTTCGTTGCCGCCGAAGAGGGCGCGCGGGCACTGTTCGCGATGGCCGACCGCGAGAAGGTCCAGGTCCGCCACCTCCGGCCGAGCGTCCCGACGCTCGAGGACGTGTTCGCGCAAGCCGGTCGGGGAGGAGGGACTTGCGATCGTGCAACTGACTCAGGGCCCTGAGCACTTGAGTCCTGAGCCCTGAGCCGAGAAAGACGATGCCGATTCACGATCAAAGCTACCGGCGATATGCGGGGCGGCGGGACCTGGCGGGACAGGCGTGGATGGTGATTGCCCGCAACGGCATCCGCACCATCATCCGCAAGCGCCTGTTCCTCGGCCTGCTCGTCACGGCCTGGATCCCGTTCGTCGTCGGCGCCGTGATGGTGTACCTGAACGCGAACTTCCCGCAGTTCACGCTGCTGTCGATGACGGCGCAGCGGTTCCGCGACTTCCTCGGCACCAGGACTTCTTCGTCTTCTTCATCACCGTGTGGGTGGGCGCCGGCCTGGTCGCCAACGACAAGCGCGCCAACGCGCTGCAAATCTACCTGTCGAAGCCCCTGACCCGCATCGAGTACATCATCGGCAAGCTGGTGATCCTCGGCACGTTCCTGCTGATGGTCACCTGGGTGCCCGCCATCATGCTGCTCCTGCTGCAGGTCGCGTTCAGCGGCAGCTTCTCGTTCCTGCGGCAGAACCTCTACCTGTTCCCGGCGGTCACCGTGTTCGCGTTCCTGCAGGTGCTGCTGGCCGCGTTCACGATGCTGGCGCTCTCCTCGCTCAGCAAGAGCAGCCGCTACGTCGCGATCCTCTATGCCGGCGCCTACTGGTTCAGCCACGCGGTGTTCGGCGTCATCTACGCCATCACCGGCAGCACGAAGCTGTCGTGGCTCTCGCTTCCCGGCAATCTGAACCAGATTGGCGACATCATCTTCCGCCTCCAGCCGCGCTATTCGACGCCGTCCGCCGTGTCGGTGCTGGCGATGGCGGCGATCATCGGCGTGGCCATCTGGGTGCTCGAGCGGCGAGTGCGCGGCGTGGAGGTGGTCTCATGAATAATGGCGATTGTCGAATCCGCCAAGCTCTCGAAGTGGTACGGCCAGGTGATCGGCCTGAACGACGTGACGGTAACCCTGCCGGCCGGCATCACGGGGCTGCTCGGCCCGAACGGCGCGGGCAAGTCCACGTTCATGAAGCTGATGACGGGCCAGCTCAAGCCGAGCAAGGGCTCGATCAAGGTGCTCGGCGAGCCGATCTGGGGCAACCCGTCGCTCTACTTCCGCATCGGCTTCTGCCCCGACCAGGATGCGTTCTACGACCGGATGACGGGCCTCGAGTGGGTGGCGGCGCTGGTCCGGCTGAACGGCTACTCGGAGGCCGCAGTCGATCGACGCGGCGCGCCGGGCGCTCGACACGGTGGACCTGCTCGACGCGGCCGACCGCAAGATTGGCAGCTACAGCAAGGGCATGCGCCAGCGCGTCAAGCTCGCCCAGGCGATCGTGCACGACCCCGAGCTGCTGATTCTCGACGAGCCGCTGTCGGGCATGGACCCGCTCGGCCGCCGCAAGACGATTCGGCTGGTCAAGGACTGGGCGCGCGCCGGCAAGACGATCATCGTCTCGAGCCACATCCTGCACGAGATCGAGTCGATGACGTCGAACATCCTGCTGATCAACAACGGCCGGATCCTGGCCGAGGGCAACGTCCACCAGATCCGCGACCTGATCGACACGCACCCGCACACGGTCCACATCCGCGCGGCCGACACCGCGCGGCCTCGCGCGGCGGTTCCTGGCGCACGACGATGTGATCAGCCTGAGGTTCGAGGAGGGCGCGGTCGTCGTGCAGACCGCCGCGCCCGATGGGTTCTACGCGCGGCTGACCGAACTGGCCGCGTCTGGCGAGGGCGGCGAGATTGCCGAGGTGACCTCGCCCGACGACAACCTGCAGGCCGTCTTCCAATACCTGGTGAAGTGACGTGGCAGCCACCCCACTGAAGCCGCCGTCGTTCGCGACCGCCGCGTTCCGCGTGTTCGACCTGAGCCTCGGCCAGATGCTCTGGTCGCGCCGCACGATCTTCCTCGCGCTCGTCGTCAGCGCCCCGGTCATCCTCGGCGTCATCGTCCGCATCCTGACGTCGACCGGGCATTGGCGGCGCGGTGCGGCTGGGCGGCGGGCCGATCGTGTCCGGGCCGTCGATTTTCGGCCTGTTCATCTGGCTGCTCTACCTCCGCTTCATCATCCCGGTGCTGGGCGTGTTCTACGGGACGTCGCTCGTCGCCGACGAGGTGGAGGACAAGACCATCACCTACCTGTTCACCCGGCCCATCGCGCCGCGGCGCGGTGGTCGTCGGGCAAGTACCTGGCGTACCTGGCGGCGACGGTCCTGGTGGTGCTGCCGTCGGTCATGGTGCTGTATTTCCTGCTCGTCCCGACGGGCGGCGGGTCGCTGGCGGCGGCCTTCCCGGCGCTGCGTGAAGGACCTCGGCCTGCTCGGCCTCGGCCTGGCGGTCTACGGGGCGCTGTTCGCCTGGGTGGGCTCCCAGTTCAAATACCCGCTGGTGACCGGCCTCGTCTTTGCGTTCGGCTGGGAACAGGGGATCATGCTGGTCCCCGGCTACCTGAAGCGTTTCACGATTTCCTACTACATCCAGGGCCTCGTGCCCCACGCGATGCCGCAGGACTCGGCCCTGAGCATCCTCCAGGTGGTCTCGAGAGACTCGCTGTCAGCCTCTATGTCGTTGTTCTGGCTGGGTTTGATCTGGATGGGCTTCCTGGCCCTCGCGGCCTGGACCGTGTCGCGGCGGGAATACGTGCTGGAGCAGTAAGCCGGCCTTCGCCCTTCGGGCTTCGGCGAGGCCGAGGGGGCCGAGCCAGGCGTAGGGCTCGGGCTCAGGGCCAGGGCTCAGGAGGCGAGAACTGCGCGAGGCCGACCTACCGTATATTGAGTCAAAGCGGGGGGATTATGACCAAACGGACGCGTTACTTCGTGATGGGGTCGGTCGGGTTCCTGGCGCTGGGGCTGACGGTCGGGCTGGCGGCCTACTTCGGCGGCATTCCGGGCTTCGCGGAGCCGGCCGGGCCGACCGAACTGAACTACGTCGCCGGGTGACGCGGCGGTCGTCGCCTATGCCAACGTCAAGGACCTGATGGCGTCGCAGTTCCGGCAGCACATCAAGGCCCTCGAGCCGGCCAACCAGGAGCAGGGCCAGGCAGAGTTGAAGAACGCGACTGGCATCGACGTCGAGCGCGACATCGACTACGTCGTGGCATGCCTGCTGGCCTCCCCGGCCGCTCGCGGCGGCACCGAGAAGAACGGCTACGTCGCTCGCCCACGGCACGTTCGACCGGACGCGGATCGAGGCGTTCATCCGCGAGAAGGGCGGCATCGAGCGGCAGTACAAGGGACGGACGATGTTCGTGCACCAGGCGGGCGACGCGCGACCTCGCCCGACGGCGCGGCGCACGAGATGGGCGTGACCTTCATCGACGCGAACGTCGTGGCGCTCGGCACGGCCGCCGCGCTGCAGAAGGTCATCGACATGCAGGCCGGGTCGGCGCCAACGTCCGGGCCAACGGCGAACTGATGGACGATGATCGAAGGCGTGGCGTCCGGCAACGCGTGGGTCGTGGGCCGGTTCGACGTCCTCAGCAAGCAGGCGCACCTCCCGGCCGAGGTGACGGGCCAGCTGCCGCAGCTCACCTGGTTCAGCGCGACGGGTCACGTGAACGGCGGGCTGAGCGGGACGGTCTCGGCCGAGGCGCGCGACGAGGAAGCGGCGAAGAACCTCCGGCAGGTGGTCGCCGGGTTCATCGCGCTGGCGAAGATGCAGGCGGGCGTCAAGCCGGAACTGAACGCGCTGGCGCAGTCGATCACCCTGAACAGCGACACGGGCAACACGGTGTCGGTGTCGTTCACGGTGCCCACGGCGGCCATCGACGCGCTGAAGAGCTCGATGGTGCACCAGCAGCCGAAGCCCGAGTGGTCCACACGAAGCCGCAACCGAAGTAGCCGCGCGGGCGGCCCTGAGATGTTTCGGGTGTCAAGGGGCGCGTGATGCGCCCCTTGTCACATAGGCGGCTCCCGCCTTCGCTGCCAGGCAGCTTCGGCGAGGCAAGCCGTGCCGGCGGCCGCGTCGACTGGCCTTGACTCTGCGGTCCGCCTCTCCTAGACTCATCTGCATACAACGAGTTTGCGGAACGCCCCCCTGTCGGTTGTCGAACTGTGTCATGCAGGACCCGCTGCCAGTCCTGATGGGGCGTCGTGTGGTGCTCCGGGAGCCGCGCGAAGACGACGCGGTGCCGCTGTTCGACTACGCGTCGGACCCGGATGTCACGCGGTTCCTGGCGTTCGCGCCGCCTGCGAGTCCGGACGACACGCGCTACTTCATCGCGAAGTGCCGCGAGCTTCGGATTCAGGACCGCGAGTACGTCTACGTGATTGCGGACGTGGCGAGCGACCGCGCGATCGGTGTCATCGGTCTCCGCCATCTCGATCAGCCGATGCGCACGGCGCAGATCGGGACCTGGCTGGGACGGGAGCACTGGGGCACCGGGGCGAACGGGGAAGCCAAGCAGTTGCTGCTCGACTTCTCGTTCGGCCTGCTGGGGCTGCATCGGATCGAGGCGCGCATCGCGCTCGCGCAATCACAGGTCGCGCCGGGCGTTCGAGCGGCTCGGGGCGAGAAGCGAAGGGCGTGCTCCGCGAGTCGTTCTTCAAGGACGGCGTCTACCACGACCAGGACCTGTTCGTCGTCCTGGAGCAGGAATGGCGCAGCAGGCGGCGAACGGAGCGGCAGGCCGGCCGTGGCACGCGGGCAAGGATGGTCACCAATGACTGACCGGGTGTTCTTCTACGGCACGCTCATGACGGGATTCGACCGGCGCCGGCGCGCGGGCATCGACCCCATGCTGGTGCGTGTCGGCCGCGGCTATATTCGGGCGGCGCTGTTCGATCTCGGCATCTACCCGGCGGCCATCCCGGACCCGGACGGCATCGTGTGGGGCGAGGTCTACCGCACCGCGGACATCGACAAGGTGCTGGCGGGGCTCGACGAGATTGAAGGCCACAGCCCGGCGATGCCCGAGGCCAGCCTCTACAACCGCCTCGAAGTCCCGGTCGTGTACGAGGACGGCACGACCGACATGGTGTGGGTCTACCTGTACAACGCGCCGCTCGGCCGAGCGGAGCGGATCCCGTCGGGGGATTATCTCGAGTACCTGAAGGTCAGGTAGGAGGCTCGAGCCGGCTCGCCCGAGGGCTCGGCGGTCCAGGGCTCAAGGCCCAGGGCTCGAGGCCGCCACTTCGCCAGATCGGCGCTGCAGCTCGCAAGATTCAGCTGCGCGCCTTGGCCGCGGCGACCTCGTCCATGAACTCGCCAATCGCTTCGACGACGCGCTCCGACGGTCGACGAACTCGATGCCCGAGCGGTAGATCGTCGCCGCGTTCGCCACGTTCGACACGTGCGCGTGAACGACGCGCCCCTTCACGACAATCGAGCGGTCGCCGAGCACGAAGCGGAAATCGTGGAGCGAGTCGATCTGCAGCGGGAACGTGGTCTCCACCTGCGCGCCGGTGCGGCTGACCTCGGTGAGGACCATCGGCTGGTAGACCATCACCTCGCCGCGAGGATCGCTGATGATCTCGAGGCGCTCGGTGCGACGCCGGGTCGGATCAGCCGCGCTCATAGGGGCGGAATATAGCATAGTCGGAGCTGACGATGAATGGTCGGAGCTGACGATGAGTGGTCGGAACTGACGCTGAATGGTCGGAACTGACGATGAGCGGTCGAGCTGACGATGAGCGGCGAAGGACCCTTCTGCGCAAGCACCGACCCTTCAGCGGATCAGCGTAACCGACCCTTCAGCGCACGCGCCGACCCTTCAGCGTCAGTCCCGACTAATTGAGCCTGACCGCGAGCGGGGAGGCGGGGAGTTCGGACTCGGGTTCGTCGTCTTCGGGCTCGGCGTCCGGGCGCCCGAAGTGATCGTCGGTCGTGCAGGTGAGCAGCGGGATGCGCGCGGTGTCTGCGTCGAGCTTGAGCATCGAGAGCACCTGGAAGCCGATCGGGTCGTTGAGCGCCAGGCACAGGATGACGAGATCCGGCCGGGTCTTCTTGATTTCAGAGTAGGCGTGATCGAGGTTCGCCGCGAACACGATGTCGTAGTGCCCGGCGTCCAGCAGGAACTCGAGCCGCTGCAGCAGTTCGTGGCTGCCGTTGACCACCACCACCTTCTGGGTGGTCCGGCGTGCCCCCGGTGCGGTGAGAGCGCTGGTTCTGGTCAACATGATGGGCCTCTTCTGCCCATTCATGCTGCAAGAAGCGCGCCGCCGACCTCCCAGCGGAAGACGGTCGTTTTCAGGAGTGTTTCCGCCCGGGCGTCGTCCGAGGGCGCGAACTGGCTTCAAGAAAGTGGACGATACTGCCACGCGCCGTGCGCCGGACTTGAACAGAACTGCCACAATCGCGGGACCGACGCTCCGCGCCACACACCCGCGGCGCCGCGGCCGGCCGGTCGCCGTGGGCGCCAGCGTGGATACCCGGTGGCGGCCCGGTGCGGGCGCCCCGCTCGCGGGACTCCGGTCGGCTGCGCGGCAAACCCGCTCTCCGGCCGATGTCAGCCGCTGGCCGCCGGGGTCGCGCGGTTTGACTCGCGTGCGTGATCGCGCTCAACCCGGCTGGAGCCCATCGCCTGCGAGCGTGTTTGCGAACTGACGCCGAAACGCTTGCCGACAGTCGCCCGTCTCGCGAGGCATCCCGCACCCGTCCGCCACCGAGCGCAACGCTGGCCATCGGCCGGCGACCGAGAGACAGGCGCGGACCGGGTCGGCGCGGAGGGCGACTTGCGAGGTCCGCCGAGCGGAGCCCGGAGCCGACGAACCGGGCCACGACTGGCGTCTCAGCGGCCGGCCGTCAGGTGTCAGCCGAGAGCCGGCTCAGTGCTTCTTCTTCGCGGGCGCTTTTGATGCGGGCTTCGCGGGCGGCTTCGGCGGCGGCTGGTAGTCGACGTTGAGGTTGCTGACAACCGCGATGGGGCGCTGGAGCGAGGTGAACGTCTCCGTGCCATTCAGGCTGATCACCGTCATCTTCTCGCCGAGCAGGCTCACCTCGTTCACCTCCTCCGGCACGTCGATGGAGATGCGCTCGACGCCGACCGGCGCCAACGCCTTCATCCCCTTCGGGCCGGCGCCTCCCCCGATCCGCTCGAACAGGTCCTTCGCCGTCCTGAACTCGCTTCGCACCACGCCCCTCGCCAGCAGCGTGCCGTCCATCGTCAGCACGCCGATCGTGGCCGTGTAATTCGCGTAGCCCTTGCCCGCCTTCACCTGGTCTTCGGAGTAGGTGTGGCGGTTGTGCAGGTCGAAGGTGAGCGTGAGCGCACCCTTGTGCGGCGGGAGCTTGATGAGGATCCCCTCGACGGGGTTCCGCCCGGTCAGGACGTCGCAGAACTCGAGGCGGCTGCTGAGGCCGGTACCGAGCACCTGCGGGCAGGTGACCTTGGCGCGCTCGGCGACGCGCGGCGGCAGCGGCGCCGGCTTGGCGGGCGTCCTGGCAGCCGGTTTGGCCGCCGGCTTCGCAGTGCTCTGCTTCGGCGCGGTGGTCGCGGCCGGCGGTTTCGTCGCGCTCGTCTGCGCACTCGCCGGGACCGTCGCAAGCAGGGCCGCCGCCAGCATCGGGAGCGCCAGCCTCATGCCTGTCACTCCTCGATCGCGCGGAAGTTGCTGATGGGCATGTTGCCCGTGATCGCCCCTCGCTGGTTGATCAGTTCGAGGAATTCCATCCGCGTCCGCGAGCTGTTGCGGAAGGCTCCCAGCATGGCGCTCGTGACCGCGTAGGAGCGCTGCTTCTGGACGCCGCGCATCGCCATGCAGAGGTGCGTGGCTTCCATCACGACGGCGACACCGAGCGGTTCGATCTTCTCCGAGATCGTCTGCGCAATCTGGTTGGTCAGCCGCTCCTGCACCTGGAGGCGCCGGCTGAACACGTCCACGAGGCGCGGGATCTTGCTGAGGCCGATGACGCGCGTGCTGGGGATGTAGGCGACGTGGCACTTGCCGAAGAAGGGCAGCAGGTGATGCTCGCACATGCTGAAGAAGTCGATGTCCTTGACGATCACCATCTCGCTGTAGTCGACGGTGAACAGCGCGTTGTTGAGCACCTTGTCCACGTCGGCCTGATAGCCGCTGGTGAGGAACTTCAACGAGTCTTCGACGCGCCTCGGCGTCTGCGCGAGCCCCTCGCGCGACGGATCTTCGCCGAGTTCAGCCAGCAGCTGGCGGACCAGGTCCTGCATCGCAACAGTCTACAACAGTCGGCACTGACGATGACGGGTCGGAACTGACGCAGAAGGGTCGCTACCAACGACGAAGGGTCGGAACTCACGCAGAAGGGTCGGACCCATCTGCGCACGACCCGACCCTCACGTCAGAACCGACCCCGTCAGTCAGAACCGACGCAGTCAGTCGGGACTGACGCAGTCAGTCGGACTGACGACCGCCAGCCGCGACTGACGAGCGTGCGAACCGAATGACCCGCGCTACTGGATGCTGGCCGGCGATCGCGGGTCGAAGACCCGCGCTACTGGATGCTGGCGCGGCGTGTCGGGCCGCTGCGGCGGCTTCGAGTCGGCGCGCTTCAGGCCCTTGATTTGGATGAGCGGCTCGGCCGGCTGCTCGCGCAGGATGTGCTGCCGGTAGAGCTTCTCCATCTGCTCGTCGTGGGCCGCCTCAGCGGGCGTGCCGGTCTTCGACTTCGCGCGCGCCTGCAGCTTCTCCTCGCGGGCCGTCTTCGCGATGCCGGCCTCGTCGAGGTCGGTCTGCGCGGCGGCGGCCACGGCGTCCGGATTGAGCAGCAGCGAATGCTGCACGCTCTCGAGCGGCACGTTCTTGTTGCCCGCGTAGATGTGATGGCGGCCCCGCTCCTCGTACCACTTCGCGAGCGTCGCCGTCATGTGCATCTTCTCGACGATCTGCCGCCAGCCGATCCCGGTGTTGTAGGCGCAGAACGAGATTTCCCCTTCCTGCGTGCCGTAGGGGATGATGCACATCTCGGTGCGGCGGAAGTCGTAGTTGAACAGGTCCTGGAACCACATGCCCGCGACGAACAGGAAGTTCCAGCGGTCCGACCGCCGCTTCTCGACGTCCTGCAGCCGCGTGTCGCCGCCACCTGGCCGTAGTCGCGGCCCGTGGCGTCGAACGTCTTGTCGAACTTCTTCAGCAGGTCGAAGATGCGGAAGTGCGTCGGCGCCTTGAACGGGTCGTAGTTGCGCAGCAGCGCCACGGCCATGCCGAGGATCGACAGGAACTTGCCGCGGGCCGCGTCGTTGATGAGCGCGACGTCCTTCGGCAGCTGGTCGGCGTTCAGGAACGCGGTGATCGGCGCCGCTTCGCGCGTTTCCTTGTCGATCATCACGGCCATGCCGGTGCCGCAGTTCGGGTGGCAGCCGCACGACAGCGCGCCCCACTCGCGGGCAGGCCCGTGGATCAGGTCGGCCCAGTCCGAGAAGGTGCCCATCAGCGAAATCGGGAACCAGTCGCGCGTCGGCTCGCCGATGCCGGTCTGGTTCTTCACGTCGTGCGCCAGGTCGGCAAGCGTGTAGCGCTGCGCGGCCCGCCGCTCGTCCGAGATCAGCTCGTCGCGGCCCGTGAACGACACCGGCTGGAACGACAGGAACGAGATCTTCTTCGGGTTGTCGAGCGCGAACTCGATGATCCGGCCCACCTGCTCGTTGTTCACGCCGTTGATCAGCGTGATGACGAGGACGATGTCGACGCCGGCGGCGTAGAGGTTCTCGATGGCGCGCAGCTTGACGTCGAACAGGTTGCCGACGTGGCGGTGCGAGTTCGGCGCGTTGCCGATGCCGTCGAACTGCAGGTAGACGTAGCGCAGGCCAGCCGCCGCGGCCTCCTTGCAGAACTCGGGGCTCTTGGCGAACTCGATGCCGTTGGTCGCCGCCTGCACGCTGTTGAAGCCGACCTGTTTGCAGTAGCGGACCGCGTCGAGGAAATACGGGGAGAGCGTCGGCTCGCCGCCCGAGAACTGCACCGACATCTGCCGCTTCGGCTTGACGGTGACCGCGTTGTCGAGGATCTGCTTGATCTCCTCCCAGCCCATCTCGTGCACGAACCCGACCTGGTTCGCGTCGGTGAAGCACGGGTCGCACATCATGTTGCAGCGGTTGGTGAGGTCGACCGTCAGGACCGCGCCGCGGCCGTGCAGCACGGTGCTGCTGCCGTGGTTGTGGAGCTTCCCGTCGTTGTGGGCGCGGATGTCGCGGCCGGGGAACGACTCCTCGAGGTGCTTGTAGAACACCGGGTCGGTCGACATGACGTCCTCGAAATGCCCGTGGACCGGGCAGTCCTTGACCATCATGATCTTCCCGTCGCGCTCGAGGATGGTCGCCTTGATCTCGCCCACCTTCTCGGTGAGGAGGATCGACACGTCCTTCTTGCCGTCGACGATCTCCTGCCGCGCCTCGCGGACGCACGTCGGGCAGAGCGAGTCGGTCTCGCGCGGCCAGCCCAGCGTCGGCTTGGTCTTCTCGTACGACTTCAGCAGCGGCTGATCGGACCACTTCGGCGTGAACGACGGGTTCTGGTTGACCCGGTACGCCAGCTGGAGGACGCTCCAGATGCCGTTGGCGGCGAGCGCGACTCCCTTTTCGACGTACTTGAACGGAGTGTGCCATGCAGTTCTCCCTCGAGTTGAATATCCCGGGCATCATACCGGGCCAATCTCGCCAGGAATCGAACATTCCGGCATTCGGGCGCCAGGTCGGGTGAACGGGCAATGGCACAGATGGTTGGGAACACGGACGAAAGGAGTCCGATATATCAGATCAGTCTGGAACTCACGAAGAAGGGTCGGAACTTACGCAGAAGGGTCGGAACTTACGCGGAAGGGTCGGGACTTACGCAGAAAGGTCGCAACCAACGCGGCACGCCGGCGCTGACCATTCATCGTGAGAACCGACCCCTCACCGTCAGAACCGACCATTCGACTCGTGAGGACCGACCTCTCACCGTCAGAACCGACCATTCATCGTGAGAACCGACCCTTCATCGTCAGTCCCGACTACTGATGGTAGATGTCGGTTGTCTTCCCGCGCCAGACGCGGAACATGGTCACCTGGTAGATGGCGACGAGCGCCATGCCGAAAACGCCGACGGCGAGCGCGGTCCAGAGGCCATGAGCGGAGGCCGCCGCGTTGTCGATGTCCAGCGCGGATAGCGCGGAGCCGGGGAGTCCGGGCAACAGGCGCGGATACAACCCCGCCGCCGCCGAGCCGAGCGTCGCCACGATGAGCGCCGCACTCGACAGAAACGTCGCGCGGTGCGCGCCCCTCCGCGCGAAGAACGGAATCGCCGCGAGCGCGACGAGAGCGACCATCGGAATGACAGTCAGCGCCGGCCAGCGGGCGAAGTTCGCGGTGAACGTCGGCTGCACTAGGAAACTCGCCGCGGCCACGGCGACCAGGAGCGACGCCGTGCCGCCGAGCAGCGGGAGATCGCACGCCGGGCGCGCGCCTGCAGCGGGCCGTCGGTCTTCATCGCCAGGTACGCGGCGCCGTGCAGCGCCAGCACGCACCAGGCTCAGCACGCCGCACGAGCAGCGCGAACGGATTCAGCAGCAGCGCGAACGATCCCAGGAACTCGCCGTCGGCATCGAGCGGCACGCCCGCGCAGCACGTTGCCGACCGCCACGCCGAACAGCACGGCCAGCAGCGGCGCTCGACCCGCAGAACGTCACGTCCCAGGCCTCGCTGCCACAGCGGGTCGTCGACCTGGTGCCGGAACTCGATCGCCACCCCGCGCAGGATCAGCAGCCACAGCACGATCATCAGCGGCAGGTAGAAGCCGCTGAACGCCGCCGCGTAGAGGTGTGGGAACGCGACGACCATCGCGCCGCCCGCGCGCAAGCAGCCAGACCTCGTTGCCGTTCCACACCGGGCCGATGGCGTCGATGGCGGCCTCGCGCTCCTCCGGCCGTGCGGCCAACGACGAGGTGCAGCGCGCCGACGCCGAGGTCGAAGCCGTCCAGCACGGCATAGCCGCCAGCATCAGCGGACAGGACGAGGAACCAGAGGGTGTTAATCATGGCTCGCGCCTCCGTCGGCATCGCCGAGCCACGGCGCCGTCGCCGTGTCGCGCCGGCCCGGCTCGACGATCCGCCGACGAGGAACAGGTAGAGCAGGCCGAGGCAGCGCGTACAGGCCCATGAAGCCAAGCAGCGTGAACCACGTCATGCCGCCGCTGACGTTGGTGGAGGTGGCCGCCGCGGTCCGCTGCAGACCGTAGACGATCCACGGCTGCCGCCCGACCTCCGCCACCATCCACCCGGCCTGGTTCGCGATGTAGGGGAACGGCGTGGCGAGCATCAGAATCCACAGGAACCAGCGCGACCGAACAGCCTGCCGCGCCACAGCAGGAACGCCGCCGTCGCCATCACCGCGATGAAGATCGTCCCCAGGCCGACCATGATGTGGTACGCGTAGTAGACCGAGCTCGACCGGCGGCTGCTGATCCGGCGGGTAGTCGTCGAGGCCCGACGACCCTGGCGCGGAAGTCGCCGTAGGCGAGGTAGCTCAGCGCGCGCGGGACGTAGATCGGGTCCATCAGCTCGCGCGCGCTCGGTGTCCGGCATGCCGATGATGGCCATGGGCGCGCCTTCCTGCGTCTTGAACAGGCCCTCCATCGCCGCCATCTTGATCGGCTGATACCGCGTGACGTTTTCGCCGTTCATCGCGCCGGTCGGGAACAGCGACGCCACCGAGAACAGCAGGCCGGACACCACGCCCACCGTCACCGACAGCCGTCCCGCCTCCTCGAACCGGCGCGACGAGCAGATAGAAGGCGCCGACGCCGGCCATCACCATCGACGCCGGCGACCAGCGAGCCGCTGATCACGTGCGGGTACTGCCACAGCGACGTACGGGTTCGACAGCAGCGCCCCAGAGGCTCGTGAGTTCCGCGCGCCCGTTCGACCATCTGGTACGCCACCGGGATGCTGCATCCACGCGTTGGTGGCGACGATGAAGAAGCCCGACAGGACGGCGCCGAGCGGCCACCATCACCGCCGACAGCCAGTGCAGGACCGGTCCGCACCCGCCGTTCGCCGAACAGGAACACGCCGAGGAACGACGACTCGGCGAAGAACGCGAACACGCCCTCCATGAACAGCGTCTGCCCGACGACGCCGCCCGCGAAGTGGGAGAAGCGGCGCCCAGTTGGTGCCGAACTGGAACTCCATCGGGATGCCGGTGACGACCCCCATGCCGCGAAGGTGACGGCGAAGATCTTCGCCCAGAACCGCGCCGCGCGCCGTAGGCCGTCGCGCCGGAGCAGCTGCATCGTCTTCAGCACCGCGATCAGCACGCCCAGCCCCATCGTCAGGACGGGGAACAGGTAGTGGAACATGATCGTGAAGGCGAACTGCCAGCGGCCGGCGACGACGGCGTCGGACATGGGGATATGGTAGGACAGAATTTAGAATTGAGAATTGAGAATTGAGAATTCGGAAGACCGAAGACCGAAGACAGAAGCAGAAGACGGAAGACAGACGACGCGGCGTCTGGCAGCGGTGGACGGTTGCGGGATGGATCTCGAGCCGGCGACTGTCGGCAAGCGTCGCGGCGACAGTTCGCAAACGCGCTTGCAGGCGGAGGGCGCCAGCCGGGTAGAGCGCGATCACGCACGCGGGTCCGACCGCGCGACCCCGGCGGCCAGCGGCCGTTGACAGCCGGAGAGTGCGTTTGCCGCGTTGCCGACCCAGCCGCCTGAGCGAGACACGGCGGCGGGAGTCCGGCGAGAGAGCCGCCCGCAACGGGCCGCCGCTGCTGACCCGCCGCCGGCACGAGCCGACAACCGTTGTGGGCGCCCGCGCTCGCTCACGCTCGACAGTGCCGAACCAGTCGCCTCGGCCGGCGGGTTTCGCGTGAGCCAGTCGGCATGGCTCAGAGAGCCTCCGGGCAAGTCCGAGCCTGCGGCTCCTGGTTGCTGCATCCGACCGTCGGCACTGCTCGCATGTTCGCTCGCGCGGGCATCCCCCAACGGCCGTCGGCCGGCGCCGGAGAGGCAGGCGCGGACCGGGTCGGCGCGAAGGGCGACTTGAGGTCTGCCGAACGGAGCCGGGCCTGCCCCGCCGTAGCTGCGAAGCAGCGAAGGCGGGAGCCGACGAACCGGGCCACGACTGCCGCCTCACGAGCCGGCCGGAATAGAATGGATGTTGTGCGCGTGACCGATGTCGAGCACTGGCTCGACCGGCTCTACATCGACGCCGAGGGTGCCGGCCTCAGGGACGAGGACCGGAAGAAGGCGCTCGAGGTGTCCGCGATGCTCGACGAAATCGAGCGGGCGGCGAGGCGGTCTTCCAGGCGGGCGCCCCTGGTGATGGTCGACGCCGCGGCCGGCAAGTCGTACGTCGGCTTGCTCGCGGCGAGGCTGGTGTTCGAGCCGATGGGAATGGTCGCCAGCGTCATCACGATCGAGCGCGACGCGGTGAGGGCGGCGATTGCGCGGGAAGCGATTGCGCGGCTCGGCACGTCCATCCCGATCGAATGTCGAGCGGCTGATGTTGACGAGGCGGAGGCCTGGCCAGCGGAGCCGTCGATCGTCACGGCGCTCCACGCGTGCGGCGGAGCGGCCGACGCCATCATCGACCGGGTGGTGGCGACTCGCGCGCGCGAGCTGCTCCTCGTGCCGTGCTGCACGAGCAAGGGCGTTGCCGCCGCCGTGCGGGCCGAAGCCGCTGCCGCGTCCTTCGGCATCCCGCGGCACGCGCCGGTCCGCCGCCGGTTCATCCAGGCGATGGTGGACGCGGAACGCACGTGGCGGCTCGAGGCGGCCGGCTACGAGACGGAGGTCGTGGAGTTCGTCGGCGCCACCGTCACGCCGCACAACCTCCTGTGGCGTGCGCGCCGCGTCGGCGAGCCGACGCGAATGGCCGCCGCGCGCGCGGCGCTCGCGCGGCTCGGCACATACCTGCCATGAGCTGGATACCGACCGATCGGCCGCTCGTGTTCGGGCACCGCGGAGGGAGCCGCCTGGCGCCCGAGAACACGATTGCCGCGTTCGACCGGGCGGTCGCCGAAGGCGTGGACGGCCTGGAACTCGATGTCCGGCTGTCGAAAGACGGCCAGGTGGTGGTGTGCCACGACGCGCGAGTCGACCGTACCTCGAACACCACCGGCGCCATCGCCGACATGACCGCGAGCGAACTGGAGCGCGTCGACGCCGGCTACAGGTTCAGGTCCGACGCCTTGACCTATCCCTTCCGCTGGCGCGGCTTCGGGGTGCCCAGGCTCGCCGACGTGCTCGCGCGCTACCCGCGCCACCCGTTCATCGTGGAGATGAAAGACAACACGCGGGCGATGGCCGAGGCCACGGTGGAGGTCATTCGCGCGGCGGGCGCGCTGGACCGCGTGTGCCTCGGTGCCTTTCAGTTACGTGTGCTCACGACGCACGCCGCCTCGCGCCGGAAGCGGCGAGCGGCGCGTCGAGCGCGGAAGTGCTGCGCGCGATGTTCACGACGCGCGTGGGCCTCCTTCCGCCACGCCGCCGCTACCAGGCGCTGCAGGTGCCAGAGCGGCGCAAGCGCCTCCGCGTCGTGACGCCCCGCTTCGTCAGCGCCGCGCGCCGGGCGGGTGTGCCGGTTCAAGTGTGGATTGTGGATCGCGCCGAGGATATCCGCCGGCTGCTCGACTGGGGCGTTCAGGCGATCATCACCGACCGTCCCGATACCGCCGTGCCCACCGTCGCCGCCTGGCGACGGGAGCACGGCAGCAGATGAAGGCGTTCTACAGATTGCGCGTCCGGCGGCGGCGCACGGCCGCGCCGAGCCCCAGAAGCCCGGTCCCGAGGAGGACCATCGAGGCCGGCTCGGGTTCTGCACCATCTGGACGTCGAACACGAAGTCGTTGAAGTCGCGGTCCGAGCCCGCCCACATGTCCTCGGCCCCCAGGAGATAGCCACCGGTGCCAGGATTCTGGAACACGGCGAAGTGCGTCGGGGTATCGTCCATGCCCGTGCTGAGATAGGTGCCATCCGGCGACTTCAGATAGAAGCCGTACGAGCCCGAGGGGACGAACGTCGCGCTTCCGCCGATGCCGCCGATGCCGACGAACAGCGGCTTCAGCGCAGCCGAGTCGGCGGTGTCGAACCAGCCGAACTCGTCGACGTCGCGGTAGTCGGTAACCTCCAGGCGGGCCGTCACGGTGACGGACTCCGTGTGGGCACTCTTCGTGAAGCTGAAGCCGGTGCCGTCGTCGCCCAGGTAGTGCGGGGTGACGTGTGGGCTCGTCGCGAGGAACAGGCCGCCCCCGGCGGTGCAGCCGCCGGTGCCGCTCAGCCAGTAGCCGATGTTGCATTCGCCGTTGCCGTCGAAGCTTGCGCGGTTCCAGAACGCGCTCCCGCTGACGGATGGCGCCTCGAACGCGTGCCACGAGAAGTCCCCTTTGACGACGTCGAGCGAATCGGCGGAGACACCGTGAGCGAGGAACATCAGGATGCTGGCGAAGAGGAGGTGGCGGAGTTTCACGGTAGGCCTCACTAGGTTATTCGGGAAGACATCTCAAACAACTGTGTCAATCAACCCAATTGCCAGATTCGTGCCGCCGCGAGTTCCCTCCTCCTGTCTTCGATGATAGCCAGTAAGTATCTGAAAAACAGTGTGTTGGCTCGTCGTCGCTTTGGGCACGCGCAACTGTTGGCGAATAAAGTCTGCCTCGAAGGAAACAAAAGACTCCAAGTCTAACTGGCCGGGCCTATCGGAGTCTGGCGGTTCGGAGGCGTGGCTACGGCGGGCGGGCTGGTTCCGAGGGGACCGGAGCGAGTGACCGGAGTGTAGCGTTCGCGCGGAGGACCCGAACCACAACGGGATGCGAGCGCGGAGGTTGGAGCGCGGAGGACGGAGAGGCAGCGTCTCACCGGGCGGCCGCCGACGTCCGGTGATGGCGTGCCTCGCGTGCGACCAGACTACCGGGCCCTGCGGCGACGAACTGCGGCGGCGATCCCCGCGAGTCCGCTTCCAAGCAGAATCATCGACGCCGGTTCGGGCACACTCGACACCTGCACGTCGTACACCATGTCGTTGTAGTCGTCGTCCGAATTCGCCGTCATGTCTTCGAGCCCGAAGTAGTATCGACTGCCGGCGGTCAGCTGGAACACCGCAAAATGGGTGTGAGAGTCCCCGGCTCCCGTGGACCGAAAAGTGCCATCGGGCGACTTCAGGTAGAAGCCGTATGAGCCGGACGGCACGAACGTGGCGCTGCTGCCAACGGGGCCGACACCGGCGAACAGCCGATTCAGAACGGCCGGGGTCGCGGTGTCGAACCAACCCACCTCGTTCGTCGTCCCTGTACGCGGTGACCTCGAGGCGGTTCGTGACAGTCACCGACGTGGTGTCTGCCGCCTTCGAGAACTTGAAGCCGGTGGAGGCATCGCCGAGGTAGTCGGGCGTCACCCTCGGACTGCTCGCCAGGAACGTCCCCCCGTTGGCCCCGCACCCGCCCGTCCCGCTCAACCAGTAACCGATGTTGCACTGGCCGTTGTCGTCGTAGCTCGCGTGGTTCCAGAACGCGGTACCTCCGCTGGTGGAAGGCGTCTGGAACGACTGCCACGACGTGCTTCCTGCGACGATGTCGAGCGAATCGGCGGAGGCCATCGAGGCGCTCAACAAGACGATGGCGGCGACGGCGATGAATCGGTACCTTCATAATTGCCCCCTGACGTGCCCGAGGGACCCCATGGATAGGTCGCATCCTCTAGATCCTACAGCCAGATCCGTGCCGACACAACGGGCGCGGCCAGGTTCTGCGCAGATCGGCATAACCTACTGATGGAGCAGCCTTTTCGAGCATCCTTTCAAGAACTGCGGCGGCCGCGAGCGGAGAAAAGTCTCCCTCGGCGCGGACTATAGGTCCCAATATCAGCCAGGTGCGGGCCCCTATTTGATCGACGCCAGCGCCTTTCTCGCCTCCGTGGCGCCGTCGAAGTCCGGACTGATGTCCAAAGCCTTCTGTAGCGACCCGCGGGCCGCCGCCCAGTTGTTCGTCGCGACGTAGGCCATGCCCAGGTGATAGTGGTAGACGGCCTTGTCCGGCACGCGGCGGGCGGCAAACTCCAGAGGGCCGACGGCCAGCTCTCGCATCCCTTTCTTCAGGTAGATCCAACCCATCGTGTCGCTGACCTCGGGCGAGTCGGGAAGCGCTGCCTTCGCCGCCTGGGCCAGTTGAAGGGCGACGTCGAGGTTTCCGCCGCGGCTGGCATAGAGCCACGCCAGATTGTTGGCGGCGGCGGCGGTGCGCGGATCGCACTCGAGGGCCTTCTGGTACTGCTGCTGCGCCTCGTCGAAGCGGCCCTGGATCTCGAGCAGGAAACCGAGCATCGTGTGCGCGCCAGCTGATTTCGGCTGGCGGTCTGCCAGCTGCATGGCCTCCGCGACGGCCTGGTCCAGGCGCTTCTGGCGGTAGTAGAGCCGCCCGAGCGCCAGGTACGCGTCCAGCTGATTCGGGTCGACGGCAACCAGCGCTCGCCAGGCCTCCTCGGCCTTGCTGTCGAGGCCGATCGCATCGTAGACGCGGGCGGCGTTGGCGAGCGCAGCCGGGTCCTTCGGCGCCAGCGTAAGCCGCGCTTCCGCCCGTTTGCGCGCGTCCGCTGTCCGCCCTTCCGCCAGGTCGAGCGCGACGAGGCCGCTCAACGCCGCGTTATCCATCGGGTTCGCCTTCAGCACCTGCTCGAACGCGTTCCGGGCCGCCTTGGGATCTCCGGACATGGCGGCGTACTGGCCCACGAGCAACTGGACCCGTGGGACTCCGCCAAACTGGGCGCGAAGGGGCGCCAGTTCAGCAAACGCCCGCTGGCGGTCGCCTCGCGCCATGGCCAGTTGGGCGGCAACCGCACGGGCGTCCACGCTCTCCGGCAGGTACTTCACTGCCGTGTCGGCGAACTGCGCTGCGGTGTCCAGCTGACCGGCGGCGAAATCGAGCTTCGCCAGTTCGAGCGCGGCAGGCCCGAATCGCGGGCTGACCCTCAGCGCCTCGAGGAACGAGGCCCGAGCCGCACCCAGGTTCTTTCTCTCAGTCTCGATGACCCCCACCGCGAAGTGGGCCCGGGCCAGGCGCGGCGATGCGGCGGCTGCGGCTTTGGCGGCTGGCAGCGCTTCGTCCGGCTTCTTCTCCGCCAGGAGAAACGCGGCTTTCACCAGGTACGGCTGCGGATTCTTCGGATCGGCCGCAATGACCGCATTCACGCGGGTGTAGGCTTCGGCGCGCTTCTCGTGAGCAAACTCATGCTGCGCGATCCTGAGGCGTGCCGGCGTGGCGCCCTCGGGCAGCGCCGCTACCGCGTCCAGCATCTTCAGCCCCTCGTCGGTGCGCTTCATCGCCAGGTAGTAGTCCGCGAGCGCCAGGCGCGGCGCCACGAATTCCGGGTTCGCCTCCGCGATAGCCTTGAGGGGACGCTCGGCCTTGTCGGGGCTGCCGGTCACCAGGTAGAGGGCCGCCAGCGTCCTGTTCGCGAGGACGTGCCCCGGGCTGGCCTGCACGGCCTCGAGCAGCAGCTTCTCGGCTTCTGCGGTCCTGCCCGCTCCGATGTACAGGTTCGCGAGGCCGACCCGGGCGTCGATCGACTGTGGCGCGACCGTCAACGCGTTTCGGAACGCCGCCTCGGCGCGGTCGAGGCTCCCGCGCGCCAGCTCCACGGCAGCCAGATTCGAGTAGCCGGCGAGGTTCGACGGCTCCGTTCGGATGGCTTCTTCGACCTGGCGCGCCGCGGCGTCGAAATCGTTGAGACCCGCGAGCGCGTTGGCGAGCAGCAGCTGTGCGTCCACGTTGCGAACGTCCTTGTCGAGCAGACGCTCGGCGGTCTTTCGCGCCTCGTCGAAGCGTCCGGCGAACAGGGAGTATTGGCCGGCCTTCAGCTGCACCTCGGCGCGGTCGGGCAGCACGTTCGCCGCGTTGCCGAAGGCTCGCAGCGCGTTCGGCCGATCGCCGAGCTGCTCGTACGCCAGGCCCAGACGATAGTGCGCCTCGCCGAACCTGATGTCCTCCTGGACGGCCCTGCGGTACTCGACAACGGCCTCTGCGTACTTCCGCTGGGCGAAGAAGGAGTTGCCGCGCTCGAGGGCCGCCTGCTTATCGACGTCGGGATTGTGGCGGCAGCCGCCGGACAGGAGGAGGAGGACCATGACGACGGTGAAGCGGGAAGGGGAGTGGAACATCGGCACATGTTAGCCGAAGATACGCGCGCGGACAGCGACGATTCGGATCACCACGGAGAACACCGAGAACACGGAGAATGGCCAGATCGCGCGTGTCGGCGCGATGTGTGACAGCGCTTCAACCGGGACGGGCCCGAAGGGCCAGGCGGGCCAAGCGCCGTGCCGCGGGAATGAACCTGGCGTCATTCAGTCAGGCTCATTCCCGCAGCGCGGTGCTTGGCCGCCAGGCGCCGCCGCTGCGCGGTGGCGCCACCCGGTTGAAGCGTTCAGCGTGGGAGTCTCGGTGCTCTCTGTGACCTCCGTGGTTGACTCGTGGAGAGCGCCGCGCGGGTTCCGCGCGGCCACGCCGAATGTTCTCGGACCATCCCGGTCAATCGGCGTGCCCGGGCCCGACGTGGGCTCGTGAAGAAGCGCGCACCGATCGCCGGCTCTGAGCCGGCTACTGCAGCACGAGTTGGCCGTTCTTCATCGCGATTGTCAACGTCACCGACTGTCCGAGCCCGACGCTGACCCGCGGCGCCACCAGTTCCTTCGTTCCCGCTTTGACAACCACCTTGTAGTCGCCGGCGGGCAGTTGATCGCTGCCGGCCCCGGCCTCCCCCGCCGCGCTCGCCGATCACCCCGCCGTCAGCCACGAAGAGCGCGAAGATCATGATGCCTGTGAGGATGCGCGCGAGTTCGCTTCGCGACCGCCCCGACTGGCTGTTACATCGCTGTTGGCCGACCTCAGCCCTTCGGACCGTGCATTCGGCAAGCGCCTACCCTTATACTGCTCTGTATCGAATACACCAATCGAGTTGACGAGGAATCATGCGCCCTGACCAGAACAAGTTCGGCATCGAGCGTGGTCCCCACTGCGCACTCGCCGCACCGCGGGCCGGCAATCTCGTTCGGCAACCTGGCTCACCACCGCGCGGTGGTCAAGGGTTGACGTCAGCGAGACCCGCCGCCGGGGAGGCGCAATGAAACGCAGCGGTGCGCAAATCATCTGGGAATGCCTGAAGCAGGAAGGTGTCCGGCATGTCTTTGGCTTTCCGGGCGGACAAATCCTGCCGACCTTCGATGCCATGCTGGACTACGCCGATGATATCCACCATGTCCTGGTGCGGCACGAACAGGGCGCGGCGCATATGGCCGACGGCTACGCCCGCGCCTCGGGCCAGGTCGGCGTGGCGCTGGCCACCTCCGGCCCTGGCGCCACCAACCTCGTCACCGGCATCGCCACGGCTCACATGGATTCCGTCCCCGATGGTGTGCATCACCGGCCAGGTGCCCACGCGCCTCATTGGCTACGACGCCTTCCAGGAAACCGACATCACCGGCATCACCCTGCCCATCACCAAGCACAACTACTTGGTCACCGATGTGCGCGACTTGACGGGCACCATCCGCGAAGCGTTCTACATCGCACGGTCGGGCCGCCCCGGTCCGGTGCTCATCGACATTTCTCGCGACGCTCAGGTGGGCACCATCGACGATTGGCATTACGACGTCGCCCCGATCAAACTCCCTGGCTACCGGCCCGACCTTCGGCCGGTCGCCAAGGATCTCGAGCAGGCGCTCGAGATGCTGGCCGCCGCAAAGCGTCCGGTGATTCTCGCGGGGCGCGGTGTACTGCTCTCGAGCGCCACGCGGGAGCTGCGTCAGTTCGCCGAGCAGACCCGCACGCCGGTGGCGCACACGCTGCTAGGCATCGGCGCACTGCCTGCGAGCCACCCGCTCAATCTGGGGATGATGGGCATGCACGGCGAGGCCTGGGTTAACCACGCCATACAGGAGGCCGACCTGCTCTTGGCCCTCGGTATGCGTTTCGACGACCGCGTGACCGGCAACCCCCGGTCCTACGCACCAGGCGCCAAGAAGATCCACTTTGAGATCGATTCCTCCGAAGTCAACAAGAACGTCAAGGTGGACCTGGCGCTGGTCGGCGATCTGCGCGAGACGCTGAGTCAACTGCTGCCGCTCGTGAGGGGCGGCGACCACAGCGCGTGGCTGAGGCAGATCGACGGTATTCGCGACGACAGCGCCCTGCGCGACATTCAGAACCAGCCTACCGACGGCAAGTTGCACGGTGCGCACGTCGTCGGTGATCTGTGGCAGCTCACCCACAGTAACGCTATCGTCGTCACCGATGTGGGTCAGAACCAGATGTGGGCGGCGCAATACTACAGGCGCGAGGATCCGCACACCTTCATCTGCTCCGGCGGCCTCGGCACCATGGGCTTCGCCATTCCCGCCGCCATCGGTGCCAAGTTGGCCTGCCCTGAGCGCGAAGTGTGGGCAGTGGTCGGCGATGGCGGCTTCCAGATGACGCAGGCTGGTTGAGCACCGCCGCCCAAGAGGGGGTGAAGGTCAACATCGCGGTTCTCAACAACGGCTTCCTGGGAATGGTGCGCCAGTGGCAGGAGTTCTTCTACAACCGGCGCTACGCCGGCACGCCATTGCGTGGCCCGGACTTCGTCAAGATCGCCGAGGCGCACGGCCTCACCGGGCTGCGCGTCACACAGCGCGACCAGTTGGCCGAGGCCATCCGCCAGGCGCGCGCCACGTCCGGCACTGTCGTCATCGATTGCCAAGTCGAGGCGGAAGACAACGTGTATCCGATGGTGCCGTCCGGCGGCGACCTGCACAACATGATCCGGCGGCCCCTGCCCAACCAGGACCTGCTGGAAGACGCCGAGGAGTAAAGGAGCCGCCATGCGTCATACCTTGGTTGCCTTGGTCGAAGACAAGGCCGGGGTGCTCAACCGAGTGGCTTCGCTGTTCCGCCGTCGCGCCTTCAATATCGAGTCGCTGACCGTCGGCCACACCGACCAGCTCGGTATTTCGCGGATGACGATTGTGGTGGACAGCAGCGAGACCAACGCCGAGCGCGTGACGGCCTACCTGCACCGCCTTATCAACGTCATCCACGTTTCCGACCTGGCCGAGAAGCCAACCGTCAGCCGCGACCTGGCGCTCATCAAGGTGAGTATCACCGCCGCTAGCCGCACTGAAGTGATGCGGCTGGCGGAGGTCTACCGCGCCCGCATTGTGGATGTGGCCAACGACTCGCTCATCTTGGAGATTACTGGCACCGAGGACAAGATCGACAGCTGCGTGGAAGTCCTTCGCCCTTTCGGCATTATAGAGATGGTACGCACCGGCGAGGTGGCCATGGTGCGCGGCCCGTCTGGGTTGCCGCTCGGTTCCGCCGACGCCAACGGTCAAAGGACGGCCGCAGAACCATAGACCCGGGCGCCCACGACGACCGCCCCGGACCTGAGCCGGTCATTGCAGCACGAGCTGGCCGTTCTTCATCGCGATCGTCAGCGTCACCGACTGCCCGAGACCGACGCTGACCCGCGGCGCCACCAGTTCCTTCGTCCCCGCTTTGACAACCACCTTGTAGTCGCCGGCCGGCAGTTGGTCGCTGCCGCCCCCGCCTCCCCGGAGAGGACGGCCTTCCCGGCCGCGTCGTACACCGTGTACGGGAACCTCTCGACCGCGGCCAGCATCAGCGCGTCTGCCAGGCTCGCGCCGCTCTCGGCCGCGTAGAAGAGCCCGCCGGTTGACTGCGAGAACCCGGCGAGGTCCTTCTGCGTCTTCGGGTTCTTCAGCGCGAAGCCGACGATGTTCAGGCGGATGTCGAGGCCTGAGGCTTTCGAGCTCGGCCGCCGCCTTCACCGGGTCGCCCTTGCAGCTTTCCTCGCCGTCGGTGATCAGGATCACCGTTCCGCCCCCGACGGCTTTCAGGTCGGCGGGCGACTGCAGCGCGGAGTAGACGAGCGGCGTCTCGCCCTTGGGCTTGAACGCGCGGGCGCGGTTCATCACGCCCTTTCGATCCAGCTTGCGAATCGGGACGACCAGCTCGCTGTCGGTGCACGTCTTCGGAGAGACCGACGACTCCCGGTGGCCGTACATCCGCAAGCCGACGTTGAAATCGTCCGGCAGGCCTTCGAGCACCTGGCCGAGCGTCTCGAGCGCCACGTCCCAGCGGCTCTTCCTGCCGGCGAGCAGGGTGTTCATCGAGCCGGACGCGTCGAGGATGATCTCGAGGTTCTTGCGCGTCTTCGACGGCGGGGCGAGCGCGCTCACCACCGACAGTTCGCCAGCGGTTGCCGGCCCGAACTGCAGGCACAGCGAACTGTTCTTGCCGGCCGCGTCCGTCCCTTTCACGTCGATTGCGAACGACGGCTTGGGCAGCACGCCCGGCAGCGTCACCGACAAGGCCGACGCCGATTCCCCCGCGAGCGCGACGGTGACCGGGTCGAACCTGGAGTCGACGCCCGTTACGCCGCCGACGAGCGATGCGGAGAGGTTCACGGTGCCCTGTGTATCCGAGGTTCGACAGCAGGGTGAGCGGATACGTATACGTCCGGCCAGGCACCGCCGCGCGCTGAACCAGCGACGTCTGGGTGGTGAGGACGAAGTCCCCGAGGCGCGCCGCGCACGGCAGGTTGTCGGGATCGAACCCCTGCGCGAGCTCGCGAATGGCCATCTGGTCGTAGCCGGCCTCGAGGTTCTGGTCGTTGTCGAACCCGTCGTAGATGATCAGGCCGCGACCGTAGCGCGCGTAGGCCAGCGCAAACCCCATGACCTTCTGCACGTTCCGCACGGCCAGCTGGCCGCACCAGTTCGCGTCCCAGGCCACGAAGACGCTCGCGTCGCCCAGTTCGTTGCGATGCTTCCGCACGCCCTTCACCCATGCCTCCACGTCGAGGAACGCCGGCCGCCCCGCGCGGTCCTGCAGCATCTGGTTCGTCTCGACGAAGCGCAGATCGGACCCCTCCGCCCCCCGCGCGCCCGGCGTGTCCGTCTTGAAGCGGAACGGAACGAAGCCGTAATTCGGGCCGGGCATGCAGTCGTCGGAATCCTGGATGATCAGCTTGTGGCCGGCGGCCACCCATGCCATCAACGCCTGCTTGAAGGCGGGAGACAGCGCGCCCATCCGGGTCTGGCGGTCGCACATCTGCGCCATGACGACGGTGTCGTACCCGAAGGCCGGGGCCAGGAGGGCCGGCCGAGCCTGGAGGGGACTCACGAACCGGAATCTGCGCCCGCGTCATGACGCCCCGCTCCTCCAGCGGCACGGCGTCATCGAAGGCCGCGACGTCCTTTTCGTTCAAGCGCGAATTCGACGCGGCGCCGCGCCGCAGTCCTCCTCGCCCGGTGCGAAGCGCGAGCGTTCGAACATGGCTCCCGCAAGGTGCGTCCCGCGGCCCTCATTGATGAGGATCACCCGACGGCTCTCGGGGTGCGCGGGCGGAGCGGGCGCGGCGGCCGACTCCGGGGCCGGGGCGCACACCGGCCCATCCTTCGTTGTCGGCCCGGCCGCATGGTTGTTCGGCCCGCCGGGCCACTGCAGTTCGGGGTGGCGCGTCATCAGCGGCACGTACCCGGGCCGCTGCGCCTCCATGACCTTGATCTCGGAGGCCACGAACTCGGCGGCGCCCGCCTGGTTGGTCAACGCGCGGAATTTCAGGAACCTCGCCTCCACCGGGGAGAAAGACACCGTCGCTTCGCCCTTCTGGTCCTTCACCGGCGGAAGGCTGGCGGTGGCGACCTTCTCGAAGGGGCCGTCCGCCGTTGCGGCCATCGAGGTCCAGATCTCGATGTCTTTCGGAAACAGCCCAAGCACGGAATTGTTCACTGCCGGGCCCGGGCGGAGCACGACCCGGTCGATCAGCATCGGCTCGCGCGCGAAGAACGACAGGACGAATTCGCCGGGATGCGGCTTGCCCCTCGCCCATTCCACCCACGACTCCTTCCGGCCGTCGATGATCTCCTGGTGGTCGGCGCTCTCGTTGGTGTCGGTCGTCCACGTCTCGACGGTCCCGCCGAAATCGAGCGAGGCCACGTTGCCATCGAACACGGGCGCCGGAATCAGCGGGCTCCCGACGGCGTCGGTCGGCGGAGGCCGGCGGCGACTGGGGCTGCGGACGACCGCGGGCGCGCCCGCCGGCGCAGCTGTCCCTGCCGGCGCAGGCGTCGACGGCGGCCGATTCGCCGGGTGCCGGCGCGGCCTGGCCTGGCGACGCGGCCGCGCCCGGCCGGCCCGGTTGCGCCAGCGGCCCGGGGCGGACGAGGACGGGACCAGGCGGGCCAGCGCCGGGATGGGCAGCTTCGCGAACCATCCCATTCGGTAGGCCAGGCCGGCGAAACTGACGAGCACGAGGAGGATGATGGCGAGCGGCGAGGAGTTTCTTCATGGGGTCCAGGCTTTCGGCGTCGGGCAGAGGGGCCCGGTGGAACGGGTCGCAGAGGGGAGTATGTCACATGGGGCGTGCGAGGCGACAGTCTGGGCAGGGCCTCGACAGGCCTGCCGCCGCCGCCAGGACAGCGCGGGCTACGGCCGGAGCGCAGCACTTCGCCGGGCGGCGCTCACGCTCGCAGAGCCGCAGGCACCGGTCGTGGTCGCGTGAGCCAGTCGGCCTGGACAGCCTCGGCGCTGAACCTGCGGTGCCGGTCGTGCACGAGGGCGGCACTGCTCGCAGTTCTGCCTGGATGCCTGCGGTCGGCGCAGCGCTCTGAGCCTTGAGCCAGCCTACCGAGCAGCAGCGGATTTTCGAGCATGCGGCGGAGCGTGCCGAGGAAACGTGCGGCCTGGGCGCCGTCGGCGACGCGGTGATCGACCGACAACGTCAGCTTCATGCGGCGCCCGATCTTCACCTGGCCGCCCTCGACCACCGGCACCTCGCGCACCGCCCCGACGGCGAGGATCGCCGCCTCGGGCGGGTTGATGATCGCCGAGAACTCGTCGATGCCCATCATGCCGAGGTTCGAGATCGAGAACGTGGCGCCGGTGTACTCGTTCGGCTGCAGGCGACGGTTGCGCGCGCGCTCCGCCAGCGCCTTGGACTCTGCGGCGATGTCGAGCAGCGACTTCGTGTCGGCGTCCCGAATCACCGGCGTGATCAGGCCATCGTCGATCGCGACGGCGACGCCGATGTGCACGTGCGAGAACTGCTTGACGCGGTCGCCGGCGAACGACGCGTTCATCTCGGGATGACGGCGAAGCGCGGCCGCCGCGGCCTTGATGATGACGTCGTTGAGCGAGACCGGGTAGTTCGTCCTCCCGAAGCGCGCGATAGGCCTCCCACAGCCGGTCGACCGCCGCGTCCACGGTCAGGTAGAAGTGGGGGACCGGCGCCTTGCTCTGAATCAGCCGCTTCGCGATCGTCCGACGCATCGACGACAGCTCGATCTCCTGGACGTCCCCGACCGGCTGAGCCGGCGGCGCGGCGGCCTCGGACTTCGCGGAGGCGGCGAGCGCGCCCTCGATGTCGCGCTTGATGACGCGCCCCTGCGGCCCGGTGCCCTGAAGCGCGCCGAGGTTGATGCCCGATTCGGCGGCCATGCGAAGTGCGAGCGGCGAGGCGCGGAGCGCGCGGCCCTTCGACTCGCTCGTCGACACTCGCTCGCTCAGGGCAGGCCCACGCCCAGTCGCTGGGCGGCTTTCGCCGGCCGGGGCGGGAGCGGCCACCGGCGGCGGGGCGGGCTTGGATGCCGGCGGCGCCGTTTCCAGCAGGCTCGAGATGTCCTCGTCCGGGGCGCCGATGACGGCGATGAGCGCGCCGATCTTCACCGTGTCGCCCGGCGCGGCCACGATCTTCCGGATGACGCCGTTCGTGTAGGCCTCCATCTCGACGGTGGCCTTGTCTGTCTCCACCTCGGCGAGCGTCTGGCCGGTCTCGACCTGGTCGCCTTCCTGTTTCAGCCAGCGGAGGATCTTGCCCTCCTCCATGGTGTCGCTCAACTTCGGCATGACCACACGGGAAGCCATAGGGTGCCTCGGAAGAAGAAGCCAGAATCCAGAAGCCAGAAGACGGACAGTGATCAGTGGCTAGTGGCTAGTCTGATCACGCGTGACACACTGACCACTCGCCACTGACCACTAGTCACTACTCCATGTACAGCACCTCCCTCACCGCCGCCACGACGCGAGCGGCGGAGGGCATCGCCAGGTGCTCCAGGTTCTTTGCGTACGGCATCGGGACGTCGGCGCCGGTCACGCGCGTCACCGGGGCGTCCAGATCGCCGAACGCGTCGCGTTGGATCAGGTACGCCAGCTGCGCGCCGACGCCCGCTGTACGCCCACCCTTCCTCGACGACGACGCAACGGTTCGTCTTGCGCACCGAGCGAGGATCGCTTCCTCGTCGAGCGGGCGCAGCGTGCGCGGGTCCACGACCTCGCACGACACCCCTTCGGCGGCCAGCGTCTCGGCCGCCTTCAGCGCCACGCTCACCATCTTCGACCAGGCGACGATGGTGACGTCCGTGCCTTCGCGCTTCACGTCGGCGACGCCGATCGGAACGACGTAGTCGCCCTCGGGGACCTCGCCCTTCGATCCGTAGAGCGTTTCGCCCTCGCAGAAGATCACCGGGTCGTCGTCTCGGATCGCCGCCTTCATCAGGCCCTTCGCGTCGTACGGCGTCGACGGCACCACGACCTTCAGGCCCGGGACGTGCGCGTACCACGACTCGAGCGACTGCGAGTGCTGCGCCGCGAGCTGGTGCGCCGCGCCGCCGGGCCCGCGCACGACGATCGGCATCTTGAACTGGCCGCCCGACATGTAGCGCATCTTGGCCGCGCCGTTGACGATCTGGTCAATCGCCAGCATCGAGAAGTTCCACGTCATCATCTCGATGACGGGGCGCAGGCCGACCATCGCGGCGCCGACGCCGACGCCGGCGAAGCCCTCCTCGGTGATGGGCGTGTCGATGACGCGGCGCGGGCCGAATTCCTGCAGGAGGCCGCGGCTGACCTTGTAGGCGCCCTGGTAGACGCCGACCTCCTCGCCCATGAGGAAGACGCTCGGGTCGCGGCGCATCTCCTCGGCCAGCGCCTGGGTCAGCGCCTCGCGGTAAGTTATCAGTGCCATACGTGTCAGTGGGCTCAGTCTCGGCGCTTGGTTACGGCTCACGGCTCAAGGCTCAGGGCTTCAGGCCTGGGACGGAGTCACGAGTGACTCGGCCAAGTGCCCAAAGCCAAGAGTCCGCTCTACGATTCGACTCCTCGTGTACGGTCCGTACGGTTCGCTGTATACGTCCTCGAAAAGCGCGCTGTCGGGCGGCTCCGGGCTCGCCTCGGCAAACGCCACCGCCGCGTCGACGATCGTCCGCACGTCGGCGTCCAGCTGCTTCCACCTCGCGGCGTCGATCAGGCCTTGCGCGGCCAGGCGCTCGAAGTAGGTCCGAACGGGGTCCTTCGTCTTCTGATCCTCGACTTCCTCACGGGTGCGGTAGTGCCCGTGCACCGGGTCGGACATCGAGTGGCCCATGAATCGGTAGCACCGCGCCTCGATCAGCGTCGGCATGCTCTCGCGCCGCGCGAGGGCGACGGCCCGGCCCACCACCTCGCGCACGGCGAGCACGTCCATGCCGTCCACGCTCTCGCTCGCCATGTCGTAGGCGCAGGCGCGCTGCGCCACGTCGTAGATGGCCGACGCGCGTTCGATTGCGGTCCCCATCCCGTAGCGGTTGTTCTCGACGATGTAGATGCAGGGGAGCTTCCAGAGCGCCGCCATGTTCATCGACTCGTGGAAGGCGCCGATGTTGACGGCCGCCTCGCCGAAGAAGCACAGCACGACCTGCGGCCGCCCCTCGTACTTCGCGGCGAACGCGACGCCGGTCGCCAGCGGAATGTGGCCGCCGACGATTGCGTGGCCGCCGAGCATCCCGTGCTCCTTGTCGAACAGGTGCATCGAGCCGCCCTTGCCGCGCGACACGCCCGTGTCGCGGCCGAACAGTTCGGCCATCACGCGCCCCGGGTCGCAGCCCTTGACGACGGCGTGCACGTGGTCGCGATACGAGCAGAAGATCGCATCGTCTGGTTCCAGCGTGGAGATCGCGCCGACCGAGACCGCCTCCTGGCCGATGCCGAGGTGGCAGAACCCGCCGATCTTCTGCATCGCGTACATCTCGGCGCAGCGCTCCTCGAACCGGCGGCCGAGGAGCATCTTCCGCAGGAGTTCGACCTGCGTTTCATTCGACAACGGGGCAAGTGGGTCGTTCATGGGTGCGCAACCCCTGTGGATTCATCGTAGGCGTCGGCCTGCTGGTGCGCGTGATAGGACGACCGGACCAGCGGGCCGGACTCGACGTGCCCGAAGCCCATGCTGAGCGCGGTGGCCTTCAGCGCCTCGAACTCGTCGGGATGATAGTAGCGCGCGACGGGCAGATGCGAGGCCGACGGACTGAGATACTGTCCGATGGTGAGGATGCCGCAGCCGACCGACCGGAGATCGGCCAGAGTCGCCACCAGCTCGTCCCACTCCTCGCCGATGCCGACCATCAGGCCGGACTTCGTCGGAATGTGCGGCGCATAGGCGCGCGCGCGGTCGAGCAGTTCGAGCGTGCGCGGGTAGCGGCCGCCGGGGCGCGCCGTGCGGTAGAGGCGCGGGACGGTTTCGGTGTTGTGGTTCAGGATGTCGGGGCCGGCGTCGAGCACGGTGTGGAGCGGCGCGTCTTTCCCCTGGAAATCGGGGATCAGGACTTCGATCCGGCACGACGGCAGGCGCCGGCGGATCTCGGTGATCGTGGCGGCGAAGCCCGACGCGCCGCCGTCGGGCAGGTCGTCTCGGTCGACCGACGTGAGCACTACGTAGCGCAGCTGCATCTGCTCGGCGGCGGCGGCCACACGGGCGGGCTCGCCCGGGTCGAGCGGGTCGGGGCGGCCGTGCGCGACGGCGCAGAAGGGGCAGTTCCTCGTGCAGACCTCGCCCAGCAGCATGAATGTGGCTGTGCCGTGGTGCCAGCACTCGCCGATGTTCGGGCAGTGCGCCTCCTCGCAGACGGTGTTGAGGCGGAGGTCGCCCATCATGCGCTTGAGCTCGATGTAGCGGGGCGACCCGGGCGCCTTCGCCTTCAGCCAGTTGGGCTTTGGGGCGGGCCTTCGAACGAGGGGGAGGGTCGTTTCCATCGGCTCTGAGCGGCGCGCGGCCGCAAGCCGAGATGATAGCACGCGGGCGCGGGTAGATTGGCCGCTCGCTGCTTGCGCGTCGGCCCGTGGCGGGCGCCTCGCTCCCCGGCTCCACGCCGCTACGGCCGGCACTGAGGCGGCAGTCGTGGCCCGGTTCGTCGGCTCCGGGCTCCGCTCGGCAGACCTCGCAAGTCGCCCTCCGCGCCGACCCGGTCCGCGCCTGCCTCTCGGTGCGCCGGCCACCGGGCGTCCGACGTCCGTCGGCCATCCCCCGTGCGCCGCGGCGGACGGGTGCGGGATGCCTCGCGAGACCGGCGACTGTCGGCAAGCGCTTCGGCGTCAGTTCGCAAACACGCTCGCAGGCGATGGGAATCAGCGGGGTAGAGCGCGATCACGCACGCGAAACCGACCGCGCGACCCCCGCGGCCAGCGGCCGACGACGGCCGAAGAGCGGGTTTGCCGCGCAGCCGACCGGCCGCCTCCGCGCGAAGCGCTACGGCGAGCCTCGCCAAAGCCCGCGAGCAACGGCTGAGCGGGCGGCGGCGGGAGTCCGGCGAGCGGGGCGCCCGCACCGGGCCGACGCGTGGACGACGGCGTGGGGCCGACGGGCGCCCACGATGACCGGCGGCTTACGAGACGCGGCGGCGGGGCCCGGCGCCCGCTGCCAGCTATCGGCTGCCAGCTACCCTGATCACGATCACGAGCGTCCCCGCTCTCCACCCGCGAGAGCGTGGCATCGGGGTACGGCGAGATCAGCGTGGCGGCGGCGACCACCTTGCCGCCGCGCTCCACCGGGCCGCGGACGACCGATACCCGCCGTCCGGCATAGAGGCGGGCGACCTTCGACCGGTCGTACGTGCCGGCTGTGCCGAACGCCTCGAGCGGATCCAACTGCTGCACCTGCCAGGAACCGGCCGGGTTGCCGGCGGACGCCACCGGGGCCAGGGCCTGCTTCACCCGCGCCAGCGCGGCGTCGATGCCGTCGGCGAGAACTGTCACCGTATAGGCCCCGACGGGCGCCTGCAGAGGGGTGAAGAGTCGGGCCAGCGCCGGGGCGGGCGCGCCGGGCGGTTCGAGGTCTCTGGCCTGGCCGCGGCCACCGTCGCGGTTTCGGCCGAGCTGAAGACCAGCAGCGCCGCCAGGAGCGCGATCACCCCCAGACTCGCCCACCCCCAGTTTCGAGGGCTGGCGGCAACGACCGCGCCTGGAGGGTGGCGCAGGCGCTTGACAGGCAGTGCTTTGGCGGGTACTGTTTGGAGAACGAAACCCCATTCCACATAGTGGACTCTATCGCCGTGACAGACCAAGCCAGCCGCGAAGGCGCTTCCGGCACGCCGACCTCAATCGACAAGGCGTTCGACGTCTGCGAGGCACTGTCGCTCGAGCCGGGTGGGATGAGTCTATCCGACCTGAGCCGCGCGTTGAAACTCCCCAGGCCAAGCGTCCATCGTCTGCTGGCCGTGCTCAAGCGCCGCGGCTACGTAAGGCAGGATGAGGAGACGCAGCGCTACAGCCTCGGCGTGAAGACGCTGGACCTGTCGTTCCGGATGCTGGGGCGTTCGGAACTGCGGATGCACGCCTATCCCGTGCTGAGAGACTACGCGGCGCAGACCGGATGCGACCTCGTTCCTCGCCGTCCCGGCCTCCGGCGAGGTCACGATGGTTCGGCGTCGGCGCGGCGGGCGACGTGGCGATGAGCGCGGACTACGGGCGCGAGATGCCGTCGCACTGCGTGCACCGCGCTCGGGCAACGGCGCGCCGGCCGGCTCAGCTGCCTGCGGCTGGACGATGCGCGCGACGTCACGCGGGGATTGGAACCCATGCGGGCGTCGGCGCGGGGCAGACGGCGATCAAGCGGCGGCGCGCATCCCGTCCGCGTCGGCTGCACCTGCGCGCCGGTGTTCGACTACTCCGGGCACGAGGTGGCGCGGATCGGCGTCTGCGGACATGAGCCTGGATGATCGGGCGCTGGCCGGCGTGCACAATCGGGGCGCATGGGAACTGGCGCGCCACGTCTCGATGCGGCTGGGATACCTCTCTGCGGTGGCAATGGGCGTGAGGTAGGGAACGGCGGGAGCGGGAGGAATCATGGCGTTCATCATCAGCGAGCCGTGCATCAACGTGAAGGACACCGCGTGTGTGGATGTCTGCCCGGTGGACTGCATCCATCCTCGGAAGAACGAAGAGGGGTTCGAGGCGGCGGAGATGCTCTACATCCATCCGGACGAGTGCATCGACTGCGGCGCGTGCATCCCGGCGTGCCCGGTCGAGGCGATCTTCGCGCTCGACGAAGTTCCGGAGAAGTGGAAGCGTTCATCGAGGTGAATGCGGAGCACTACAGGAAATAGCTGGCAGCGCAGCTGGCAGCTGGCAGCTAACAGCGGCAGCCGGCAGCTGGCCCGCCGACGCCAGGTGGCGAAGGCGGAAAAGAGGGCAGAATGGGTCTCATCGATCATCAGTTCAGGACAACATCATCACCACCAACGTCGACGCGGTACTCAACTGGGCGCGGCAGTCGTCGCTCTGGCCGATGGGGTTCGGCCTGGCGTGCTGCGCCATCGAGATGATGGCGGCGGGCGGCCCCCGGTTCGACATCGCGCGGTTCGGCGCCGAGGTGTTCCGCGCCTCGCCGCGGCAGGCCGACCTGATGATTGTGGCCGGCACGGTCACCAAGAAGATGGCGCCGGTGTTGCGGCGGCTCTACGACCAGATGCCCGAGCCGCGCTGGGTCATCTCGATGGGCAGCTGCGCGAATGCGGGCGGGCCGTTCCCGACCTACAGCGTGCTGCAGGGCGTCGACAAGGTGGTGCCGGTCGACGTGTACATCGCCGGGTGCCCCCCGCGCCCCGAGGCGCTGCTCTACGGCCTGATGCGGCTGCAGGACAAGATTCGCCGCGAGGGCACGGTGCTGCGCAAGGAGCGGGTGATCAAGTCCGGCGAGACGACGCCGGTCCTGGTGGAGGGGTAGGGCGATGATCGCACTCCTGCGCAAGATCTTCCTGGTCGATCTGCTGAAGGGGCTGTGGCTGACGCTCACCTACACCCCGCAGCCGGCATTCACGTTCCAGTATCCGCTCGAACGGCGGCCGACCTCGCCGCGCTTCCGCGGCGTGCTCCGTCTCCAGCTCGAGCCCGGGACCGGCGCGCAGACCTGCATCGTCTGTGATCAGTGCGCGAAGGCGTGCCCGGACGGTCTGATTTCGCTCGGGGGGCACCGCGAGCCCGGGCAGAAGCTGAAGGCGCTCGACTATTTCGATTTCAACCTCTCGCGGTGCTGTTTCTGCGGCCTGTGCGCCGATGCGTGCCCGACCAAGCCCGTCAAGGCGCTGATCATGAGCGAGGACTACGAGCTGGGCACCTACGGCCGCGAGGAGCAGATCCTCCGCATCGACCAGATGTACGACGGTGTCCCGATCGAACCCTACGCGCGGTAGTTTCCGAGAGAGCCCCTATGACCATTCGCCCCCGTCTGGTTGTCGGTCTCGCGTGTGTCTGTCTGCTTTCGCTGTCGCTCACGGCCGCCAGCCGGAACGTGAGCGCAGCCACCGCCACGATTCAAATCTCGCTCGCTGACATCCTGTTCGACCACGCCGACTATCGGACGGCGCTGCACATGTACATCGCCGCCACCGAGTGCGAGGACCAGACAGCTCCGCGACCGTGCGCGGGCGGGCGCGGTGCGCACGGCGCTCCGCCTGGCCGAGTTTCGGGTGGCCACTTCGCACCTGGCGGCGCTCGACGGCAGCAGTTCCGCGGACCCCGCGACGCTCGCGCTGGCGGGTGACGCGCTGTGGGCATCGGGCCGGTTCGACGAGGGGGAGAAAGCCTACCGCGATGCGCTGGCGCTGGCGCCGGGCAGCGCCAGGGCGCGGCACGGGCTCGCCAAGGCGCTGGCGTCCACGGGGCAGTTCGAGCCGGCGCTGAGCGAGATCCACGCCGCGCTGCGCGAGGCGCCGCGGGAGTCCGACCTCCGCTACACGCGGGGCAGCATCCTGGAGCGGATGCATCGCTACGCGGACGCGGCAGCGGCCTTCACCGAGTACCTCGACACGCTCAAGGGCCCGGATCGGTACGAACGGTCGCAATGGGCGCGCACCCACATCGCGTTCCTGCGGTCGTTCGATGGCGTCGTGCCTTTCGAGACGACGTGGAAGGGCGGCGAGAAGCGCCAGGTGGTCGACTTCCGCCTGGTGAACGGCAAGGTGATTGTCAAGGCGAAGGTCAACGGCCGCGGCGCCATCGACTTCGCCCTCGACACGGGCTCCGAGCACACCGCCCTGAGCGAGCGAACGGCGAGGCGGTTCCAGGTTCAGACCACACTCGAGATGCTGTCGGCGGGTGTCGGCGAGATTGGCATGCGGGGGCTGAGGATCGGGAGGCTGCGCTCGCTCGAGATCGGGTCGATGACGGTCCTCAACCTCCCGTGCATGATCAAGACGCCGATGGTGGCCGGCCTGCCGACCGATCAGATGGACGGGTTCTCGCCGCTCGCGCTCGGCCTGTCGATGACGATCGACTACCGGAACCGGAAGCTGTACATCGGCGAGCCGCTGCCGGACGCATCGCCGGCGCAGGAGCTACCGCTCCGCTACACCCGCCTCCCCACGGTGCAGGGGACGGTGAACGGCGCCCCCGTGAGCTTCATCGTGGACACCGGCGGAGAGGCGATCTCGATCAGCACCAGCACGGCTCGCACACTGTTCGCTCTGGACGACGGCAAGAGGATCAAGCTGCGCGTCTACGGCGCGTCGGGCATCGATCCGGAGGCCTACCTGATGCCGGGCGTCCGGCTGGCCTTCGGCCCGCTGGATATGTCGAGCCAGTCGGTCGTCGTGCTGAACCTGCGGGCGCCCAGCGTTCTGCTCGGCTACGATGTTGGCGGGATTATCGGGTACCGCCTGCTGGGCAAGTACCGGGTGGAGATCGATCTGCAGGGCAGCCGGCTGCGGCTGAGGGATATGTAGGCGCGGGGCAGCACTGCTGTTCACCATGCCACTGTGCTTCTTCGCGTCCGATCTGCACGGGCGTACGGACCGGTACGACAAACTGCTGCGGGCGGTCGAGGCCGAGCGTCCGGCGGCGGTGTTCCTGGGCGGCGACCTGCTGCCCTCCGGCTTCGGCTTCGTCGAGTCGGTCGATCCCGACCACGTCGACTTCATCAACGGATTCCTCGCACCCGCATTCGAGCGGGTGCGCGGCGCGATTGGGCACGCCTATCCGGACGTCTTCGCCATCCTCGGCAACGACGATCCCCGAGTCGAAGAAGCGGCGATGTTCGACGTGGCGACGCGCGGGCTGTGGCACTACGCGCACGGCCGGCGCGTCGAGTGGCGTGGTTACACGGTGTTCGGCTACGCGTGCATTCCGCCGACGCCGTTCCGGCTGAAGGACTGGGAGCGCTACGACGTCTCGCGATACGTGGACCCCGGGTGCTCGTCGCCCGAGGAGGGGATGCGGACGGTGCCGGCCAACGAATCGGAGGTCCGCTACGGCACCATCCAGCAGGACCTCGAGGCGCTGGCGGGCGACGGGCGGCTCGATCGAGCGATCATGCTGTTCCACAGCCCGCCGTACCGAAGCGCGCTCGATTGGGCCGCGCTCGACGGTCGCATGGTCGACCACGTTCCGGTGGACGTGCACATCGGCAGTATCGCCATCGCGCGCTTCATTTCGGCGCGCCAGCCTCGCGTCACCCTGCACGGCCACGTGCACGAGTCGGCGCGGATCACCGGCGAGTGGTCCACCCGGCTCGGCGACACGCACGCCTTCTCCGCCGCGCACGACGGCCCCGAGCTCGCGCTGGTCCGGTTCGATCCGGACGACCTCAGTTCTGCCACGCGCGAGCTGATCTAGAACGGCTGCTCGGCTCCCGGACGCGGCAGCCAGCGTCGGCTGACGGGGCGGCCCGGTGCGGGCGCCCGCGCGTCGCCGACGCGGTGTCGGGAGATGGCCGCGGGCATCGGGGGATGTCTGCACGAGCGAGCGCGAGCAGTGCCGACGGTCAATGGAGACTCGAGCCGCGATCAGACGTCCAGAGGCGCTGAGCCATGGCGACTGGCTCAGCGAATTCCACCGCCGGAGGCGGTTCGCCACGCGAGCGCGACGAGTGCGGGCGCCCGAGACGGGCCGCCGCGCGGCGGCGGGGCGTGGTGGGCGCCTCGCTCGCTCGCGCTCGACTGCGCCGAGCCCGGCATCCTCGTTCGGTGGGTTCCGCGTGAGCCAGTCGGCATGGGTCAGATAGCCTCCGGGCGAGTCTCGACCTGCGGTGCCGGGCTGTGCATTCGACCGACGGCACTGCTCGCATGCTCGCTCGCGTGGGCATCCCGCGACACCCACCCGGCGTGCCGGCGCCACGACAGCGGCGGACGGTCGCGGGATGGATCGCGAGCCGGCGCCCTTCGACAAGCTCAGGACGCGGTGAGCCCGGTCGAACCGCGCAGCGGTTCTTCGCCAGGGGAGGGATTGCCTGGCGGGACCCTCCGGGCCCGGACGACCGCGCCGCGGGCGTCGACCGCGGTCTTCCGCCTTCGCGCTTCGCGCTATGGCGGACTACGAAGACCCTCGCTACGACGGAGGGGGAGCGCGCGGGCGGGGTCGGTGATGGCGCCGATCTTCGTCGCGAAGCTCGAGTGGTTCGAGAAGTCGGCGTCGGTGACGATCTTCACGTCGAGCAGGCCTTCCGTCCGGTAGCCGGTCCGCAGGTAGTTGATTTCGCTCAGGCAGAGGCTCCACCCCTCGAGCCACACCTCCAGCTGCTGCCGTGTCTGCTCGCCGGCGTCGACGTGGACGATGAGGTCGATGTCGCTGCCCGGTCCGGCCGTCGCGTTCTTCGTGCTGCCGAAGACATACATGCCCTTGATGCCGAACCGCTCCGGGTCCACCTCGGCCGCGATGTGCTCGGCCATGCGCAGCCGCCACCGCCAATGGTCCTCCGTGATCGTGCGCGTGTCGACGCGCCGCTCCGCCGCCGTCCCCGCCGACACCGTCGTCGGCGCGAAGTACCCGACCGCTTCCTCGAGGTCGGCGTTCATCAGCACCTGGAGAATCAGGCCGTCGGTCGCCGCGGGCACGTCGATCACGTGCACCACGTTCGCGAGGTGCGCGTAGTCGGGCAGGAGCGTGGCGAGGATGTTCGGCGAGCGTCGGAGGAACAGCTCGTTGCACACCTGGCCCGCGTCGCCCGGGAAGAGCGGAAGGTAGCGGATGCCGGCCTCGACGAGATCCTGGAAGAAGTGGGTGCCGAACGACAGGTCGGGGACGTAGTTCCCCTTCTTCGCCGCGATCTCCATCAGCACCGCGGTGTTGTTGATATCCGAGTAGGTGACGCTCACGCCCAGCTTGATGTCGCCGCGGCTCCCCCAGCGCCCCGGGCCCATCAGGATGAACTGCCGCTTCGGCAGCAGCTTGTTGAGCCGTCCGATCGCGCGCCCGACGTCCTTCATCTCGGTGAGGCTCTCGAGCTGATCGTACTGCTCGGGGTCCACGTAGACGACGTGGGTGACGTCGGGGACGCGTCCGTTCGACACGTAGCGGTTGGCCGCGAACAGCACGCGCTCGAACGGCAGGTCGCGCGGGATGGCCGACGGCACCGCGTCCTGCGAGAAGCTCTGCGGCCGGCACTGCAGCAGATAGAGGTCGCGGCCGTCCGAGGCGAACTCGATGTCCACCGGCGACCCGATCCGATCGCGCAGCAGCGCGAGCACCGTCCGCATCCGCGCCATGAACGGCGTGTTGGCGATCAGGCCGTCGAACGTGACGACGGTGTGCGACTCCGCCGGGTCCCAGCCGAAGCCGACCGGGCGATGGATGCCTTCGCTGTCGTAGACCGACGCGATCTGGTCGAGCGCGGGCAGCTGCCGCCCGTATTCGCGAAACAGATCCGCCGCGTCGATCGTCTCGAAGCGCTTCGTCTCGACGTTGATGACGTCGACCTTGCGCGGGGCGTAGCGCAGGATCTCGTCGTGGGTGACGTTGACCCGGAGCCCCGGCTGGCCGGGGGCGACGAGAATCGGGTAGTCGTCGCCGACGCGGTCGACGGCGCGCGTGCCGAGGCCCGGCACCAGGCGCACGAGGCCGTCCTCGCGCTTGATGCGCGGCGACCAGCGGAACTCGTTGTTGCTGAACGCGACGCCGGCGAACGACGGCAGGAAGTACGGGCCGACGCGCGTGCCGACCACTTCCTGGATCATGACCCCCATCTCCTCGTGGAGGTCGAGCAGGTTGCGCTCGGCGCGGTACTCGATCGGGTCGGCGCCGAACAGCGAGGCGTAGACCTCGGCAATGGCGTCCATGAGCGCGCTCAGCCGCTCGCCCTTCGTGCCGACGTTGGCGAGGAACAGGCTCTTGTACTTGCCCGAGAAGGCGGCGCCCATCCGGTCCTCGAGCAGGCTCGAGCTGCGGACGATCAGCGGCTTGCCTTCGAGGTCGTCGAGCGCCAGCGACAGCCCCTTCATGATCTCGGGCGCGAACCGCGAGTTCTTGAAGACCTGGACGATGTGCGGGTACTCGCGGCGAATCTGCTCGATCTCGAGGTACTTCCGGTTGTAGACGTCCTCGAGCTGGTTGTATTCGACGAAGCTCATGAGGCCGTCCGACGCGATGTACCAGGTCTTCGGCACCTTGATGCCGGCCAGCAGGTCCGCGTGTTCGCCGCACTTGCGGATGATCTGCGAGGCGAGCAGCATCCCGGCGCTCTTGCCGCCCAGCTTCCCGTGGCTGGCGGGCGGGCTGATGATGTGGTTCACCAGCTCGTAGAAGTCGGCAATCTCGATGTAGTTCTTCGCGATGTTGATGAACTCGAGGTCCTCGGTGAAGAACCGGCGCGCCAGCGAGACCCGCAGGCCGATCTGCATCGACCGCGACAGCTCTTCGTCCTGCACCGCCAGCTGGTGATAGCGCTCGAGCGCCTGCCCGATGTCGGTGAGCGAGGTGCACTGGTTCTCGACCGCCTCCACGAGGAAGCCGGTCTTGTCGTCCTTGATCCAGGTCTGGATGCAGCTCACGATCTCGCCCTCGCTCAGGTGCGCGGCGGCGATGCGGAACGCGTCCTCGGTCAGCGCGAGCAGCTCCACCATGCTCTTGCGCCGCAGCGGGATGTTGTCCTCGAACCCTTCGGTCTGCGCCGTGAAGTCCGCGGCGAATCGCTGCAACAGCTGCTGCGCCTCGTTGATGCCGTTCCAGCACAGGTAGTTCAGCATCCGGCGCGAGATCCGCATCAGGAGGTGCTGATCGGTCTTGCGGAGGAAGTCGATGATGATCCACCACTCGCGCCGCTCCGGCGACGCGAGGTTCTCCATCGCCGACTGCCAGTTGCGGAGCGTGGCCTGCATCCGGCGCTGCATCACGAAGTGGCCCAGGCGCTCGGCGATGGTGTCGATGAGCTTCCGCTCTTCCTTGAGGAACGGCCCCTCGTCGGCTCGCGGCATCTGGCGGGTGTAGAAGATCTCGACCGAACCGACCTTCTCGCCCTGCGCGGTGATGTCGGCGCGCAGCACCCACGGCGTCTCGGTCACGTGCGGCGGCTGGTGCACGGTGCTGTCGAGCGTGATGCGCGACCAGCAGACGCCCGGGTACTGCCAGCCGGCCGGCAGCACCTCGATCAGCGCGCGGCAGACCTCATCGATCGAGGTGTCCTGCTGGTTGATCAGCTCGTGCACCTTGTAGAGGGTGTGCAGCTCCTTCGCGCGCTCCTGGAGCTGCTCGATGATGCTGTTGACCGGCTGGTTGGTCTGGTTCATGGCGGCTACGGAGCCTGTCTCCACATGATGACGCCGTGTCCCCGGCGCCCGTCAACCGCGATGTGCAGCGGGGCGGCCAGGCGAACATGGCGGACGAAATCGGTTTCGGTCACCGCCGGCTGCCGCGAGAGGCCGTCCCAGTCGATCGGGAAGTCGCCGTGGAAGGGGACCGAGAAGTAGCTGACGTTGAAGCTCGAGATGTTGTGGAAGAAGTGCGAGCCCTGGCTGAGATCGACGTTCATGGCCGGCAGCGTCGCCTCGACGATCGCCCGGGCGCCGCCGATCTGCGACCAGGTGACCGGGATGCCGAGCCAGGGGTCCGAACTGCCCCAGCGGCCGAAGCCGATGAGCAGATAGGGAGTGCCCTGGTCCACCAGGCGCACGTTGATTCGCGCGATGTCGGACGCGATGGTCGGGGTGTGGCGGGCGTCGAACACCCCCGGCTTCACGTAGACAACGTCGCGCACGCTGGAGACGACGCCGTTGCCCATCACCCGCTCGGAGGCGAGGAGCAGGGTGCCGCGGTCGAGCGACGGGAGGTCGATCTCCACCACGGTGTCCGACACCGACATCGGCCGGACCTGCAGGAACCCGAACCTCGCCGGGCCGTCCCCGCCTTCGGGCGGGAACGTCACCGCGAACTCGATCTCGACCGGCGCGCCGAGCGCCTCCTGGCACAGCGTCAGCAGCGCCTTGAGGAGGTCGTTCAGCGCGTATTCCTCGAGCACGAGCAGCGGCGCGAAGTTGAGCGCACGCGGGCCGCGGACGCCCACGCCCATCGACAGCCGGTCCGACGCGGCATCGTAGGTGGACGCGACCAGTCGCAGCGTGCCGTCCTCCTCGGCATCGGCGACGGGCGACTGGACGAGGTACTCGGCCTCGTGGATCGGGTCGTAGGCGGGCGGCTTGCCCATGTTCACCGCCCAGAACTCCACCTGCGTCTGGTGCAGCAGGTCGCCGACCGACGAGAAGGGGGGCGTCGCACGGGGATGCGCCGGCGAACAGCTCCACGTGACGCCGCCGTCCACGATCGTCTTCCCGAGGCCGAAGGCGAGGTTGATGACGCCGTCTTCCGGTCGCGTGTTCCCGGACCGGTAGAAGCTGTACGACCGGGCCACGCCCGACAGCTCAGGATAGAAGCGGTCGCGGTAGCGGCGGCCGACGATCGCCTGGAGGATGACCGCCATGCGGTCCTCCTCCTTGTGTCCGGTCAGGCGCCGGTAGGTGCGCGCGTTCTCGAAGAAGGTGGACGCGTAGACGAACTTCACCGCCTCGACCAGCTTGTGGAACCGCGTCTCCGCATCCTGCTGGTTGTTCGGGATCATCTTCGTCGCGTAGACGCCCGCGAACGGCTGGTTCAGGGCGTCCTCGAGCAGGCTCGACGACCGAACGGCCAGTGGCGTGTGGACCTGGCGGGTCAGCGCGTAGAGATCGCCGAGGAGTTCGACCGGCAGGTTCGCAGCCTGGAAGGCATGGGCGATCCGGTGATCCGGCTCGCCGGCGTGCACGACATCCCACAGCCGGTTCTCGGCCATGAACGCCTCGAACCGGTCGGTCGTCACCACGGTCAGTGTCGGCACGTGTACGTCGAAGTGACGCAGGAACGCCCCCGCCTTCGTCCCTCCGCCTTCGCCCTGCGGGCTTCGGCGGACAGGCCGGGCTTCGGCGGGCAGGTTCGGCCGCAGGCTGGTGGCCAGGAGGTCCTTCATGGTCAGCAGGCCGTGCGCCTTGCCGCCGAACTCCCCCGAGCCGATGCGGGTGAACTGCTCGGTGCCGTCGAAGAAATGGCGGTCGAACGCGGCGATAGTCGGGCGGGTCGGCAGGGTCGTCATCGGGCGCATCTCGGAGCAGGAAGAGGATACACCAGAAGGCTCAGGGCTCGGGCTCAAGGCTCAGGGACCGGGCCGCCAAGAGAACAAAAAGGGCGGCTGATCGCTCAGCCGCCCCTTTCCTTGAGCCCTAAGCCCTAAGCCCTGAGCCCTAAGCCCTGAGCCCTGAGCCCATCTATACCCATCCCCTGTCCCTGCATGCCTTCGCGACGCGGTTCACGGCGATGACGTACGCGGCATCGCGCATGTAGAGCTTCTGCTTGCGCGCCAGCTCGCTGACCGCGTTGAACGCCGCCGTCATCTTGAGGTCCAGCTTGCCCAGCACTTCGTCGCGTTCCCAGTAGTAGTTCATGTTCCCCTGGACCTGCTCGAAGTAGCTGCACGTCACGCCGCCGGCGTTGGCCAGGAAGTCGGGGATCAGGAAGATGCCGCGCTCGTGGATCACCTTGTCGGCTTCCGGCGTCGTCGGGCCGTTCGCGCCCTCGCCGATCAGCTTGACCTTCGGGTGGATCTTCCCGACGTTCTCGCCGGTGACCTGGTTCTCGATCGCCGACGGGAGCAGCACGTCCACTTCCTGCTCAATCCACGCGTCGCCCGGCAGAATTTCGTAGCCGACCTTCTTCGCCTTGTTCTTGTCGATGCCTCCGAAGTGGTCGGTGATCCCCATCAACTCGTCGGGGTCGATGCCGGCCATCTTCCGGTAGGTGTAGGAGGTCTGGTCTTCCTGGTCCCAGCACGACACGCAGACGACCCTTCCGCCCATCTGTCGGAACAGGCGCACGGCATACTGCGACACGTTGCCGAAGCCCTGGACCGAGGCGGTGCAGTCGGCCGGCTTGAGGCCCAGTTCGCGCAGCGCTTCGCGGACCGTGAAGATGAGGCCGAAGCCGGTGGCCTCGGTGCGCCCGAGCGAGCCGCCCATGCCCACCGGCTTGCCGGTGATGAAGCCGGGGTACCGGCCGCCGTGGATCGTCTCGAATTCGTCGAGCATCCAGAGCATGTGCTGCGGGTTGGTCATCACGTCGGGCGCCGGGACGTCGTTGACCGGGCCGACGTTCCTCGCCATCTGGCGCACCCAGCCTCGGCAGATCGACTGCTGCTCGCGCTGGCTGAGGTTGTGCGGGTCGCAGATCACGCCGCCCTTCCCGCCGCCGAGCGGGATGTCCACCACCGCGCACTTCCACGTCATCCAGGTGGCCAGCGCGCGCACCGTGTCGAGCGTCTCGTGCGGGTGGAAGCGGATGCCGCCCTTGGCCGGGCCGCGGGCGTCGTTGTGCTGGACCCGGAACCCCCGGAACACCCTCACGGCACCGTCGTCCATGCGGACCGGGATCGCGAACGAGAACTCCCGGATCGGGTTGCGGAGCAGCTCCCTGGTGGCCGCGTCGAGGTTGATGACGTCGGCGACCTTGTCGAACTGGGCCTGCGCCATTTCGAACGGATTGAATGCCTTCTGATTCACGGTATTACCCTCTCTCTGCTGAGAATTCGCCTCGACTGAGGCTGTATCACAACCTCAAAATATACCATGCCGTTCTGTGGTTCGTGTCGAACGGGAATGGCAGCCGCGAAGGGCCGTGGCGTCGCCGGCTGCCGTCGGGTAGAATGCCGCCGGAGATCGTCAAGGAGGGTTCATGAACAGGTCCAGGCTTCTCGCGTGGCCGGCCGCCGCCATGCTCGTTGCGCTCCTCGTCGGGTGCAGTTCGCAGCCGGCGCCAGTACCCGCCGCCCCGGTGCCGCCGGCTCCGGCCGTGGACAAGGCCCAGCTCGCCGTCTTCGCGCCGTTGCCGACCTCGGTTCCCAGCGCGGCCGGCGCGGCGAACGCCGATCTCATCACGCTCGGACGGATGCTCTACTTCGAACCGCGGCTCTCCAAGAGCCAGACCATTTCGTGCAACAGCTGCCACGACCTGGCGACCTACGGCGTGGACAACCAGCCGACCTCCGACGGGCACAAGGGGCAGACGGGCGATCGCAACTCGCCGACGGTGTACAACGCCGCGGCGCACTTCGCGCAGTTCTGGGACGGCCGCGCGCCCGACGTGGAAGCACAGGCCAAGGGGCCGGTGCTCAACCCGATCGAGATGGCGATGCCGGGTGAGGCGAAGGTCGTCGCCGTCCTCACGTCGATGCCGGAGTACGTGGACGCTGTTCAAGAAGGCGTTCCCGAACGACAAGCGGCCGATCACCTACGACAACATGGCGAAGGCGATTGGCGCGTTCGAGCGCAAGCTGATGACGCCGTCCCGCTGGGACGCGCTGCTGAACGGCGACCAGTCGGCGCTCACGCCCGACGAAGCGATCGGGCTGAAGACGTTCCTCGACACCGGGTGCCCGGCGTGCCACAGCGGCGCGCTGCTCGGCGGCACGTCGTACCAGAAGCTCGGCGCTGGCGAAGGCGTTCCCCGGCCTCAGCGACTCCGGGCCGGTTCAAGGTGACCAAGGCCGAGGCCGACAGGGGGAGTCTTCAAGGTGCCGTCGCTCCGCAATATCGAGAAGACCGGGCCGTATTTCCACGACGGCAAGGAAGCGAGCCTCGACAAGGCCGTTCGCGACATGGCCGAGTATCAGCTCGGCAAGAAGCTGACCGACGCGGAGACGCGGCAGATCATCACGTTCCTGAAGGTCCTGACCGGGAAGATCGATCCGGAGTACACCAAGCCGCCGACGTTGCCCAAGAGCACGGCGGCGACGCCGAGGCCCGATATTTCGTAGCGGACACCGGCGGGGACAGGTGTCAGTTGTCAGTGGCTAGTGGTCAGTGGTCAGTGGTCGGTCTCTCGCGTGTGATCGACTGCCAACTAGCCACTGGCCACTGCCTACTTCACGTTACTTCATCCGCTCCACCGCCGCGATCCACGGCTCGAGCGACCGGCCCCACCTCACCGACACCCGGTAGCGAGGCTCGCCCACCGGGTCGATCTGGCCGGCCTGACGATCCGCCATCGGCGCGGGGCGGGGGCGAATCGGTTCGAGCACCGACCTCAGCTCCTTTGGCACGTTCAGCTCGAACGGGTACACCGCGTTGATTCGGCCCTTCAGGAACGGCTTGCCCGAGCGTGGCTGGATCAGGCTCAGCCCTGCCGTGGCCGCGACGATGACCGTGCGATGGCGGTCGGGGTAGCGCGCGCGAAGCGCGCCGGCATCGGTCCCGACGTCGACGAGTACGAGCCGCGGCCGCCTCGAGGCCGCGTCCTTTTCCTGCTGGCTGGTCAGCCCGTCCATGTAGCGTCGCCAGGCGTCACCGTCGTTCTCGAGCGCCGCGTAGACCGACCTGGGTGCGGCGCCGCGGTAGTGCGCAGCGTTTTCAGCGGTCGCCGGCAGCCGGCAGTCGAACCCGACCGACGCCAGCTTCGCGGCGTCGAACCAGTTTGGGGCGGCCTCGGCGGAGTACCGCGGCTGCAGGTCGGTCCACTCAAGTCGCAGCGTCATCGCCGTGTTGTCCGCCTCGCGCCCCGGCAGGCGCAATTCGCGCTCGGTCAGCTCGAGGACGGCCTCGGGCTCTCCGACCTTGTTGGCGCGCGCGGCCCAGAGCGTGAACGCGTTCGACACGATGACGACGGCGGCTGCGGTCCAGAGTCCCGTGCGTGACATTTCACACCTCCTTCATCCGGAGCCGCAACTTCGCCAGCACCACCATCGCCCCGACCGCCAGCCCGCCCAGCATCAGGAAGAACAGGTAGCGCGGCATCGCGTCCCACCACCAGTCGAAGCACTTGGCGTAGATGAACAGCACGAGGAAGCCACTCGCGGTGTTCGCGACCTCGGGCCACCGTTGCCGAATGCCGAACCACACGGCAACGACCGGCAGCACGAAGCCCGCGAGGTCGTAGGCCGCGTGCAGGAAGCCGAGCGGCAGCAGTCGGTAGCTGAAGACCTCCGGCCAGGTGGACAGAAACAGCAGCGGCAGCAGGAGCGCGGCAAGGCCCACGAGGCGCCACGTTCTCGCGAAGCCCTCGGCCCTGACCGCCGGGCGCCAGAACGACGCGGCAATCGCGACCGGGCCGAGAACCAGGAGCGGTTCCGGGCGAACGATCGAGACGGTCCAGTCGAGGCCGGCCGCTGCGGCGATGACCGACAGGAGGTAGCCCATCGCGGCCGCGAGGCCGCCGGCCAGCAGCAGCTGAAGGCCGTACGCGTACGCCACCGCGAACGCGAACGCGGCCCACGCGGCGAGGATCAGGGGCGACGGGACCATGTTGAAGACAGACCCGAGGCCCGAGAGGTTCAAGGCGAAGCTGGCGGCGGCGATGAGCGACAGGACCGCGGCGATGTAGCGGGTCGGTTCGAGGCGGGTCGCGATTTCGACGGCGACGAGCATCACGAGCGGCATGGCGAAGAGCGCGGCCACCTGCGACGGCGTCGTGAGGATCCCCCACACCCTGTAGAAGAACAGAATGACGGCGGCGCTGAGCGTCACCGCGCCGAGCAGCGACGCGATGCGCATTCCGAGCGCCATCTGGCGCTGCCCTTCGGTGCGGTCCACGTCGAACCGCTGCGCCAGCGTCGCGAGCAGGCTCGCATGATGGCGCTCGACGGAGCCCTGCTGGTCCGCGGCCAGGACGAGGACGCCCCCGCGCTCGAGCTCCGCCAGTTCGCGGGTGAAGGCGTTGATCTGGTCCACCCGGCGCTGGGCCTCGCGCCGGGCTTCGCCGGCAGGTTCCTCACGGTCCCGTGTCGTCATGGCAGTCCTCCGGGTCCGAACGAGGCATCCTGACGATCGGCGAAGGGAAGGTTACATCTGGCGGCCCCTATTTCGAAGCGGGCGGTGTTGCCAGAAGGACGGTGGTCCAGGCCTTCAGCGGCTTCGTCTGCTGACCGAATGACCCGCCAGGTCCCCCCATCCCGCCGCCGCGGCCTCCCGAGCCCCCGCCGCCATAATCGCCACCGCCTCGGCCGCCCATGCCGCCGTAGCCGCCCCCACCTCGGCCGCCCATGCCGCCGCCTGCCCCGCCCATTCCCCCGCCGCCTCTGCTGCCGTAGTTGCCGGTTTCGGCCTTTCGCTCCGGCGTCTCGAGCCCGATTCCGACGATGGCGCCGGGAAGCGCGCCGAGCCCTTCAGGCGAATCGGGCGAAACGGCAAGAGGGATGGCCAGTTCGTAGACCATCATGCCCTCGGCGTGGCCGATCTTCGCTCGAATCGACGGCGAGGCGTCAAGTATCAGAGTCCTGACCTGGTCCTTCTCCGGACCGAGCAGTTCAGCCACCGCAAGGCGGCCGTCGGAGGTCGCACGGTTCCAGACCGCGTCCGGGTCGGGCGGCGGGCCGACGTACCGGCCGGCCTGCTGATTGCCCTGTCCCTGCTGTTCGTACGCCTGCTCCTGGCCGCCGCGCTGACCGTTTCCGGAGGAGTAGCGCCCCCGGTTCCCGCCTTGTCCTCCAGCTGGCCCTCCAACCGGGTAGTGCACGCCGAACCGCTTCCTGGTGCCCCCGGCCACGTCCAGCCAGACGACCAGACCTTCGTTGAGCGTCTGGAGGGCCGTCATGGCGTCGCTGGTGATCAAGGCGATGTAGAGCGTCCGGTCGTCATTCCTGACGGCGATCGAGAAGCGGACGTCCTTCGCGATGGACACCAAGGTCGGCCACTCCGTGGCCTTCCCGTCGACGACGATCGGTGTCTTCGGCCACTCGCTCATGAGCTTCGCCTTCGGGGCGGCGCCAAGCAATTGAGGTGACGAGGACCGAAACCCATGCAAGGAGCGCCCGGGCAGGGAAGAGCGCTCGCGGCCTCGCTGGTCGGGTCATGACTTGCTCCGGGAATTGTGCCTGGGGGCAGGACACTCGCGGGTGTCAGCTTCAAGTGACGACAGAATGCCCACTATGACTGCGGCAAGCAATGAACGTGCCCGGCAGCGGGCGTGTCCGTCACCCGACGAGGCATGGGCATCGCGCGACGGTCGGGAGGCGGTGGTAGATCTCCAGCGCCAGAGCGGGAACGGCGGCAGCCACCGCCGGGGACAGGCCCTCCTCGATGCGATCGACGTCGGCGGCCTCGATGGCGTAGATATCGACGGTCTCGGGCATCGGCACGCCAGCGGCTCTGGCGAACCTGAACGCGGTGGAGATCGTGACGTCGTGCGCCCCGACCAGCCTCGCCGAACCGGCCACCTCGTCCAGCGTCAGACGAGTCACTCGGCCGGGCACCGGGTCCGGCCGGACGAGGCAGTCCACGATGACGGCACGCGAGGCTCCCGCGAGAAGGTCGATCAGTTCGAGGCCGGCCCGCGTGCTCATCGCCACGCTGACCCCCGGCAGCGGCTCGGCGTCGAGTAGCCGCTCGACGGCCTCCGCCACCCGCAACCCGACCGCGTCGTCGTAGCGGACCGGGTTGCCGAGGCCGAGCACGATTGTGGAGCCGGAGGCGCTGGCGTATTCGCTCATCGTGCACCTACGTGGGCGTGCGCGTGACGGGGCGCTGGAGCCGGCGCGGGCTGCCGGGCATGCGCAGCCTCGCGGACCTCGACCAGGTATTGCGCCATGGGACGGAACACCAGGTGGTTCCACTTGCCGAACGGCACCTCGATGATGAGCATCGGGACCGCGATCATCAGGTGCACGACGTAGAGCACGTAGGTCGGCCACGGCATGTCGAACAGGCGGAACAGGTGGAGCACGATGCCCGTGAGCGCCGTGAGGAACAGCAGCACGAGGAACGTCCAGTCGCTGACGTGCGAGAACTTGTGGTACTGCTCCTTCTTCTGCAGCCGGCTGCGCATGGCCACGAGCGTGACGCCGAGGATGGTGAGGGTTCCGTAGTAGCCGAGGAGCGCGGTCCAATGGAACTCGGCGTTCTCGCGCTGGAACCACGGCAGGAACGCAACAACCAGCAGCAGCATCGTGCCGTAGCCGGTCACCAGGAGGAAGTGCATGAACCACTTGAGGCGCGCGTCGTTGTCACACTGGAGCCACCGCTTCTGGGTGGCGCCGTGCACGAGGATGTGGTACGCCTTGCCGAGCCAGATGGAGAGCGGGATGTCGAGCCCCGCGCTGCCTCTCCTGACGAACCTGAGCATCCGGGCGGCGTTGATGCCGAGGAGACCGGCGAGCAGCGCCGCCAGTGCCCAGTCGCCGTAGTGGACGATCCGGGTCGGCGCGAAGAGGTCGAGGCGGACGTGTTCGGTGGCCGCCTGGTCGATGGCCGAGAAGCCGAAGGGCAGGCCCAGCCACCCGGGCACGAGGAAGAGCGCCAGCACGAAGATGGCCATGCCGCCGAGCAGGCCGAATTCCCACGCCTCGGACAGGTAGAGGCGTTTCGAGAGGCCGGTCCAGTCGTACCGGCTGACCAGCCAGCGCCTGGCGGCCATCATCAGCTCGCCCGGCTCGGCGTCGCGCGGGCAGGTTTCCGAACAGGTGCCGCAGTAATAGCACAGCCACGGCTCGGGCGACTCGAGGAGACGGTCGGAGAGGCCGACCTGGAGGTAGCGGATGATCTTCCGCGGGAAGACCGTGTCGCCTTTCGAGAGGCCGCACACCGCCGTGCAGTTTCCGCAGCTGAAACACCGCCCGAGCGTCCTGCCGCCGAACGCGGCCAGCTCGGCGCCGAGCGCCGGGTCCACCCTGTAGTGCTGCATAATCATGCCCTCGGAAGCGTGTAGAGCAGGTACCCGTTCTCCTCGGGACCGTCGAGCACCTGCCCGTAGCGGCGGAGCGCCATCAGGTGCCACATGACCGTCGGCGACGGGATGCCGCACTCCTTCGCGAGCTGCGGGACGGTGCGCGGCCCGTTCTTGAGCGCGGCGCGCAGCGCCTTGTAGATCTTCTGCTGCTCGTTGAAGTACTCCTTCAACTCCTTCGACATGCCGCCGTGCCGCTCGCGCAGGACTTCGATCGGTCGCTTCGGCCTCTCGGCCTTGGCCGGTGTCGTATCGGTCATGTGGTGGCCCTGCCTCTGCCTGCCGTCTCTTGCATTCTCAATTCTCAATTCTCAATTCATGCCGCTGTCCTACGCCATCGCCATCGCCGGCTTGCTCGAGCGCCATCGGTACCGCTTCAGATAATTGGCCGCCGCCATCGCCGCCTCGCCCGCTTCGACAATCGCGTCCGGGATGTCCTTCGGGCCGGCGGCCACGCCTCCCACGAACACGCCTGGCATCGTGGTGAACGACGGGTTGAGTTTGATCTCCGGCGTGTGAATGAACCCGTCGTCGGCATCTTCGATGTCGATGACGCCGTCGGGGTGCCACGCGGCGATCAGGCCCTGGCTGAGCACGACCAGGTCGTAGCGGTGCTCGTCCACGCGGCCCCCCTCGTCGAGCAGCTCCACGCGCAGGATCAGGTCGAAGTTGTCCGTCTGGGTGACGCGGGCCACCTTGCCCTTGATCACGTTGACGCCCTCGGCCACGGCGCGGCGGTAGAACTGCTCGTAGCCCTTCCCGAACGCGCGGATGTCCATGTAGTAGAGGGCGACCTCGACGTCGTGGATGTAGTGGCGCAGCAGCAGCGCCTGCTTGAGGGCGTACATGCAGCAGACCCGCGAGCAGTACGGCACGCCGATTGACCGGTCGCGGCTGCCGGCGCACTGGATGTAGGCGATGGAACGCGGGATCTTGCCGTCGGCTGGCCGGAGCACGCGGCCGTAGGGCCCGTTGCTCGACTGGATGCGCTCCATCGCCAGCGGGCTCATGACGTTCGGCAGCAGTCCCGCCGTACTCCGGCTTCTTGTCCATCGGCAGGATCTCGAGGCCGGTCGCCACGATGACGGTGCCGACGTCCACGCGCACGTGCTTCGGCTCGGCGGTGAAGTCGAGGCAGTTGGTGGGGCAGACCTTCTCGCACTTGCCGCAGAAGATGCAGTGCTCGAGGTCGAGCACCGCCTTCTGCGGGATGGCGTTGCCGTGCGGAATGTAAATGGCGCGGCGCGCCCCCAGGCCGTAGTCGAACTCGTGCGGCACCTCGATCGGGCACGCCAGCTCGCACTCGTCGCAGCCGATGCAGGTGTCCTCGTGGAGGTAGCGCGGCTTGCACTCGAGATCGACGCGGAAACCGGTGCCGACCGGATCGACCGACCGCACCTCGGTGTAGGTCTGGAGCCGGATCCGCGGGTGGTGGGCGGATTCCGCCATGCGGGGCGTGCAGATGCAGGACGAGCAGTCGAGCGTGGGGAAGACCTTGTTGAGGCCAACCATCACGCCGCCAATCGACGGCGTGCGCTCGACGAGAAGGACCTCGAAGCCCTGCTCACCCAGGTCCAGGGCGGCCTGCATGCCGGCGATGCCCCCGCCGATCACGAGCGCGTCGTACCGCTCCCTCATCTCAGCCATCGTCTCCACTCCTTCGAGCGGCTCACGGCTCACGGCTCACGGCTCACGGCGAGGTCGGCGCGAGCCTTGAGCCGCGGAGCGCGGAGCCGCTACGCCCTGTCCTTTCCTGGATCACCGTCCCGTCCGCCTCCCTCACCCTGACCACCATCGGCATCTGCCCCGGCAGGCTGTGCGTCGCGCAGCCGAAGCACGGGTCGTAGGCGCGGAAGGCCATCTCGATCATGTTGAGGACCCCCTCGTTCACCTCGACGCCCTTCCGAATCAGCCCCTGCGCCGCCTTCTTGATCGACATGCAGATGGCGGCGTGGTTGTTCGTTGTCCCCACCACGAGGTTCGCCTTGCGGACGATGCCGTTCTCGTCGGTGACGTAGTGGTGCACCAGCGTGCCGCGCGGCGCCTCGACGATCCCGACGCCCTCGGTGGGCGTGTCGTGCGGGATCACTCGGTAGTTCTCCGGATGTGTGAGTTCCGGGTGGCGCACCAGTTCGGCGGCGCGCTCGGCGGCGTTCAGCATCTCGACGACCCGCGCCCAGTGGATCGCCAGCGTCTGGTGGACCATGGTGCGGCCGGTTCGATCGCCCGTGAGCGTTTCGAAGTACTCCTCGAACGCTTCCTGGGCCGTCGGCGTGCTCATCGCGTCGGCGACGTTGAGGCGCGACTGCGGCGTGGCGCGGTAGACACCCGACTGCTTGCCGTCGACGAATCCCTTCCATCCGACCTGGGTGAGGTACGGGAACTTCAGGTAGCTCCAGGGCTCGACCCGCTCGGCGATGTGCTTGGTGTAGTCGCGCGGCGCGTACTTGCACAGCTCCTGACCGTCGGGGTCCACGACCCGCACCTTGCCGTCGTAGAAGTTGGTGCGGTTCTTGTCGTCGACGAGCCCCATCGAATACGTTCGATGGACATAGGGTCCGTTCAGGATGAGGTCGACGTACTGGGAATTGGCCAGCACCTGCTCCCGCAGTACGACCAGCGTGAACTTCGCGAACTCGACCATGTAGCGCGTGATCTCCTCGAGGCGCTCGCGCTCTGCCGCCGTGATCGGCTTCGACACGCCTCCGGGGATGGCGTTTTCCGGATTCACCGGGCGGCCGCCGAAGATCGCCGCCGCCTCGTGGCCCCACTTCCTGGCCTTGATCACCTTCTGTCCGACCTCGACGCCGAGCTTCCGGATGACGCCGATCAGGTTCCGCTCGGCCGGGTTGCTGGCGGGGCCCATGACGAAGTCCGGCGCGGCGAGCGCGTAGAAGTGCGTCGCGTGGTCGGTGACGTAGAAGATGTCGTACTGAAGTTCCCGGATCAGCTTCGCCGTCAGCGGCAGCGACACCTTGTAGACCGCGTCGCACGCCTTGGCCGCCGCCATCAGGTGCGCTTCGGGGCAGACGCCGCAGATTCTGGGCGTGATGCGCGGCATCTCCTCGATCGGGCGCCCCTCGCAGAACTTCTCGAAGCCGCGGAGCTCGGGCACCTGGAAGAAGCAGTCGGCCACTTCGCCGTCGGCGTCGAGGAAGATGTCGATCTTCCCGTGCCCCTCGAGGCGGGTGATCGGGTCGATGCTGATCCGCCGGTACGGACTGGCGGTCGCGGACTGAGCGGTCGTCATCGTGCGCTCCTCGCTCGCTTCACCGACGCGCCTTCAGCGTGCTCGACGCCAGGCTGAACCGGTAGAACGTCCCGGTCGGATCGGCAATCCCGTCCACGATCTCCCGCGCGCGCTCCTCGGTCGTCGCGTCGATGACCGAGCCAATCGCGCCGAGCATGGCGGTGCCCTGGTCGTCCGCCAGGCCCGCCGCGCCGTAGCAGCCGCGGCATGGAATCTCGGCCTTCGTGCACAGGGCGCCGCAACCGCTCCGCGTCGCGGCCCCCATGCACACAAACCCCTGCTCGAGCAGGCACCAGTTGGGCTCGGGGATGGCCAGGTGCGGGCGCTTGAACTCCCTCACGCGGGTCTTGCGCTTCTCGCGGTGGCACTCGTCACACACCGAGCGGCTGTCGCAGCCGACGAGGACCGCGTCGGCGCGGGCCGGCACTTCGCCTGCCGCGATCGCCTGCAGCACTTTCCAGACCTGCGCGCCGACAGGAGGGCACCCGGGAATCCGGTAGTCCACGTGAACGACGTCGGCCAGGCGGAGGACCTGCGGGTAGAGCCGGGGAAGCGTGACGTCGCCGTGCGGCGTGGACCAGCGCTCGACCGGTTCCGTCTTCGTCGGATTGTGCAGCGTCGGATTGCTGCGATAGACGGCGTCGTAGATCTCCTCGCGCGACTTCAGGTTGGCGAGCGCGGGGATGCCGCCGTCCATCGCGCAGGCGCCGTAGGCGGCCAGCGTCCGGCTCTTGCGCCTGAGCATCCGCGCGATCTCTTCCTGTTCCGAGCTTCGGATGCCGCCGTTGAACAGGCAGACGTCGATGTGCCCATCCGGGTAGTCGGCGACGGTGCGGTACTTGAAGTCGGCCACGCACGGCCACAGGACGACATCAGCGACCTCGATCAGCTCGAGCAGGTGCTCGGCGATCTCGAGCAGCGAGATGTCGCAGCCGCCGCAGCTCGACGCCCAGTACATCCCGATCCGGAGTTTGCCGGGCTGACGTTCGGCCGCCGGGATGCTCGCGGTCATGCCTCTTCTCCCCAGGGATGCAGATCCTGGCCGTGCCCCACGCCGCGCTGCCGCAGGTGCTCGGGCCAGTTGAGCGGGCCGACCTGGCGCACCTGCTCGGTGACCTGGCGCACCAGGCGCGCGAACTTGTCGCCCTCGGCGGCGCTGACCCACTCGTGGACGAACCGCTCGGGCTCGATGCCGAAATCCCCGAGCACCCGCGCGACGATCGGCATGCGCGCCATCGTCTTGTGGTTGCCCGCGATGTAGTGGCAGTCGCCGATGTGGCAGCCGCACACCATCACGCCGTCCGCGCCCCTGGCGAAGGCGGTCATGATGAGGTCGGGATCGATGCGCCCCGAGCACATCACGCGGATGATGTCGATGTTGGCCGGGTACTTCAGGCGCGCGGTGCCGGCGTTGTCGGCGCCGGTGTACGAGCACCAGTAGCAGAGGAACGCGATGATGCGCGGCTCCCAGGGCTTGTCGGATTCGTCCGCCTTCACCACGGTGTCCGTATCAATCATGCGCATTCCCTCCTGTCGCCAAGGCGACGACACCCGCTCCGCGCCTACGTCTCCGGCCGGCTACGAGCCGGTGAGGCGGCAGTCGTGGCCCGGTTCGTCCCTCCGGGCTCCGGTTCGGCGGACCTCACAGTCGCCCTTCGCGCCGACCCGGTCCGCGCCTGCCTCTCCAGTCTGTGATTGGCCGCGGGCCGGCTACCGGCTTTCTACCCCGCCAGCAGCACCTCCAGCTCGGCTCGCACCTGCCGGTCGTTGAACCCGGCCTGCTGAATCGCGGCGCTCGGGCAGGTGGCCGCGCACGTGCCGCACCCGGTGCAGAGCGCCTCGCTCACCATCGCAAGCCCCCGCGCCTCGTCGCGCGTGATCGCGTCGTACGGGCACACGGTCAGGCAGGTCGAGCACCCGGTGCAGACCTCCTCGTCCACGCTCGCGATGAACGGGTCCATCTCCACCTGGCCCTGCGAGAATCATCGCCGCCGCCTTCGACGCGGCCGCCGACGCGGCCGAACACGCCTCGGTGATGTCCATCGGGCCCTGGCAGCAGCCGGCCAGAAAGACGCCGGACACCGCCAGCTCCACCGGCCGCAGCTTCGGATGCACCTCGAGCAGGAAGCTGTCGTACCCGACCGCGCACGAGTACATCGTCACCAGTTCCGAGATGTCGTGCGGGACGACGCCGGTCGCCAGCACCAGGAGGTCGAGCGGAACCTCGATCGGCAGCCCGTCGGTGAGCAGATCCTTCGTCCGTACGACGACGGGCCAGTGGCCCGAGCGGTCTTTGTCGACGCGAGGCGGGTGCTTCGGGCTGTAGCGCACGAACAGCACGCCCTTCTCGGACGCCTTCTCGTAGTACTCCTCGTGGCCTCGGCCGTAGGTCCGCATGTCCTGGTAGAACGACGTCAACTGCGCGTTCGGGAGGCGCTCCTTGATCGCCACCGCCGCGTGCATCGCGGCCGTGCAGCAGGTCCGCGCGCAGTAGTCCTTCACCTTGCCGTCCGGCTGGGGCGCGTTCACCCCCTCGATCTGCCTCGCGCCGACGCAGTGCAGGAAGCCGATGCGGACCGGCTTGTGGCTGTCGACCGGGAGCGCGCCCGCCGTCGGGCCCTCCGGGTCGAGCATCCGGTGCAGCTGCTGGAGCGTAATGACCTTCGGAAAGATGCCGTAGCCGAACTCGCCGAGCAGCGGCTCGTACGGGTCGTAGCCGGTGGCGAGGACGATGACGCCGGAATGGAGCGTCAGCTCGCGCGGCTGGGCGTTGAGGTTGATCCCCTTGCCGCCGACCGCCGCGACGCACTTCCCGCACTTCGTGCACGTGTGCCAGTCGATCGCCGGGATCGGCGGGTAGCACCCCGGGTACGGCATGTAGATCGCCTTGCGGCGGCTCAGCGCAAAATCGAACTCGCTAATCGTCTCCTCCGGGCAGGCGGCAATCGCGTTGCCCGGATAGGTGAGCCGTTCGTCCACGCCGCGCGGGTCAACGAGAATCTTCGTCTTGAAGTCCCCGACGACGCCTTCCGAATCAACGACGTGAGCGCCGGTGAGAATCGTGACGAGCGGGTGCTTCACGACGTCGCGGACGAGTTCGCAGAGCATCGGCCGCGCTTCCTCGCCGGTCGGGAACACGTTCCAGAGCTGGGCCATGCGGCCGCCGAGGAACGGCCGCTTCTCGATGAGCGTGACCTTCATCCCGCGCTCGGCCAGGTCGCGGGCCGCCATCAGCCCGGCCACGCCGCCGCCAATGACCAGCGCCGCCGGGTGGATCGGGATGCGGCGCTTGTCGAGCGGAACCAGGTAGCGGGCCCGGTTGACCGCCGCGCGCACCAGCCGCGACGCCTTCGCCGTGGCCGCCTCGCCGTCCTCGATGACCCACGACACGTGCTCGCGGATGTTCACGTGCTCGAACAGGTACTGGTTGAGGCCGGCCCGCTCGACGGTGCGCCGGAAGGTGATCTGATGAAGCGTCGGTGAGCAGGCGGCGACGACGACCCGCGTCAGCCCGTGTTCGCGGATCTTCTGCTCGATGAGCGCCTGCCCGGGATCCGAGCAGTTGAACATGTGCGTCGTCGCGAAGACGACGTCCGGCATGCGCGAGGCTTCCTCGGCCACCCGCTTGACGTCGACGACATCCGAAATGTTGCCGCCGCAGTGGCAGACGAATACGCCGATGCGCGTCGGCTGGCCATCCGGAATCGCTCCGCCCAGCCCGGGACCGGTGACGTCGAACATGATCGGTTCTCCTCGCGGCGGGAGTGCCGCCGCGGATACACCGCTTGATCACCGAACGCGACGGCTCGTGGTGCGGTAGTGTGGGCCGGCCGCGACCCGCTGTCAACGAGGATTCTCGGGAGTGGAATTACTCAACAGGCTGTGGAATCAACAACTTAGCAGAGTGCCGGAAAATGCAGCAGGGGGAGGGCGTTGGAATTGAGAATTGAGAATTGAGAATTGAGAATGGGGGACGGGGACGTCCGACGCCTCCAGCCACCGGTCGTCCGTTCTCAATTCCTCATTCTTCATTCTCAATTGTCAATTGAGGTCGTCAGTTCAATTGGCTTCGTCTGCGCTCGGGCCGTAGATCGACGGCACCGGCACGTCATTCAGACGCAGATAGACGCTCATCTGGCCGCGGTGATGAACCGCATGGTTGAACACCCAGGCCCTGACGACGGAGATCTTCGGCATCGTGAAGACCTCCTGGCCCTTGTGCTTCAGCGTCCACGGCGCCATGAACTGTGCGTCGGTGGCCGCCTCGATCAGGGGGCGCGCTACGCCCACCATCTTGTCGAACGAGGCTAGAACCTCGTCGCGCGTGGCGAGATCCGTGGGCTTGAGGTCGCCGCCCATGTCGATGCCGTCCTGAACCAGCGTCTCCTTGACCCAGCCCGGAATCAGGGCGATATGGGTGGCCAGCCTTCCCATCGTCATCGACTTGTCGTGCGGCTTCCAGCCGAACTTCCCGTCGGGTACGCGCGCGAGCACCTTGCGCGTCACCTGCATCTCGTGGTCGAACTCGGGCAACAACGCGTCCTTGATAGCCATTCCAGTGACTCCTTCTGAGAACAACGGCCCAGGGCTCAGGCGCGCGGGCCGCACGCCTGTTAGAACACTCCGTAGGCGAGTCCGAACGACAGGACGCTGCCGCTGAGATTGACAGCCGCACCGCGCTGGCCGGCTGCGCCGTGCGCGGTGATCGTCGGTCGGATCATCGAGTAGCCGATCGAGGCGAACGCCCCGAAGTGATTGTTGAATTCGTACCAGAAGGTGACCGACGGTCTGGCCACCCAGCAGTCCGAAACCGACAGGTGCGCGTCCGGCATGCCGATGGCATCTCCGTAGCTCTTCTGCTGGGCGGGCGTCTGCGAGACCGCGTTGAACGACCAGCCGCCGACGATGCCGGCCGTCAGCGCGAAGCGCGCGAACTGACGGCTGTAGGAGGCGCCGACCATCACCGGCCGCACGATGATGGCGCCGAGGGGGACGATCTTCCCGTCGACGTCGGTGCGGACGTCGGACGTGTACCAGGAGAGGCCGAGCGAGAATCCGAGCCCCGTTCCGCGGCGGAGCCGGCCGACGAGGCCCCAAGCGGGCCGCGTCTCGACGTTCGGGTCCGTGGCGGCATGGAATGACACGTCGCCGCCGACGCCGACGACCGAGTCGTTCTGCGCCGAGACTGCCGAGCCGGATGTCAGCACGAGAACCAGCGCTGTGAGCGCCGCCTTCGACACCCGGTCATCATAGCATCCGAGACCGGAGCGGCGGTCAGCGCTCACTCAGCCGGCCGAGCGTGCTCTGGAGCGTCTTCTGCAGTCTGGCGGCGGCGCCGTCGATGGCGTCTGGCAGTGTCGCAGCGGTGTGTGTCACGACGATCGGCTCGAGGCCGCCGAGCCGCGCCTCCATCACGCAGCGCTTGTCGTTGGCCCCGCCCTTGTGGCGGTTGACGTCGCTCAGGTGGACCTCGACCCGCGTGATTCTCCCGGCCCAGCGGTGAACGGCGCTCTCGACCGCCGCCTCCGCCGCCTGCGCGACGTCCTGGCCGGCCTTGACGCTGCTGTCCGCGTGCACCTGGATCTGCATCGGCACATCCTCCTTCACACCTCGAGCCCCTCCGACGACCGCGCTCGATCGATGATACCGCTTCTCGTGGATCTCGACGACGTCGGGTGCGCAGGCGGCCCCGTCACTTGATGTCCGGGCAGAAGCCTTTGTCGAAGCCGTGCGCGTTCTGGCGACGCGACGGCGGGTCGTCGTCGGCGGGCGCGTTCGGCACGATGCCGAGCCGGACGAGCTGCGAACGGTACTGGTATCGGATGTCGACGGTGGTGGCCGGGCTGGCCTCGAGGTCCAGCTGCACGATCTGGACCCTGTGGTCCGCGCGTTCGCCGATGCCGGTCGCGGCGTACTCCTCGGCCGCGCGCCCGGCCAGCGATTCGGCCTTTCCGGCGGCTCCCGCCGGCGCCGATCGCTGGCGTGGCGCGCCGTCGCCGGCGTTGTCCTGCGCGAGCGGCACGACGCGCACCGGCGCCCGCTCCTTGAAGAACACCGCGCTGATCACCCCCTGGTTCTCCGGCTGACCGAGCCGCTCGGCATAGGATCGGTCCTCGGTCGTGAAGAAGAACCGCCGTGCCTGTGCCATCGACGTCTGCCAGCCGAAGATCGTGATCGTCTCGTGGGGGCCGATGACCCACTTGCGCGCGGCGGCGGCCGTGGTGTGCCGCGCGTCGAATGGTCCTCAGTCCATCGACGGACAGCGCCACCGCCACCCGCACGTCGAACGGGTTGTGAACGCGGATGGCGTACTCTCTGCCTTTCAGCGCCTCGACGTAGCGGGTGCCGTAGGCACGGTACTCCGGGAGCGCGCGGCCGTCGACGACGATCTCGACGGTACCGGCGGCGGATGGGCGCGACATCGGGAGAGCGGACGGAGCGGCTGCCAGCGCGGCCACACCTGACAGGGCCGACACGGCGAACACGACGGCGGCCATGCGACGAACCTGGTTCATGCGACCTCCTTCTGTCACGTAGAACGAGGAGGCCGCTGGATCTTGCGCGGCGCGGCGGCGAACGCCTGGACCCCGTTCGGCGCCCACTCGCGCTGTGGTAGAGTGGCTCCCCGTGAGAAACGCCCTCCGCATCCCGTGCGCGCTGGCCTTCGCGGGACTCGCCTCCGCCGTCTGGCTCACTCACGTCTTCGTTGAGTTTCACCCAATCAGGGCGAAGGTCGTACAGGCGCCGATTCCGGCGGTCGATGGGATCGTGCGGGTGACGACGGCCGGCTTTCCGCAACTGAAGGGTCTCCGCCCGCCGTTCGCGGTGATCGCCAGGATCAAAGCGCCCTCCACCGACAGCCTCCGAATCCGGATCGCGTTTGACGGGTCGCCGACCTGCGAGCACACGATCGCCGGCGGCGCATCGCGGCGTGTGGACTGCGCCGTGACGTCTGGGGGGGAGACCGCGGCCGACCGGGAGGTGGTTGTCTCCGGTCCTTCCGCACCGTGGACGCTCGAGTATCTCGAACTGGCGACCCATCACGGCAATACCAGTGGGGCGCACACGCTGTTCGTCCTGCCGGGGAGCTCCACACGCTATGTTCGGCCCGGGCTCGGCTGGTCCGTCGCCTTCTGGGCCGTACTGGCCGGCCTTCTCCTCGTTCCGCCGTCGCGTTCGACGATTCGGTGGCTTCGCGTCGCCTTCAAGGTGCTTGCGGCGTTAATCGTCGTGCTCCTGGCCGTGATCCAGTGTTCGGAGTCGGTCTCGGATTACCGGGTCGTGCTCGCGGGAGGCTCCTTCGCACTGTGGCTGGCCGTGCTCCTCGCGCCGCGGCTCTGGGCGGCCGGGCGGTGGCTGGTGCGGCGTGTGAACGAACCCGGGAATCGACGGATGGCGCTGGTCCGGGCCGGCCTCGCGGGAGCGCTCGTGCTGGCGGTGTTCCTCGGTCTTGTCAGCGCCCGCCTGCGAGACTCCTACTCTGGCAACTACAGCGGCTTCCTCGTCATTTCGCGGACCGCATTTGACACCCACCCGACGCTGAAGGGGCGGGCCGACGTCCGGCGTACGCTTGTGCTCCAGGAGAACGGGTACGACGGCCAGTTCATGTACTTCGCCACGTACGACCCGTTCTTGCGGGAGTACAAGGACGCAGTGTCGACCTATGGGCGGTTCATGGACTACGCGCCCTATCGCTACGGCCGGATCGGGTACAGCCTGCTGGCCCGGGCCTTCTCTGGCGGCCGCTGGCAATGGTATCCGGCGACGATGGTGTGGCTGATCCTCTGCTCGCTGGGCCTGGCGGGGTTCGCGCTGGCACGGCTCGCTCAGGGCCAGGGCCTGACCGCGGCGTGGGGCCTGGCGATCCTGTTGATCCCAGGGTTCTGGCAGTCGATTCAATTCGGCCTGCCCGAGCCGATTGCGGCCGCATCCGTCGTCGGGGGGATTCTCTGCTTCTCGCGTGGCAGGTGGGTGTCGGCTGCCGCCCTGTTTGCCGTGGCGTTGCTCGTCCGGGAAACCAGTGTCATCGCGGTCGGTTGCGTGGTGGGCGCCGGGATGATCTCCGGCCGGCGCCGGGAGGCCTTTCTCGTAGGGCTCTTCGCGGCCAGCGTGTTGGCGCTCTGGCGGCTCTACGTCGCCTGGGTTCTGTTCCCCGAATGGGGCGTCGAGGCCCTCCTGTGCATCCCGTCGACGCTTGGCCGGCCCTTCGCCGGGATCATGGACCTCTGGGGCTCAGTCGCGCGCGAGACCTACTTCCCGACCTTTCCGGAGATGTCGCGGGCCGGAATCGCCTTCCCCGTCCTGCTGATCGGGGGAGCCTGCTGAGCGTTGTCTTGGCTGTGGCAGCGCCATCTGCGACGTCGGTTGCCGCGCTCCTGTACGCGCTTATCGCGGTTCTGCCTGAACTTCGCAGCAGTCTGGGTGCACGTCAGCAACGCCGAACGCGTGTCGTGTGAGATGTTCGTCATGCTGGCGCTGAGCGCGGTGGCGGTTCGAACCTACCCGCGGCCTGTTCGCGCGGCACTCGCCGGGTTCTGGTTTGCGGCAGCCGCGTACGTCTTCTTCCTGACGTTCGACGCCGCCTTCATCAGGTCGGCACTCGGTCTGCCGTTCTAGGCTGACGCGGTCCCGATCACGGGCGGCTCGGGCCGACCGATGTCCGGCCCCGCTGGCGCGCTTCGGCGCCGCGGCTCAGTCCGCTCGCCCGTCGCCGTCTCGACGGGGGCAGCCGATCAGGTATGTGATGGGAGGGCGCCAGAGCCCTCCGCTGGCCTCTCCCACGTCCCACGTGTACCCGTTGCCGCGAAGCGGCTCGACGAGTTCGTCGAGCTCGGCAGGCGAGTACGTTCTGAGGCAGGAGACGATGCCGTCGAAGAGCACGCCGACCGGGATGATCGGAAGGAGGTAGGTGAACACGATCGTCCGCCAGCGGAGTGGCCGGAGGAACGGGACGGCGTAGAGGACCGCGAACGGAGTGAGCGCCACGGCGGCGAGCCGTAGCGGACTCCGCCCGGTGAACTCGAACACGCCGATCCCGACCCGGCTCTTCACGGCGTCGGCGAGGATGGCGCGGGCCGCGTCCGGGCGAAAGTGGTGGAACGAGGTGAACATCGTCCGGAACCCGCCGAGATCCTGAGGAACCGCCCTCGCGTCGATGCTCCGTCTCTCGCCGCGGATGCGGCCACTGGAAGCCTCTTCGACGCGGAAGGTGCCCTCGGCGTTCGGATACTTGTCGGTCAGCACGACGCGCGCCGGCGACGCGTCGCCGAGTTCGGGCAGCAGGCTCAGCCAGGGCCCGCCAGCGCCCGAGCAGAGGTCGACGACTTCACGGTCACGGGATTCATCGACAGCGGCCGCCAACCGGGGCACGATCGGCGCGTAGTAGCGCCAGGTGCGGAAGCAAAGCTCCAGCAAATCGGTGGTGGCGTGGCGGAGCGCCGCGGGGCACCACGGCTGGTCTCCGATTTCGAGGAGGTGAAGGCGTCGCATCGCGAACGCGGGCTACCGCTTGGCGCGGCGAGCCCGCTCGGCCGCCTTCGCGGCCTCGCGCTTGAACAGCGCGTTCTCGGGATAATCGTACGAGAGGCCCCGCATCAGCTCTTCGGCGTCCGCGAACTTCTGCTCGCGCAGCGACACGACCGTCAGCAGGATTCGGGCGAACGGGCCGTAGTACCGGCCGTGGCTGGCGACAAGCTTCAGCTGGGCGATCCCGCGCCGCTTGTCCCCCGCGATCCCGTCGTAGTGGACGAACCAGCGGACGAAGAACGGCAGGTTGCCCACGATGTACTCCAGCGCGCCGAACTGGAGGTAGGCGTCGTAGAACGGCGGCGTCTGCGCGAGCAGCTTGCGCGCAGGCACGAGGCCGACAGGCGCGAGTTTCGTGCTCCGCCACGTCCGGCGCTCGACGAGGGCGGTGTAGTCGGTCTCGGTGCTCGCGGTCATGCACAGGGCGAACAGCGCGTCCACGTCGTTCGGGCTGGTCGCCAGCCTCGCCTGGGCCAGCTTCTTCGCCTGGTCAAGCGCCGCGAACAGCCGCCCGCGGACCGCGGGGTCCGGCACGCTGCGGGACGACCCGTCCACCATGTTGTTGTCGTTCATGAAGAACTGCGTGTCGAGGATCCGCATCCGGTCCAGTTCCATGAACAGGTAGGTGGCGGCGTGTACCGACGCGATGAGCGGATTCGACGGGTCGCTCGTCGCGGCCGCGTCGAGAATCGCCAGGCTGCCAGGGAAGTCGAAGTTGTAGAGGCGCTGGAACGCGCGGTCCACCGGCCCTGGCTCTGCCGAAGGCTGCGCCGCGAGGACCGGACCGGCCCACCCGACGACGGCGGCCAGGACCGCGGCCGCGATCAGTCGGGCTGCGGTCGCCATCGAGCGTAGATCTCCTCGCCCTTGTCTTTGTCGTAGACCAGCAGATACCAGTCGCGGTAGGTGAGTCCCTGGACGACGGACCCCGACAGGAACCCGGCGACGCCAGGACCCGCAGCGTCCCAGGAGTAGAACAGGGCCATCAGCCCGAGGCAGTACAGCCAATGGTGGATGTGAAAGAAGAAGCGGCCCATCGGAATCCTGAGGGACCGCTCCGGCCGGTCGCCCTCGAACCGGCCGCCGATCACATTCCAGAATACTATTCCGCCGACGCCTGCAAGCAGGAAGAGGGTGACAAACATAGTGTCAGCGAATCCCACAGCGGGTGAGGAGCCAACCCGAGGCGATCCTGAATATTCTGCCACGTATCGCCATCGGCCGCCAGAAATCACGCGCAACAGTAATCAGGCGCGATGGTCAAGCGCGATGAAGATGTGTGTCCCGAAGATGTGGGACAATGGCACGGGAGCACAACCGGTGTCACCTGTGGTTCTGATCGCGGAGGACGACGCCGCTACGCTTGCGGGATGGGCCGCCTATGTCCACGACGCAGGCTTCAGCGTGGTGCCGGCGTCGAGCTACGCCGAGGCGCATCGGCTCATGCCTTTCATAAGGCCCGACGTTCTCGTCACCGACATCCGCCTCGGCGAGTACAACGGCCTGCAGCTCGCCGTGCAGGCGGGCACGCTCGACCCCGCTCCCTCCGTCATCGTGACCAGCGGCTACGAGGACCCGGTGCTCGCCGCCGAGGCCGCACGGCTGGGGGCGACCTTCCTCCGGAAACCCGTCCAGCCCGCCGAGCTGGTGGCCCTGATTACCGAGATGGTGAAGGGCCGGTCGTCCGCGAATGACGAGGGCGCCAGGCGCGCGGACTGAAGTGAGGCCGCATCAGAGCGCCGGTCCCTTCAGCGACGTCGTGAACAGCATGTTGCCCCAGACGATCATGCTGAACAGGAAGACCGGCAGCCCGAGGACCAGGAATCGAAGGTAGCCGTACTGTCGGGTCCGCTTCGGGTCGTTGAGGAAGTCGAAGACGAACGGGTAGACGAACCCGTTTCCTGCCCAGCCGAGCAACACGAACAGCGGCATCTCCGTGAAGCCGAGGTGGAGCATCCACTTGTTGTCGGCGACGGAGGGGACCCACGACCACCAGCCCGCGCCCACCGCCACCGCTTCCATCGAGAACGCCAGGCAGGTGACGACGGCGGCGGAGATGCTCGCCTTCATGCTCTCGGGCAGGATGAAGGGGAGCGTGTCGCGCGTGCGGCCTTTGGTGAAGGCGCCGCCCACCATCTCGCCGACGTAGATGGCGAACGTCCACCCGATGGCCACCGGGATGAACTGCGGCAGCGCCATGCCGACCGGCATGAGGTAGACGGGCGCGGTGTTCTCGATCAGCAGCTCTCTGATCACCGCATACAGCAGCGCGAAGCCGAACCATTTCACGGTCTCGCGGGTGCCGCGGTCCAGCACGCAGTGGACCACCTGCATCGGCCAGGCGACGGCCATCGGGACGAGGAGGGTGAGCAGCGGGAAGCGCATGTCAGGCGTTCCCCTGGCCCGGCGTGCCGGCGAAGTACCGCTTGTAGACGTAGGCGGCGATGAAGAGCATCAACGGAATCGACGCCGCCGCGCCGATCGGCCCCGGTCTCTCGCTCCACCGGAACGCGGCCAGGAAGATCGTGCAGAAGTAGATCAACACGGCCCCAAGGCCGAACACGTCCTTGATGAGTTCCTTCTTCAACGACGGGTCCATGCGCGCCCTTCTCCGACGTCCTTCAGCCGGAGCGGGGATTCTAGCATCCCACAGCGACGGCGGGTGCTAGAATCAGCCGGTCGGTCGCCGTCCACGTTCATGGGAGGGAGAGCACCATGCTCGCTCACCGCACCCGACGGATGTGCTGCACGCTGGCGATCGCTGCCACGCTGTGCCTGATCGCCGCCGCCTCGGCCTTTTCCCAGACGACCAGCGCAACCGTGTCGGGTTCAGTGAAGGACGCTCAGGGAGGCGTTCTGCCAGGCGCGAGCGTCACGCTCGTGAGCGGCACGCAGGGGACCGTGCAGACCGTCACCACCGACTCCCTCGGGAACTTCCTCTTTCCCTACGTGCGGCCCGACACCTACACGCTCAGGATCACCCTCGACAGCTTCCGGAGCGCCGAGCAGACGGGGCTCGTGGTGAACGCCAACGACCGGATCATGGCCGGCGACTTCACGCTGGCCATCGGCCAGATGGCCGAGACGGTGACGGTCGTTGCCCGGACGTCCGACCTCCAGCTGAAAGGAGGCGAGCGGGGCTTCACTCTGCAACTGGCGGCGCTGCAGAGCATCGGCGTCGCGGGACGGAGCTTCTTCGGCCTGGCCTTGATGGTTCCGGGCGTGGTTCCCACGAGCGCGGCGCCGACCGATGTCAGCGCCTTCAACGTGAACGGCCAGCGGACGAATTCCAACAACGTGACGATCGACGGCGTCGCCAACATCGACACCGGCAACAACGGCGCCAACATGGTCCAGACCAACATCGACGCCATTGCGGAGTTCAAGGTCCTGACCTCGAGCTACCAGGCCGAGTACGGGCGCGCCGTGGGCGGACAGGTGCAGGTGGTCACCAAGAGCGGCACACAGGCTTTCTCCGGTTCCGCGTACTGGTACGGCCGCCGCTCGGAGTGGGATGCCAACACTTGGCTCAACATCCGCGACGGCACTCCGAAGGAGAAGAGCTCGCGGAACGATCAGGGGTACACGGTCGGAGGGCCCGTCTACATCCCGGGTGTGTTCAACACGGCGAAGAACAAGCTGTTCTTCTTCTGGAACCAGGAGTTCCAGCGCCGGCAGGACCCGGTGGCGGAGAGGCGGGTGACCGTCCCCACGGCCCTCGAGAGGGAGGGCGACTTCTCACAGAGCGTCGACGCCAGCGGGAACCCGTACCCCTACATCCGCGACTACACGACCGCGCTTCCGTGCAGTGCCGCCAACACCTCCGGGTGTTTCAAGTACCAGGGCGTGCTCGGTCGGATCGACCCGAGCCGCCTGTACGCGCCGACACTGGCCGCCCTGAGGCTCTATCCGCTGCCCAACGTCGACGGGCAGAAGGGCTACAACTACAAGAGCCAGGAGCCGTCCAACCAGCCGCTCAACCAGTCCTTGCTCCGGATGGACTACCAGGTGTCCGACAACTGGCGGGTTTCGGGCCGGTACATGTGGCACACGAATACGAGCGAGTTGCCTTACGGGATGGGCCCGTTGGCCAACGTTCCCGTCGCCGCCGGGATCACGGAGGCGCCGGGCCACAACTGGATGGTGTCGGCGACGGGCGTCCTGAGCAGCACGGCGGCGCTGGAGATCTCGGTCGGCAGCGCTCACAACTCGATCGACAGCTACACGACCAGCGAGAGTCTCACACGCACGGCCGCCGGGATGGCTTCGCTCCCAACGCTCTTTCCGTCCGTCGTCCAGGACGACATCGTCCCGACCTTCACCTACCCCGGCGGGCGGATCGGCAGCCCCGCCGTCATCGGGACGGCGCTCTTTCCATTCACGAACTTCAACACGACGTATGACGTCCTGGGAAACGTCACGAGGGTGGTCGGTCCGCACACGCTGAAGGGGGGGCTGTACTTCCAGAGGAGCTCGAAGGACCAGTCGACCTACGAACAGCTTCAACGGCGCCATTTCGTTCGGTAACGACTCCAGCAACCCGTACGACTCGAGCCACCCTTACGCAAACGCCGCCCTGGGAATCTACCAGCAGTTCCAGCAGCCTTCGGCGTACGCCATACCGAAGTGGCGGTACTCGAACGTCGAATGGTACCTGCAGGACAACTGGAAACCGTTCACCAACCTCACGCTCGATTACGGCGTGCGCTTCTACTACATGACGCCGCAGTACGACGTGTCGCAGATGGCGTCGAACTGGCTGCCCGACGAGTGGGACGCCAGCCAGGCCGTGCGCCTGTACCAGCCATCCGTCGTCGGCGGGGTGCGCGTGGGCTACGACGCCGCCACGAACACGACCGTCCCGTCGGCATTCATCGGGCGGGTGGTGCCGGCGTCCGGTGACCCCTTCAACGGGGCGTTCCAGGCCGGCCAGGGCATCTCCGAGACGCTCACCGACGGGAACAAGTTCAGGGTGTCTCCGCGCGCGGGATTCGCCTACGACATCGCGGGGCGCCAGCGGCTCGTGGTCCGCGGCGGCTTCGCGATGCTCTACGATCGGCCGCAGGGGAACCAGGTGTTCGGCCTGATCAACAACCCGCCCGGAATGCAGGTCCAGACCCTGACATGGGTCCAGGCCAAGGACGTCCGCACGGCGACGGGCTACAGCCCCACGATCGCTCTCAGCCCGAGCGAGTACAACTGGCAGGTTCCCACCGTCTATCAGTGGAACGCCGGCCTCCAGATGCGGTTGCCGTTCGAGTTGACGCTGGACGTCGCCTACGTCGGCTCGAGGTCCGAGAACCTGCTCCAGGACCGCAACCTCAACGCGGTGCCCTACGGCGCCGCCTACCAGCCGGAGAACCGGGACCCGACGCGGGGCCAGGCGTGCTCTGGCTGCACAGCGATCAGCCCGCTTCCCGGGGGCAACGCGCTTCCCGCCGACTTGATGCGCCCGTACCCGGGGTACGCCAACATCGCGATGTGGGAATTCGGCTCCTACTCCAGCTACAACGCCCTGCAGACGAAGATCAGCCGGCGGCTGGCGAAGGGGCTGATGTTCGGCGCGGTACTACACGCTGGAGCTCGGCAAAGGGCATAGGCGGCACGGACTACGAGTACGCGCGCAGCGACGGCAGGGACCGCGAGGCCAACTACGGTCCCTTGAGTTTCGACCGGCCGCACATCTTCGTGGCGAACTTCGTCTACCGGACGCCGGACGTCGCCTCCGGGGCCCTGGGCCTGCTCGCGAATGGATGGCAGCTGTCGGGCAACTACCGTTGGCTGCACGGCACGCCGTACACGGCGGGCTTCACCATTGCCGGTGGAAGCGTCGGCAGCGTCAACCTGACGGGCAGCAGCACGGACGGCGCGCGGATCGCCCTGACGGGCGAGACGATCAGCAAGGGGTGGAGCTCGGACCCGTACAACCAGTTCAGCGTCGCGGCGTTCACGATGCCGCAGGCCGGCAGCGTCGGCCTCGAGTCGCCCCGCTACACGATGTACCTCCCCCCGGCCCAAAGCCTCGACCTGTCGGTGTCGAAGTCGTTCCCGTTCGGTGGGAAGCGCCGCCTCGAGCTGCGCATCGACGCCTTCAACGCGCTGAACCTCGTGAACTACTCGGGCGTCAACAGCACCATCTTCTTCAAGAGCCTGACCGACCCGACGATCACGAATCTCCCGTACGACGCGAGCGGCAACCTGGTGAACAAGTTCGGCGTGGGCACGATCAGCGCCGTGGGCGCGCCCCGGCAGCTGCAGCTGATGACGAGGTTCACGTTCTGAGACGCGGCGACTGGCCGTCACCGGAAGTTCTCGATCAGCATCAGGTCTTTCCCGGAATAGAGCGACGCGGAGTAGAGCACGCTCGTTCCGTCCGGGGACGCCGTCAGCGCTGGCGACCAGACAGCGACTCTCGCCAGCTCGCGCCGGGCGCCGGTCTTGAAATCGTAGAACAGCAGTGGCAGCTTGCCGTCCCTGCCGGCGGCGCCCAGATAGAAGATACCCTTCTCCACCACCGCGAATCCGCGGATGGCCTTCTCGATCAGCGTCCGCCCGGAGCCTCCGGCGAGCGGCTTGGCGTAGAGCCCGTCGGTCGGGCGTGAGCAAAGGCGAGACTCGGTGTAGAACAACGTCCTCCCGTCGCTCGATTCGAACGCGACATCGCCGCCGCCCGTGGTCATCTGCTGCCACTGGTCCACCGTCCCAGCGGGGAACGGACATCGCCAGATCTCGAACCGTCCCGTCCGGTCGGACGAAAAGTAGATCCACCGGCCGTCGCGAGACCAGCTCGGCTGACCCTCGTTCGAAGCTGCCGAGGTGAGCCGCCGCGCCTGACCACCGACCGACTCGATTGTGAAGATGTCGACCGATCCGTCCTGCGCCCTGGGAGTCAAAGGCCAGCTGCTTGCCGTCAGCGGACCATCGCGCGGTGCCCTGGTTCCGTCCCGGTCCGTGGGTCAGTTGCCTCGGATTGGACCCATCGGCATCCGCCACCCAGATCTCGCTGCTCGTCCTGGTTCGATTCGAGTTGAACGCCACGCTTCCGGCCATCCGGGGAGAACTGCGGCGCCCACTCGGAGAACGAAGACCTGATGAGAGGTTCGGAACCCCCGTCCACCCGAACGCGCCAGATGTCGTACGTCCGTCAGGTTTCGGCTGAACGCCAGGCGGCCGCTCCGAGATTGTCGGGTAGCAACGCATTCAGTCCCGCGAGCTCGATTCGCTCGGCTGGCTGGTTCCCCTGGATCGGCAGTCGGTAGAGACGGGTCAGGGAGTCCGCCAGGCCGCTGAACACGAGCGTCTGGCCGTCTGGAGTCCAGGTGAGGCCTGGCCGCCCCAGACAATCGCGGGTGAGCCTCTGCGGCGTTCCAGCGGGTACGTCAGTCCTTGCCCAGCTGCTGGACGTAGATGTCGACGTGGCCTGCGAGAGGTTGTTCCTGACGAACGCCAGCCGCGTCCCGTCGGGCGAGAACTGCGCGAACCAATCCCCTTCGGGAGGCTGCGGCGACGTGATGCGCCGCGGTTCGCCGCCAGAGAGCGGCACGAGGTACGTGCCGGTAGCACTCGGTGGCGCCACCCCGCTGCGCGGGGAATAGCCGAGGCCTACAGCGAGGAATCTCCCATCCGGCGACCACGACATCCCGGTGGTCACCGCAGGCAGTCCGGGCAGCTCGGTCAGCTGCTGCTCCGGCCCACCGAGTGGACTGATGAGGACGATGATGCTGGAACCGGGTTTCGTGCCCCGGCGCCGAAACGCGAGGCGTCTGCCGTCCGGCGACCAGCAGGGATTCCGATCCTCGCGGGGATCGGTCGTGAGTCGAGTGGCGTGCGTGTCCCCCACGAACTGCACGTAGATGTCGTAGTTGTCTTCCTTCTCGCCGTTCCAGCTGAATGCCACCTGCTTGCCGTCCGGCGAGAGGGCAGGCCCGTCTTCCTCCCGGGGTACGAGGTCAACGTCACGAGGCTGGGGGGCGGAAGAGGCCGCGTCGCCAGCGTGACACCACGAACCACACGGCCGCCGCGAGGACCAGCAGCGACGAGCCGGCCGCGGCGATCCAGCGCCACCGGCGAGCGGCGCCGGGCTTGGTGGGCAGCGGTCTCTGCTTCGAATCGCTCTCCTCGACGCAGTTCCTGCAGCTGCGCACTGACCTCGGCCATGTGCTGGTAGCGGCGGGACGGGTCCTTCCGCAGGCACCGGGCCACCACCTTCTGCACGTCGGCCGGTACCTCGGCCGGCAGCGGAAGCGCCTCCTTCTCGATGATCGCCGCGAGCGTCGTGACAGCCGATTCGCCCTGGAAGGGACGCTGCCCGCTCAGCATTTCGTGCAACATCGACCCGAACGAGAAGATGTCGGAGCGCTCGTCGACGCTCTTGCCCTGCGCCTGCTCCGGGGACATGTAGTGCAGCGTCCCCACGATCCGGCCGACTCCGGTTCTGAGCGCCGTCACGGCTGTCTCGGACCCGGACTCGCCGACCAGGCCTTTGAGCTTTGCCAGCCCGAAGTCCAGCACCTTCGCGCGCCCCTGCTCGCCGACCATGATGTTCGACGGCTTGACGTCGCGGTGGACGACGCCGATCGCGTGGGCCGCAGCCAGGGCGTCGGCTACCTGCGCCGCGAGCCTGAGGGCGTCGTTGAGCCGCATTCCCTTGGGGGGAATCAGCTGATCGAGACTCTGGCCCTGCACGAACTCCATCGCGATGAAGTCCACGCCGCCGTCCGAGTTGACGTCGTGGATCGTGATGATGTTCGGGTGGTTCAGCGAGGAGGCCGCCCTGGCTTCCTGCGTGAACCGCTGCCGGCGTTCGGCCCTCGACGTTGCTCGGGCCGACCCTGAGCCTGCCGAAGGGTCGGCGTCGGCCAGCTCTTCGGGCGGGAGGACCTTCAGGGCGACGAACCGGTCGAGATGGAGGTCCCGCGCCTTGTAGACGACCCCCATTCCGCCTTCGCCCAGCTTCTCCAGGACTCGATAGTGCCCCAGGATGTTGCCAATCATGATTGAGTCCTCGGCTGGGCTTCGGCGTGACCTCGCCGTAGCTCCGGGGGATTCGTGCGGAGCGGAGGCGGGCCACCCGCGCCGAGTTTCTCGAGGATTCGATAGTGGCCGAGGACGCTGTCAATCATGGGAACTCTCACACACGCGCGATCATCTCCCGAATGGTCCGGATGTCAAGCCGCGAACTCGACGGCCGGGATGCAGGCCGGTGGCCCGGAAGCCAGGCAGACAGGCCACTGTATAATCAACGCTTGCGGCACCCACGCGACACGCGATTGTGCTTCCTCCCGATGTCCCGCACCGAGATGGCGGCGCGCGAGTGGGACGAGCTCGATGTGCTCATCATCACGGGTGACGCCTATGTGGACCATCCGTCGTTTGGCGCGGCGCTCATCGGGCGCGTGCTGGAGGCGATGGGCTACCGTGTGGGCATCGTCTCGCAGCCGGACTGGAGGCGCGGCGAGTCGCTCCGCGCGATGGGGCCACCGCGGCTGTTCGTCGGCGTGACCGCGGGCAACCTGGATTCGATGGTCTCGAACTACACCGCGGCGCGGCACAAGCGGAAGGAGGACGTGTACAGCGAGCGCGGCGTGCCGGGCCGTCGTCCCAACCATGCGGCGGTCGTCTACTCGCAGATGGCGAAGCGGTCGTTTCCACGCGTGCCCGTGGTGCTCGGAGGCATGGAAGCGAGCATGCGCCGCGTGGCGCACTACGACTACTGGGAGGACAAGCTCCGCCCCTCGATCCTGGCGGATGCCAAGGCCGACCTGCTCGTGTACGGGATGGGCGAACGGGCGGTGCGCGAGATCGCACGGCGGCTGGATGCGGGCTGCCCGGACCTCAGCGGCATCGCGGGCACCGCAGTGCTGCTCGGCGCGAAGGCGACCTCGACGGCGGATTTCAGCGACGCCGTCATGCTGCCGTCGTGGGACGAGTTGCAGGCGGACAAGACCCACCTGATGCGGTTGACGAAGGAGGTCGAGGCCCAGCAGTCGCCCTTCTGCGGCAAGCGCATGGTGCAGAGGCACGGCAACCGCGCGGTCGTCATGGAGCCACCCGCGATGCCTGTGGATGGTCCGGACCTGGACGCGCTCTACGAACTGCCATTCCAGCGCCGGCCGCATCCGTCCTATATCGACCCCGTCCCGGCATTCGCGACGGTGAAGGACTCCATCATCGTCTCCCGCGGCTGTGCGGGCGGGTGCACGTTACTGCGGGCTGGGATTGCACCAGGGGAAGTTCCTCTCCAGCCGCGGCGTGGATTCGGTGCTCGAGGAAGTCCGCACGCTGGCCGCGTCGGACGTGTTCCGCGGCACGGTCTCCGACCTCGGCGGTCCCACCGCGAATCTCTACGGCGCGCGGAACGGGCATGTGGAGGCGTGCAAGGCGTGCCGCCGTCCCAGCTGCCTCTGGCCGGCGATCTGCCCGCAGTTCGGCATCGATGAACAACGCGGCATCGATCTCCTGCGCGGCGCCCGCGCCGCAACCCGGCGTCAAACACGTCTTCGTGCAATCCGGCATCCGCATGGACGTGGCGTTGCGCACCCCGGCGTACCTCCGGGAGCTGGTGCAGCACCACGTCTCCGGTCACCTGAAGGTCGCGCCCGAGCACATGCACCCGGCCGTGCTGCGCCGGATGCGTCGAACGGCAGGCGACTTCCCCGCGTTCATGAAGGCGTTCTCCGAGGAAAGCGCGGCGGCGGGCAAGGAGCAGTACCTCGTGCCCTACTTCATCTCGAGCTTCCCCGGTTGCACCGACGAGGAGATGGCGGCGGTCGAGGCGTTTCTGCGGAGGGAGAGATGGAACCTCCAGCAGGTACAGGACTTCATCCCGTTGCCCATGACCAGTGCGGCGGCGATGTACGTCACCGGCCTCGACATCGACTCCGGGCAGCCCATCCCGGTCATGCGCCACGCTGGAGAGCGCGAGCGCCAGAAACGCGCCCTGCGCCCCAACCGGGCGCCGCGATCCCGGACCAGCCCCCTGGATACTGTGGACTGACGCCGGTGAGGTCCGTTTGAGGATGTCCTGCCGACCGCGCTAATACTTCCTGCTGTCAATCCTCGAGCCTATGAAGAGCTGCGGGACGCGGAGCGAATCCGGTATCCGGGTTGCGGTGTGCGGATCGGCCAAGGTGCCCGGTGTGAGCATGGCCTTGCGTCGGCACCTGGCTGGCACCGGGCCTGAAGTCCGCGACCGGCCCGACAATCGGCAGCCGCAACAAGCTGCCTCGCAAATCCAGGACATAGGTGGTGGCTGCCGCATCGACCGTCACAACCCACTCGGGAGAAGCCCCGACGACCACCAGTCCCAGCTGATGTCCGGCCGGCACGATGATGTCGTTGGGGATCATGTCGATGGTGAGCCGGTGAGTGCCTGGGTTGTCGAGCCTTGCCCATCCTCGTGAGAGCACCTGCAGGGGAGTGCTGTCCCATGCGCCGGACTCACATCGAAATAGCACGCGTCGTCGGCATCAGTGGAGTCGCCCCAGCAGGACTGCGTGCCCGTGGTGAGCACGCCCTCGGCCATCACTGAGGACCCTTTCGGCGTCGCCGTAGTCCACCAGTTCCACGCCGACCTGTCCGGTCAGCGCGGAATGCGTGACTTCCAGCTCGAACTGGGGAGCGCCGGAGATGCGGAGCGCACGGGTGAGGAGGCCCGTGGTGAAGAGCAGCCGGTTCGGGTTGTCTACCGGCGGTGATGGCTGTCGCCTCCGTCTGGGTCGGGTTGTTGACCCAACTGAGGTTCTCGCTTCGAGCCCGGGCCGAGGGCGAGACGGCCGTCCGCCTGCGGTGCCAGACGCGCCTCGTGCTCCCGGACCGGCCAGTCACGGGCCTCCACCCACTGCCCGGGGCGCGATCTCGACGCGCACGGCGGGCTCTTTGTCGATCCCGTTCTCGATACCAAGGAGCTGGTGGTCGAACCAGCGGTGAAGGGTCTGGACCCAGAGCTCGCGGTCGGCGTCGAACGGGTCGACGTGTCCGACCCTGGTCAGCCACAGCTTGCGTTCGACATGATAATCGCCCAGCGCCTTCCACCAGCGGGCGAAGTTGGGGGTCTTGACGTTGTCGTCCTGGAGTCCATGGACGATGAAGACGCTCGCCTTCACCTGGGAGGCGTCCGTGGTCGGCCCTTCCCGATAGTCCCGGGCCGCCCAGAAGTCGGTGTAGGCGCCGGTCTCGTCGCCGTCCTCAGCCGTCCATTTTCGCGAAGGCATGCGCTGCAGTCCACCGGCTCTGTCCGGTTGCCGGCTACGTAGTCCGACAGGTAGCTCGGGTAGTCGTAGGAGAACGGCAGGTTCTGGTAACGGTCGTAGTCGTACCACGAGCTGATCGCGCCGATCGGGACGATCGTCTTCAATCCGGGCACGCCCATCGCGGCGACGCCGTTGGCCAAGGTGCCGTCGTAGGACTTGCCGATCATGCCAACCGTGCCGTTGCTCCATGCCGCCTGGACGGGATTACCTTGCGGTCGACGGCCGTGGCCCTGCCGTTCAGCCAGTCCACGACCGCTTTGACCGACAGGATGTCCGAGGCCGCCCCCTCGTCGGAGCAGCCGGTGGAGCGCGCGGTACCCGCCATGTCCACGGCGACGACCGCGTAGCCCCGGGGCACGAAGTAGTTGTCGTAGAAGAGCGGGAACTTCGTAGGGTTGCCGTCTGGCGTCGTACTGCTTGACCTCGGACTCGTTGCCCCGGCCGAGACACAGGTAATAGGGGCTGGCGACCATGATGACCGGCACCTCTGCGGCGCCGTCGAGCTCCCTGGGTCGGATGATGTCCGCGACCACTTGAGCGGGCGCGCCGCAGCCGTCGAAATCCGGCACCTGCACCCACACGGACTCCCGGATGGCCGCCGCGTAATCGTAGATCGGCGCGGTGACGCCGTTGACCAGCACGTAAGCCTGTCCCGTTGCATTGCGTGACGCCCTCGCTGCTGTTCCCGTTGGTGCGAGGGAGAGCATGACGCCTACGGCGATGGCAACGGCGAAGACGAGCCCATGTCGAGTGGATGTCTTCATCTTCCTTGCTCCTTGCTCCTTGCTCCCTGCTTCTTTCCCATGCCGCCGCCGACCGCCGGTCCCTGCCGGGCAGCGCGATGCTGCGGCCGGTGGCCAGCGGTTTCAACGCCAGATGATACTCGACCTTCACTGCAAGACTACGCACGCCGCTGCGCGCCCCAACCCTTCGGCTATAATCGCCCTGCCTTTCCGTCGTGTCCGTCGTCCAGGCCGTGGAGGTTCTCATGGTCCGTCGGACGGTCGTCGCCCCGCCTCGCCCACCACGACGCTTGTCGCTTGACCACTGGAGGCCGGCAACATGTCACCTGAGATGAATCGACGCGGGTTCCTTTCCGGCGCGGCGGCGGCCGCCGCCGTCACCATCGTGCCGCGGCGCGTCCTGGGCGGGCCCGGGTTCGTCGCGCCGAGCGACAAGATCACGCTGGCGTGCATCGGCTTCGGCACACAGGCCATCCGGGAGATCGGCAGCATTCTCGCCAGCCCCGAGGTCGAGGTCGTCGCCGTGTGCGACGTCGAGAAGGACGGCGTCAACTACCTGGAATGGGGCAGGAACCAGATCAGAGACAGCATCAGGCGCCTCCTCGGCAATCCCGCGTGGCGCGAAGGCCTGAACCATGTGCCGGGCGGGCGCGACGTCGGCAAGGAGATTGTAGACACCTTCTACGCGAAGGAGCGGGGCAGGGAGCCGAGAAGGGGTTGCGCCGCCTACGCGGACTTCCGCGAGCTGCTGGAGAAGGAGAAGGACGTCACGGCGGTGAAGGTGATGACGCCGGACCACACGCACGCGCCGATCTCGCTCGCGGCCTTGAAGAAGGGCATGAACGTCATCGTGCACAAGCCGCTGGCCAACCGCGTGCTGGAGGCCCGGGCCGTGATTGAGGCCGCGCGGGGGGCGAAGCTGGCCACCCACTTCATGCCGGCGAGCGAGGGCGCAGGCCAGAAGCAGGCCCTCGACATCGTCCGCAGCGGCGCGATCGGGAGCCTGCGCGCAATCCACAACTGGTCCGTGCGGCCGATGTGGCCGCAGTTTGCCGCAATCCCGACCGACACGCCACGCGTGCCCGCGGGCTTCGACTGGACGCTGTGGCTGGGGCCGTCGCTCGACCGGCCGTATCATCCCGCGTACACCCACACCAACTTCCGCAGCTGGTACGAGTTCGGCGGCGGGTCCATCGCCGACATGGGGCACTACAGCCTCTGGCCGATCTTCCAGATGCTCGGTCTCGAGGCTCCTGTCAGCGTCGAGTCGACGCCCACGCATGTCTGCGACGCGAGAGACGAGGTCTGCTTCCAGATCAAGAACGACTACTCGTTCCCGGTTGCGTGCACGGTCCGGATGCGGTTCGCCGCCAGGAGCGGCCGGCCCGCGCTCGACATCTTCTGGTACGACGGCGGGATCAAACCGCCCGTGCCCGAGGAGCTGATGGCCGAGAACAGGGAGCTGGGCGAAGAAGGGATGCTGTTTGTCGGCGACAATGGCAAGATCCTGGGCGGGTTCCGCGCCGAGAACCCGCAGCTGATTCCCGACGAGAAGATGCGCGCCTACCGGGCGGCGAACAACATCCCCGAGCCCGCACCGCCCGAGCGGAGCCAGCGCGGCGACCAGGACAACCGCCCGCGCGTCTTGCCGCGCGACCAGGCGTGGATTGACGCGTTCAAGGGCGGGCCGCCGACTTACGGGGACTTCACGCTGGCCGGTCCGATCTGCGACGCGGTCAACCTGGCGGCGATCTCATTGCGCCTCGGCGGCCGGCGGATCCTCTGGGATGCCGCTGCCGCGAAGATCACGAACGTGCCCGAGGGGAACGCACTGCTCACGCGCGAATACCGCGAAGGCTGGAAGATTTGACGGAGGGTGGTACCAATGGCTTCGATGTCGAGACGCGAGTTTCTGGGGAAGAGCGCCACGGGCGGCGCGGTCGCATTCCTGGCCGCAGGCGGGCCGGGGTTGCGGGCGAACCCGCTGGGTTTGCCCATCGGCAGCCAGGTCTATCCCACGCGGTCCATGCTCAAGGACTTCCCGGCCTACGTGAAGATGATGGCCGACATCGGGGTCACGCGCCTCGAACTGTGCTCGCCGATCGGCTACGGCGCCGAGTTCGCCGCGCTGGCCAGCGGCAAGCACGTGCGGACGGTCCTGGCCGACCAGGGCATGGAGGCCGGAAGCGGCCACTTCAGCCTCAAGGAGCTACGGACCACCCAGCAGCAGAGCATCGCCTGGGCGAAGGAAGTCGGCATCACCCACATGGTCACTGCGACGCTCGCCGACGGCAATGGCGGCGACAACCCGACGCTCGACCAGGTGAAGCACGCGGCGGAGGAATACAACGCGATTGCCGCAGTGGCCGCGAAGGCCGGCATGCAGCAGGGCCTGCACAACGAGGGCTTCGAGAGCGCGACCATTGACGGCCGGCGCGTGTACGACCTGCTGCTCGAGCTGCTCGACCCAAAGCTGGTGAAGTTCCAGTTCCAGATGTCCACCATCACGGCCGGGTTCGTCGGGGCCGAGTACTTCGAGAAGTTCCCGGGCCGCTTCAACTCGATCGCACCTTCAGGACATCGACATGACGGCGCCCCTGCCCGCGCCGCCGCCGGGCGGGCGCCCGGCGCGCCGGCCGCAGGTGGCCGTCGGGAAGGGCAGCATCGACTGGGTGAAGACGTTCCGGGCTGCGAAGGCCGCCGGCGTCCAGAGCTACTTACGTGGAGCAGAACTGGGAGCTCACCCAGCAGAGCGTCGCCTATCTCAAGGCGCTCGCGGTGTGACGCCGCGAGGGGGGAGTCGAGGCGGCCGCCCTCGCGCTCCTGGTCGTCACGCACGGCCGCGGACGGCGGCCAGGTCGGCGGCTCCGAACATCACTCCGGGTGCGGCGGATGAGTGGTTGGCCAGCACGCGGCAGGGGTCGCCGGGGTCGCCGAGCGAGCTGAGCACGATGGCCGCGGCGGAGAAGTCCTCGTCACTGGTGTAGCTGGAGACGGTGACGATGCACTTCATGCCGGCTGAGGTGGCGGCCCGCAGACCGTTGTTCGAATCCTCGACGACCACGCAATCGGAGGGCGAGACGCCGAGCTTCTCTGCGGCGAGCAGGTAGATGTCCGGCGCGGGTTTCTTGGCCTTCACGCAATCGCCGGCCAGCACGAGGCCGAAGTTCCCGTAGGTCTCTTCGCCCATGGCATGGCGCAGCACGGCGCGCACGGACTCTTCGGCGGAGGTGGAGGCGACGGCCAGCGTCCAACCGTCAGCCATCGCTTCCTCGGCGATGCGCTTCACTCCCGGCCGCGGCGGAATGCGGCCGGAGAGAATGATGTCTTTGTAGATGGCGGTCTTCTTCTTGTGCCAGGCGGCGATCAGGTCGCGCCGCGCGGCGTCGTCAGCGGGGCACTCGGGCCAGGCAGCCAGGAACGCCGGCTCGGAGAACAGGCTCGCCATGCGTTCCTTGCCGCCGCCGATCTTGAGTTTGCGGCCGTACTCGTCCACGGACCACGACCACGGCACGCCGCACTCCTTCCACACCTGGTTGAAGGCCGGCAGGTGGCCGAACTGTTCGGTGTCGCCGAGGACGCCGTCGCAATCGAAGATGAGTGCTTTGCTCACGCTCTTCCCTCGCTGCCAAATATGCGCATGAAGTCGATCACCTGATTGACCACCTTCTTCTTCACGGCCCCGAGGAGCTTGAGCGGATCGTACTCGGTCGGCTTCTCGGTGAGGTATTCGCGGAAGCCGTCGGCCATGGTGATCTTGAGCTGCGTCGAGATGTTGACCTTCGGCGCGCCGAGGCGGATCAGCTCGCGGAAGGTCTCCTCGGAAAGTCCGGTGCCGCCGTGAACGACGAGCGGAACGGGCTCGGCCGCGACGATCTCCGCCACGCGCTGGAAGTTGATCTTTGGCGTGCCCTTGTAGACGCCGTGTGCGGTGCCGATGGCCGGGGCGAAGCTGTCGATGCCGGTCTCGCGGATGAAGGCCAGCGCTTTGTCGAGCGCCACGACGGCGCCGCCGTCTTCGCTGCCCACGCCGTCTTCGACGCCCTTCACGGCTTCAAGTTCGCCTTCCACGGCGACGCCGGTCTTGTGGGCAAGCGCCACGACTTCCCTGGTCTGCGCCATGTTGTCTTCGTATGTGAGATTGGAGGCGTCAAACAGCACGGAGTTCCAACCCGCGGCGACGCACTCTTCGATCACCTTGCGGTCAGGGCAATGGTCCAGATGCAGCGTGGCGGGGACGGGAACGCGCGACGCCATCTCTTCGAACATCAGGCGGATGAGCCTGGCGCCCATCACCTTCACGGTCTTCACAGAGACCTGGACAATCACCGGCGAACGTGTTTCTGCGGCGGCGGTGAGCACCGCATCCATCGTGAGGTCGTTCACGATGTTGAACGCACCGACGCCGTAGCGGCGGGTGAACGCGTCCTTCAGAATCTCCTGCATCGGAACCACAGCCATGATGTCATCCTCCCGAATGAATGTCGCGAGATCAGTCCTTCAGCCGGGCCAGCATGGCGGCCCCGGCGAGTGAAGACTGATCGCGGAACTCGTATTCGAACTCGCCGGTCCAGCGGCGTTTGGCCTCGAGATAGCCGGGCACGGCGGCGGCGCCGCCGGTGAGCATCATCTTCGAGCCGAGGGCAACCTTGAAGCGCAGTTGCTCCAGATGGCGGCCGTGATAGAGGGCGTTGCCGCGCATCAGCGAGACCAGCATGTCCTCGCGCGTGGTTTCGAGCGTGACGCCCTGGAATGCGGCCTTCTCCCGTTCGAGCGAGTAACGGGAGCCGCCGAGATACGGCACGTACTCGGGCAGCGCCGCTTCGCGCCGTTCGATATCGGGACTGGTGAAGAACGCGCGCAGGGCGGAGGGCACGAAGTCACGGTAGAAGGCTTCTTCCGGCATCTCACGGCAGAAAACCGAGTGGAACCAATCGAGCGCCTTGCCGCCGGTGTTGAGCACCAGGAAGCTGAACCAGCGATGCGGGAGCACGTGGCAGCGCACGTTGAAATCGGGCGAGCGCACCGGTGCATCGAGGCACGTCATCGTGATTTCGCAGGTTCCGCAGATGGCTCCGATCTGGCCGGGTTGATCGAGGCCGGCCGAGTAGGCGGCGAGCACGGCGTCATTGCCGCCGCAGAGAACCACGGCGTCCGCGGGCAGGCCGAGTTCGTCGGCAACGGCGGGAAGAAGGGCGCCGACCACCGATTGCGAGCGCATGAGCGGCGGCAGCCTGTCTTCGGGGAGTTCCGCGGCGTCGAGAACGGGTTTCGACCAGGTCAGGTCGTCGGCCGCGGTGTTGTAGAGGCCGGTGATGGACGCGGTGGACGGATCGATCGCCCAGCGTCCGGTCAGGCGCTTCACGAGATACGTGTTCGTGTGGCCGAACTTCGCCGTGTCGCGCCAGACATCGGGCTGGTTGTCGCGGATCCAGAGGATCGAGGCCAGCGACGAGCCGCCGCTGACGGGCAGGTTGCAGGTTTCGCGGAGGAAGAACTCCTCGCCGACGCGCGCGCGGATGGCGCGGGCCTGCGCGGTGGAGCGGCCGTCGAAGAAGAGGATGCCCGGGCCGAGCGCGCGGCCTTCGGCGTCCATCGGCGTCAGGCCGGGCGTGGTGACGGAGAGCGAGACGACGCCGACGTTGGCCAGTTCGTGCTTGAGCTCGGCGCAGCAATCGCGCAGGGCCTCCCACCAGACCCGGGGATCGACGTCGGCGCAGCCATCGCCATAGATGTTGACGGGGTAGGCGCGGCGGGCTTCGCATCGCTTCTCGAGTTCCGGCGAGAAGACGGCGAGCTTGAAGGCGGTGGTGCCGGCATCGAAGGCGAGGATGTCGCGCGTCATGGGAGTAGTCGTTCTTGCGTGAGCACCAGGCGCATGGCTTCGAGTTGCTCGTCGGTGAGCGGCAGGAGCGGACGGCGCGGAATGCCGCCGCGGTATCCGGCGAGGTTCATCGCGGCTTTGACACCCGAGACGCCGTACTGGCCGGCGATGGCCTTGTTGACGCGCGTGACGCGATCCTGCAGGGGAACGCCGTGGGCTTCATCGCGCGCCTGGCCGAAGCGAAACAGCTCCACCGACATGGCGGGGAAGGTGTTGGCGAGCGAGACCGTGCCGCCAGGCGATCCGTGGAGCATCGCGGCGAGAAGGAAGTTCGCCGAGCCCGCGAGCACGTGGAACGATTCGCTCTCGAACGGGAGGAAGTTCTCGATGCCGCTCGCGGCGCTGTCTTTCATCCCGACGATGTTGGGATGCGCGGCCAGCCGGCCGACGAGCGCCGGCGAGAGCGTGACGCCGCAGAAACCAGGTGCGTTATAGAGAAGAACGGGGAGCGGCGAAGAATCGGCGACGGTGACGAAGTAGCGGTACAGGACGTCGTCGGTCATCTGCTTGCGAAAGTAGCCGGGCGAGAGGACCAGGCCGAAGTCCGCCCCGAGATCGGCGGCCTGGCGGAGGAAGCGCTCGGTGTCGCGCTGCGCGTCGTACGTGGCGCCTGCCATCACGACCTGGCCGCGTCCCTTGTGGCGCAGGATGGTGCCGAGCACCTGCAGCTTCTCCTCTTCAGTGAGGCTGCGGTTCTCGCCGTTGGAGCCGAGCGCGAGGTATCCGAGCAGGCCGGCCTGTGCGTATCGTTCGAGGTTGAAACGCAGGCCGTCGAGGTCGAGCGATTCGTCGTCGGCGAAGGGCGTCGCGATCGGAGCGAAGACTCCCGCCATCTTCCGTGTGAGTGTTCCGGACTCCATGGCCACCACCCCGCAGGACACGTGATTCGAACGACCGGCGCCAGGGCCGGACGGCTTGGCCGGATCCGCCAAGGATACGATTCTACGCGAGTTGTTCGCCGTCGCGTTCGTTTCACGAACAGAAGGCCGCGGCGATGACTATGGAGTGTGGTGAGGAAGGCCCTGCGGCGAGCGTGACGCCTGCTTCCCCGTGCTGCAGCGCGGTCGGCAGGTACCCGCACCACCCGTTGCAGTTCGTGATCACGAATGTCGCCGCGAACGGCGATGCCTGCTTGATTGCCAGGCCGACTTCCGCCGACGCCTCGCAGTCGAGGCCGACCATCGCGATCTCGCCAATGGCCGCGACGATCACGTTCACCCACTTCGCCTGGCGCGGCCGCCGCGGCCCGGAGATCCCTCCTTCAGGGTTCGCGAAGAGCCACCAGCGGGTCGATCGCGGTGGCGCGCCGTGCCGGAAACCAGATGCCGAGGACCGCCCCGAGCGCCAGCACCGCGGGGCCCGCGGCAAAGGCCAGCGGGTTCCAGGCCGACACGTCGAACAACATCGCCTGGATCACCCGCGTCGCCGCCGCCGCGCCGGCGAGCCCGAGCGCGATGCCGATGGCCGTGGCGACCATCCCTTCACGGAACACCAGCCGCATCACGTGGCGGCGGCTGGCGCCGAGCGCCATGCGAACGCCGATCTCCTGGGTTCGCTGCTCCACGAGGTACGAGGTGACGCCGCAGAGGCCGACGACCGCGAGCGCGACCGCGAGGGCCGCGAAGAGAGCGAGCAGCGTGGTCGAGAGGCGCTCGGACGCGGTGGAACTGTACACGGCGGATTCGAGCGTGCGCACCTCGGACACCGCCTGCTCGCGATCGATCGCCCTGGCAGCGCCTGCCAGGACCGGCGCCAGCGCCGCGGGATCAAGCGTCGTGCGGACGGACACCACGGCCGTCCTGAACGGGGTGTTCACGAAGGGGATGTACATCTCCGGTTCGGCCGGGGTGTCGAGGCTCATGTGGTGGATGTTGCCAGCCACGCCCACGACGGTGAGCCACGGCGCCGCCAGCGGGTCGCGCGCGGGCGCCCGCAGGCGCTGGCCGATCGGGTCCTGGCCCGGCCAGTAGCGGGCCGCCATCGCCTCGTTGACGACGACGGTGCCCGTGTTCCGCTGCTCGGTGGGGTCGAAGAACCGGCCGCGACGCAGCGGGATCTCCATCGCCTTGAAGTAGCCGGCCGACACGAGGCGGAACCACACGATGGGTGCGTCCTCGACGCGCGTCACGGCGCCCGATTCCCCTAGCATGTACGTGCCCTGGTTGTGACGGGACAGCGGCAGCGACGAGGTGATGCCGGCGGCAATGACCCCCGGCCGCTGCTGGACGTCCTCGAGCAGGCGCCGGAAGAACGCGACCGATTGCGCAGGGTCGCGGTAGCGATCGGCGTTCAGTGCGATGCTGGCCGTCATCACGCCGCGAGGGTTGAACCCCGGGTTCACCTGCTGGAGGCGCGCGAAGCTCTCGAGGAGCAGTACCGCGCCCACCAGGAGGACCAGAGACAGGGCCACCTCGGCCGAGACGAGGACCGCGCGCAGCCCGCGCCCCAGGCGGCCCGCCTGCGATTGGGTCGCGTCTTTCAACGTGCCCTGCAAGCTCGAGAGGCCTGACGTCCGGGTGAGCACGAGCGCCGGCCCGAGGCCGAAGATCAGGATGGTGGACACCGAGGTGAGCACGGCGAAGCCGAGCGCGCGCAGGTCGATCCCCGCCTGTTCCAGCGAGGGCACGCGCGCCTCCCCGACGATTGCGAGCCCCTTGACGCCCCAGTGGGCGAGCCCGAGGCCGATGGCGCCTGCCGCCAGCCCTAGCACCGCGCTCTCGATGAGGAGCTGCACCACGAGACGCGGGCGGCTGGCGCCGAGCGCGAGACGGAGAACCACCTCGCTGCGCCGGATGCGTGCGCGCGCGAGCAGCAGGTTCGCCACGTTCACGCATGCGATGAGCAGGACAATCGTGACGGCGCCGGCCAGCACCATCACGCTGACGCGCACCTCGCGCGTCCGGAACTCCTCGAGCGACCAGACGCGCACGCTGCGCGCCTGCGGGCCCGGCGGGAAGCGGGCGTCGAGGCTGTGCGACAGCCGGTCCATCTCCGCCTGCGCCCGCGCGCGAGTCGCACCGGGACGCAGCCGCGCGAACACCGTGACGGTGCGTGGCGGCCGCCCGTCGCGAGCACCGTCGTCGGCGAGCGGCACGATCACGTCCGCGGAGACGGAGCGCCGCGGCGCATCCGGCGACGTGAAGTTCTCCGGCAGGATGCCGACGATCGTGTACGACGCGCCGTCGAGCGTGATCCGCTCGCCGAGAACGCCGCGGGTCCCGCCAAACCGGCGCTGCCACAGCGCGTGGCTGACCATCGCGACGGGATCCCCGCCCGGCCGGTCTTCGTTCGGCTGGAACGTGCGTCCGGCAGCCACCGAAGCGCCCAGCATCGGCAGCAGTTCGGCGTTCGCGCGCACCACCCGCACCATCTCCGCGTCACCGCGGCCCGCGAGGCTGGCCGTGCCGGCCGCCACTGCCACGAGCGATTCGAACGACTGCGCTTCCGCCCGCCACACGGCGACGTCCGGGTAGACCACGTTGTGAAAGGGGATGTTTCGCTGGAGGTTCTGGCCCCAGATCTGCACCAGGCCTTGTGGGTCACGGTAGGGAACGGGGCGGATCAGGACGGCATCGGCCAATGAGAACATCGCGACGGTCGCCCCGATGCCCACCGCCAGCGTGCCGATGGCCAGCGCCGCGAAGCCGGGACTGCGGCGGAGCACGCGAAGGGCGTAGTGGACGTCGTGCCACGGGCCCTCGACGAGGGCTGAGCGCAGGCGGCGCACGAGCGTGTCGGACATGCCTCATTAGACTCCACGGATTCCCTCCGGTTCCGCTCGTTTCCCCGATGGGGAAACTACAGGATCTTGCGAGCAACCATGTGGCAGCCCAGTCGGGTGCGATGGCGTCTACTGAGGCGTGGAAGCGTGTGGCTTCTCCTTGTTGATGTGCCGGAGGTGGGAATCGAACCCACACGACCCTTGCGAGTCTCGGGATTTTGAGTCCCGCGCGTCTGCCAGTTTCGCCACTCCGGCACTCGGAGGGGACCCCAGTATATCGTCCTAAACCAATGTGCGCAAAGGAGAAGGCCATTCGGGGCATGCTCGCCCCAGGCGCCTGGTGTGGCGCCGTAAGGCGAAGAGAAAACAAAACCAGAAGTTTTGCGGCCGAATATCTTGCCGTTTCCAGAGGCCTCCTGTATACTGGTTGCTCGTCGAGATCTCACGCCTCCTGACTTAACCCTTCCTCGAACGGGGGACACGTGACATTCCAGATCGGTGACAAGGTCATCTACCCGAATCACGGTCTCGGCATCATCGAGCGCATCGAAGAGAAAACCATCCTCGGCACCACTTGCGGGTTCTACTCGCTCCGCATCGCGTCGAACGAGACGATGGTGCTCGTGCCGGTCGGGAACGCCGACAGCGTCGGGTTGCGCCGCGCGATCGGTGATACCGAAGTCGATCGCCTGTTCCGAATCCTGGGCGACGGCAAGATTGACAGCCAGCAGAACTGGAAAGGACGATTCAAGGACAACTCCGAGAAGATGCGCAGCGGGTCGATCTACGACGTGGCCGACGTGCTCAAGAGCCTCACGCTGCTGAGCAAGTCGAAGAACCTGTCGTTCCGAGAGAAGCGGATGCTCGACCGCGCCAGGTTCCTGGTCGTGTCCGAGATTTCAGAAGTGCTGCAGGAAGGCCAGGTGGCCATCGAGTCGCGTGTCGATCGCGCGCTCGACCGCTCGCTCATCAGCAAGTCGCGCGTGTCGGAGCGGGCCAAGGTCGCCAAGGTCCTGCCAGTGCCGGTGCCAGCGGCCGCACGCCGCGCGGCGCGAGCCTCGTAGACGCGATCGCGTTCGTTTCGACGGGCCTTCGGGAGGCCTGGATCGCCAAGCGGTCCAGGCCTTTCGTGTATCATGCGATCGATGGCCTCTCTTGCCGACGATCGCGACGGCGCGGCCCCCGCCGCACCGTCAGCCGTGGCGCCTCTTCGCGGCGCCGCGCTGGTCGTCGCCGCCATCCGCTCGTTCGCCGCGTACCTCGCCATCTCCGTCTACGTCCTTCTCGTCGGCCCGCCCGGCCTGCTCGTGGCGTGGCTCTTCAAGTGGCCCGGTCTGCTCTTCGTGCTGTCGCACGGCGGCGTCGGCCTCGGGCTCGCGCTCTCGGGGATTTCGGCGCGCCTGGCCGGCGCGGAGCGGCTCCCGGGGGGACGAACGGCGGTCTACTGCGCGAATCACACGAGCAACATCGACGCGCCGCTCCTGTTCCACGTGCTCCACCCGCGGCTGCACTTGCTCTACAAGGCGGAGTTTGGCCGGATGCCGATTCTCGGCCGGGCTGCGCCGGTCGCCGGCTTCATCCCCGTGGAACGGCGGAATCACGAGCAGTCGCAGCAGGCGGTCGACCTGGCCGCCGCCTCCGTGGCGCGCGGGCATTCATTCCTCGTGTTCCCGGAAGGCACGCGAAGCCGCACGGGCGAACTGCTGCCGTTCAAGAAGGGCGGCTTCATCATGGCCATCAAGGCGCAGGTGCCGCTCGTGCCCGTGGCCATCATCGGGGGCCGGGCGGCGATGACCAAGGGGAGCCGGCTGATCCATCCGGTGACGGTCGACGTGCGCGTGGGTGAGGCGATCGAGACCACCGGTATGACGCTCGACGACCGCGACCAGCTGATCGCGCTGGCGCGAACACAGATCGAGGGCATGTTGGAGACACCTGGAAGCTGACAGCTCGCAGCCGACGGCCGACAGCGGATCGCGGGCGGACATCCGCTGCCAGCTGCCCGCTGAGAGCTGCCAGCTGCTCCCTGGCTCCGATCGTGCAGTCTCAATAGAGATCCCGACGCGGCCGTCCTCCGTCGAGAACGCTTATGCGCACACGCTCCGTTCCATCGTCCGCTCCAGGAGTCGCGTCCCGGCTCGTCGTCGCGATCGCGCTCGCGTCCGGCGGGGCGCTGCTGCTGGCCCAGGGCCAGCCGCCGCCGCCGCAGACGCAGAAGCCGCCGGCCTCCCAGGGACAGGCGCCGCCAGGCCAGCCTCCCGCGCAACAGGGGCAGCAGGCCCAGCAGCCGCCGGTGTTCCGCGCCGGGGTGAATTTCGTTCGCGTGGACGCCTACCCGACCGCGGACGGGAAGCCGGTCCTGGACCTGAAGCAGGAGGACTTCGAGGTGTCCGAGGACGGCGTGCCCCAGAAGGTGGAGACCTTCGAGCACGTCATCATTCAGGCGCCGACCGTGCTCGACCGCGCCCGCGCCCCCGAGCCGAACACCGTGGCGCAGTCGCGCGAGATGGTGGCCGAGTCGAAGGCGCGGCTCTTCGTGCTGTTCCTCGACACCTACCACATCTCAACCGAGGGCGCGATGAACTCGCGCGCCGCCCTCACGCGGTTCCTGTACGGGGCGCTCGGCCCGGACGACCTCATTGCCGTCACGACGCCGGAGCTGCCGGCGGGCACCGTGACGTTCGCCCGCCGGACCGAGAGCATCGAGGCGATGCTGGAGCGGTTCTGGCGGTGGGGCCGCCGCGGCACTCTCACGGAGTTCGACCCGATCGAGGAACAGTACATGCGCTGTTACCCGGCGGGGCCCGGGGACACCGGGGGAATGTCGGGGGTCGCGCGCGAGATGATCCGGCGTCGCCGGGAGCGCATGACGCTCGAATCGCTGCAGGGGCTGGTGGTTCATCTCGGCGGCCTTCGCGAGGAGCGGAAGGCGGTCCTCGCCGTCAGCGAGGGCTGGATGCTCTATGCCCGCGACGGCCGGTTGCCGATGCCGACCCTGGGCGGGCTCAGCCGGCTCGACCCCGAGATGTCGCGCTGCGAGTCCGATCGCGCGGTCCTCTCGCAGGAGGACCACGGCCTCGATTTCCGCCAGATGCTGAACGACGCGAACCGGGCCAACGTGAGCTTCTACCCGATGGACCCGAGGGGCCTGGTCGTCTTCGACACTCCCGCCACCGAACCGATGATCAGCCTGGCGGCCGACGCCGCGAGCTTGCGCAATCGCCTCGACTCGCTCCGGACAATGGCCGAGAACACCGATGGCGTCGCCATCGTGAACAGCAACGACCTCGATCGCGGACTCCGCCGCGTCGTGGACGATCTCAGCTCCTACTACCTTCTCGGCTACTATTCGACCAATCCCAAGGCTGACGGGGGATACCGGGCGATCAAGGTGCGGGTGAAGCGGTCCGGAGTGGACGTCCGCCACCGCCGCGGCTACAGGGCGGCGACCAAGGCGGACCTGGCGGAAATCGCCTCCGTTACGGCGGCGAAATCCACTCCGGCCTCGCCCGTCGCCAGCGCCGTGTCGAGCCTCGGACGGGTTCGCACCGATGCCGTGGTGCAGGCGCGTGCCAGCTATACGTGGGCGGCCTCGGCGGACGGATTGATCACGCCCGTCCTCTGGCTCGTGGGCGAGTGGGACCTCTCGGTGGCCTCGCGGGACGAGCAGTGGAAGGCCGGCGCGGACGTCGGCATCGCCGTCACCGCGCCCGACAAGACCAGCCTCGAGAACTCGAAGCAGACCGTGACGCGCGAGACGCGCGGCTTCGTGCTTCGCGTGCCGGTGCCGGCCGGCCAGTCGGCCGGCGACTACTCGCTGCGCGTCACCACCAGGCCGGTCGGCGTGTCGCTCGGCTCGACGGAGACGCTGCACGTGGTCCTGCCCGAGTGGCCGAAGGCCGGCGCCATCGCCGTCGGCCAGCCGCAGTTGTTCAGGCGCGGGCCGTATACGGGGACGATGTTCGTCGCGGCCGCCGACCTGCGGTTCCGACGGCAGGAGCGGTTGAAGGTCGAAGTCGGCGTGCTGGGCCCGATGACGGCCGGCGAGGTTCGGCTGCTCGACCGGGCGGGCAACCCGCTGGGCGTGCCGGTGGTGTCCGCCACGCGCGACGAGAACGGGGCGAAGGTGGTGTCGGGCGAGGTCGTGCTCGCGCCGCTCGGCGTCGGCGACTACGTTCTCGAAGCGACGATCACCCAGGGAGCCACGACGCAGAAGGTACTGGCGGCGTTCAAGATCGTCCCCTGAAGAAGGGCTCAGGGCTCAGGGCTCAAGGCTCAGGGCTCAGGACAGGGCTCAGGGAGGTCCCATGCGCAGTTGGCGGGTGTCGGTGGCGGCTGCGGCGCTGACGGCAGTGGGCGCGGTCTCGCTCGCGGTGCAGGCGCAGCCCCCAGCCACGCCGGCGCCCCGGCCGCTAGCGTCGGCGTCGCCGTCGACTTCGATCTCGCAGGTGGCTGACGCGCTCTCGGCAGTGTCGAGGATCGGCCGGGGGACGGTGGTGCGGGCGCTGGCCGGATTCACGTGGCGCGCCGGCCCGGACGGCGCACCGCAGGCGTCTCTCTGGGTGGCGGGGGAGTTCGACGCCGCCTCCGTGGCTCGAATCGAACAGTGGGACACTGGGGCCGACGTCTCGGTCGAGGTGACAGGACCCGGCGGTTCCACAATCGACGCCGTTCGCCAGACGCTGACACGCGAATCACGGAGTTTCCTCGTTCGGTTGCCGGCAGCGGGCGCGGTCGGGCCAGGGGCGTACGACGTCCGGCTGGCGTCGAAGGCGGCCGGCACCGCGGTAGCCGCCACCCAGACGCTGCAGGTGACCGTGCCGGCTGCGGCATCCGGCGGAGGGCCGCTGCTCGGCCAGCCATCGCTGTTCCGGCGGGGGCCGTTTGCCGGCCCCGAGTGGGCTCCGGTCGCCGATTTGCGATTTCGCCGGCAGGAGCGCGCGAGGATTGAAGCCTCGATTGTCGGTGCCGCCGAGCCGGCGTCCGCGCGTTTGCTGGACAGGACCGGCAGCCCGCTTCCGCTCCCGGTCGCGTCGTCCGAGAGGCAGGAGGGCGGGGCTCGGATCGTGTCGGGCGAAGTCGCCCTCGCACCGCTGACCGCGGGCGACTACATCCTCGAAGTATCGGTCGGCAGCGGCCCGTCCGCGCGGCGGGCACTCGCCGCGTTCCGCATCGTTCCGAATTGAGAATTGAGAATTGAGAATTGAGAATTCTGAGAATTCACACGTCCGAATTCTCAATTCTACATTCCAATTTCCGAATTCTGTCCCCGTCTACATGATTGCCGTCGGCGGCGCCGGCTCGTCGGCCGCGCCCGCCTTGGTCAGCGGGATCGCGATCAGATACCAGGCGAGGAACGCGAACACCGGGATCGCCAGCCACGGCGCGATATCGGAGAATCCCGACACTGACCAGAACGCGTGCGAGGAGCGTACGCCGACCACGGCCGCGATGAAGAGCCCGAGCAACGCCTCGCCGGCGATCAGGCCCGAGGCGGCCAGCACCCCCGCGTTCTCCACGCGCGCCTTCTGGGCGTCGTTGTATCCCCTCTTGGTGCGGACCTTGTCCACGACGCCGCGAATCATCCCGCCGCAGAAAATCGCGAAGGTCGTCCCGAGCGGCAGGTACATGCCGACGGAGAACAGCATGGGGCTCCGCACCTTGATCAGGATGAGCGAGATGCCCATCGCGATCCCGACGAATACGAGCGGCCACGCCATCTCGCCGCCGACGATGCCTTGCGACAGGGCCGCCATCAGGCCGGCCTGCGGCGCCGCGTACGTCTTGCCGCCGAACCCGCCGGCCGCGCCGAACTGCGCGACGTCGGAGGTATGCATCATGTAGAGCGGGAAGAACATGACCAGGCCGGCCGCGACGACGCCGATCAGGTCGCCCACCTGCATCTTCCACGGCGTGCCGCCGAGGATGTGACCCACTTTCAGGTCCTGCAGCATCTCGCCGGCCACCGCGGCTGACACGCAGCCCACCGCTGCCACGCCGAGCACGGCCAGGACGCCCTGCGTCCCCTTGGCGCCGACCAGCACCATCGTCAGCGCGGCGACAATCGTCGTCGCAAGCGTCAGGCCGGAGAGCGGGTTGTTCGACGACCCGATCATGCCGACGAGGTTCCCCGAGACCGCGGCGAAGAAGAACCCGGTGACGAGGATGACCACCGCGGCGACAACGGCGGCGCCGATCGTGCCGGTGAAGTACATGTAGAGCGCCGAGATGAGCACGAACAGGACGGCGATACCGAGGCCGACCACCCTGAGCGATAGGTCCTGCTCGGTCCGCTTGGTCGCCGCGGCGGCCGCCGCCGACTTCTTCACGTCGGCGATGCTCCGCTTGACGCCGGCGATCAGGTTCTTGCGCATCTTGTAGAGCGTGAAGCAGGCGCCGACCAGCATGCCGCCCACCGCGATCGGCCGGACGATGAACCGCCACAGGTGGGCGACCATCGCGCCCCAGGCCGCCGTCTCGTTGCCGCCGTTCGCGGCCATGTACTGGTCAATCAGCCCCGGACCCAGGAAGAAGATGAGCAGCGGGACGAACAGGCCCCAGGCGAGCAGACCGCCGGCGAAGTTCAGCGCCCCCAGCTCGGGGCCGATGATGTAGCCGACGCCGAGGTAGGCTGGCGTGACGTCGGGCGCAGAGAACGTCGTGATGCCGCCCGCCGTGATCTTCGACGAGGTGTCGGTCAGGCCGAGTTTCACGAAGCTCTGCTTGACCGTGCCGACGCCGATCTCGAACTCGTTGCCCGCGCGGAAGATGCCGAAGCCGTCGAGCAGCTTGATGAACGCGCCGACACCCATTGCCTTGAACAGCTGCGTCGCGGCTTCGGTGCCGCGCTGGCCGGCCTTGTGGATCTCGCTGGCCGCCACCGACTCGGGGAACGGCAGGCCCGGGTCCTCGACCATGACGCGGCGCAGGACGGTGACGAACATGATTCCGAGGATGCCGCCCAGGATCATCAGCGCGGCCGAGAGCAGGTACTCCTCCCACATGTGCGCCGGGTCGAACGTCCAGAGCTTGAGGATGACGAAGGCCGGGATCGTGAAGATCGCGCCGGCCGCCACCGACTCCCCGATCGAGCCGACGGTTCGCGCGAAGTTCTCCTCGAGGACGCTGCCTTTGAACAGGCGCAGCACGGCCATCCCGATGACGGCGGCCGGGTAGGTCGCGGCGATGGTCATGCCGGCCCGCAATCCGAGGTAGGCGTTGGCGGCGCCGAGCACGACGCACATCACCAGACCGAGCACCAGCGCCCGGAAGGTGAACTCGCTCATCGTCGAGTCCGCAGCCACGAGCGGCTTGAATTCGGCCGGGCCCTTCTGGTCGGAAGATGGCTGTGTCATGAGGGCGAATCTTAGCATGCGCTTGACGATCGAGCGAGCGCTTCCGTACAGATCGCGACCACCTTGTGAAACCGGAAAACAGGAAGCGCGCGGCCGCCGACCAGGCGTCCGAGCTCACGACCAACCGGCTCTCCATCTACCTCCGCTGCCTGGACCACCTGGCGGCGAGCGGCGTGCGAACGGTGTCTTCGCAATCGCTGGCCGACCAGTTCCATCTGAACGCCGCCCAGATTCGGAAGGACCTGGCGTGGTTCGGGGAGTTCGGCGTACGCGGCGTCGGGTACTCGGTGGCCGGTCTGGCTGCCCACCTCCGTCAGATCCTCGGCGTTTCTGAACCTATCAACGTCGGCGTCATCGGCGCGGGCAACCTCGGCCAGGCGCTGGCCGACTATCCGGGGTTTTCGCGCCATGGCTTCTTCCCCGTGGCGCTCTTCGACCGGGCGCCGACCAAGGTCGGGACGACATCGCGCGGCGGGATCCCGATCGTCCACGTGCGCCGACTGCCGGTCGTCGTCCGCAGGGAGGCGATCCGCATCGCGATGATTGCGGTGCCCGCGGCGGCCGCGCAGCAAGCGGCGGGACTCGCCGTCGCCGCCGGGATCCGCGCGATCCTCAACTTCGCGCCGGGCAGCGTGACGGTCCCGGCCGGGGTCAAGGTGAAGAACGTCGATCTGACGATTTCGCTCGAGGGCCTCGCGTTCCATCTCGCGAATTCCGCTCATGGCCAGACGAGGTAAGCCCGGCGTGGCCGCCCTCTCGCACGTCGACGACCGCGGCCAGGTCCGCATGGTGGACGTCAGCGCCAAGGCCACGACCGCTCGGGAGGCCGTCGCGCGAGGGCACATCTCCATCGCACCCGACGCGCTCGCGCTCATCCGCGCCGGACGTCTGGCGAAGGGCGACCCGCTCCAGTCCGCCAGGCTCGCCGGCATCATGGCCGCCAAGAAGACGGCGGATCTCGATCCCGTTGTGCCACCCGCTGCCGCTGACGCACGTCGACGTGACATTGACGGAGACCCCCGACGGGTACGAGATTGAGGCGGTCGCCAGAACCAGCGCGCAGACCGGCGTCGAGATGGAGGCGCTCACCGCGGTGTCGGTGGCCGCGCTCACCATCTACGACATGGTCAAGGCCGCGGACAAGACGATGGTGATCGGCGAGATCCGGCTGATGGAGAAGCGGGGCGGACGGTCGGGAGAGTGGCGGCGGGATTGATGAAGGTCGTCACCTCCGTCTACTCCGACCCGGTCTGGACGCTGCCGCCCGGGGAGGTCGACCGGCTCCGGCAGGCGTTTGCCCATCTGGCGATCGTCAACGCACCGTCCCCCGAGGCGCGCCTGCGCGAGCTGCCGGAGGCCGACGTCGCGTTCCTGTCGCAGCTGACGCCCGGCGAGTTCGCGGTCGCTTCGCGCCTGCGATGGATTCAGAGCCCGGCGGCGGGCGTCGCCAGCCTCCTGTTCCCGGGACTTCGCAGCAGCGCGGTGGCGCTCACCAACTCCCGCGGCATTCACGGCGACGCGATGGCCGAGCACGTCATCGGCGTGACGATCGTGCTCTTCCGCCAGATCCACCTGGCGCTCCGACGCCAGGTCGAACGCGAATGGGGGAAGGAGAGCCTGGCGCGATTCCGGATGATTCGGGGCCGGACGATAGGCATCGTTGGCCTCGGGGCCATAGGCACCGCGGTGGCCGAGCGGGCCGCGGCGCTTGGCGCGGACGTCATCGCCGTGCGCCGCACCGCCTCGGGTTCGCGTCCCGCATGCGTGTCCGCGGTCTATCCGCCTGACGGGCTCGACGCGGTGCTCGGCCGCGCCGATGTCCTGGTGCTCACGGCCCCGCTGACCGCCGAGACGCGGGGGCTGGTCGGGTCGGAGCAGATTCGGCGGATGAAGCCGGACGCGATCCTCGTCAACGTGGCGCGGGGCAAGCTCGTGCGCGAGGCCGAACTCGCCGTTGAACTGGCGCGGGGCACGATTGCCGGCGCCGCGCTCGACGTGTTCGAGCACGAGCCGCTGCCGGCGTCCAGCCCGCTGTGGGACCTCCCGAACGTGGTTATCACCCCTCACACCTCGGCGTTCCGGGACGACTACTGGTCCCTCGCCGTCGACCTGTTCGCGGCGAACCTGCGGCGGTTCGAGCGTGGCGAGGCGCTTGCGAACCTGGTGGACAAGGCGGCAGGATACTGAGTAGAATCCGCTTTCCTGTGAAAACGACCGAAGAGCTCACGCTGGCCGACCTGCCCTTCCGATGCCTGGAGAGGTATTCCAAGCCCGACCTGGTCTGTCGGTGCGAGGAACGGGGCCCCACGGGCCTTTCCAGCCGGCAGTTCTTCGAGCAGGTGCGGGCGTTCAGCCTCGGGCTGCGGGCCCTCGGGCTCGAGCCGGGCGACCGCGTGGCGCTCGCCAGCGAGAGCCGGCCCGAGTGGGTCATTGGCGACCTCGCGGTGATCACGGCGGGCGCCGTGACGGTTCCCCTCTACCCCACGCTCTCGGCGCCCCAGATGTGGTTCATCCTGAACGAGACGGCGGCGCGCGTCGCCATCGTCTCGAACGCCGCCCAGGTGGCGAAGATCGCGGAGGTCGACGAGCGCGCGCACGAGTTGCGGACGATTGTCGTCATCGAGGGCGACGCCGGGGGCGGCGGCCCGATCCGCGTGGTGACGATGGCCGACGTCGTCGCGATTGGCGAGCGCACGCTGGCGACCGACCACCTGGCGGCCGAACGGTATCGCGCCGAGGCGGAGGCCATCCCGCGGGACGCGCTCGCCACCATCGTCTACACCTCCGGCACGACCGGAGATCCCAAGGGCGTCATGCTGACGCACGGGAACATCGTCTCGACCATCGTCGCGACCCAGGGGTGGCTCGATCTCCATCCTCCGACCGCATCCTGTCGTTCCTGCCGCTCAGTCACGTCTTCGAGCGGGCCGTCCTGTTCCGCTGCCTCTACGACGGCGTCAGCATCTACTTCGCGGAAACGATGACGAGCGTCGCGCGCGACCTCCAGCGCGTGAAGCCGACCGTCATGACGGGCGTGCCGCGCGCCTGGGAGAAGTTCTACGGCGCGATTCAAGAGGGGCTCGGCAAGCTCGAGGGCCCGCGCCGGAAACTGGCCGACTGGGCGAC